>CAIOYD010000041.1 GCA_903862415.1 uncultured Oxalobacteraceae bacterium | reverse complement strand
GTTTCTGTGCAACTCTTTAAGCTTAGTATCCCTGCCAATATAATCTAACCAGTGCTGTAAATGCGTTTTAATGGTTGTTAGCCTGCCGCTTACAATTACGCCAGTTTCAACATCTTTTTGCCTGTGCTGTATATACTTCTCAACACCAGCTTTAGCGGTTAAAGAAAAATGTTTTTTCCCACCCTTAATATCAGCAAGAATATTTAAATACAAATCTTTCGCTTTTTCAAACGCTGTGCTTTTGCTTTGCGTTTTTAGACTTATGCGTGCGTATTTGCGCTCGTCTGCAAGCCACATTCTAAAATGCCAAAATTCACCGCGCTTGTACATAACAGCGTCGTCAAATATCGCTATTTCTTCTTCAGTAAAGTTTTGTTTTTTAAGTGCCATTTGCTTTGACTGTGACTACTGTTTTCAGTAGCCACAGTTTTGTGTAAGTTATTGTGTAACTCTACAAAAAAATTGCAAATAAATCAAGTACTTAATTTTGGCGTGAAACTTTTGTGTAACAGCTAAACCAAGCATTCATGCGGGTTTCAGCTTCTTTTCCTACTCCCACTCAATCGTCGCCGGTGGTTTCCCTGAAATATCATAAACCACCCGATTAATCCCGCGCACTTCGTTGATGATGCGGTTGGATACTTTGCCTAACAACTCGTGCGGCAAATGGGCCCAGTGCGCGGTCATGAAATCCTGAGTTTGCACCGCGCGCAGCGCGACCACGTATTCGTAAGTGCGGCCATCGCCCATAACACCGACTGACTTGACTGGCAAAAACACCGCAAACGCCTGACTGGTGGCCTGATACCAGTTCTGGTCAGTTCCTTCTACTGGCGTGTTGCGCAACTCTTCGATAAAAATCGCATCCGCACGGCGCAGCAAATCGGCAAAATCTTTTTTTACTTCACCCAGAATCCGCACACCCAAACCAGGTCCCGGGAATGGATGACGATACACCATCGACTCTGGCAAGCCCAGTGCCACGCCCAGCTTGCGCACTTCATCCTTGAACAATTCGCGCAACGGTTCGAGCAGTTTCAGATGCAACGAATCTGGCAAACCACCGACGTTATGGTGGCTCTTGATGGTGTGGCCTTTTTTACCCTTGCCGGCGCTTTCAATCACGTCCGGATAAATTGTTCCCTGCGCCAGCCATTTGGCATTCTTGATTTTGCTCGATTCCACCTGAAACACTTCGACAAATTCACGGCCGATAATTTTACGTTTTTGCTCCGGGTCAACAACCCCGGCCAGATGCCCCATAAACTGCGCGGTGGCATCCACATGGATTACTTTGACACCCAGATTTTGCGCAAACATTTCCATCACCAGCTTGCCTTCGTCGAGTCGCAGCAAACCATGATCAACAAACACACAAGTCAGTTGATCACCAATGGCGCGATGAATCAGGGCTGCGGCCACGCTGCTGTCGACACCGCCGGACAAACCCAGAATCACATCATCGCTACCTACCTGCGCGCGGATCGATGCCACGGCCTCGCTGATGTAATCCGGCATATTCCAGTCTGACTTGCAGCCGCAAATCGTATGCACAAAGCGCGACAGTAAGGCAGCGCCCTGCACCGTATGGGTAACTTCCGGATGAAACTGTACGGCATAAAAGCGGCGCTGCTCATCGGCCATACCGGCAATCGGGCAATTATCGGTGGAGGCCATCAGCTTAAAACCCTCCGGCATGACATTGACTTTATCACCGTGACTCATCCATACCTTGAGCATGCCGTGACCTTCCGGCGTGGTGAAATCGACGATCTCTTTGAGCAGTTCAGTATGACCACGGGCACGCACTTCGGCATAACCGAATTCGCGCACTTTACCGTTTTCTACCTGACCTCCTAGTTGCGCCGCCATGGTTTGCATGCCGTAACAGATTCCCAGCACCGGCACGCCGAGTTCAAACACGGCTTGCGGTGCACGTGGAGTTTCATCATCTGTGACACTGTTCGGTCCACCGGAGAGAATAATGCCGGAGGCACCGTAATTGCGAATAAATTCATCGCTGACGTCATACGGAAAAACTTCGGAAAAAACCCCGGAATCGCGCACACGGCGGGCAATCAACTGGGTAACCTGGGAACCAAAATCAATAATCAGAATTTTTGAATGCATGGAAGTCAACTGAAAAAAAGTAAAACAGGAAAAACCACCTTGGCCAGATGGTTGAGAAAATTAACGGATAAGTTCAGGGTGTCAGATTCGTCGGCGCATGCACGACACAGTTTTTTCCGGCTTTTTTGGCAGCATGCAGGGCTTGCTCAACCCGGTTCATCAAATCATCCGGCTCGGCTTGAACAATGTCAGTGGACACTGTACCAACGCTGACGGTGACAGAAAAAGTTTTATCTTCTATCGATTCCGGATGCGCCAGAACCGTACTGCGAATGCGTTCGGTAATCGCCTGAATCACCAGATGCGAGGTGCCGGGCAAAACCACCAAAAACTCTTCCACACCATAACGCCCGAGCGCATCAAACGGACGTATGCAGGAACGCATCCGACTGACCATTTTAATCAGGATAGCTTCCGAAGCATGCAGACCAAATTCATTTTTCAAGCCAGCATAATTATCCACACTGATCATGGCTAACGACATCGGCTTGCCGGCTTTTTTGCAGCGATCAACTTCAATTTCCAGTGAGCGGATAATGGCCGCACGATTCCAGGTACCGAACACCGGATCGATCATGCTTTCGCGTCGCAGCGAACGATTTTGCCGGATCACATCATCGTGCACGGCCTGCAGTGAATCAAACAACAGTTCCTGCTCCACCAGTCCGGATAAATCATTGAGTAAGAAAGTGTCTTCTTCCTGATATTGACGGGCGACGTAGTCAATCAGAAAAATCGCTCCGACCACCACCTTGTTATCCACGATAGGCTGGGCCGCATAAAAACGAATATACGGTGGCCCGACTACCCAGGGATTGGTGGCAGTTTTTGGGTCCAGACGGGCATCATTGATAATCACCGGATCATGCGGAAACGCCATCGAATCACAAAAGGAGGCTTCCAGCGCTGCCATGGACCGCTCCCCCTTGCTAAAGCGCGAGGACACCTGCCCAAAACTGACGATACAGTTGGCCACTCCAAACAAACGGATCGCAATCCGTTCAATCCGCAGGATACGATCTTCTTGCGGGGTAATAGAAAAACCGGATACCCCCGAATTTTGCTCCAGATTTGCAGGGGATTGACCAGCAGGTGATTTCATACACGCTCCAGGAAGCAGATTATCGTTGATTAAGGTTACTCGGCCCGGTAATTCGGTGCTTCTTTGGTGATCTGGACATCATGCACATGTGACTCACGCATACCGGCTGAAGTGATTTCCACAAATTCGGCCTTGTTGTGTAAATCTTCTATCGTGGCACAGCCGCAGTAACCCATGGATTGCTTGACGCCACCCACCAATTGGAACAGGATCGCCAGCACACTGCCTTTATAGGCAACACGGCCTTCAATCCCTTCCGGAACCATTTTTTCGGTGCTGGCATCGGCTTCCTGGAAATAGCGATCTGCCGAACCTGCTGCCATGGCACCCAGACTGCCCATGCCGCGATACGATTTATAGCTGCGCCCCTGAAACAGGATCACTTCACCCGGTGCTTCTTCCGTGCCGGCGAACATGCTGCCCATCATCACGGTCGAGGCACCCGCTGCCAGCGCTTTGGACACATCACCGGAAAAACGTACCCCACCATCCGCAATACACGGCACGCCTGTACCTTTAAGGGCATTGGCGACATTGGAAATCGCTGAAATTTGCGGTACACCGACCCCGGCAACAATCCGGGTGGTGCAAATCGAACCCGGACCAATACCAACCTTGACGCCGTCAGCACCGTGCTCCACCATCGCCAGCGCAGCCGCAGCAGTGGCAATATTGCCACCGATGACATCGACCTGCGGGTAATGGGTTTTGATCCAGCGGATACGATCGAGCACACCTTTGGAGTGGCCGTGTGCGGTATCGACCACAATCACATCAACTCCTGCCTTGACCAGCAGATCGATGCGTTCATCATTGTCCGGACCGACGCCAACGGCAGCACCGACGCGCAATTTACCCTGACTGTCTTTGGAAGCAAACGGATGCTCGGTCGATTTTTGAATATCCTTGACGGTAATCAGACCGCGCAGTTCAAATTCTTCATTCACCACCAGCACGCGTTCGAGCCGGTGTTTGTTCATCAACCGCTTGGCTTCGACCACATCGGCGTTTTCATCCACATACACCAACTTTTCGCGCGGTGTCATTTTGTCACGTACCTGAGCATCGAGTTCGCGTTCAAAGCGCAAATCACGGTTGGTGATAATACCGACGACCACTTTACCTTCGACCACGGGAAAACCGCTGATGCCATGTTGTTGTGAAAGTGCCATCACATCGCGAATTGTCATACTGGGTGGAATCGTGATCGGGTCACGCAAGACACCAGACTCAAAGCGTTTTACCTTAGCCACTTCACTGGCCTGCTCTTTGGGAGTTAAATTTTTGTGCACAATACCAATACCACCCTCTTGCGCCATGGCAATAGCCAGACGCGCTTCTGTCACCGTATCCATGGCAGCCGATAACAAGGGTATATTTAAAGTAATGTTGCGGGTCAAACGAGTCGCAAGCGAAGTCTCTTTAGGGAGAATGTCAGAATAAGCTGGAACGAGCAGCACATCATCAAAAGTGAGTGCTTTTTGGAGGAGACGCATAGTATTTCCTATAGGCGCAAAACCGAATTATACAGAAAACCAACAAAATCGTCTCACTGCTGAACAGATTATTTGTTATTTTTTGGAAATAATTTAAAAAATTAGTTGCCAAACGTAAACTTGATTGACATCCGGGCCCAAGCATGGCGAAATCTATGTCATGATGAAACCCATCCCTTGCGTCACCAATAACCCCAAAGTGAATATGATGAAGCCTTCCCTGCGCAATACCTTTATTCTCCTTGCCACCTTACTGGCCATCAGCAGCTCCGCTCTGGCTCAGTATGTCTGGCTGGATGAAAAAGGCAATAAACAATTCTCTGATCAGCCGCCACCGCCTTCGGTACCAAAAAACAAGATCGTCCGTTCTGCAGGCATGTCTATGGATACCCAGCAAGCGGCGCCCGCTTCTGATGGCAAAGCCGACATCAAACAACCGGAATCACTGGCAGAAAAAGAACTGGCTTATAAAAAACAGCATGATGCAATGGCTGCCAAAGAGAAAAAAGACGCTGAAGAAGCCAGCAATGCGCAAAAAAAGAAAGACAACTGCCGCCGTCTGCAAGAATACAAACGCACTCTGGATTCCGGTCAGCGCATGAGCCAGACCGACGCCAAGGGCAACAAGGTATATATCAACGATGAAAGTCGTGCCAAATTGCAAAGTGAAGCGACTCAAAACCTCAGCAGTGAATGTAATTAAGACTTGCTTACCGCCCGTTTGCGCCTTGCCGCCATCGGATCAACCTGCAAGGGGCGGTAAATTTCTATCCGGTCACCGGCCAGAACTTCGGCCTCCAAGGGCTTAATGCGGGAAAAAACTCCCACCTTGTACTGGCGCGTTTGTGGAAATTGCTGCCACAGGCCACTGACTTGTAGCGCCTGCTCTATGGTTGTTCCGGTCGGAACCGACAATGGCTGCAACCATTGTTGCTCCGGCGCGAGGTAACAAACCTGAACCGCGATTACCGGACTATTTTCCATACACACTTTCCGCACGAACACAAAAGGCATCGATAAAGCTATTGGCAATTTTAATGAACACCGGACCGATCACATGTTCTAAAATTTTGCTGGAAAATTCATAGTGCAGTTCAAATTCGATTTTACAGGCATCGTCGCGCAGGGCTTTAAAGGTCCAGGTACCATCAAGTTGCTTAAAAGGACCTGAGAGCAGCTTCATTTTCATCTGCACCGGTCTGACATTGGTGTTTTCCGTAGAAAAACTTTGCTGTACCCCATGGAAATTGATATGTATGGTCGACACCAGACGGTGTTCATCACGTTCGCCGACCTCCACACCGCCGCACCAGGGCAAAAAATCGGGGTAAGCTTCCACCGCATCGACCAAAGCGAACATTTGTTCAGCGCTATAGCCAACCAATACCGTTTTTTGTACTACAGCCATGTTTGATTAACCAATATAGAAGAGTAAGGATGTGTTAACATTCGTCTGCCGGGTGCGAATGTTAACACGCCCCAACCCAGAATTGAAATTTTACCTGATCCTATGAGCATTGCAGATAACAAAAAAGCCTTCCACGATTATTTTATCGAAGAACAATTTGAAGCCGGAGTAGTTTTGCAGGGTTGGGAAGTCAAGGCAATCCGTGCAGGACGAGTGCAACTCAAGGAAGCCTACGTGATCGTCAAACAAGGGGAGATTTTTCTGTTTGGCTGCCATATCGGTGCTTTACCCACAGCATCAACCCACATCAGCCCGGAAGCTCTGCGCACTCGCAAACTATTACTCAACAAGTCAGAAATCAACAAACTCATCGGCAAAGTGGAGCGCGCAGGATATACCCTGGTACCGGTGAATATGCACTTTAAAGGTGGTCGGGTAAAGCTGCAAATTGGTCTGGCCAAGGGTAAAAAACAGTATGACAAGCGCGAAACCGAAAAAAACCGCGACTGGCAGCGCGAGCAGCAGCAAATCATGAAAGTTCACCGCCGCTGACACTGCCGTGTTGGGCCCTTATTTACGGCCGTTGAGCATGTAGTTAATTAATTCCCGTACTGGCCGTATGGCATTCCCCAACGGCAGTGGTTCAGAACCACGGAAAAACAACCCGCGTTTGACATCGCCTTCGAGCGCAAATCCCAGACGAGTATCAATACAGAATTGTCCGGCTTTGGCATTGCCATCCCGCAGACCACACTGCTGCAGACAATCAAAGCCAACAGTGCAATCCTGAATTTTGGCCTTGCCCTGCATCTTGACTTCTTTGTCGAGATAATTAGCCAGCCAGGGAGTTTTTACGCCGCGAGCAGGCAAACCGGCCACACTCATAAACGTCACAATATCTTCCGGCCGGGCTTCAACCAGAACCTTTTTAAAGTTAGCGTGCGCATCGCCTTCCTCGGTCACCGCAAACGGAGTACCAAGCTGCACGGCAGAAGCACCGAGAGAAAACATTTCCGCTACCTGACTGTGCTGATGTATACCACCGGCCACAATCAGGGGAATTTTTTCCGATTCGATTTTCAGGTCTTTAAACAGTTGCAGCGTGCTTTCAAGCACGGAGGAAAACGCAAAATGCGGCGAATTAACATCTTCCGGGCGGGCTGCGCCCAGATGACCTGCGGCATAGCGCGGATTTTCAATCACGATGGCGTCCGGCAGACGATTTTTACGCATCCATTTTTTCAGGATCAGGGCAATACCACGCGCATCAGATAAAATCGGTATCAGGGCAACTTTAGGGAAATCGATAGTCAGTTCGGGTAAATCCATCGGCAAACCTGCGCCGACCACAACAGCATCAATGCCACTCGCGCAAGCCTGGCGCACATACGCGGCGTATTCCGACACGGCCTTCATGACATTGACTGCCAACATGCCTTTGCCGCCAGCCAGTTTTTGTGCAAGCTTAATTTCTCGGTCCAGCGCAATCATATTGGCCTGATTAATCGGTTCTTTATCGCGACTACGACCGGTTTGCGCCATCAAATCGGGATGATGGCGGCGCAAATCAACGCTCGATATCGTGCCCAGAGCACCGAGTCCGGCCACAGTACCGGCCAGTCGGTGCGCAGACACACCCACCCCCATGCCCCCTTGCACGATCGGCAGCAATAATTTGTCTTTTAGAGTAAATAATGGGAATGAAGAAGTGAGCAAAATATGTCTTTCATGGGTAAAAAAAGATTAGAGGACTCTATCAACTTTATCTGTACCGCCCATTGATCAGGAACAAACTGTGCGGACTGACTAAGGATTACTGCCGGCAACGCGGAGCAAAACCCGATCCGCGTTGCCGAATAGCCTTGTCAATAGATTATTCAAATACCAATTGCCCCTGTTTTAATGCGATTTTGACAGTCTGTTTAGGGCCATAACGTCCTTCCAGAATCAGTTTGGAGAGCGGGTTTTCTATCATTTGCTGGATAGCACGTTTGAGAGGTCGTGCTCCATAGACCGGATCGAAACCGGCATCGGCAATTTTTTCCAACGCTTCGTTACTGATTTCCAGACCAATTTCCAGTTTAGCCATCCTACCCTGCAAGATGCCGAGCTGAATTTTGGCAATCGAACCGATATTTTTTGCATCCAGCGCATGGAAAACGACGATCTCATCAATCCGATTGATGAATTCCGGACGGAAATGCTCACGCACTTCTGCCATTACTGCCATTTTAACCAGCGATGGCTCGCTCTCTTCCATCGCCTGAATCCGGTGCGAACCCAAATTAGAGGTCATCACAATCACGGTGTTTTTAAAATCGACTGTACGTCCCTGACCATCGGTCATACGACCATCATCGAGTACCTGCAAGAGTACATTAAAGACATCGTGATGAGCCTTTTCCACCTCATCGAGCAAAATCACGCAATACGGTTTGCGCCGCACTGCTTCCGTCAGATAACCGCCTTCTTCATAACCAACATAACCTGGTGGAGCGCCAATTAAGCGGGCTACGGAATGTTTCTCCATGAATTCACTCATATCAATGCGGATCAGAGCATCTTCGCTGTCAAATAAAAATCCGGCCAGCGCTTTGCACAATTCGGTTTTACCCACCCCGGTCGGTCCGAGAAACAGAAACGAACCATACGGTCTGCTGGTGTCACCCAGGCCAGCACGCGAGCGCCGGATGGCGTCAGATACCGCCACCACTGCCTCATCCTGACCAACCAAACGCTGATGCAGACGCTCTTCCATATGAATGAGTTTTTCGCGCTCACCTGTCATCATGCGCGAGACCGGAATTCCGGTTGCACGTGAAACTACTTCAGCAATTTCTTCTGCACCGACCTGAGTGCGCAGCAGACGCAGTTTGGGTGCCTTACCATTTTTGGCTTCGCCTTTATCAATCTGTTTTTGTTGTGCCTCGAGCTCTGGCAGGCGACCATACTGCAACTCCGACATAGTTTGCCAGTCACCTTTGCGACGCGCCTCTTCCATTTGCAGGCGTACTTTTTCAATCTCTTCCTTGATCTGGGTACTACCCTGTACCGACGCTTTTTCGGCTTTCCAGATTTCTTCCAGATCGGCATACTCGCGTTCGAGTTTGACGATTTCTTCATCGAGCAGAGTCAGGCGTTTTTTGGAGCCTTCGTCTTTTTCTTTCTTGATCGCTTCGCGTTCAATTTTGAGCTGAATAGTACGCCGGTCCAGCTTGTCCATCACTTCAGGACGCGAATCAATTTCTATTTTGATTTTAGCGGCTGCTTCATCAATCAGGTCGATCGCTTTATCAGGTAAAAAGCGGTCAGTAATATAGCGATGCGACAGTTCAGCTGCGGCAATAATGGCCGGGTCGGTGATGTCGACACCATGATGAACTTCATATTTTTCCTGTAAGCCGCGCAAAATCGCAATCGTAGCTTCGACACTCGGCTCATCCACCAACACTTTTTGAAAGCGCCGTTCTAATGCCGCATCTTTTTCCACATATTTGCGATATTCATCCAACGTAGTCGCGCCTATGCAATGCAACTCACCACGCGCGAGCGCGGGCTTGAGCATATTGCCCGCATCAATGGCGCCTTCGGCCTTGCCGGCTCCGACCATGGTATGGAGTTCATCAATAAATACAATCGTTTGCCCTTCATCCAGAGCGATTTCTTTAAGCACAGATTTGAGCCGTTCTTCAAATTCACCACGGTATTTGGCACCGGCCAGCAAAGAAGCCATATCGAGTGATAACACCCGTTTAGATTTCAGACTATCAGGCACTTCTCCATTGACAATCCGTTGTGCCAGTCCTTCGACAATCGCCGTTTTACCGACCCCGGGCTCTCCGATCAGGACTGGGTTGTTTTTACTGCGACGCTGCAAAATCTGGATGGTGCGGCGAATTTCATCATCACGCCCAATCACCGGATCAAGTTTGCCTTTGCGCGCCAGCACGGTTAAATCAACGGTATATTTTTTCAGCGCTTCACGCTGGCCCTCAGCCTCCGGTGCATCCACGCCAACGCCGCCACGCACAGCATCAATAGCCGCCTGCATGGCAGTTTTATTAAGGCCATGCTGACGTGCCAGCTGACCGGCTTCGGATTTGTCATCGCACAAAGCCAGCAGCACAATTTCTGAAGCCAGAAACTGGTCGCCGCGCTTTTCCGATTCTTTCTCAGCCAGATTAAATAGCGCCGACGATTCACGGCTGAGCTGCACTTCACCACCGTTACCAGAAACCTGGGCTATACGTCCGAGCGCCAGACTCAGCGAAGCAGTCAGTGCCGCCACATTGACTCCGGCACGCTGCAGCAGTGAACTGGCCGCCATATCCTCATCTTCCAGCAACGCCAGCAAAATATGGATGGGCTCAATGTAGGCATTATCTTTACGCACTGCTAAACTTTGCGCATTCGCCAATGCTGCCTGTAATTTGGTGGTTAGCTTATCAAATCGCATGGAAATCTCCTTAATGGTGTAAAAACCAGACTTTCAGATAGATTAGGCATGTATCGTAATTTACAAGTCACCAGTTTCCGATAACCAGCGATATTCCGACCATTGTTGACCCACATCAAGTAGTCAGGGGTAGTGACGAGCAAACACGCGGTATAAGGAAAAGAATTTCCCATTTGAATGGAATCAACAGGGAACTTTGTTTCCATGAGGAAATATGTTATAATACGAGCCCGAGTTAAAAAGCTTCGGTGCTTGCTGGCAGAATAATGCTTACATGCCGCCAATCCCAAAGAAACCGCTACCATGCTGACACTTCCCACTTACTTTCTCTCTCATGGCGGTGGACCCTGGCCATTTATGCGGGCTGAATTTGGCCAGACCTATGCCATTCTCGAAGCTGCGCTGCAGGATATTCCGCGCCAGCTTGGCGTCACGCCAAAAGCATTGCTGGTGATCTCGGCACACTGGGAAGAAGCTGAACTGAGTATCATGGCCAATGCCGCCCCCGGCATGATTTACGATTACGGTGGCTTCCCGGAGCACACCTATCACATCAGTTATCCGGCACCCGGCTCGCCTGAACTGGCCGCACAGGTACAAACCTTGTTACAGCAAGCCGGATTAGCTGCCAGACTCGATGGGCAACGCGGTTTTGATCACGGCACTTATTCAGCGCTGTATCCTGTATACCCCAGGGCGGATATTCCGATCGTACAACTGTCACTCAAAACCGGACTCGATCCGGCGACCCATCTGGCGATCGGACGAGCTCTGGCGTCGCTGCGTAATCAGGGCATACTGATTATTGGCAGCGGTCTGAGCTATCACAATCTGCGCCAGTTTGGCGCTGCTGGCTACGCTTCCTCGGCGATCTTTGATGCCTGGCTGCAAACCACCCTGTTGCAGACTGATCCGCTTAAACGAACCGAACAACTCATCGCATGGGAACAGGCGCCCGCAGCTCGCGCATGCCATCCACGTGAAGAACATTTGCTGCCACTTATGGTCGCACTTGGGGCCGCAGAAAAAGCCAGCGCCATCTGTGTTTATCATGAATCCACCTTCATGGGTGGTCTGACAGTTTCCAATTTCCGTTTTGGCTGATTTCCCGGACAGGCACTGCCATTCCACTTAACAGGAGTCTTACTTTTAGAAACAATTGCACATAAAAAAGCGAATTTTAATGTTCACCCAATTCAAATTCGTCACCTATACTAAAAAGCTGGGTTATAGCAAAAACCCGTGTTTTTTAACAATCACTCAGCAAATTTTTATCAATCAACTCCGTCAATGCGGCTGTGTTGAATGATTAGCTCTACCTTTATTTCAAGTTATCAGGATAAATTATGATGAATAAATGGCTACGATTAGTGCCGTCGATTTTAGTTGTGTTACTTGCATGTGGCACTGCCCTGGCTTCTGAACCTATCGTATTAGGCCAGTCAGCCGCACTGACAGGACCAGCAAGCATGCTGGGTACGGAGATGGCACGTGGCATGAATGCCTATTTTAACCAGGTCAATGAACGCGGCGGCATTAATGGCCGTGTGATTAAACTCATTACCCTCGATGACGGTTATGAACCTGAACGCACTCTGCAAAATACCCAAAAACTGATCAATGACGATAAAGCCGTTGCGTTGGTCGGCTATGTAGGAACGCCAACCAGTCTGGCGGTGATGCCAACGGTGAAATCCTCTGGCCTGCCATTTATCGGCGCCTACACGGGTGCAGAAAGTCTGCGCGACGGTAAATTCGACAATGTCTACAATATTCGCGCCAGCTATAACGATGAAGCCCTGCGAATTACCAAAGAAATCGATGGCATGGGCTTGCGTACCATGGGTATTGTGTACCAAAAAGATGCCTTTGGTGATGCCGGTCTGCATGCTATGCAAGCGGCCATCGCGAAACACCCGGACATGAAAATCGTCTGGATGGAAACGGTCGAACGCAACTCCATCAAGGTTGATACCGCTGTGGCCAAAATTCTGGCGAATCACGTTGATACGGTTTTTGTTGTCAGTGCCTATAAAACCGAAAGTGAATTATTGATCAAAGCGCGCAATGCCGGCTATGTTGGTTTGTTCACCACCTTGTCTTTTGTTGGCACCGAACCACTGGCCACCATGGCAGGCAATGCAGCCAGAGGTGTAGTCGTGCCTGCTGTCATGCCCAGCCCGCATTCAGAACCGATATCTCTGTCCAAAGACTACCGCCGCGCCATGGCTGCCGAAGCCAATCCAAGCTACAGCTATGCCAGCATGGAAGGTTATGTGGCGGCCAGAGTGACGGTAGAGGCAATTAAACGCATCAATGGTAAAGTCACGTCGGAAAGCATCAACGCTTCACTGCACAATTTGCGTCTGGATTTGGGCGGCTTTGTGGTTGACTTCAGCAAATCGAATAACGCCTCGCAATGGGTGGAAACAACTATCATCGGCGCGGGCGGAAAAATATCGCGCTGAGGCCTTTCTATCCGCTTTCAAAACCGGCATCATGGCCGGTTTTTTTTCGATCAGAAACAATCAAAGTGCAACGATATCGATAAAAATGTTGCATAATTTCGTTCACTGCAACACACTGAAACATTCCTGCAACAGCCCTCTACTTCATCATGCATCCACAGCAAACAGATAAACCCGTTATCTGGACAGTGTCGATTTCACGTCTGTTCGATCTTTTTCGAGACATCATGCTCGACTATGCTGATGTTGCGCACATTGAACCGATACACCTGGGTTTTGAAGATGCAGTGAAAGTGTTGCGCGAACGCATGCTGACTGAACGCTGCGATGCCATTATCGCCGCCGGTTCGAATGCCGCCTATCTGAAAAGCCGCCTGCCGGTGCCCGTCATCATTGCCAAAGCCAGTGGTTTTGATGTGATGCAGGCGCTGGCACGGGCACGCAAAATTACTCCCCATATCGGCATCATCAGCTACCAGCAAACCATGCCTGAGCTGACCGAGTTTAAATCCACCTTTGATTTTCAGATCGAACAACGCACCTATACGACCGAAGAAGATGCGCGTGCTCAGATCAGCGAACTCAAGGCACGGGGAATTAAAGCCATTATCGGTGCCGGTCTGGTGTCGGATTTGGCCGATGAAGCCGGTCTGGCAAGTATTTTTTTATACTCATCCAATTCGATACATCAAGCTTTTCACGACGCACTGGAAATCGCCAAATTTTCTCGTCTCGAAGCCGGACCAACTCTGGCAAATCGCGATACCTTACGAGCCCGTCATGGGGTTGAAGCGCTGCGCGGCGAATCCGCGTTAATGCGACAGGTCAGGGAAAATATTCAACTCTTTGCCCGCTCCGGTGCCAGTGTACTGATACAGGGTGAAACCGGCAGCGGCAAGGAACTCGCGGCACAGGCTATCCACCAATCCAGTAATCGCGCACGGGCCCCGTTTGTGGCTGTCAATTGCGGTGCGATTGCCGAATCGCTACTCGAAGCAGAGTTATTTGGCTATCAGGACAGTGCCTTCACCGGTGCACGGCGTGGAGGACATGCCGGACTAATTGAAACGGCGCATAAAGGCACACTGTTTCTGGATGAAATCGGTGAAATGCCTTTCCCACTACAAACCCGTTTATTGCGGGTACTCGAAGAACGTCAGGTTGTGCGTGTCGGTGCCACGCGGCCGATCCCGGTGGATGTGCGCATCGTCAGTGCGACCCATTGTCATTTACCAGAAAAAATCCGGCTGGGTCAATTTCGCGCCGATTTATATTATCGCCTGGCCGTACTTGAATTGCGCTTGCCAGCCTTACGTGAACGCCAGCAGGATATTTTACTGCTTACCGAATGGTGTTTAAAAAACTCCCTTGCCGGACTGGGCATCCAGCCACACGCCAATTTACATGCCGAACTATTGGCCTGCAAAGAAGTGCTTGAACATTACACCTGGCCAGGCAATGTGCGCGAATTACGCAATGTCTGTGAACGCTTAGCTCTGTATTTACTGGCCCAACCTTTACAGGCACTCACGCCGCGCCTGCTCATGCAGGCCATGCCGGAATCTGTCTGTTCACAACAACCGGCAACGGCATCCGCCGCAATCAGTCCGCTGCTGGACGCCGACTTAATGGAAAAAACATTGCAAAAGTTTAATGGTAATAAAACCAGGGCCGCGGCAGACTTAGGTATTAGCCGGACAACATTTTGGCGCAAAAGCAAAATCTGACAAAAATTAACCTGTTTTGATCCGGTTTACTGATTCAGCAAGACAAATAACCCTAGAAAAATAGCTGCAAATAGACAATACTTCAGCTAGAGTTTTGTGCTCGCTATTTTTTCGTTACTATTTATACATTTCATTCAGGTATTTTATGTCGACCGAAACCAACGGTTCTACTTCATTGCTCATTGTTGATGACAGTCGTGTTTCACGTATGATGATCCGCGCCTTCGTGCTGGATAAACATCCCGACTGGATTATCACTGAAGCCACTTCCGGCAATGCTGCGATAGAATTAATCAAAGAGCAACGCTTTGATTTTTGCACCATGGATATCAATATGCCGGGCATGCTAGGCACTGATGCCGCCGAACAAATTTTGGTCGATAATCCACATATGCGGATTGCGATTTTTTCCGCCAATATTCAGGAAAGCCTGCGCACCCGCGCTGCTGATCTGGGGGCACACTTTGTCGCCAAACCGGTGACTGAAAAATCAGTCGGCATTGCGATTGCCTTCTTTAAGGCTCAAGGTGAATAACCTGACCGACTTGCACCTCGATGCACTCTCCGAAGTCTTCAATATCGGTGCCGGCCGTGCTGCTGCTTCGTTAAGTGAAATTGTCTCAGAAGAAGTCAAACTGTCAGTCCCTTCGGTAGAAATCCGTAAAAGCAAAGACTTGAGCACCCAGACGCTATCTTTGGAACAAACCCAGTTTGGCGTGGTAAAACAGCAATTCAGCGGGACTTTTGATGCCGAGGCCTCTCTCCTGTTCACGGAAGAAAGTGCACTGGAAATCATGCGCGACATGATGGGATCGCAAATCAGCATTGAAGAACTGGCTGAATTTGAGCAGGAAGCGATGTGCGAGTTGGGCAATATTATTTTAAATGCCTGCCTCTCAGCCATGGCCGATATGCTGGAAATCCAGCTCGAAAGTTCACTGCCGAATTATTCCATTTTCAGTGCCGATGAAATCGTCAAAAACATTACCGAACTCGAAGATCAGAATTTCATATTGGTGCTGCATATTGATCTGGAAATTGAACGCCGCCAGGTTAATGGCCGGCTGATTTTTTTATTCAGTTCCTCCTCGCTGGTTAATCTTCGCAAACAGCTGGATTTATTCCTGCAAAAAATATGACTTCCGAGCTCGTGCCACCTCAGTTTGATTGGGCACAATTATTTGATGCTCTCAACATCGGCGTCATCCTGGTCGATGGCAGCGGCAATGTGCTACTCTGGAATGAATGGATAGCAAGGCACAGTGGCGTGAGCCGGGCGACCGCCATCAATCATCCGCTCACGGAAATTTTTACCGAACCCCTGCCCGCCCCGTTTATCGCCGCTATCAAACGCACCATCACCACTAAACTACCGGTGGTGTTGTCGAATGCGCTGCATAAATTTCCGCTGCCTTTGTATAACCTGAATGGCACCGGCGAACGCATCTCACAATCGGTGATTTTAAATCCGATCAAAGACAGTGCCGGTGAATTCAATTGTTTAATTCAGGTGACCGATTCCACCACGGCGATCAAGCGCGAAAAAATGCTGCGTGATCACTCGGAAACCCACAAAAAAGACGCCACCACCGATCCGCTGACCGGGGTTTATAACCGGCGTTTTTTTGATTCTCATTACAAGCTGGAAATGAATCAGGCACAGCGGCAAAAATCCACGTTATCATTGCTGATGCTTGATATTGATTTTTTCAAAAATTACAATGACCACTACGGCCATCCGGCAGGCGATGCGGCTATTATTGCGGTGGCCAATTGCATGCGCAATACCATCAAGCGCAGCTCGGATCTGGTCGCACGCTATGGCGGTGAAGAATTTATCGTGTTATTGCCCAACTCAACCCCGACGGCCGCGCAAATGCTGGCAGAAAATATCCGCAGCGCCATCGCCGATTTGAAAATGCCGCATTTAAATTCGCTCATTGCCAATCACCTCACCGTCAGCATAGGCGTTTCCAGCTTTCTGCCCGGCATGGTGGTGGACGCCACCACGTTTTTAAAAAATACCGATCTGGCGTTATATGCCGCCAAACAAAAAGGCCGCAATCAGGTGCAATACCTGCCGCTCTGACGTCATTTGTATTTCTACATTACAATCTGACTGCGATATTGCCCATTTCCCCCGATTTTTCAGAAAAGCCTCATGAAATCACCTAGCAGCCTGAACACCTTAAAAGGGTTATTACCTTTTTTACGTCCCTACGTTAACCAGTTTTATCTGGCCGGTCTGGCATTGATCGTGGCCGCCTCAGCCACTCTGGCCATTCCATACGCCTTCCGCCAGATGATCGATCTGGGTTTTAGCGGACAGGGCAGCATTACCCATGTAGATGCGGCCTTCATTGCCCTGTTTGGCGTTGCCTGCATTCTGGCCGTCGCCACTGCAGCACGTTTTTACATGGTTTCACTGCTTGGTGAACGTGTCACTGCCGATATCCGCAGCGCTGTGTATGAGCATGTTATTGAACAAAGTCCGGAATTCTTTGAAACCACCCAGACTGGCGAAGTCCTCTCACGCCTCACTACCGATACCACCCTGATTCAAACCCTGGTCGGCACCAGTATTTCCATGGCACTGCGCAACACGCTATTATTTTTTGGCGGTCTGGTCATGTTATTTATCACCAGCCCAAAACTGTCTGCCATCATCATTGTGGCGCTTGCGCTGGTGGTCTTGCCTATCGTCTTTTTTGGCCGCCGGGTCCGGGTACTGTCACGTGACTCGCAAGACCGGATTGCTGACGCCTCCGCCCTGGCCGGCGAAATTCTCAATGCCATGCCCATCGTTCAGGCCTATACCCAGGAGCCACATGAAGCCGCCCGTTTCAAACTGTCGGTAGAAAATGCTTTCAGCACGGCCATGCGCCGCATCCGTGCACGTTCGGTGCTAACTGTGATCGCCATTTTGCTCATTTTTGGGGCGATTGTTTTTGTCCTTTGGTTGGGTGCCCACGCGGTCATGGATAAACGCATGAGCGGCGGCGAGCTAAGTCAGTTTATTTTATACGCCACCATCGTTGCCGGTGCCGTTGGCGCTTTATCCGAAGTCATGGGTGATGTGCAGCGTGCCTCTGGTGCGACCGAAAGACTGATGGAATTATTAGCCGCACAAAGCAGCATTACCGAACCGCTGGCGCCACAATTGTTACCCCCACGTTCAAGCAATGGTGCCACACTGAACTTAAGCGATGTTGGCTTTCATTACCCTTCCCGTCCGGATACGGCCTCTTTGTCTCATCTGTCGATTGCTGTGGCAGCCGGAGAAACCGTGGCCGTCGTCGGCCCTTCCGGTGCCGGTAAAACTACCCTGTTCCAGTTATTACTGCGCTTTTATGATCCCCAGCAGGGACAGATAGACATTGATGGCGTCAACATTCGTCAGCTGCCATTACACGATCTGCGCGACACCATAGGCATTGTTCCGCAGGACACGGTGATTTTTTCTGCCAATGCGATGGAAAACATTCGCTATGGCCGCATTGATGCCACTGATGCTGAAGTCATCCAAGCTGCCAAAATGGCGGCGGCGCATGAATTCATCGAAAAACTGCCTGAAGGCTATCACTCCTTTTTAGGCGAACGTGGTGTGCGCCTGTCTGGCGGTCAGCGGCAGCGCATTTCGATCGCACGCGCCCTGCTGAAAAATCCGGCGCTGCTGCTGCTCGATGAAGCCACCAGTGCCCTCGATGCCGAATCAGAACGCTTGGTACAGGGTGCACTGGAAACTGCCATGCAAGGCAGAACCACACTCATCATCGCCCATCGTCTGGCCACGGTACAGCGCGCTGACCGGATCTTAGTCATGGATCATGGCCGTATTGTTGAAACCGGCACCCATGCCAGCCTGGTCGCTCAGGGAGGCATCTATGCCCAGCTGGCGGCACTGCAATTCCAGGCAACCTGATCTGATCAACTTACTCGGCTTCCTGCATATAATTAAGCGCACTGCGATCAATGCGCTTACTTAAAATCACCGAAGTCGAGGTTTGCCTCACCCCTTCCAAATCACCGATCTGATCAAGTAATTTATCCAGATTTTCTGTACTGGTGCAGCGCAACGTCATCATGTAATCTATCACCCCACTCACCGCACACAGGGTTTCCACTTCCGGCCATTGCTGCAGCAATTTAACCAGTGCGGCGGCACTGCGCGGCTCCACCGACATACCAACATAGGCACGCACACCAGATTGAAACAACGACTGATTTAAGCGCACGCCATAGCCGGCAATAATACCGCGCTGCTCCAAGGCGGCAATCCGGGCGATCACTGTGGTACGCGCCATCGCGATTTTTTTGGCTATGGTCGTCACCGGCATGCGGGCATCATCCATCAACAGCGACAGGATCTGATTGTCGATTTTATCCAGGTTAGGCTTCATTCATTTCCCAATAAATGTCATATAAAAGTATTTTATCGTCATATTGTAGCGCATAACATCATAATGACACTAATTTGCTCTCTATTATCTGACACGAAAGCCTTTTAAACTGCAGTACAGCAATCATTTCAGTACGCAAACCCATTCCAACTTCCGGAGACAATCATGACAACCAAATTAATTCTGTTAGGTGCAGGCAAAATCGGCGATGCCATCTTAAACTTACTTTCACACACTGGCGACTACGAAATCTCCGTGGCAGACCGTGACAGTGCTCGTCTGGATTATGTGACCAAAGCAGGCTTCCCAAATACCAAATGCGTGCAAATTGACTTAGCAGACAAACAAGCTGTCACTGAAATTATCCGTGGCCATCAAGTCACGATGTCTGCCTGTCCGTATTTTTTAACCCCAATTATTGCTGAAGCCGCCAAACTGGCCAAATCGCATTATTTTGATTTGACTGAAGACGTCGAAAGCACACGTATTGTGAAACAACTGGCTGAAAATGCAGAAACAGCCTTTGTCCCACAATGTGGTCTGGCACCAGGATTTATTTCTATCGTGGCCAACGATGTCGCCAAAGGTTTTGATTCCCTGCGCGATGTGAGCATGCGTGTCGGCGCTCTGCCAACCTACCCTAACAACGCCTTAAAATACAATCTGACCTGGAGCACCGACGGTCTGATCAATGAATATTGCAATCCCTGCGAAGCCATCGTTGACGGTCAGTTACGTGAAACTTCCCCACTGGAAGAAATGGAACATTTCTCCCTTGACGGTATCGACTATGAAGCATTTAACACCTCAGGTGGTCTGGGAACTCTGTGCGAAAGCCTGCAAGGCAAGGTACAAAATCTGAACTACAAAACCGTACGCTACCCAGGTCACCGCGATATCGTTAAAATGTTGGTGCGTGACTTGCAATTAGGTCAGCCAGATCGTCGCCACATTTTAAAAGAAGTCATGGAAACAGCCATTCCAATTACCAAACAAGACGTGGTTCTGGTATTTGTCAGTGTTTGTGGCCTGCGCGATGGTCGTCTGGAGCAAGAATCGTATGCCAAAAAAATCTATAGCCAAAAAGTGAATGGTCAATTATTGTCTGCTATTCAGCTCACTACCGCTTCCGGCATTTGCGCCATGGTTGACATGTTAGTCCATGGCAAATTGCCACAAAGCGGCTTGGTGCGTCAGGAACAGGCTACTTTGGCTGATTTCCTTGCCAATCGTTTTGGCCAATACTACGCGTCTTGATCCATTTACACAGTCAGGTATATGTAATGAAAAACATCCATGAAGTTCTGCAAGAACTGGGCGTCGATTTGGCCCACTATGCGGGTGAACAAATCCACAGCATTTCGCCTATTGATGGACAAAAATTAGCCAGTCTGCGCGCTGACAACAGTGTGCAGGTCGGCGAAAAAATTGCCCGCGCCCACGCTGCACATCTGCAATGGCGCGAAGTCCCGGCACCGCGCCGGGGTGAACTGATACGGTTATTCGGCGAAGAATTGCGCACGCACAAAGCCGCTCTGGGGCAGTTAGTGACACTCGAAGCCGGAAAAATTCTCCAGGAAGGTTTGGGCGAAGTTCAGGAAATGATCGACATCTGTGACTTTGCCGTCGGACTTTCACGCCAGCTGTATGGCTTGACGATTGCGTCAGAACGTCCTGGTCACCGCATGATGGAACAATGGCATCCGGTAGGTGTGGTCGGCGTGATTTCCGCGTTTAACTTTCCGGTCGCCGTCTGGGCCTGGAATGCGGCGCTGGCATTTGTTTGCGGTAATGGTGTCACCTGGAAACCATCCGAAAAAACTCCGCTCACGGCCATTGCCACGCATAGTTTATTCATGAAAGCGGTCGCCCGTTTTGGCAGCGATGCCCCAGTCGGCCTGGCAGAACTGATCATCGGCAATAGCGATGCTGGTATTGCCATGGTGGATGACCGTCGGGTTGCCGTCGTCAGTGCGACTGGCAGCACCCGTATGGGTCGCGATGTGGCACAGCGTTGCGCCACACGACTGGCACGGACCATTCTGGAACTCGGCGGCAACAACGCCATGATCGTGGCTCCAAGTGCCGATATTGAAATGGCTTTGCGTGCGATTACTTTCTCGGCTGTAGGCACTGCCGGTCAACGTTGCACTACTCTGCGTCGCCTGTTTGTGCATGACAGCATTTATGACACGATCGTACCGCGTCTGAAAAAAATCTATGCTGGTCTGCCAGTAGGCAATCCATTGGAAAAATCGACCTTGATTGGCCCATTGGTTGATGCGCAGGCATTTAACGCCATGAACGAGGCATTAGTCACAGCACAGGCACAACAGGGCAAGGTGTTTGGCGGCGAACGCGTCGAGGTGTCAGGCGATGGTTTTTATGTGCATCCTGCGTTGGTTGAAATGCCGTCACAGACAGCCTGCATGCACCACGAAACCTTTGCTCCGATACTCTACATTGTCCGCTACGCTGATTTAGAGCAGGCCATTGCCATGAACAATGAAGTCCCGCAAGGTCTGTCCTCCTCGATTTTTACTACCGACATGCGTGAAGCTGAAAAATTCATGTGTGACAGTGGTAGTGATTGCGGCATTGCCAACGTCAACATCGGTCCTTCCGGTGCTGAAATCGGCGGCGCCTTTGGCGGTGAAAAAGATACCGGTGGCGGACGTGAGTCTGGCTCAGATGCCTGGAAGGGTTATATGCGCCGTTCCACCAACACCATCAACTACAGCCATTCATTGCCTCTGGCTCAGGGTATCAGCTTTGATTTCTGAGTAATGCTGAAATAAATTTTTGCACGTTTTATGCCCGCTACTTCCCCAGTATCGGGCATTTTTTCTTGTGAGATGGCCTTCTTTGGTAAAATACAGTTTTCGCAAAGAGTTAGCCATGAATCCCAACCCATTACAAGGCATCACTCTGGAACAGCTACTGACCAAACTCGTCAGCGAACTGGGCTGGGAACAAATGGGGAAACTTATTCCGATACGCTGCTTTACCCATGATCCGAGTATCGCATCGAGCCTGAAATTTTTACGCCGCACTCCGTGGGCGCGCGAAAAGGTGGAAGCGCTGTATGTGCAACAGCATTGAACCCAGATTCAATAATCAGGAGCGTTTTTCCGGCAGCAACCGTGGTGGCGCCACCAATGGCAACAACAGCATAAAGGCTGTGCCCTTACCTGCCCGACTGCTGACTTCAATCTGACCACCGAGCATTTTTTTCACAATATTGTGCACAATATTGAGACCCAGACCAGTTCCACCCCGTCCCAGCTTGGTGGTAAAGAACGGATCGAAAATCCGGTTCAAATGATTCTCTGGAATCCCCTTGCCATCATCCGAAAATTCCAGCGCAACATAATGCCCCTGGCTGATGGCCGTCAAGGTCATGGTTCCGGTGTCAACACCTTCAAAAGCATGCAACACCGAATTATTAATCAGGTTGGAAATAATTTGCTCAATCGGCCCCGGAAAACTGTCCATGACAATATCTTCCGGAATAGTGATTTCCAGCTTGTACGGGGTTTTACGCAGCATAGGCATGAGTAAAGCCACAACCTCACTGATGACCTGATTCAGTTTAAAGGTACGGCGTTGTTCGCTGGTCTGATCGACGGCCACCTGTTTGAAATTGCTGATCAACTCACTGGAACGGTGCAGACCGCGAATCAGAATATCCATTCCGGTTTTATTATCGGCCAGATAGCGGCTTAAGCTCGAACGCCGGATCGTACCTTCATCGATTTCAACAGCCAGTTCATTAGAACGGTCACGCATGGTCGTCGCCACTGTCAGGCAATTGCCTATCGGGGTATTAATTTCATGCGCCACCACGGCCACAATATCACCGAGAGCGGTTAATTTTTCCGATCTGACCAGCTCGGTTTGTGCCAGCTGCAAATCATGCATGGTTTGTGCCAGATTTTTATTGGTATCTTCCAATTCAGCGGTACGTTCTTCAACCCGTATTTCCAGCTGATAATTTAAATCCTGCAAGGCTTGTTCAGCCTGCAACTGTAAAGTAATATCGCGGGCAATACCTAAAAATCCAACAATTTTACCGGCACCATCGAGCACCCGGGTCACAGTCATCGACACTTTGAGGCGCTGGCCATTTTTGCAGATAAAGGTCCAGTTGCGGGTTTCCGACCCCTGTTTGGCAGCGATCACCACCAGCACATCGCTAATAGGAACTTCACGGGATAATTGTTTGCTCAATTCTTTACTACGCGAAACCAATTCATCCATATCATGAATTTCAAAGCGCCACGGGGTACCAATTTGCTCTCTGGAACGGTAGCCAAGCATCTTTTCTGCGCCGCGATTAAACATTTGCACCGTGCCTTTGACATCGGTCGCAATAATGGCGATTTCCGAAGCCGCATCCAATACATAATTCAATTGCCGGTTAGCATGCGCAACGGCAGCCTCCACCAACTTACGATCAGTAATATCACGGCAGATAATCAGTACATGCGAGGCTTCATCAATATCAAGTAAGGAAGCTGAAACCAGCACATTAATCAGGCTGCCATCTTTATGCTTAATGATGGTTTCGTAATTGGTCAGCATGCCATGCTGAAGCAGTTGTTCCTGCCATTCCAGTCGTTGATCAACCGTTAAGCCAATATCGACCGAATCCATGATTTTGCCAACCAGCTCATCGTAGTGGTAACCGGTCATATTTTCCACACCGGCATTGGCGTAAATAACATAGCCATCGGACATACGGCTTAAGAGCATAAAATCCGGTACCGAATCGATCACTTTCAACATGCGCTCAGCCGTTTTACGTTCGCCCTCTTCACTTTTTCTTAAGGCCTTAATTTCATTTTTCAGCGTATCGGTAATCAGATTGATGGCAAAACCTACCCGTCCGATTTCATTATCATCAAGATAATCAATCGACACTTCGTAATTTCCTTTTAAAATTTCTTTAGTCGCATTTTCCAGTGTTTTTAAATGTCGTCCCAGCCAGAGACTTAAATACCAGAAAAATAAAATGCTTAACAGCATGGCGATCAGTGACAGCACCAGGGTTTTTTGTATCAACTCCCACTGCGCCTGAGGTTTGAAGGTGGTGGTTCCGCCATACAGAAACTGGCTGTAACCAGGCAGATTAACTGGTTCGAAGGTATCAAAGCGAGGAGTTTCCCAGGGAACCGACTTAATGGCTTTGGAAACCAGTGAAATGCTGGCAGGCGCTAATGTCCCACTCCAGCCGGCTTGTTTAAGCAGGTCACCATTTTCATCGAACAACAGCACATAAGCAACGCTGTCGCGGCTCTGACAGCTGCTCAGCACAGAATCAAGCGACTTAATCTGCAATTGATTGCTACTGTGAAGTATCTCTTCGGACATACAGGACTGCAGTTGCTGCAGATGCTGGCGCGCGATCTGATCCAGATAACCATTGCTGATATTGAAATTGACACCGGCAAGAATCGACAAGGCAATGGCTTCAAGCACAAGGCAAATGGCGATCACTTTCCACTTAAGTGAAATTTTCATAACATCATCAGGATAAAAGCAAATTCATTTTTTTAAAATAACAGCAATCAGTACAAATTCATTAGCACAATCGCAACCCATAAAACCAAAGCAACAATACAGTAAAAACTGCATTGTTGCTGGGTATTTTAAAGCAAAGGATTAAGAAAGTTCACGTTTCATATTTTCTACATCCAATTCATTTTCCCATTTCGAGACCACCACAGTTGCCACACCATTGCCGACAAAATTGGTCAGGGCACGACATTCGCTCATAAACCGGTCAATACCGAGTATAAGCGCCATTCCTGCTACAGGAATCGTCGGCACGACTGCCAGTGTTGCTGCGAGTGTCACAAACCCGGACCCGGTAATACCGGCCGCCCCTTTCGAAGTCAGCATAGCCACCAGCAAGATGGTGAGCTGTTGTCCCAGGGTTAAATCCGTATTGGTGGCCTGGGCAATAAACAAAGCTGCCATGGTCATGTAAATATTGGTGCCATCAAGATTAAAGGAATATCCGGTAGGTACCACCAAACCAACCACCGATTTGGAACAACCCATTTTTTGCAATTTTTCCATCAACGACGGCAAGGCACTTTCCGATGAGCTGGTACCGAGCACAATCAACAACTCTTCTTTAATGTACACCAGAAAACGCCAGATGGAAAAACCAGTCAACTTAGCTATCAAGCCAAGCACCAAAAACACGAACAAGCCACAGGTCAGATAAAACGAGCCCATTAACTTAGCTAACGGCAACAATGAAGCAATACCATATTTACCTATGGTGAACGCCATTGCACCAAAAGCACCGATAGGTGCCAATTTCATGATTAAATTAACAACGGCGAAAATTGCTTTGGCCAGATCATCAATCAGGTGCAGAACAACTTTACCTTTTTCGCCCAGAATAGACAGGGCCACACCAAACAGGATGGCAATGAGCAACACCTGCAAAATATCACCGTGTACAAAGGCTGACACCATGGTATCCGGAATGATGTTGAGTAAAAACTCCACCGTGGTCGGCAAATGGGCTTTGGTGGTGAATTGCGCAATGGAACTCAGATCGACCGTCGACAAATCGGCATTAAACCCTTCGCCCGGGCGGATGACGTTAGCAACCAGCAAGCCGATGAACAAAGCAATGGTTGAAACAACTTCAAAATACAGTAAGGCTTTACCACCGACGCGCCCTACTTTTTTCATATCCTGCATACCGGCGATACCACTGACTACGGTACAAAAAATCACTGGAGCAATAATCATTTTAATGAGCTTAATAAACCCGTCACCCAGAGGTTTTAAATCCACCCCCAATTTAGGTTGCACAACACCAATAATGATTCCACACAAAATAGCAAATAACACCTGTACATACAGAATTTTATAAAATGGTTTTTTCATGTTAGTCCATGGTAAGAGTGCTTGAATGACATCTCCGGAGCAGCATTTAAATTTATTGTAATTAATTGCTTAAAAGGATCATACACCGGAGTTTATTTTATTTAAAATTTAAATTGTTTTAAAACAAAGTGAAATCAAGCAAAAAATTGCCTGAGGGCAGCATAAGTGCACGCCAGTTATAAACAGCATAGGCACTGCAATCCTGCCCGTACAGAGAGAATATAAAAAAAAGAACACACACGCAGCGACTGCTACGTGGGTGCTTTAAATAAAAAAACCAGAATCAGGAGAGTTCGCGCTTCATCGTTGCCATATTGATTTCTTTTTCCCATTTAGCCACGGCCACTGTTGCCACACCATTACCGATGAAATTTGTCATGGCACGACATTGGCTCATAAAGCGGTCTATGCCCAAAATCAATGCAATGCCTGCCACAGGAATGGTTGGCACAACCGCCAGGGTGGCTGCCAATGTCACAAAACCAGAACCGGTCACCCCGGCCGCCCCCTTGGAGGTCAGCATCGCAACCAGCAAGATAGTCAATTGCTGACCCAAAGTGATATCCGTATTGGTGGCCTGAGCAATAAAAACAGCCGCCAGAGTCATGTAAATATTGGTGCCATCGAGATTAAAAGAAAAACCGGTAGGTACCACCAACCCCACCACCGATTTGGAACAACCCATTTTTTGCAACCGCTCAATAAGTGCTGGCAAGGCGCTTTCCGAAGAACTCGTTCCCAATACAACCAGCAATTCCTGCTTGATATACACCAAAAAACGCCAGAGCGAAAACCCGGACATCCAGGAAATCACACCCAACACCACCACTACAAACAGGAAACAAGTCAGATAGAAAGAACCGATCAGCTTAGCCAGCGGCAACAGCGATGCCAGTCCATATTTACCGATAGTGAAAGCCATGGCGCCAAACGCACCTATAGGTGCAACTTTCATGATCATATCGACGATTTCAAAAATCACTTTGGTGATCTCATCAATCAGATGCAAAACCGTCTTGCCCTTTTCACCCAAAATAGCCAGAGCGACTCCAAATAAAACGGCCACCAGCAAGACCTGCAGAATTTCACCGTGCACAAAAGCAGAAATCATGGTTTTAGGAATGATATTCATAAAAAACTCGACCATCGTCGGCATATGTACCTGCGTGGTATATTGCGCAATCGAACTCATGTCGATGGACGAAAGATCGGCATTAAACCCCTCGCCCGGGCGCATAATATCCGCCGCCAGCAAACCGACAAACAAAGCAATAGTCGAGACAATTTCAAAATAAATCAGCGCAATACCACCTACCCGCCCGACTTTTTTCATGTCCTGCATGCCAGCAATACCGCTGACCACGGTACAAAAAATCACCGGTGCAATAATCATTTTGATGAGATTAATAAATCCGTCACCTAAGGGCTTTAAATCCACCCCGAAATCAGGCTGCATTACCCCAAGGATAATCCCGCAGACAATAGCGAATATAACTTGTATGTACAGAAGTTTATAAAATGGTTTTTTCATTTTCGTCAACTTTAAAAGTGGTTGAAGGATATCTCCTGAGTGGCACTGCAAGACTTTTCTGTGAAAGTTTTATTGATCGCTAGATAAATGCCCAGCCCGGCACATTTGCTGCCCCTGCCACACAGGCTACTGACGGTAACGACGCCGAACATCCGACCAACCTTATCAGATCTGCGTGATATGTTTAATAAGTGGTTTCCGCAGTGGGGATTGAAATATTAAAAAATTAACATTTCATCCAGATGATCCAGCGTGTTGAAGTCAGTATTGTTTTTAAACGATTCAACGATGCTCTGGTTTTTCATCAGGTTTATGTAATTACTCAACTGAATCAATAGGCTTAATATCATGACAATATCAATATATACTCTGAACAGGGCTTTTTCACATCCCAAAAATATGATCAATAGCGCAGGTCACTATTTTCAAAACGATCAGTTGCGCCTTCTTCTCGGCATGCTGACGCTGGGGCTGCATGAGCTCTGGCTTGTTTGTAATGAAGAAGCCAAGATGCGCGAATTTGTTGAGTTTGCTAAACAGGTTGCTTTACCATTAGATGAAAAACCAGAACTGCCATTTTCTTTAAATTTCAATTCAGAGACTTTTATTTTCAGTCAAAATGGTGATGGGAAAATAGTTATCCATGATGACGATAATTATATGGCAGTGCTTGAGGATTTTGATTCATTCCACCAACTGCAAAGTGCTATCGCAGCCAACCTGCTGCAAAATTACCTGAAATGTGGATTAGATGATAGAGAGGTTCGCCAATTATTGGGCCGATATCCTGAACACAAAAACATGCCTGTGCTGGAACATTTTTTAAGGGAAGGCGACTTGGATAATTTGCAACAGCAATCACCGCGCGATCAAGAGTCACAAACTTTAACCGAGGATAAACGTTCGACTAAACTTAATACCTCCCCAGAAACCGATGAAAGTGAATCAGACCCTGAATTGGCTAAACAAAATAAGCCAACACTTGAAAATTGCTACGACTGTTTGATATCAGTAGCTTTGATGGCAAATACCAATTATAAATGCGATCGACTTTATATGGATACAGATGTGAATAGTATGCTTCCGGTTTTGGAAGAATTTGCAAAGGCAGAGATAGCCATGCAAGGCTCTGAAAATATCATAACAGCCCACTTTGACGCTGGGGACTTACACCTTATTGAAAAATTAGAAACTCAACCACAAGCGTCAACAAATAAATTATGGCTGGTTAATAACAAAGACAGCAAAAAACCTAGATTATATCCAATTGACTGGGCATCTGGGATCAAACGGTTCCAAGAAGAAATTAAAATATGGGTATCCAAACAACATCCTTCCGTAGTAATAACTACACCTCCTTCAACAAAAGAACTAGTAAAACAAAAGGAAAATGAACTTTACGATAAAGAGCCCACAGAGTTCATCAAGAAGGCTTTCAATACCTTTGGAAGTAGTGCCTTTTTTACAGAAATTAAAAACGCAATTCCAGTAGAAATTGAAGGCGTAACAACTACAACACTTAAATACAACTATGGAAATGAACAAATAAATCAACGACACATACTACAACTAGTTATTATCGAATCAAAAAATAACGATAAAAAAAGCAGTTTAGAATTTACATATCAAGGCACTACAGAATCAATGCATTTTTCTGGTGGATTTGAGGCATTTAAGGAAAAAGTAGAGGAACTTGGTTTGAGTGATAAAAACAATTTCCCTGCCGAAACACCTAAGGATAACGAAATAAATCTGGGAGACAAATCGGAATATAAAGAACCATCTGAAGAACCATCGAATTGGACAAAATCCGATTTAGAGGAAAGATACAAGAAAAAAGAACAAATTGAACAAAAAGAACAAATTGAACAAATTGAACAAAAAGAACAAAAAAAACAAATTAAAGCAGAAAAAAAACAAGAGTCACAAAAAATTCAACCGCAAAAACAACGAGAGCATTCTAAACAAGAACAAACAAAGTTGATTATTTTTGCTATCAAATCATTTGGGAGGGAAAAATTTTCAGAAGCACTTAATCATCCATATACATATGTGGACGAATCAGCAACATATACAACATATGATTATGATTATAACGATAAAAAAGAATCTGAACTTAGAAATCTACGATTGGTTTTTGTCGAATCTAAAATTGAAAAAATTCTAAACCGTTTAGAATTTATAGATGGCAACCGCAAAAAAACTATTTATTTTTCGGATGGACTGAACGCACTTGAGAAAAAATTTGAGGAAGAATTGGAAAATTTGGAAAAATTAGAAAAATTGAAAGAAGTGGAAAAAATTAGTTTACCTACACCTGCAAACAATGCGCTTAAAAACCAAAATGACGACTCCTCAGACGAAGAAGATGCAAACGTTATTTATCATCCCCGTAGTCTGTATCACACAGCCATAGACTGTTTGTTTCAATTAACTGGTAAAAAAAGAACATTCGATCAGAGCAACAATTCGTTTCTTGATTCATTTTTAAAGGGTGAAACTTTTGTAAAAAACAACGTTAACTCTGATGAAGATAACGAATTAAAAAAAGATGCTGACAACTTACAAAAATACAAAATGATAGAACGTGATGGTCAAAAATTGTACTTTATTGAAGATACCGAGAAACCATCAATAGTGCCTGAAAATTCAAGGCAAAAAAATAAACCTCTCAGCAATAAAAAACAACCAATAAAATCAGCAATAGCAACAACGGATAAAAAAGCAGAAGAAACAAAAATTATTAATCAAGCCCCACTGAAAAAAAGGTTAAGGCTGGCAACAGACCTTCTGGATGCGGATGAACCCGGTGGATATCAAATCCAAATCGATGGTGGGCTCAAAGGCCTGGAAGAAGCAATCAGAAAAGTCTTGCCAGATGAAGTTCCCCCATCACCCAAAGATTTAACTCCAACGAAAACCATTAGCCCCGCAAATCCTCCTGAAATTGCGATCCAGATCATCAATCAAACTGATCAAAAATTTCTGAACAAAGTTGCTCATTCTTTTGACATCGTACTTAACCACTTGTCGTTTTTGGAAACAGAAAAAGCAGATATTTTTGAATTTATTGAGCCGGTTATTAGTATGAATGTGGATTATGCCGATGAGGAAATAAATTTCATCGACATAAATCTCCGGGGAAATTCCTGTCGCATTAAAAAAAGAGACGGCGCAAATACATTGCAAGTAGTTTTGAAAGATTCAACCAAAGACATTAATTTTGTTGGCGATATCAAACTGTTTATTAAAACACTAAGGAAAAATTTAAATGATTTTGAGAGAGAATCCGACTCTGAATCCGACTCTGAATCCGACTCTGTTAAAGAATGATTTTTTCGGTCTGAACAGGCAGGTCTGCATGAGTAACTATTTCATGCGGGCCTGAACAAAATTTGCGGATTTCATTTGCAATAAATTACACCCTCACCGATTATTCAAAAAAGTCCGCTGCAAGCCAAAAATAAATCCCCTGACCGAACTAAATATCACAAACCATTTCTAACTACCACCCTGCGCGGCGTCAACCGATGCAAAGGCATAACCCGAAATTTCTTTTTGGTTTTGATTCACTCAGTATTTTTAAGAACTTTACTCATGTTCCCGCTAAGGGCACTGGCGTGCCACTGGATTTCCGCCTGCGCGGAAATGACGATTGTTGGATGACGATTGAACATATCAAAATTTCTTGGCAATTCTAATAAGTGATTTCCTCAGTGCTTATTCAGGCAGTGAAAAATTAGCATCCAATACTGAGCACTCAATGTGATTTCTGCGATTTTTATTGTTAATTTCGCTCATGCATTTTGGAGTTTCAACAGAATTATTTTTCAACTAAATCTATAGGACATTATCATGACAATATCAATGAATACCTTGGTCCGTGCATTTTCCACACCCAACAATATGATCAATAGTGCAGGACGCTATTTTCAAAATGATCAGTTGCGCCTGCTTCTCGGCATGCTGACGCTGGGGCTGCATGAGCTCTGGCTTGTTTATAATGAAGAAGCCAAGATGCGCGAATTTGTTGAGTTTGCTAAACAGGTTGCTTTACCAGAAAATAAAGAACGACCATTTTCTTTGGATTTCAATTCAGAGATTTTCACTTTCCTTCAACATGATAATGGGACTATGGCTGTCACTGTTGATGGAAAATATCAGGCAGAGCTTGAGGGTTTTAATTCATTGCACCAACTGCAAAGTGCTATCGCAGCCAACCTGCTGCAAAATAGCCAGCTATGCGGATTGGATGAGGGGCAGGTTCAGTATCTAAATGAACACTATGCTGATTCTCAACAATTGGATGCTTTCGCTAAAAATTTCATTTGCAACGAAAATTTAAAACTGATGGGAAATAAAATTTTTGCTGAGTTTCGCGATTTTTTAAATCATGTATTGGATATAGAATCATATCCAGACAAACTCAATGAGAACGAAAAGAAATCAGTTATTTGGGGCATTGGCACAGGCGAACTCAACAAAGATAAGTTCGGTAGGCTTTTTCTTGAAATGACATACAAACAGTTGAAATTCCAACTTATTGAGAATAAGTATAAATATTTGCAATTGGTTTTCGGAGAAAAAATGATGAGTATAGGTTTTGAAGAGGGAATCGTTGCATTTCAGCTTAAACTCTTAGACAAATATTTTCCTTCAAAAGAAAAAACCCCGCCTGAGGAATTTGATTCGATTTCGCTTGAAAGTGATTCGGATGATGAAGAAAATATCAAGCAATGAACCCGATCATTTCATACATTATTGGGCCGTTTAGGATCAGGAAAGCTGACGACTAATCGCAGCAATAGCAGGGAACTGGATAGAAAAACTACTGCCGACACCCGGAGTGGATTCGATGGTCAGCTGGGCTTTGTGGCGCAGGGCCACGTGTTTGACGATCGCCAGACCAAGGCCGGTGCCCTGGGTTTCGCGCGAGCGGCTTTTATCTACCCGGTAAAAGCGTTCTGTCAGTCGGGAAATGTGCTCGGCGCGGATGCCGATACCGCTATCACGCACCGTGAATTTGGGCCCCTGGGCGCTATCGGTCCAGCTGATGGTGATTTCTCCACCAGTCGGTGTGTAGCGTACTGCATTCGACACCAGATTGCCAAAGGCGCTGCGTAATTCATCCTGACTGCCCATGACATCGGGACCCAGGTTAATCAGATTGAGTGTATGTTTGCCGATCGACAGGCCTTCCATTTCGGCGACGATCTGTTCCAGCATCTGGGACATATTCACGTGTTCCGGACGTACCGGAAAATCGACCGATTCCAGTCGGGTCAATGTCAGCATGTCTTCCACCAACCCCTGCATGCGATGGCCCTGCTCGATCATCAGCTTCATGTGCGCGGCTCTGGTTTTGCTATCCAGATCCGGCTGCATGGCGGAAATTTCCAGAAAACCGTTAATCACCGTCAGCGGGGTGCGTAATTCATGCGAGGCATTGGCAATAAAGTCGCGCCGCATCATGTCGATACGTTCGTTTTCAGTGATGTCGTGGGTAACCAGAATTTGCCGGCGATTTTCAAACTGGATAATGTGGGCAATCAGTTTGCGGTCGCGGTGGGAAATAATCAACGGTTTATCGAAGCGCCCGAGAATAATGTAATCCATGAATTCCGGACTGCGTACCAGATTGGTAATACGCATGCCTTTATCCTTGCCCATATGCAGGCCCAGATGTTGTTCCGCTACCGGATTACACCACTCCAGAAACAGCACATCGTCCATAATCACCACGCCATCGGGTAACAATGTCATGGCTTGACGGAAACGGGTCAACCACTCTGACAATTCGGTCTGATTTTTTTCATCTTCGCGACGCATGCGATACAGGCGGGAAAAAATTTCCGTCCAGGCACCCCAGCCATCGGGCAGACGACTGCTGTCTGGTTTATCCAGCCAACGTGAGAGGTGGTATAGATAATGCAACTGCAAACCGATGAGCAACACCAGACCCAGAATCACTACGGTGGCAAACCAGAATTCGCCAAACAGATAGCCGACAGTCAGTGCGCCAAAAAAAACCACCAGCATGCGAACCAGGGCAGGAACCCAAAATACAATGAACGGACTCATTTTTTCTCTAATTTAGTCTGCTTAACGAAGCTGGCGTTACACCACTGGTGTAACGCCTGAAACCGCGGGAATGACGGAGATTATAAGCCCACGGGAATACGCACTACACCAGATCTATTTTTCTGACAGCATATAACCGACACTGCGTACGGTTTTTATCAAAGATTCGGAATGCTTCAAGACTTTACGCAGGCGCAATACATGGACATCGACAGTGCGTTCTTCGATCACCACATGATCACCCCAGACTTTATCAAGCAGCTGGCTGCGGGAAAAAACTCGCTCGGGATGGGCCAGAAAGAATTTCAGTAATTTGTATTCGGCATGGCCAATGTCGATCCGGTCATTTTGCAGCATGACCGTGCAACTTATCGGATCAAGTTGAATGTCACCGGCCGTCAGTACACCCTGACCATGTTCCGGCGCCTTGCGACGCATGACGGTTTTAATCCGTGCGGCTAATTCACGTGGTGAAAATGGTTTGGTAACATAATCATCGGCACCGTGTTCGAGGCCGGCGATTTTATCTTCTTCCATGCTTTTGGCGGTCAGCATAATGATAGGCAAACTGCTAAACTGACGATCGCCACGTATACGTGAGAGCAGCCTTAAACCACTCTGATCAGGCAGCATCCAGTCGAGCAATACCAGTTGCGGCATGCGGCGGGTGATGAACGCCCAGGCATCTGCCGTATTACTGACGGCAAAGGTTTCCCAGCCAGCAGAACGCAGAGTGAAACTGACCAGTTCAACGATGGCCGGTTCGTCTTCGACAATCAAGATGGTCGCTTTATCGGAACTCATTTTATCCTGTCAGTTGTCTTCAAGTTGGGTGGCGGCATAATCGGTATGGCGAATATCTTTGCCTTTAACAATAAAGATCACGTGCTCGGCAATATTTTTGGCATGATCACCAATACGTTCAATCGCTTTGGCAATCCACAGGGTGTCGAGCGCCGCTGAAATGGTGCGCGGATCTTCCATCATATAGGTGATCAAATTACGCATCACGGCACGAAAATCCTGATCAATCACAGTATCTCTGGCAATTAACACCACCGCCTGTTTTTCATCCAGACGGGCCAGAGCATCGAGGGCATCATGCAACATATTACCGACCTGACCAGCCAAACCTCGTATGGCATCGTAATCGTTAAAAATCAAAGCGCCATGATGATGATCTTTGCCTTGGGCGATACGGGCAATTTTGGTAGCTTCATCACCAATGCGCTCAAGATCGGTAATAACTTTGACTGTGGCCATGACGGTGCGCAAATCATTGGCTGCTGGCTGGCGCTTGAGAATCAGATGGCGGCAGGCGTCATCGAGATCGACTTCCAGCTGATTCACACCAGCATCAGCAGCGATGACGCTGGCAGCGAGTTCAATATTGCCGCTGCGAAAACCGGCAATCGCATCGTGAAACTGGTTTTCTACCAAGCCGCCCATTAACAAAACTTTGGAGCGCAGTGTTTCCAAATCAGAATCATACTGCCTCGAAGAGTGTTCGCCTGTCATTGTCATTCCTTAAAATTAATTGCTGTCTCTGTATTTTTGCTGGAGCGGAAGTTAGCCAAAGCGTCCGGTAATGTAATCCTGAGTTTCTTTTTTAACCGGATTCATAAATACCTGGTCGGTCACACCGGCTTCGACCAACTCGCCAAGATACATGTAAGCGGTGTAATCTGAACAGCGCGCGGCCTGCTGCATGTTATGGGTCACGATCGCAATGGTGTAATCGTCTTTTAATTCGCTGATGAGTTCTTCAATCTTGGCCGTGGAAATCGGGTCGAGTGCCGAAGTGGGTTCATCAAGCAGCAACACGTCCGGCTTGACGGCAACGCCGCGTGCAATACATAAACGCTGTTGCTGACCACCGGACAGACTTAAGCCACTTTTGGTCAGCTTGTCTTTGACTTCGCCCCACAGCGCGGCTTTGTTCAGGGCCCACTCTACCCGTTCATTCATTTCACCTTTGGAGAGGTTTTCATAAAGACGGACACCGAAGGCGATATTGTCGTAAATCGACATCGGAAATGGGGTTGGCTTCTGAAACACCATACCGATTTTGGCGCGCAGCATATTGATATCCTGGTCGGCATCAAGTATGTTTTTATCTTTGTAGATAATACTGCCTTCTGCGCGCTGCCCCGGATACAGATCGTACATGCGGTTGAGTGTACGCAACAGGGTGGATTTACCGCAGCCGGAGGGACCAATAAAGGCGGTAACTTTTTTATCCTTGATCGCCAGATTAATATTTTTCAGGCTCTGGGTGGTGCCATAATAAAAATTCAGATTGGCGATGTGCAGTGCACTTGGCAACGCATCGTGGGCAATCGATTGTGTAGAAGCATGCATGTGTGTTCCCGAAATGATCTTAGATTTTTTGACTAAACAAGGTGCGCGATAGAATATTCAGACTTAGTACGCTCAGCGTCACCAGCAAGGCACCGCCCCAGGCAAGTGCGCGCCAGTTCTCATAGGGGCTCATGGCAAACTGATAGATCACCACCGGCAGATTGGCCATGGGTTTATTCATATCCGAATTGAAAAATTGATTGTTGAGCGCTGTAAATAACAATGGTGCGGTTTCACCGGAAATCCGGGCCACGGCCAGCAAGACACCGGTAATCACACCCGCCTTAACAGCGCGCAGACGCACCAGGATGGCGACTTTCCAGCGTGGTGCACCCAGGGCAAACGCCGCTTCTCGCAAACTGCCGGGGACCAGTTGCAGCATATTGTCGGTAGTGCGGACGATGACCGGAATCGCAATCAGCGAAATCGCAATGCTGCCCGCCCAACCGGAAAAATGTTTCATATTGGCGACGAACAGCGCATACACAAACAAGCCAATGACGATCGATGGCGCTGAGAGCATGATGTCGGTAACAAAACGGGTCACTTGGGCAAACCAGTTGCCTTCACCGTATTCGGCCAGATAAATACCGGCCAGAATACCGACCGGCGTGCAAATCAGTGTGGCCGTACCTACCATGAGCAAGCTACCCACAATCGCATTGAGCAAACCGCCGCCACTGTCACCCGGAGGCGGTGTTGACTCGGATAACATTTGCCAGTTAATTGCACTGAAGCCTTTGAGGAACAGCGTCAATAAAATCCACATCAAAAAAAACAGTCCGATGACCATGGCCAGAAATGACAGACTGATACCAACACGGTGCGCAAACAGACGACGCTGATAAACCGAATTATCAAGTGGTCTGGAAATGATCTTGGTCGATGCCGGTGTCGAAGTTAAAAAATCGTCGTTCATTATTTTTTTCCTTCATTTTTTTTCAGTCCGAGTAACATCAACTTGGCCGCTGATAACACGATTAAGGTAATCACAAACAGAATCAGGCCGAGAGCGTACAACGAAGATACATGCAAGGGGGTGTCGGCTTCACCAAATTCATTGGCCAGAGTCGAGGCTATGCTGTTACCAGCGGCAAACAGCGACCAGGAAAGCCGGTTGGCATTACCAATCACAAACGTGATGGCCATGGTTTCACCCAAGGCGCGCCCCAAGCCCAGCATGACACCACCGACCACGCCACTTTTGGTGTACGGCAGAACGATTTTTCTAACCACTTCCCATTTGGTACAACCCAGACCGTAAGCAGATTCTTTCAGTATCGGCGGCACGACTTCAAACACATCGCGCATGACTGAAGCAATAAAGGGAATAATCATTACCGCCAGAATCATTCCGGCGGCCAACATACCGATACCGATCATCGGCCCCTGAAACAATCTGCCGATAAACGGAATCGGACCCAGAATGGCTGCCAGCCAGGGCTGAACATGTTCGGAGAAAAACGGTGCAAAAATAAACAATCCCCACATACCGTAGATGATGCTGGGAACTCCGGCGAGCAATTCTACCGCCGTACCCAGAGGGCGCTTTAACCACGCAGGGCAAATTTCCGTCAGAAACAGCGCGATTCCAAAACTGATGGGAAAAGCAAACAGCAAAGCGATAAACGAAGTCACCAGAGTACCGACAATGGCGATCAATGCACCATACTGATCGTTCACCGGGTCCCATTCTATCGTGGTGATAAAGGCCGGGCCGAATTCCTGCAATGCTGGCCAGGCACCCTTGACCAGAGAGATGATAATTCCCACCAGCACCAGCATCACGCTCAACGCAAAACCAAAGGTGACTTTATGAAAAATAAAGTCACCTAATTTGTGTGAGCGCATTGGAGGCATTTCAGGCTGCGTATCCAACCGTCGTTCAGCCTGCTGTGGAGCCTGATTGGCTGCCGTTGGTGAAGTCGCATCGGCCATTGCAATAGAACTATTCATATCTTGAGTACATTCCATAAAAGCCCGACCGGAAAAAATCCCGGCCAGGCTCATGGTTAATCAGAGAATTACCAGATTGCTTTACCTGCAGCATCTTTCACTTCGGCTTTCCAGGTTTGCTGCACCAGCTTAACAACCGCAGCTGGCATAGGAACATAGTCGAGTTCAATGGCCATGGCATCACCGTTTTTATAAGCCCAGTCAAAGAATTTCAATACTTCGCGACCAGCGTCAGCCTGTTGTTTGTAAATCAGGATAAATGACGCACCGGTAATCGGCCAGCTGCCCTTGCCTGCCTGATTAGTCAACACAACGTTATAACCTGGTGTCTTGGACCATTCAGCACCGGAAGCGGCGGCTTTAAAACTGTCTTCGCCTGGCTCTACAAAATTACCGTCGCGGTTTTTGAGTTGCGCGAAAATCATTTTGTTCTTTTTCACATAGGCATATTCCACATAACCAATGGCGCCTTTAATTTGCAACACACTCGCGGCAACACCTTCATTTCCTTTACCACCCAGACCAACTGGCCATTTAACGGCAGTACTCGAACCAACGACGGTTTTAAATTCGGCACTCACTTTAGATAAGTAATCTGTCCACAGAAAGGTGGAGCCTGATCCATCTGAACGATACACAGCAGTGATATCCGTGGCTGGTAATTTCAGGTCTGGATTCAACGCCACCAGTTCTGGCGCATTCCATTTGGTGATTTTACCCAGATAAATAGCGGCAATCACATCACCTGTGAGCTTCAATTTACCAGCAGGAACACCTTCAAGATTGACAACCGGTACCAGACCACCCATGATCGCCGGGAATTGAATCAGGCCTGCGGCATCCAGATCTTCAGCCTTGAGCGGCATATCGGAAGCGCCAAAGTCTACTGTTTTACTTTTGATTTGTTTGATGCCGGCTCCGGAGCCTACGGATTGGTAATTTAAACCATTTCCAGTTGCTTTCTTATATGCATCAGCCCATTTAGCATAGACTGGATAAGGGAAAGTCGCGCCCGCACCGGTGATATCAGCGGCCTGCACTGTTGTTGCACAGGCACTGATTGCCAGGAACAACGGAAGGATGAACGTGGTGATGCGTTTTTTGATTTGCATATATTCTCCAGAGTAATCAATTTACCAACCATTTATTAACTTGTGAAACTTTACAATTGATTTATTACAGGTATATGACATTGACGTAGCTTTATGAATTCATGTCATAAATAACGTTCCACACACGTTAAATTGCTACAATCCTGAAATTAAATATTAATTTAATAATATTTATCACAGACTTATTGAGAAAATAGAGTTGTCATAATATTGTCACAATCAAAAACTAGAATCCGGACTACTATAGACAGGATGAACAACGAATTATCAATCTTAATTCAAATTCAAACGAATAAACAGGCCGCACTTAGCCCCACATTACACAAAAAATGAAACCAACTTTGCGCAACATGACCGTCCCCGAAAAAAAACCGGGTCAGTTTTTAGATCGCGAACTGTCACAAATCGCTTTCAACTGGCGTGTATTGGCTCAGGCTGAAGATAGTAATGTCCCGCTGCTCGAACGTCTGCGTTATTTATGTATAGCCAGCAGTAATCTGGATGAATTTTTTGAAGTGCGGGTAGCCAGCCTGTTGGCACAACAGGCGATATCCGGAAAAATCCCTGCACAGCTAAAAATCACCATGGATATGATCAGCGCCGAAGCGCATCGCCTGGTCGACCGGCAGTATGAAGTTTTAAACAATGACGTTTTACCACTACTTTCAGCTCAGGGAGTCCATTTACTGCGTCACACCGACCGCAATCCAGCCCAGCGAGCCTGGGTTAAAACCTACTTTGAGCGCGAAGTGCGTCCGTTACTCACTCCTATCGGACTCGATCCGGCGCATCCATTCCCTCAGGTCGTTAATAAAAGTCTGAATTTCATCGTTTCTCTGGCGGGTAAAGATGCTTTTGGACGCGGCACGGCCATTGCCATCGTCAAAGCGCCACGGGTATTGCCTCGGATCATCCGTCTGCCGGACGAACTGTCGGGAAAAAAAGGAATTTCTTTCTGCCTGCTGTCCTCAGTAATTCATGCTCATATTGATGACTTGTTTAATGGCCGTGAAGTCGTGGCGTATTCACAATTCCGTCTGACTCGCGACAGCGATTTATGGGTGGATGAAGATGGCGTCAAGAACCTGCGCACTGCACTGCAAGGGGAATTACAGGATCGTCAGTTCGGTGCCGCCGTTCGACTGGAAGTCGCGATTAACTGTCCGCCGAATTTATCCAAATTTTTATTGGAACAATTCAATCTGCACCATACCAGGCTGTATGAAGTCAACGGCCCGGTCAATCTGGCACGGTTATCTGAAATAAGCGATTTCGTCAATTTGCCGGAATTACGTTTCCCGGTGTTTGATCCGGATATGGAACCGCCCTACTCGCAGAGTGATATTTTTGCCGCCCTGCGCAAGCAGGATTTATTGCTGCATCATCCATTTCAGTCGTTTCAGACGGTGATCGATTTTATCCGCAGCTCTGCCGCCGATCCGGCGGTGGTAGCAATTAAACAAACCATTTATCGCACCGGCATGAATTCCGACCTGATGGAAGCCCTGATCAGTGCGGCCCAGACAGGCAAGGAAGTGACCGTCATTCTGGAATTGATGGCACGCTTTGATGAAGAGGCCAATATCAACTGGGCTGACCGGTTGCAACGCGCTGGTGCCCAGGTGGTGTATGGCGTGGTCGGTTTAAAAACCCACGCCAAACTGGCGTTGGTGATTCGCCGGGAAACCGGTCATCAGTTGCGCTGCTATGCCCATCTGGGCACAGGTAATTATCACCCCACTACCACTAAATTTTATACAGACTTTGGTTTACTCACGGCGCATCCAACCATTGCCACCGAAGTCAATGAAGTGTTCATACACTTAACCAGCCTGACCAAGCATAAAAAATTCCAGCACTTATGGCTGGCCCCGTTTTCGTTTCACAACCAGTTGATCAAGTCTATCAAAAACGAAGCCAGACTGGCCAAAGCGGGCAAGCCGGCACGCATCATCGCCAAAATGAACGCCCTGCTCGATGAGTCGGTCATCAGAGCACTGTATGCCGCGTCCAACGATGGCGTGAAAATCGAATTGATAGTCCGTGGCGCCTGCGCGCTGCGCCCTGGCGTGGTGGGAATGTCAGAAAATATTTCAGTCCGCTCAATTATCGGACGCTTTCTGGAACACAGCCGAATTTTTTATTTCCGCAACGAACTCGCGCATGATACGTATTTATCCAGCGCTGACTGGATGAACCGCAATCTGTTCCGACGCATCGAAGTCGGTTTTCCGATATTGGATAAAAATTTAAAAAAACGCATCATGGATGAGGGTTTGCTACCCTACCTGAAAGACAATACCAATGCCTGGGTGCTCGGTGAGGACGGTGAATATCTGCGTCGCAAAAGTCGCGCACTGCCATTCAGCGCACAGCAGTATTTAATGGATACATTAGGCGCGCAGGAAGAATAACCAGCAGGGAGTTCAGCATGGATTTGATTTTATGGCGACACGCACATGCGGTCACACTTGCAGACGAGGGTAACGACAGCGACCGTAAGCTAAGCGAAAAAGGCAAAAAGCAGGCTCTCAAAATGGCTCGCTGGCTCGACAGCCTGTTACCTCAACATTGTAAAATTCTGGTCAGCCCGACCCAGCGCACACTGCAAACAGCCAATGCCCTCGGCCGCAAATACAAAATCATGGCTGACGTTGGCAGCAACAGTACAGCACTGCAAATAGTAACTGCCAGTCAATGGCCGCGTGACACCGTATTAATCATCGGTCATCAACCACAACTTGGAGAAGTCGTCAGCCTGTTGATGCCGGAATTACGTCATTGCAATATCCGCAAAGGTAATGTCTGGTGGCTGAGTCAGCGCGATGAGGATGAAACTCCGACGACATTTTTAAAAGCCGTCATGACGCCGGAGCTGGTAGTGAATTGAGCCAGTTAAATTACTTCAAATAATGGCGTGAATAGCGTCCATCGAGATTTTCCAGCGGTAGCAATAAAAACAGATCGGCGCAATGAAAATCCGGGTCCCAGGCGGGATCACCACACACCCAGGCACCGGCGCGCAAATAGCCTTTGAGTAGCGGAGGCATCGTCACCTGAACTGAAGCATCATCGCTTTGACTTAGAGGGAATGCCAGCTTGGGAGTGACGCGGTAGTCGGCTGGTGCCAGATCTTCTGGTTGCAAACGGTGATAAATGGCATTCGCATTCATCCCGCCATCGGCCAGACTGATTGAAGCACAACCTACCAGATATTGGCATTGTTCACGCCGCATAAAGGCCGCCAGTCCTGCCCACAACAACATGATGACGGCACCACTGCGATAATCCGGATGAATACAGGCGCGACCCGCTTCGGCAATTTGATTGCGTATCGGTTCAAAACGGGCCAGATCAAATTCAGCTTCGGAATAAAACCGGCCTATCTTGCGCGCTGCATGAGGTCCGAGAATCCGGTAGGTACCAACAATAAGCAGCGTGCGGTTATCACGCACGATCAGATGATCACAATACTCGTCAAATTCGTCCTGATCCAGACCTTGCTGGTTTTGCAGGGCTGACAAGCCCATGGTTTCGATAAACACTTTATAACGCAGCCGCTGAACTTCACGGATTTCTTCCGGGCTGCTGGCCAGGCTCAGAGACAGCTTGGGAGCATGGGCTGAGGATTCCGAACTGGTCGTTGTACTGGGGGCAAGTTGTCGCATAATCAAGTCCTAAATGAAGACTTGATCATGCTAATGAACGATTATTTCCGCTTGATTACCGCACCATTTCAGAATAGTGACATGCGGTTTAATTTATCTGCAAACCATCTGGAGTGAGTCGCAAGATACGGTCGCAGCGACCGGCGAGTTCCAGATCATGAGTCACAATCACAAAGGCAGTGCCAGAGGTGTGCGACAGATTGAGCATGGCATCAAACACTTGCTGGGCATGTTGCCGGTCGAGGTTGCCGGTGGGCTCGTCGGCAAGCACACAGGCTGGCTTGGTCACCAGCGCACGCGCCAGAGCCACACGCTGACGCTCGCCTCCGGACAATTCGCCAGGCACATGCGTGACCCGGTGCCCCAATCCGACATGCTGCAGCATCTGCAGCGACTGCTCCTGCGCCAGTTGATGTGGCATGCGGCGTATCAGCAGAGGCATGGCAACATTATCGAGAGCAGAAAATTCCGGCAGCAAATGATGAAACTGATACACAAAACCCAGAGCACGGTTACGTAACTGTGCACGCTGGTTTTCATTGAGCTGTGCCAGATCCTGTCCCAGTAGCCGGACCGATCCGGTGCTGGGATTATCCAGCCCGCCCAATATATGCAGCAGGGTTGACTTACCGGAGCCGGAAGCACCGACAATCGCCACCCGTTCACCACGCTGTATCTGTAATTCAACCGCATTTAAGACCGGCACCGCAAAAGCACCTTCGCCATAGGTTTTACTGACATGGTCACACTGCAGCACGACTTCTGACTTATTCATAACGCAAGGCCTCCGCCGGTTTCACGCTGGATGCCCGCCAGCTGGGATAAATGGTCGACAACAGCGCGAACAGTAATGCCATGCCGCCGATATAACTGACATCATCCCAATGCAGATCGGAAGGCACCGTGGTAATAAAGTAGACGCCTTTATCCAAAAACTGTACACCAAACAAATGTTCAAAAAATCCCACAATATGGGGAATGTTAATCGCCACCAGTACACCGAGGCCTACGCCCAGCAATGTCCCGAGTGTGCCCACCATGCTGCCCTGAACCATAAAAATTTGCATGATCGAGCGCGGTGAAGCACCCAGAGTACGCAGAATGGCAATATCGGCCTGTTTGTCGCGTACCGTCATGACTAGTGTCGACACCAGATTAAAGGCCGCCACCGCAATGATGAGGGTGAGGATAATAAACATCATGCGTTTTTCGGTTTTGACTGCGGCGAAATAATTACGATTTTGCTGCGACCAGTCGCGGATAAGTAAATGGCCATGTAGCGACGATGCCAGCTCAGCGGCAATTTGTGGCGCCTGCAACAAATCATCGACGCGTAAACGGATACCGGTAGGTGCATTAAGGCGGAACAATTTTTCTGCATCACCGAGATCAATAAAGACCACGCCAACATCATATTCATAATGACCGGCTTCAAAAATACCGGTAACTGTAAAGGACTTCAACCGAGGGCTAACCCCTGCAGGTGTCACCTGCCCCTGAGGTACGGCCAAGGTAATTTTATCGCCCAGCCGGGCGTCAAGTATCTGCGCCAGATCCTTACCGATGACGACATTGAATTCACCACTTTTAAGGCTGTTCAGACTACCCTGCTTGATTTTGCTGACCACATCCGAGACGCCTGGCTCCTGCTGTGGCAAAATACCGCGCACCATTACGCCACGCATGGTGTCGCTCAGCACCAGTGCCTGACCTTCAACATAAGGAGCCGTCGCTTTGACATGGCGATTTTGAAGCGCTTCGGCAGCCGTGGCCTGCCAGTCGGGCAATGCCCCACCGGCATCAAAGACTTCAATATGTGACACCACTGACAACATCCGGTCACGCACTTCTTTTTGAAAACCGTTCATCACCGAGAGCACGATAATAAGTGCCGCCACACCAAGACCTATGCCGGCCATGGAAATGAGTGAAATAAACGAAATAAAACTGTTGCGTCCACTGCGACGTCCGGCACGGGTATATCTCAGCCCAATCTGCCACTCATAAGGCAGTTTTTGTAAAAATTTCAAATTAGCTCCCAAGAACTGATGAAAGTGACTTAATTAACGTGAGTTATGGATAAAATTTAATTTAACTAGTCGACACTTTGCGACATCGTTCCCGCGATCCCCTCCGTCATTCCCGCGTGTCTTTGGCGGGAATCCAGTGTCGTTACACCGCTATTGGCAACGAAAAGTAACGGATTCCCGGCTGAAGCTGCGGGAACGACAGTGTTGAGGCCTGAATAGTAAAATGCATTGCTTATCCATAACTGAGGTTAATTAAAATTATTCTGGAATGCTTCACTAGTAAGCACCGAACAGGCGGTCAAGTGCCGCAATGACCAGCTGAGCGTCAATGGTGCCGACGCACTCTTTTAATTCGCGCTTTGGAATTGCCGCCAACTTGGGAGTATCAAGCAGACATTCTCTCCCTTCAATAACGAAGAGCGGAGTTAAATCACGGGGCAAGGCCACTTGAGCGAAATGATCCATACGTCGCACAGGAATAACTACCCGCGTATTTAACGGAGCAAGGACATTGCTTTGCACGTCAATCAGATAAGGGGTGCCCGCTTGATGGGTGCCGCCGTTACGATAAATATCGAAGCGCGCCATTTAAAATTGTCGCCATTGTTCCAGCGGCAAACCTTCCGACTCCGAGATTTCGTTATAGGCATGAATAAATTCAGCATGTTGTTCTGCCCAACGCTGCGCCTGTTCAATACGGATGGTCTCACGTAATAAACGCTCACACGTTTGGGATAAGTTCATACCGAGCGCCTTGGCATCGTTATACACATCCAGTGCTAACGTAATATTGGTTGCTTTCTTCGGAACAGTTTTATGGTGAGCATGCATGGCATTTCCTCATAACGTGAATAATGCGCATTATATACCAACATTAATTATGTTGTAATAATAGTGCTACAGTAGCTATCTTTTCGCTTATCAATTTCTTCACCGTATAATGGCAGCATGAATCACGCTCACCTACTCATTCCCTTCGCTCTGCCTCCGGCCGAACATGCCAGAGATCTGGTCAACTTGCTGACAAAAGAATGCGGCACTGACGGTCTGGCCATGCTGCTGAGCCGCCACAGCGCCATGCAACTCCACCACATGGATGACTTTGCACAGGCCTTACCGCATGAGGTCTGGCATCAGCAAACACTGCAGACACAATCCCAGCTGACGCTGTTACAGCAACAGGCACAGCAACTCGGCGTGACGCTCGACCCCGGTTATTGGTTTATGCTCAACCCGGTACATCTGCACATCGCCAGCACCCATCTGGTACTCACTGACCAGCGACAGCTGACGTTGACAGAAGAGGAAGCCAGCGTCCTGTTTGACATCGCACGACAAGCCTGCGAATTGGTGGGGATAACGCTGAAATATGGCAGTTCGGGCTGCTGGTTTTTACGGGCCGATCACTGGCATGAACTTAGCACCAGCACACCCGACGCAGCCTGTGGACACAATATTGATATCTGGTTACCCCAGGGACCAACAGCCCGGGCCTGGCGCAAACTACAAAATGAAATTCAGATGGAATGGTTTATGCACCCCTTGCAACAACAGCGTGAGCAACGTGGCCTGCAGAGCGTCAATGGCCTGTGGATCTGGTCAGGCACCTCACTGCCGCGGGGATGCTCTGGCAGCCAGCAGACGCCTGCCCCGGACAGCGTACAGCATTGGATTGCCGCACCCCGACTCATGGTACTCGACTCACTCAGCTCAGCTGCATTGGCCAGCGACTGGGGTACCTGGGTACAGCAATTCATCGCACTCGAACACAACTGGTTCAAACCACTGCACTCAGCGCTGAAAAAAGGGCAGCTCAGCCAATACCACCTGCATCTGAGTAACAGCAATCGTTTGCTGAACCTGCACAACACCCGCCAGGGTTTGCACAAATTCTGGCGCAGCCCCACTCTGAAATCACTAAGCAAATGATAACCAGCAAGCCCATGAGCCAGATCCGCACCCGTCCGAGCCCCTTTCGCACTTCTGAACTGTTGCGCCAGCAAGGCGTGCATCCAGTGCTTGCACGTCTGTATGCCGCACGTGGCGTAAGCAGCAGTGCCGAATTATCGACTGAACTCAAAGGACTGCACGCGCCCACCGGATTGCTGCACATCGACGCGGCGGCGTCGTTTTTAGCCGATGCGATCGCGGCCGGTAAAAAAATGGTTATCGTTGCCGACTATGACTGCGACGGCGCCACCGCCTGCGCCGTTGGCTTGCGCGGTTTGCGCATGTTAGGTGCCCAAGTCGATTTTATTGTGCCGAACCGGTTTGACTATGGCTATGGCCTGACCCCGGAAATTGTCGAACTGACCCAGCGCACCATGTCACCGGATATTATTGTCACCGTCGACAACGGTATTGCCAGCATCGACGGCGTAGCCGAAGCCAGCCGCCGCGGCATAGACGTGGTGATTACAGATCATCACCTGCCAGCTGCCACCCTGCCCGAGGCACGTGTCATCGTCAATCCCAACCAGCCTCTGTGTGGCTTCGCCAGCAAACATCTGGCTGGTGTCGGCGTGATGTTTTATGTGCTGCTGGCCTTGCGGGCGGAATTACGCCAACGTGGCGTCTTTGATGCAGCCACCCAGCCAAAACTCGATGTGCTGCTCGATCTGGTGGCACTCGGCACCGTTGCCGACGTGGTCAAACTCGATGCCAACAACCGCATCCTGGTGGCGCAGGGATTAAAACGCATGCGCTCCGGCAAAATGCACCCCGGCATTGCGGCACTGTTTCGCGTCGCCGGGCGCCATCCACAAACAGCCACTCCCTTTGATCTGGGTTTTGCCGTCGGTCCGCGCCTGAATGCGGCCGGCCGCATGGATGACATGAAAATCGGCATCGAATGTTTAACCACCGATGACGAAGGTCGCGCCTGGGAAATCGCCCAGCAACTCAATGCTCTTAACATTGCGCGAAGAGAAAAAGAAGCCGAAATGCAGGACACGGCACTGGAAATGCTGGATGATTTTCAGCCAGAGGACAGCACTACCCTGTGTGTATTTGATGAAAGCTGGCATCAGGGCGTGATCGGGATTGTGGCCTCGCGCCTGAAAGACCGTTTTTACCGGCCGACCATCACGTTCGCGCCCGGTGGTGATGGCATCGTCAAAGGTTCGGGTCGTTCGATTGCCGGATTTCATTTACGCGATGCGCTCGATTTAGTGTCCAAACACGTGCCTGGCCTGATCCATAAATTTGGCGGCCACTCCATGGCAGCCGGACTCACTATCGCCCACGCCGACCTGGCCACGTTTACGGCCGCCTTTGAAGTCGTGGGCAAACATTTACTCGAACCGGCGCAACTGCAGCGCATCGTGGAAACCGATGGTGTACTGGAAGACAATTACTACAGTGTCGATTTTATTCATCTGCTCGAACAGCAAGTGTGGGGACAGGGTTTTCCCGCCCCGACCTTCAGCGATGAATTCCGGCTGATTTCGCAACGGGTACTGAAAGAACGCCACCTGAAACTGCAGCTGGAAAAAAATGGTCTGCGCTATGATGCCATCTGGTTTGGCCATACTGACACGCTGCCAGCGCGAGTGAACGTTGCCTTCCGCCTCGATGCCAATGAATACAATGGCGTCACCCGGGTGCAGTTACTGGTAGAACATATCGAAGGGTGTGGCGCCTGAAAGCAGTTTTTTCATCAAAATACTCCGCTCATCCCACTTTTTGTGCAGCCTGTCGCATTCTGCCTGCAGGGCAGGAAACACTGGATTAAAGTGACTCCATCGCAATTTACTTAACGGAGTCCGTCATGAAAAAATTATCTCAGGCTGTTGCACTCGTTGCCGTTACCACCCTGTTTGCCACCGCCTTCAGTGTCAATATGGAACGCAACCATATCGGCGGCGACGCCAACGTAGCTCAGGTAGTGATCGTCGGAAAACGCATGACCGCACTGGAAAAAGCTCAGTATGATCGCGATAAACTCAGCGCCACACAAACGACCACTGTCGCACAATAATAACCACGTCACTACTCTCTTAACGAGGACATCATGAAACATCCCACCTGGATCACCCTGTCAGAATTACTGTCCCAGACAGTGAGCACCTTAAAACGGGCCTTTGCCGCCATCACAGTCTGGGTCACCGATCTTTCCTGGGGCAAGTTTTTTCTGTTCGCTATCGTCATTCTGGCTATCGGCGGCATCACCGAAGGCATGTTGTCTTCCAACGAAGAAAAAATCATTATTTCCAAACCGGGACATTCTGCCTCCGGCAAAGTATTCTCCGACCGTGGCACCGATATTGAAATCAACAATAGCGGCATCCATATCCGCAAAAATAAAAATGCCAGCGCTCCACCGCAACCTCCTCTACCACCGGACATCTCAGCTCCGGATGAACCCGGCATGAGCGACTCACACATTACCAGCAGTGACGGCGAAATCAATGTCCGGCTGCCACCCGGCATCAGTGCAGACATCAGTAATGGCATTGATGAAGCCGTAGCCGACGCCAGTGAACAGGAAGTGGCCAGCTACCGCAAAGAAAAAACTAACTGGCTCATGAGTCTGATTCTGATTTCACTAATGAGTTTATTCGGCATCAAGGCGCTCATGGGAGGCAAACGGCGCGCTGAACTGCTAGCACAGTCAGCGCAGCAAAAAGCCGAACGTGAAGCCCTGCATCGTCAGGTGGCTGAAGCGCAAATGCAAATGATGCAGGCACAGATTGAACCGCACTTTTTATTCAATACCCTGGCCTCGGTGGAACATCTGATCGAAACTGATCCGCCGCGTGCTTCAGCCATGCAGCGCAGCCTGATTCAATATCTGCGTGCTGTGATTCCACAAGTACGTGACAACGTCAGCAACACCAACCTCGGTCGTGAAGCGGCTATCGTCAAAGAATACCTGACGCTGTTGAAAATGCGCATGGAAGAACGGCTGGACTTTTCAATCTCGATTCCGGAAGGTTTAAGCTCGGCTGCCTTTCCAACCATGATGTTGCAGACACTGGTTGAAAATGCCATCAAACACGGACTCGAACCCAAAGCCGAAGGTGGCCGCGTGGATATCGTCGCCGAAGTCGCACACAATAAATTACGCGTCAGTGTCAGTGACAACGGACTCGGCTTTGGCGCCGTACCGAGTAACGGCACCGGTGTGGGACTGCAAAACATCCGCGAACGACTGGCATTACTGTATCAGGGGAATCACCAGTTCATTATCACCCCTAACAGTCCACACGGCGTGTGTGTCACCATCGAAGTGCCTTATCAGCTCAGTAAGACTTGAGTGACAGCAAATGGGTGTATTACGCTACGCTAATACACCCTACTGACTGACTTGAGTGACAGCAAATAGGTTTATTACGCTACGCTAATACATCCTACCCCCCTCATCATCGATTATTTATTTCTATAAAACTGTTACTTTTATTGAAATTTAAAATACAATTTAATCCTGTTTAATTAACTGCCCAACCAAATGCCTACAGCGATCATAGCAGACGACGAACGACTTATGCGTGACCAGCTGCTGCTGCGTTTGCAGCAGGCATGGCCGGAACTGGAGATCGTTGCGCAGGCAAAAAATGGCCAGGAAGCGATTGATCTGGTCGTGACTCATCAACCCGATTTTGCCTTTCTTGATATCCGCATGCCGGGTAAAACCGGACTGGAAGCGGCACAGGCGATCGCCGGCAAAACCCATGTGGTGTTTATTACCGCCTATGACCAGTATGCCGTGGAAGCGTTTGAACATGGCGCCATCGATTACGTACTCAAACCGGCTGATCTGGAGCGACTCAGTTTAACGGTAGAGCGTCTGAAAAAACGCCTGACCCAAGCGCCGGATGACATGAGCACGCTAATCGCCCGGTTAAGCAAACAGATAGGACAAAAGCCCAGTTATCTGCAATGGATACAGGCGTCCATCGGCGCTGAACTGCGCTTGTTTCCGGTAGAAGATATTCTGTTTTTTCAGTCGGATGAAAAATACACCCGGGTGCAAACCAACACCGTCGAAGCACTGATCCGCAAACCAGTGCGTGAACTGGTGGAAGAACTCGATCCGGCACTGTTCTGGCAAATCCACCGCTCCACGCTGGTCAACGCCAAAGCCATCGAGGGTGTGGTGCGTGACATGCGCGGACGCCATCTGGTGCAAATCCGCGGCTCGGGCGAAAAACTCGAAGTCAGCCGCAGCTATGTGCATTTATTTAAACAAATGTAAATACCATCTCTGGCCGTAAGCTACGTTTTTTAGCCATTGCACGAAATTTACCCGCTGCACATCGGCATAAATTGGTAACAAAAATTCAATTATTTGTCAATAAGTACCTTCATCAATATTGTCCATAATGCAACAAAACTAGAGTATCATTTTGCTTTTAAGTCTATGGAGATTCAGTATGCACTACCTTTCACTCAAATCCGTCGCCAGAGTCATCTCATCCAAACACCTGTCTATCGAAAATGCCGTAGCCAACTATAACAAAACCACCTCAAGGGTGGTGACCGGTGTTTCTGCCCCTTTCACGCTATTTACTTCTATAGGAATGTACAAACTCTGGCATCGAACACAAACCAGCCACAAGATTGAAGAAATCAGAGAACTGATTGAAAAAATAAAAATGGCAGAAATCAAATCTGGCAGGTTTAATAAAGCACCATGCCGCTATATGCACATCGATGAACTGTACTTCTTTGAAACCTTGGAATTTGATCAACCAAAAATAACTCTTCGCTACGGTCTCACCAACAACATCAAAGCAATTCCCGGGTCTTTTTCACTTGAGGACATAAAACGCCGAGGTGACGTTGTGTTACCAAAAACAGAATTAATCGATGAATATCACATTGATGGATATATTTCCAATCTGTTTGGCCGTTCGCGCGAGACCTGTTATGAAGATATGCGCGACATCGCCATTTTGCAAAGAATCGAAGAACATCGACATGGAAGTTGTGATCGGCTTTCAATTATTAAAAACAATAAAATGGCAGCCACTGATACGGATACTTGTGAACTGGAAAATTGGGAATCTGAGAAAAAAAATTATCGAGGCGAGATACAACAACTCAATGAAGCCATGTATCAATTCATTGAAACACGGTTTAACCTCCAAAAACACACCGAACTGATCGAACATTTCAATAAACTGATGCAAAACCTGCAGTCCACAGATGTCCTATATAGCGACTACAGCCTCATCATCAATTTACTCAACCGCTACAAATGACACAAAGCGAATCAGCATTAAGAAATGTAGCTATTGTGAAATCCTGACACGCTTACCTATCCCATCATCAAGGTGAAATATGCTTCCCGTCAATACCGCCAATATTAATAAATACCTCAGCACCAAAAGCCTGCACAGAGTCATTGATAACCCCCACCGTTCCATACATGAAGCCGTGGCGGACTATGACAGAACAACTTCAAAAGCACTCACGATTGTATTTGCGCCAATTACGCTGGGACTGTCCGGCTTGGTGTACTACATGCATCATCAATCTCTGACAAAAAACAAGGTAGCCGCGATGGATGAATTGATGGAATTCCTTCGAACCGGTCAAGAAAAAAAAAGTGACACCACCGAATCACATTTCTATACTCAACACATTGCGGTGGGCAAATTTAAGTTGCAAGAAAATGTGCATGGAAATAATACCACTGTTTATATCAACAACACTGTCAGCAGTCATTGCATGGTCACCAGTTTACATAATCATATTTCACTGCAAAAAATTATCTCCAGAGCAAAGTGGAAAGATCCGACTCTGGGGGACGAAAAACTGTGCCGAGCTACCCACGAACTGTTTCAGAACGAGCGCGGAATTAGCTATGAAGATAAAACTGAAATTAGCTATTTACTCTTCCTGCACGACAATGCCTTCGCTTTTTGTCAGCATCGACCTTGGAATGAGTATCTGACTTTCGATGGAATGAATTTTTTAAAACAGAAATTAAACGATTACGACAGGCTCATCGGCATTTTAAATGCCCAAGTGAAATATGGTGGGGATGCTCAAAAATGGAATGCAGTGCTAGGAAAAATACAGAGATTAAAGACCAGCACTGAACAACTTCACGCTGCCACGTCTCACACTTGATGCAACCAACAACGTCTAGCCTGCGCAATCAGCAGCGCAGGCTAGCTTACCGCATTAAACCCCGGTATTATTTCAACGGCAACGGAAATGGTCACAACTGTTGCTGAAAGTTTTCCGTATTTTCAACAGGGCCTGAATCAAGGCTCTGATCGTACATGCGATCAAAGTCATGGACAAACTTGGCACTTAAATCGAGCCAGGCTTTATCTTTTGAATTGATGTTCCGCAAATTGAAGGCAATGTTTTTTAAGGAAAGTAATTCGTTATTTATATCAACATTTGTTTGTGCATTAAATTGCGCCATCAATTGATCCAATTTTCCTTCACGCAATTCATTTTGCAAAAAGTCTAATAAAAAGGGGTTGGCTTTAAAAAAGTCTTCCATCTCGCACTCCACCTGCGTATTTTCATTGTGAGAGTGGCATTCCTTAAGCTGATCAGCAAGATACATTAATAACGCCAATTCCATGCGAACATGAAATGTTGACTGACTGCAGACTTTTTCTAACTCGGTAAATTTGGCTCTCAATTGACTATATTGTGACGATGAATTTGCACGCAGTTTAATTTCGTTCAGAGTCAGGGAGTTCGCGGACTGGTATGTAATATCATCAGTACTTAGTTGTCGAATACCCAGATAAAGCGTGTTGTTATCTAAAATTTCATATATTTTAAAGTCGGAAACTTGAATGGAAGCGGATATCGTTCCATCAGGCTTAGTTTGGACAGGTGCACTTTTGATTTTCTCAAACAAATCATCAATTTCCTGTAATTTTTGTTCCGTCAACCACTCATGCCATTGATAGTAGATCAACCCTGAAACACCCAGAGTGATCACGCCAAAGGCGATCGCAATGCTCTTTGATGTGGTTCTGTCGTAATTTTTTACGGCCTCGCGTCTGGATGCTACCGTTTCGGCGCTAACAGCTCTGCTCACTGTTCTGAATGAAATATGCATGTTTTACCTCCTTCAATATAAATAGTAACTTGAAGGGTATAAACTTGCTCTAAACAATTCAATAAGCTTAAATACGTATTCCGGACATGATTGCTTTGTAAGCAATGCGAGGTTCAGCGTTTGTTCTACAGCGTTTGGTTGCTCCGGATTACGCCAGCAGTCATTTCCATACAGCAAGGCAAGTAGCACTTAAGTCAGTCGTTTTGGATTCATCGTCTGACGCGCCGGCGTTGCATTGCCAGTGCTTACCAGTGCACCAATTTTATTTTCTGCCGCGGCCATGTGCTGTGCATCGAGTTTAAAAATCCCAACTACCTGTTGCAAATTGCTGGCCTGATCCTGCAGCGAGGCAGCCGCTGCGGCCGCTTGTTCCACCAATGCGGCATTTTGTTGAGTGACATCATCCATCTGGCTGATGGCCTGGTTGATTTGCTCGATGCCCGAGGTCTGATCGCGGCTCGCCGACGTGATTTCGCCCATGATGTCAGTGACATGACGGATGCTGTCAACGATTTCATTCATGGTCGCCCCGGCCTGATCCACCAGTCTGGAGCCGGCATCAACTTTTTCTACCGAATCATTGATGAGTTTTTTAATTTCATTCGCGGCAGCCGCCGAGCGTTGTGCCAGATTGCGGACTTCAGTCGCCACCACGGCAAAACCACGACCCTGTTCACCGGCACGAGCAGCTTCGACGGCGGCATTCAGAGCTAAAATATTAGTCTGGAAGGCAATGCTGTCGATCACGCCGATAATGTCGACAATTTTTTTCGACGAGGCATTAATCACACTCATGGTGCCAACCACTTCAGAAAACACCGCGCCACCTTTGACTGCAACCTCGGAGGCAGACACCACCAGTGAATTAGCCTTGTTGGCATTATCCGCATTCTGTTTGACCGTCATGGTCAGATCTTCCATCGACGAGGCGGTTTCTTCCAGTGCGCTGGCCTGGCGTTCGGTGCGCTCCGACAGATCCAGATTGCCGCTGGCGATCTGGCCGGAGGCGCTGGCCACCAGCTCAGTACCGACGCGGACTTCGCTGACAATTTTAGCCAGATTATCTCGCATGACCTTCATCGCCGCCATCAGGCTGACAGTATCACCTGGCAGAGTATCGATTTCACAGGCCAGATCGCCCGCCGCTATCCGGGTCGCGATACGGGTGGCATAGTCCGGCTCACCACCGAGCTGCTTAAGCAAACGACTGACAATATATCCGATAGCAAAGAATAAAATCAGCTGCAACAGCGCCTGACCTATCCAGAGCAGAGTATTGATTTTCCGGATAGCGTCCAGATCATCGCGGATGTCGATCACAATACTGGCCACGCCCAGAACGGCATCTTCATCGACGCCATGGCATTTTAAACAATTCGTGCCACGCAAATCTTTTTTGGCGATAAACGGTAACACAGCCCTTAAGGATGGATCACTGCCGCGATTAATCTGAAATTGCTTAACCCCACTGGCCAGCACGCTGCGGTCGAGTTCGTCAACAGATTTTTCTTCTGGCAACCCGGGTCCAAATTCAGCATTCACGCCCTGACCACGCACGACCCGTAATTCTTTGATTTTGTCCGACGTGCCCATTTTTTGAATAAACAGGGCGCGACTGTCGGCATTGCTGATGACTTCATCCTCGCCAGCCTTGGTCACCATTAAGGTATTTAAGCCATTAATGGTGCCTTCTGTGACGGAATTGGCTCTTTCTTCGGCAGCGTGCAATACCGCCTGCTCAAAACGGGTTGATATCCATTGTTGTGCTGCGCACAGAATAACGACCAGAATACCCTGAATCATAATTTGCAACTTGCGCTGCAAGCCTATGCCCTGCCACCAAAGTGCCATGTTACTCATGCTATCTCCTTAATTCCGCTCTCTACAAGGTAGTAGAAACTATAGGTGCTCGATTGACTTAGATCAACTGTTGCCGATAATCTATAGAATTACGCCATGTACGGTCATAAAAAAAGAGCGGGTGAACGCTCTTTGGTGTCAGGCATTGATTAACTGTGCTTATTTGGGTTTATTCTCGGGAGTAAAGGGAAAGGCGGTAAAAATACCCAGTGTCTGGTTTTGCATTTGCTCTTGCATTTGTACAAACAAGTTTTTACTCTGATCGATGTAATTTCCCATCATTCCCTGCATCATTGGTCCTTGGACATTCATGAACTGGGTCCACATTTCCGGGCTGAAGGGTTTGCCATCGATATTGGGCAGAGAATTTTCTGCCAGTTTATTCTGAATATCGATAAAGGCCTGAACATTTTTTTCCAGATAATTACCCATCATTCCCTGCATGGCATGGCCATAATAACGGATGATTTGCGACAACACGGAACTGGAAAACATAGGTGAACCACCGGCTTCTTCATCCAGAATGATTTGCAACAAAATGCTGCGGGTCAGGTCTTCATTGGATTTGGCGTCCACCACTACAAAATTATCATTGTCCATGACCAGCTGTTTAACATCAGCAAGTGTGATGTAGGTGCTCGATTGGGTATCATACAGCCGACGGTTGGGGTATTTTTTAATCAGATGTTCGGTTGTTTTTTTTGTACCGCTCATGGTTATTCCAATGAATTTATCACCACGCTTGCTTAAGCAGGGAAATAGGTTGTTAATAAAACCGGCCGTTGCAGGATATGAAATTAGGACATTTATTATAGCAATGTCTTCTGCTGGATGGTAACGGATTTACCAGAAAGCAACTAGTCTGAAGGCGAGTTAACTAAAAAAGGGAGCCGCGCTCCCTTTTTTGTGACCAATCCGGGCTTTAGCCCATATGTAAGCCGCCATTAATCGAGAAATCCGATCCGGTTGCATAACCACCTTCATCGGACGCGATCCACGCCACAATAGAGGCTATTTCTTCTGGTTCTGCCAAACGCTTGACCGGAATGCCGTTGACAATTTTTTCCAGCACGTCCGGACGTATTGCCTTGACCATATCGGTACCGACATAACCTGGAGAAACGGTGTTAACGGTCACGCCTTTGGTGGCCACTTCCTGAGCCAGCGCCATGGAAAAACCATGTAAACCAGCTTTGGCGGTAGAGTAATTGGTTTGACCAAACTGCCCTTTTTGCCCATTGACCGAAGAAATATTGATTACCCGCCCCCAGCCGCGCTCTACCATGCCATCAATGACTTGTTTAGTGACATTGAAGAGCGAATTCAGGTTGGTGTTGATGACCATATCCCAGTCTTCGCGCGACATTTTGCGGAACTGACCATCACGGGTAATGCCGGCGTTATTGACCAGTACATCGACTTCACCGATTTCGGTACGGACTTTTTCAAACGCTTCTTTGGTGGAATTCCAGTCGGAAACATTACCTTCGGAAGCATGTACCTCGTAGCCTTCAGCATGCATGGCTTTTAACCAGGATTCTTTGCGCATCGAGTTGGGGCCACAGCCAGCAACCACGATAAAGCCATCTTTGCACAGGCGCTTGCAAATTGAAGAGCCGATACCACCCATACCACCAGTCACATATGCAATTCGTTTTTTCATGTTGCTCTCCTTTATATTTTAGATAAATTCTATGCTTTGATCAGCACTTTGCTTTTACATACCGTCCGGGTGCCGGTTCTATGGTTTTGTATTTGGCCTTTCCTTTCGTTGGTTTGATTGGTTTACCTGCATGTTCTGTTAAAAATGCCGACCATTCCGGCCACCAGCTGCCGGGTTGTTGTTGGGCCGATTCCAGCCAGGCTTGCGCGGAACCGCCGGACTGATTCGATGACCAGTAGTTACGTTTCATTTTAGCTGGGGGATTGATCACACCGGCAATATGTCCGGAAGCGCCGAGTACAAAGCGATTTCTGGCTGGTTTTTTCGGGTTGAGCAAACTCATGGATTCAAACGCGGCAGTCCAGGGAACGATGTGATCTTCGCGCGAGCCGTAGATAAAAGCAGGGGCATTGATTTTACCCAGATTCACTTTTTCACCCGCCACGGTGAGTTTGCCAGCCTGTTTTAAATTATTTTCCAGATAGGTGTTGCGCAGGTACCAGCAAAACATCGGGCCGGGCAAATTGGTGCCGTCGCCATTCCAGTAAAGCAAATCAAAGGCAACCGGAGCTTCGCCTTTTAAATAATTGGATTGCACATAGTTCCAGACCAGATCATTCGGACGCAAACTGGAAAAGGCGCTGCCAAGGTCACGCCCGGACATCAAACCGGACTGGCCTATGGATTTTTCACGCATTTCTACCTGCATCTCATCGACAAACACTTCCAGCACACCGGTATCGGAAAAATCCAGCAGGGTAGTCAGCAAGGTGATGCTGGCGGCGGCCTGTTCGCCGCGCGCGGCCAGCACGGCCAGCGACGTCGACAGCAAGGTGCCGCCAACACAAAAGCCAAACGTATTGATTTTTTCCTGACCAGAGATTTCCTGAACCACATGGATAGCCTCGATGACGCCGGAGTCGACATAATCATCCCAGGTGATGTGGGCGAGTGATTCATCGGGGTTAACCCAGGAAACCAGAAACACCGAATGTCCTTGCTCGAGCGCATAGCGCACCAGCGAATTTTCCGGCTGTAAATCCAGAATATAATATTTATTGATACAGGGAGGAACCATCAGCAAGGGGCGTTCATAGACCGTGGCATGCAGGGGCTGATAGTGAATTAACTGGAATAACTGGTTTTCATACACCACATGGCCAGCGGTGGTGGCAACATTGCGGCCAACTTCAAAAGCCGATTCATCGGTCTGGGATATCCGCCCTTTTTGCATGTCGGCCAGCATATTGGCCATGCCGTTGGTCAGACTCTCGCCCTTGGTGGCGATAATTTTTTCCTGCGCTTCCGGATTAAAGGCTAAAAAATTGGCCGGCGAAAAGGCGTCGGTGATTTGTGCAACCGCAAACTGTAATTTTTGTTTGGCCCGCTTAGGCGCGTCGACTGCATCGGCCATGGCGGTGAGCAGTTGGGTATTTAATAAATACGAAGCCGCCGCAAATGCATGCATGGAAGAGTTTTGCCATTCCGGTGCTTTAAAGCGTTTATCCGCAATCTGGATGGGTTTGGATTGCAGCATGTCTTGCCACAAAGCACTGTAGTGCTGCACATATTCTTGTTGCAGACGACTCATAGTTTGCGGATCAATACTGCCGCCGAGTTCCTGCAGCATCGAGCTGATCTGCTCCGACATGACATCAGCACCGGTAACCGGCACAGGAAATAAGGCGGGCACGGAGGGCATGGCAGGCATGCTATGATTCGGCGCTGCCAACTGATTTAGCTGAGCCAACATAGCGGCCACGAGTGTTTCAGGTTGAAATGAGTTCATGCTGTCTGGGCGGTTTTTTTAATCAATATTACCAACTGATACTGTATGCATATCATCGCGCTTGCCTGGATTTATGTTGTTTCCATGATGGCCATTACCGAAACTTCGGTCATGGCAGGAATAATTACTTTTGCCTGCTACTGCGGAATTCCCTTGGGTATTATTTGGTATCTGGTTAATTTCAAAAAAATACATCACGCGACAAACAATACCACAGCACAACAAGATAACGAACTAAAACGACAACGGCATGACAGTAGCAAAACTGCGGAAAAATTGGAACCTGATGAGTAAGCCTGGCATTAAACGGGTTATTTAACCCAGATCAAACTGGCCATACGCCCAGTCACACCATCACGGCGATAAGAATAAAACTGCCTGCGCTGGGTCACCGTACAGTACTCTCCCCCCTCTATGCTGACTAGCCCGCAAGCCTGCAGGCGCCGTCGTGCCAGCTGATAAATATTGGCATGAAATTTCTCGACACCACACAGCGCAAACGCATTGGCATCGGCGGGTGCTGACGCAACAAACTGTGCGCGAACTTCAGCACCGACTTCAAACTGTTCCGGTCCGATCGCCGGCCCCAGCCAGGCTAAAATCTGCTCGACCCGAGCTCCTGCGCGACACATCTGCGTCACGGTGTTTTCCAGCACTCCGGCCGCCAGCCCACGCCAACCGGCGTGTGCCGCGGCAACCACGCCATTCACAGGATCACAAAACAGCACCGGCAAACAATCTGCTGTCATGACAGCACACACCGCACCCACCCGGGTGCTCATGACGGCATCTGCCTCCAGTCCGGTGGTCGGATCATCCAGATTTGCCACGCTGGCGCCATGCACCTGTGTGAGCCACTGTGGTTGGGCAGGTAAAAAGGAGTTCAGCCGTAATCGATTGGCGTCTACTGCCTCGGGCTGATCACCGACATGGGTCGCCAGATTAAAGCCATGAGCACCACTGCCATCATCATAGGGCGCGAAACTTACACCACTCTGGCGGGTTGTGGTGTAGGCACCAAACTGTTCCGGCAAGCCGGGCCAGTTTGGTTTAAGCAAACACTCAGGCAACATCGTTGATGCCGGCGCGTACCAGCAAGGCGGCAATATCTTCGGCCAGCTCAACCTGCCAGAGACATTCCTTTTGTTTTTTAGGATGCAGCAAACCCAGACGACGGGCTTGCAAAGCCTGACGGCCAAAATAACTGGCCAGATGCTGTTTGCCGTATAAAACATCACCCACCAGAGGAAAGCCCAGATGCGCCATATGCACGCGAATTTGATGGGTACGACCGGTTTCAAGCTGACAGGCGACCAGAGTCACGGCCTTGCCGTCGAGAGCCCCTGCGGCCAGACGCTGAAAATGGGTAACGGCCGGTTTGGCCGAAGGGCTTTCCGAGACCGCCATTTTGATCCGGTCACGCGGATGCCGTGCCATGGGCAAATCAATTGTTCCAGTCAAATTTGGCTTGCCCCAGACCAACGCCAGATATTCACGCTTGACGGTGCGTGCCTGCAATTGCCGCACCAGATCAGTTTGTGCTTCCAGGGTTTTAGCTACCACCATTAAACCGCTGGTATCCTTGTCGAGACGATGAACAATACCAGCGCGCGGTACGCCGGCAATACCCGGAAAGTGGTGCAGCAAGCCATTGAGCAATGTGCCGGACCAATTGCCGGCAGCCGGATGTACGACCAGACCGGCTGGCTTGTTGATGACGAGCATGTGCTTATCTTCAAAAACAATGTCGAGTGCCATTTTTTCTGGCAAATAGGCATGGTCTTCCGGGGCTGGTTGCGGCCGGACGATGACTTCTTCGCCACCTAACACGGTCATTTTGTTGCGACTTGCTACTCCGTCAACAGTTACATCGCCAGAAGCGATCCATTGTTGCAGGCGACTACGGGAAAATTGCGGTATCAGGCGGGCAATTACTTTATCCAGACGATCTCCGCACACATCATCGTCTAATTTGAATATAATCGGTGTCGCGTCAAAAGCGTCATTGGTACCGGCCTCATCTGTTTCTTCATCGAGGATATCGTCGGACAATGCTTGATTTTCGATTTCTGGCTCAGGCAAATTGGATGGAATAGTTGCTATCACAGTATGTCCCATCGGATATAATTAAAAGATTGTTTAAAAGTGCTCATGCAAAACCTCATGCAAAATAAATCATTAAAACGCTTACGTTCCATTACTACGCTCATTGTTATTACGGTATTTGGTCTTTCTGGCTGTGGCTTACTGCCTGAAAAATCGGACGACACCAAAAATTGGTCCGCAGCCAAGTTATATGAAGAAGCAAAAGGCGATCTGGCCAGTGGCAGTTATGAAAGTGCCATTAAGAATTTAGAAAAATTAGAAACCCGCTTTCCTTTTGGAACCTATGCGCAACAAGCGCAAATGGATATTCCCTACGTCTATTATAAACAAGGTGATCAGGCTCAGGCGCTTGCTGCGATCGAACGCTTCATTAAATTGCATCCAAAACACGAAAACCTCGACTATATTTACTATTTACGTGGTCTGGTTAACTTTAATGATCAAATTAACTTCTTTCAGGCCCTTGCTCATCAAGACATGACCGAGCGTGATCCGAAGGCAGCGCGGGAAGCTTTCGATGCCTTTAAAGCACTGGTAGTCACCTTCCCGCAAAGTAAATATACTCCAGATGCACTTTTGCGCATGAAGTATCTGGTCAACACGATGGCGCAATATGACCTGCATGTGGCCAAATATTACTATCGTCGCGGTGCTTATCTCTCTTCGGCTAACCGGGCTCAATCGGCGATTCGCGAATATCCGGATGCACCGGCCATTGAAGAAGCGCTGTTTGTGCTTTATAACAGCTATGACAAAATGGGGTTATCCGAACTGCGCGATGATGCCCAACGGGTATTCACCACCAACTTCCCGAAAAGCAAATTTACTCATGCCAGTCAGGAAGAAAAATCCTGGTGGCAGTTCTGGCTGTAAATTTCGCTGATCGTCATTGGCCGGGTAGCGGTTTATTCAGGTTGTACATTATTCCGCTACCTGGTGTATTACGCCTTTGGCGTGACACCCTACCGCACTTAATTACAGATTGCTTATGATGCGAGTTAGCTCTGCCTGAATTTCGGCTATCGGGCGATTGGCGTTTATCACCCGGAAGCGTGCCGGAAATTGCGCGGCTCGGCGTAAATATTCATCCCGGGTACGACTGAAAAATTCGGCCTGTTCCTGCTCAAATTTATCCGGCTCACGTGCGCTCTGCAGGCGGGCCCGCGCCACATCCAGCGGCACATCAAACAACAACGTCATATCCGGCTGCAAATCAGCATGCACCCATTGCTCCAGCTGTTCCAGCTTGGCAATGGCCAGTTGACGTCCGCCGCCCTGATAGGCAAAACTGGCGTCGGTAAACCGGTCTGAAACCACCCAGTCACCGCGTGCCAGTGCTGGCGCAATCACTTTGTCGATATGTTCGCGACGGGCTGCAAACATCAGCAACGCTTCGGTTTCCAGATGCATGTTTTGATGTAACAACAGGGCGCGCAATTGTTCGCCCAGTTCGGTGCCGCCGGGTTCGCGGGTAGTCACCACGTTATGTCCAGCCTGCTCCAGCAACTGCACCACAAATGGAATGTGGGTCGATTTGCCAGCGCCGTCGATGCCTTCAAAGGTAATAAATTTGGCTGATTTCATTTTGGTTTGTGAATTTTTTTTACGACAAAATGGTGTACCGCGTGATTGTGATCATCCAGGGTAGCTGAAAACTGACTGCTGCCATCACCCCGGGCGACAAAATACAGGGCGTCGGTGGGGGCTGGATTGAGCGCGGCCAGCAGCGACTCCATGCCCGGCATGGCAATCGGGGTCGGTGGCAGACCGCTGCGGGTATAGGTATTGTAAGCGTTATCTGACTGCAGATCCTGTTTGTGGATCTTGCCCTCATAACGTTCACCCATGCCGTAGATAATAGTCGGGTCGGTTTGCAGCAGCATGCCTTTTTTAAGCCGATTGACAAACACCCCGGCAATCATGCGACGATCGGCTTTTTGTCCGGTTTCTTTTTCGATCAGCGAAGCCAGAATCAGAGCTTCATAAGGAGTTTTTAATGGCGTCACGCCCACAGGACGCTGATCCCAGACAGTCTGCAAATGCTGCTGCAACTGCATAAAGGCTTGCTTATAGACGTCACGATCACTTGAGCCCTTGGGCAATAAATAAGTGTCGGGAAAAAACAGTCCTTCAGCCCGGGTGAAGTCCGAAGTCAGTGGGGACAGAATTTCCTGCTCGCTCAAATTAGCGGTATCGTGTTGCAGATAGGGATTTTGCCAGATGGCCTGACGCAACTGGCGGAAGTTCCAGCCTTCCAGAATAATGAAATTGAATTGAGAAAATTCACCGCGCACAATTTTGTCCAGCAATCCGGATGGTGTAATCCCAGCCTGCGCTTCAAAGGCTCCAGCTTTGAGTTTATTCCCCATACCCCGGCTGCGTGCGAGCAATTCAAACAGCAGCGGTTGCAGCGGCACACCGGCGGCGGCTATTTGTTGCGCACTGCTGCGCAGACTACTACCGGGCTTAATCTGGAATTCATACGCCGTCGTGGCCAGCGGCTGGTTTGCCCACCAGGCCAGACCGGCAGCGCTGACTAGTAACAACACGACAAGTAAGCTTAATAATTTTTTCAACATGATCCTGAGAAGGGCATCGTACGCGTTTTTTGTAACAGATTTATAATTTGCCATTCAAACTGCCAGCACAAATTCGCTGACCTTGAAACCAAGCCGTAATGATAATGCCAAACAGCACTCGTTCCTACCAATTTAATTATCCTCAGGCACTAAAACATGCATGATTTAATCACACCAACCGCCGCCATTGCCGGATTTTGCCGCTTGAATCGACTCGAACTGATTGAGGCCAGCGGGAGTGAGGCCAGCGCTTTTTTGCATAGCCAGCTCACCAATGATGTCGCTTCGCTGACGCTGTCACAGGCACGTCTGGCGGGCTACTGCACGCCCAAAGGTCGGCTGCTGGCGAGTTTACTGATCTGGAAAGCTGCCGGTGACGAAGGCATCGTTCTGGAACTGCCGGCCGAACAGCGCAGCACATTCCAGAAACGTCTGCAAATGTTTATCATGCGCGCCAAAGTCACACTCACACATACGCCCAAAACCATTATTGGCATTTTAGGCCACAGCAGTGCACTACAACTGGTCTCACTGTTTGAACAAGTGCCACCTTCGCCTTACAGCTGCGTGCGCAATGAAAACGGCAGTCTGATCCGCCTGGCCGATGCCGACGGTATTGAACGCTACCAGTGGATCACCAGCGCAGAACTGGCGCAGCAGCATAGTGCACAACTGGGGGCCGAATTACCTGAGCAGGTGTGGTTCTGGAGTGAGATCCGTGCCGGGATTCCGCACATCACCCTGGCGACACAAGAAAAATTTGTGCCGCAAATGATTAACTACGAGTTGCTCGGTGGCGTGAATTTTAAAAAAGGCTGCTACCCGGGTCAGGAAATTGTGGCTCGCAGTCAGTATCTGGGCAAACAAAAACGCCGCATGGTGTTAGCCCGCATCGACAGTAAGGCCGTTGCCAGCGGCATGGAAGTGTTTGCCAGCGATGATTTTCCTGAAGAAAATGCACAGCCCTGCGGTATGATTGTCAATGCCGAACCGAATGGCGCACAGGGCTGTGACTGCCTGATTGAAATCAAACTCAGTTATCTGAACGCTAACGTGCAGTTAAGCAGTGGTGAGCACTGCCAGTGGCTGGCGATGCCCTACCCGTTGCCCACAGAGGTTGAGGCAGGCTGACCTTAACCGCGATAATAACGTTGCGGGAAAAACGGTGTTTTGACCACTTCCATGGCGACCGGCTTGCCACGCACGATGGCACTTAAACGGGTACCGATGGCAGAATGTGGCTGAGTCACATAGCCCATGGCTACCGGCGCATTCACACTCGGACCGAAACCACCGCTGGTGACTTTGCCGATAATCTGGCCGTCGGCATCGACGATGTCAGCACCTTCACGTACCGGGATTTTTTCATTGATCTGCAAACCAACGCGTTTTTTGCCCACACCTTCGGCAAAATGACGCGCCACCACGGCAGCACCCGGATAACCACCGGCACGTGCACCATCGGCACGACGTACTTTGGACAGGGCCCAGGCCAGGCTGGCTTCGACCGGACTGATCGAGGCATCCATATCATGACCGTACAGACATAAGCCAGCTTCCAGACGCAGTGAATCACGCGCGCCCAGACCGATGGCGGCAACTTCAGGATGCGAGAGCAACAGACGCGCCAATTGCACCGCCTGCTGGTTGGGTACCGAAATTTCAAAGCCATCTTCGCCGGTATAACCAGAACGGCTGATGAAGCAAGTCGCACCCAGAAGAATCACTTCATGGGAATCCATAAACACCAGCGATGCAGTCTGTGGCAGCAGGCGGGCCATGACCTCGGCAGCGGCGGGCCCCTGCAATGCCAGCAAGGCACGGTCGGTGAGTTCAGTGATCTGGCAACGTCCGGCCAGATGAGCACGCAAATGGGCCACATCCTGCTGTTTGCAGGCGGCATTGACAACCACAAACAGGGAGTCGCCCATATTGCTGATCATCAGATCATCGAGTATGCCGCCCTGCTCGTTGGTGAATACGGCATAGCGCTGTTTGTTGAGTGGCAGATCGATGACATCGATGGGTACCAGTGTTTCGAGCGCGGCCGCCACATCGGCAAGCGTGCCACCGGGCAGTGGTGACAGGCGAACTTGTCCCATATGGGAGACATCAAACAGACCGGCAGCTGCGCGGGTGTGTAAATGTTCTTTCATCACACCCAACGGATATTGCACCGGCATCTGATAGCCGGCAAACGGCACCATGCGTGCACCGAGTTCCAGATGCAGGTCATACAATGCGGTTTTTAACAGTACTTCAGTTTCAGTTGACATGAGTATTCCTTATTCAATTAGTTGGTTTCATAATCCGACAACGGCGGGCAGGAACAGATGACGTTTCTGTCGCCATACACATTGTCGACACGACCAACTGGTGGCCAGTATTTGCTGCCATTTTTCAGGGAAGCTAACGGGAAGGCAGCCTGTTCGCGGGTGTAGGTATGGGTCCATTCGGCTGCCAGTGACATTGCGGTATGCGGGGCATGACGCAACGGGCTGTCGTCGGAGCTGAATTTACCGCTGGCGACTTCGGCGATTTCGGCACGGATGGCGATCATGGCGTCGCAAAAACGATCGAGTTCACCGCGATCTTCGCTCTCTGTCGGCTCGATCATCAGGGTACCCGGTACCGGGAACGACATGGTGGGCGCATGGAAGCCATAATCCATGAGGCGTTTGGCCACATCATCGACGGTGACGCCGGTTTCGTCTTTTAAGGGACGCAAATCGACGATACATTCATGCGCCACAATCCCGCCCTCACCGGCGTACAGAATCGGATAATGGGCGCTTAAGCGCTTGGCGATGTAATTGGCATTCAGAATCGCTACCTGGCTGGCCAGCTTCAAGCCTTCCTGACCCATGAGTTTGATATAGGTCCAGGAAATCGGCAGGATACTGGCGCTGCCCCAGGGTGCTGCGCAAACAGGCGAAGCCTGATTTTCCAGCAGGTGGTGACCTGGCAAAAATGGTGCCAGATGGGCTTTAACGCCAATCGGACCAACGCCCGGGCCGCCACCGCCGTGCGGAATGCAGAAGGTTTTATGCAGGTTCAGATGTGAGACGTCGCCACCGAACTGACCAGGCTGGCACAGACCAACCATGGCGTTCATGTTGGCGCCATCGATATACACCTGTCCGCCGTGCTGGTGAATGATAGCGCAGATATCTTTGATCGCAGCTTCAAAAATGCCGTGCGTCGATGGATAGGTAATCATCAATGCCGCCAGATTGGCGCTGTGTTGTTCGGCCTTGGCGCGCAGGTCGGCAACATCAACGTTACCGGCATCATCGCACTGCACCACAATGACTTGCATACCGGCCATATGGGCCGTGGCGGGATTGGTGCCGTGGGCGGAGCTTGGGATCAGACAGATAGTGCGGTGTGCGTCACCACGACTGTGATGGTAAGCACGAATGGCCATCAGTCCGGCGTATTCACCTTGCGAACCGGCATTCGGCTGCAGGGACACCGCATCATAGCCGGTACAGGTGACGAGCATTTGTTCGAGTTCAGTGATCAGACGCGCGTAACCCTGAGTTTGCTCGCTGGGGGCAAACGGATGGATGTTGGCAAATTCTGGCCAGGTGACGGGAATCATTTCTGCCGTGGCGTTGAGTTTCATGGTACAGGAACCGAGCGGGATCATGGTACGGTCGAGTGCCAGATCTTTGTCCGACAGAGCGCGCAGATACCGCAACATCTGGGTTTCTGAACGATGACGGTGAAATACCGGATGGGTCAGGTAAGCACTGGTGCGTTGCAGATGCGCTGGCAGGCTGTCGGTCACTTTGACGCTTAAGGCTGCAAAGTCAGGCAGTTGCTGATTATTGGCAGCAAACGCGGCCCAGATGGCTTCGACGTCGGCGGCGGTACAGGTTTCATCGAGCGACACGCCGATACGGCCCTCACCCACCGGGCGCAAATTGATTTCCAGACCGCGAGCCACGGCGTGGATTACTTTGGTGCGCGCATCGGTGGTAATTTCAATGGTGTCAAAATAACGTTCATTACTGATGCTAAAGCCGAGTTCATTGAGTCCGGCAACCAGAATCGTGGTTAATTTATGCACGCGCGCAGCAATCGCTTTGATGCCTTCCGGACCGTGATAGACCGCGAACATGCTGGCGATATTGGCCAGCAACACTTGCGCAGTACAGACATTGCTGGTGGCTTTTTCGCGTCGGATATGTTGTTCGCGGGTTTGCAGTGCCAGACGATAGGCAGGATTGCCATGGCTGTCAATGGACACGCCGACTACGCGGCCCGGCATTTGCCGTTTGTGGGTATCTTTGGTGGCGAAGTAAGCGGCGTGCGGGCCGCCGAATCCGAGGGGCACACCGAAGCGCTGTGCCGAACCGATGGCAACGTCGGCACCGAATTCGCCCGGTGGGGTGAGCAGTGTCAGTGCCAGCAGATCTGCTGCCACCACCACCATGGCCTGTTTGGCATGCGCCAGTTCACAGGTGTGGGCATAGGAAAAAATTTCACCGTTGAGCGCCGGATATTGCAGCAGCACGCCAAAGCAGTCGGTGTCTTTTAAGGCGGTCAGGTGATCGCCGACGACGACTTCAATGTCTATCGGTGCTGCACGGGTTTTTATGACAGCTATGGTTTGCGGGTAGCAGTTTTCGGAAACAAAAAACACCCGGCTTTTACTTTTCGAGACGCGCTGGCAAAACGTCATGGCTTCGGCTGCAGCGGTAGCTTCATCGAGCAGTGAAGCGTTGGCTATTTCCATTCCGGTCAGATCACTGATCATGGTCTGGAAATTGAGCAGCGCTTCCAGACGGCCCTGGGAAATTTCTGGCTGATAAGGCGTATAGGCTGTGTACCAGGCCGGATTTTCCAGCAGATTGCGCAGGATCACATTCGGGGTATGGGTATTGTAGTAACCCATACCGATATAGGATTTGACGACCTGGTTTTGCTGAGCGATTTCACGTAACTGGTGCAGCACGTCAGATTCAGAGCTGGCATGACCGAGCTTGAGAGGTGCATCGGACAGAATTGACGCCGGAATCACTTTACGGATGAAGGCATCCATATCGGCAAATCCCAGTGTGGCCAACATGGCCTCAATGTCGTCTGAGGAAGTGCCAAGGTGGCGTGAAATGAACTCTGAATTTTGTTCCAGCTGCTGTGTTGTGTGATGCAAAACCATGATAACTCCTGAATGAACTGAACTTGAACTGCCCTCTTCGCTTACCGGGATGAATTAACCCTGCTTGGCGATATAGTCGCTGTATGCAGCTTCATCCATGAGCGCATTGAAGGCAGAGGTGTCAGCTGCCGTCATTTTAAAGAACCAGCCGGCACCGAGCGGATCTTCATTGACCACGCCAGGTTCATCATTGAGCGCGCTGTTGACTTCAGTAACTGTGCCATCAAAGGGCATAGCGATGCCGCCAGCGGTTTTAACTGATTCAATAACGGCAACTTCTTCACCAGTTTTGTAACTGTTATCGGCATCAGGTAATTGAATATAGACCAGATCGCCCAGATGACTTTGTGCGTAATCGGTAATACCCACGGTGATGACATTGCCATCCAAACGCAGCCATTCATGTTCAGTGGTAAATTTAATGGTACTCATGTGTCTCTCCTTGAGGGTGTGGGTGCATCAGCTAATGCAGATTAGTAGAATAGTTGAGAAGCTGGGCGAGCAATAGCAAAATCCGAAAATAATGGCGATTTGCAGGCTTTTTTTAACTGAAAAATTGTAGTGGCATCACGGATTTTCAGGTATTCATTGTGAGGGTTAAAATTTCGATTATTCAATATTTTAATGCATGAATTTCGTTATTTTAAAAAAATAAAGGCAGAAAATTTTTAAAAATAAACATCAATTCCTTTATGGTAATTATTTTGGAAAAGTCTGTCCTGAGAAAAAATGTAAATTAATTAAGGGTATGCGGATTTTGTTGTTGATTAACTGATTTCCTTATTTTTTGTTTTCGTGGTGAAAATCGGATTTTATTGTTGATTGTATTGTTTGAATCGAAAAATTACGGTGCGACATTGCCATACTGACCAGAATGATTGAGAATGGGGAAATCTGAATTCGGTTTTGTGCGCTGCATCAGTAAAAACTATCTGACGGCAGACGACACTTTGCAGTCAATCGATTACGCAGGCAATTTAATGTCGCATTGTTAACTTCAAGAGTCGTGGAATCGACAATTCGGCACTTCCATTTGCAAATTTATGTATATGTCAGTAATATACAGAAATGATCAATCTCACCAACATTATTGGGTTCGACTGGGACGATGGTAATGCTCAGAAGAACGAGAAACACAAAGTTTCTACCGCTGAAGCTGAACAAGTTTTTTTCAATGCACCTCTATTGTTATTGGAAGATGTGAAGCATAGCGGTCAAGAGGTTCGCTTTCATGCATTGGGCAAAACAGACGAGACACGTTTTTTGCATATCACTTTTACCCTGCGGCAATCCGGCGAAAAAATTCGAGTTATATCGGCGCGTGACATGCACAGAAAGGAGCGGGAAATTTATGAAAAAGCAGCTTAAAGCACAGCCCAAATTTACCAATGAGGCGCAGGAACGAGCCTTTTGGGAAGAACATGATTCGACTGATTACGTAGATTGGGGCAATGCTCAAAATGCAGTTCTACCCAATCTAAAACCGACAACGAAGACAATTTCGCTGCGCCTGCCGCAGCATCTCCTTGACTCCATCAAGTCGGCAGCGAACTCGCGTGACGTACCATACCAGTCACTTATCAAAGTTTGGCTTCAAGAGAAGCTACATGGCCTCTGAGTTGGTAACTTGATCGTCGCAAAACGGCACTTTGCTGTCAGTCGCGCTTAATGCGAAATTCGACCTTAATAATATTGGATTCATTAAATGCGAATTAAGAAATTTTTCACTTTTATTTTTTTGATTATTGCGATGATGTCGTCGGCTTCTCCGTCGGAAGATTATTTAAAGAAAGACCAACTGTTTACTGCCGCCCGTAAGCTTCTAATTAAAAACAAATGGGTACCAGTAAAGATACACGCTGAACAAAACTACGAATATGTAGGTCTAGAAAAAGATTTGATAACGTTGAATATTTTAGAGGTGGATTCTTGCTCAATTGATTCATCGCGTTGTATCTTCTATTACAGGAAGAATAATCAATGTCTCAGATTGGATACGATTGGGGAGCAGTCTAAGTACATGAAGGTTGTGCAATGGTCTGACGAATGTCCAGAAGTGCCGTTGGAACCAACAGGAATTTATAGTAACTTAGTCCAAAGCAAAGAAAGTGGTGACATGTCTGGAGTGGAATTAATGATCATTCCTGCGAATGCAGGTGACGCTCCATATAGCGTTTTCATTCAAGATGCAGAAGGTGGAGCACCTTTTACGGCTATCGTACCGTTGAATATTGATAACTCAAAAATTCTGTTTGATTTTCCAGCACTTAGCCCTCGACCAAATGAACACGTCGAAGGCGTGTTTGTTGGCAACGAGCTTGTTATCCACTGGTCGGACGGAAATGAAGAGCATTTACGACGTGGTAAAAGCTTCTGGCAAAAGTCCAGATATTGAAGATTCGAAATTGCCCGGTGCCGGGATAAAACAGATAACCTTAATTTTGTGAATTTTTAATGAAAAAACCATTTGGACTAATAATTTCCTCCGTTGCGCTTTTCACGATTTTGATTATTACAGGCTGTAGTTCGATTGTAAGAATTGGATCTATAGTTCCTCCATACCCTGTGAATACTAACGCGATTGGTGGCAGTTGTATTGGGGTAAGTGAAAATTATTCGCCATGCGGATTTGCAATTGGAATTTTAGAAAATGAGAAATCTGAACCAATAGGGATATTGTCTGAAAAAATGGCCGATCCGAGAGAAACAAAAAACCACCATTGGATCGTATTAGACTTTATTGCTTTACCTAGCTCGGATAAAAAGACGCACTTGGAATTTAGCACCTGCAGTATTAACGGGCAGTCGGATGAAACGATTGTTGCAATTGTTCCCAATTATGATGAAAGTTCGCCAGAACACATTAAGGCACGAGGTTGGGCTTATCGTATCGGCCTTCCTTCTGGCAAGTTCATTTCAATTGATCCAGCGATTGTTAGCTGCATAAACACTGCCATTGGAGCAGACTAAGTGCCATGAAATTCAGCGAATAGCATTGTAAGAATTGACATTCTCATGGCATGCGAATGTCCGGTCCCCGGAGCACCATTTGTCGCCTAAGGGCACGGTCCGGCCATTGGCGGGCAGTTGAACTCAGTGTTTTCGGACGATTTTTTGTGCGATGCGAGAAGTGCCTATTTGTACACTTTCAACATTTTGATCGAGTCGAATAAGAACGCCTGGATCGGGTATTTCAACAACAAAATCCGCATACTCTTAGTTTGATTCAAGTCAGAGCAACAAATAAACCACTCAAACGTGCATATTTGACTATATTGTAACTATCTGACCATTTTACCCAGTCAAAATGATGAAAACAAATGTCGATGTCCTCGTTGTCGGTGGCGGAATTAATGGCGTTGGTATCGCCCGTGATGCCGCCGGCCGTGGCCTCACTGTGTTGTTGTGTGAAAAAGACGATCTGGCTTCACATACCTCGTCGGCGTCGACCAAGCTGATTCATGGCGGCTTGCGCTATCTGGAGTATTACGAATTCAGGCTGGTGCGCAAAGCCCTGCAGGAACGAGAAATTTTGCTGCGCGCTGCACCGCACATCATCAGTCCGCTGCGCTTTGTCATGCCGCATGTGGCGCACTTGCGCCCGGCCTGGATGATACGGCTGGGATTATTTTTATATGACAATCTGAGTCGGCGCAATATTCTGTTTGGTTCGCGCGGGATCAATTTCAGCAAGCACGTTTCCGGACAGGCGCTGCAGAATGGTTTCACCAAAGGGTTTGTGTATTCCGATGCCTGGGTGGATGATGCCCGTCTGGTGGTGCTCAATGCCATGAGTGCGCGTGAACTGGGCGCGACCATTTTAACCCGCACCCGAGTGAGCGCAATTCATCCCGAGGGTGATGGCTGGCGTGCTGAACTCCTCGGCGCCGACCAAAAAACCCTGACCATTCATGCCCGCAGCATCGTCAACGCCACCGGTCCCTGGGCCAGCTCTTTCCTGACTCAGTCTGTGCACCCGCAACTGACGACACCGCACAATGCATTGCGACTGGTGAAAGGCAGCCATATCGTCACCACGAAATTATTTGATCACCACTACGCCTATATCTTTCAAAACCCGGATCACCGGATTATTTTTGCCATTCCCTATCTGGACAAATACACCCTGATCGGCACCACCGATCTGGCCTACAGGGAAGATCCGGACAAGGTGACGATCTCGGCCGATGAAATTCAGTATTTATGCGACTCGGCCAACAGCTACTTTAAAAAAACCATCAGTCCGGCCGATGTGGTGTGGAATTATTCTGGCGTGCGCCCGCTGCTGGAACAGGAGGGCGAAGCGAATGTTTCCGCCGTGACCCGTGATTATCAGCTCGAACTCGATACACCAGACGGAACGGCACCGGTATTGTCGGTGTTTGGCGGCAAAATTACCACTTACCGCAAATTAGCAGAAGAAGCAGTTAACCGGCTGGCACCTCTGTTGGGTAACATTCAGCCCGACTGGACCAGTAAAGCACCGCTACCGGGTGGGGAAATTCCACAGGCTGATTTTGCGCTATTCCTCAAGGAGTGTCTGCGACAGTATGCCTGGCTGCCCGTGCCACTGATCACACGTTATGCCCATAACTACGGTGCCAGAATTAAGCAATTGCTGCGGGATGCCAGCTGCATGGGCGATATGGGCGTCGAATTATCGCCAGGCCTGTTTGAAATCGAAGCCCAATATCTGGTGAATGTTGAATGGGCGCGGCAAAGTGACGATATCCTGTGGCGTCGCAGCAAACTCGGACTCGACGCCACACCCGAATCGCTGCTCCGCCTGCAACACTGGCTGAAACAAAACTGTCGTGATTATTTAGTGTAGTGCGTCAACCTGAAAAATGAATGGCGTAACGACACTGGATTCCCGCCAAAGGCACGCGGGAATGACGGAATGTAAATAGCAAACTCAGATTGACTGACTACCAGATGAAAAATAAATATATATTAGCGCTCGATCAGGGCACCACCAGCTCACGTGCTGCGCTGTTTGACCACAGCGGCAATATCGTGTCTGTGGCACAAAAAGAATTTACCCAGATTTATCCGCAACCAGGCTGGGTAGAACATGACCCCCAGGAAATCTGGGCTACGCAAGCCGGTGTAGCGGCCGAAGCCGTCACCAAACTGGGGCTCAATGGCAGCTCGATTGCCGCCATCGGTATTACTAATCAGCGCGAAACCACTATCGTCTGGGAACGCGAGAGCGGTCGGCCAATTTATAACGCCATCGTCTGGCAGGACAGACGCACCGCCGATTTTTGCGACCAGCTCCGGCAGGCGGGCAAGGAAACGATAGTGCGCAGCAAGACTGGCCTGCCGATCGATGCCTATTTTTCCGCCACCAAAATCCGCTGGATTCTCGATCATGTCCCCGGTGCACGCGCACGCGCCGAACGCGGCGAACTGGCGTTTGGCACAGTCGATTCCTGGCTGATCTGGAATTTCACCCAGCACGAATTGCACGTCACCGATGTCACCAATGCATCCCGCACCATGTTGTTCAATATTCATACGCTTGACTGGGATGAAGAGTTATTAGCTCTGATGACGATCCCGCGCAGCATGTTACCGCAGGTACGTTCGTCCTCCGAGGTGGTGGGTCATACCAAAACGACCGTGTTTGCCAGCGCCATTCCGATTGCAGGTATCGCCGGTGACCAGCATGCTGCCCTGTTCGGGCAAATGTGTACTGACGCCGGCATGGCCAAAAACACCTATGGCACCGGTTGTTTTCTGGTGATGAATACCGGCAGCAAGCCGGTGGAATCGGCCAACAATTTAATCACCACCATCGCCTGGAAAATCAACGGTCAGGTCATCTATGCACTCGAAGGCAGTATTTTTATCGGCGGCGCCGTGGTGCAATGGTTGCGGGATGGTTTAGGGATCATTAAAACGGCCGGAGAAATCGAAACACTGGCCCGTTCGGTTCCCGATAGCGATGGCGTCTACATGGTGCCGGCGTTTGCCGGCCTGGGAGCGCCGCACTGGAATCCGCATGCCAGAGGCACCCTGTTTGGCCTGACCCGTGGAACTAATTCAGGACATATTGCGCGCGCCGCGCTCGAAGCCATTGCCTGTCAGTCGTATGATGTGGTCAAAGCCATGGAAGCCGATCTGGGCAGTGCACTCAAAGAACTGCGGGTCGATGGCGGCGCGGTGGGCAATGATTTGCTCATGCAGTTTCAGGCCGACTTACTCGATGCACAAGTTGTACGACCGCAAATCACCGAAACCACCGCACTCGGTGCCGCTTATCTGGCCGGACTGGCCGTGGGTTACTGGCGCGATATCGAAGAACTCAAACTGCAGTGGCAGGAAAACACCCGCTTCCAGCCAGCCATGTCGGCGGAAGTCAGAACCGCCCGGGTACGCGGCTGGCAGCGCGCGGTGCGGGCCAGTATTGTCTGGGCGGATGCAGGTTAATACAACCTGAGTTTTAAACTCTGATTTGGTTTTATTGAGGATAGTAGGCGGGGGTACCCCCGGCTTCTATCTAATACAACAACGTTGCATTAACAAACTGACGTTGATGCAAAAACCGGGTGTGCAGTTTTTGGCTTACAAATTCATCCAGATCGTTGTTCGGCACCAGCACGGCGCGTGGCTCTCTGAGATGGTTGAATTGGTCGCTGGTGATGATGATCGCATTACCCGGCCTTATGCGGTTACCCCAATACAAATCATTGCTGGTGCTGTCGATGACCGGTAGCGGTTTTTTCAGGTAAAACGGCAGCGAGGAATGTTGTTCGAAATTGCGGTACAGGTAGATAGTCCTGCCGGGGAGCTCGCGTTCGATAAACTGGGCCAGATTTTTATCCGAGATGGCGGGATTCATGGCGCTGGCAAACGATACCAGCACCAGCATCAAATACACCGACAGAACACTGTAGACTGCCAGCCCTGCCTGTGGCAAACAGTAAGCCGCCAGTCCGGCCAGCAAGGCCAGCGCGATAGTCCCATACAGCACCAGCAAAATAAAGTGTTCCCAGCTTTGACCAAACAGCAGAAAATCTTCGGTCACCATTTTCGCCGCCAGTAGTTGTGGCGCCATGCGCAGCGCCAATATCAATGCGGCAGCAATCGCGGCAATTAACAACCCTAGCATGGCACTGCGCCAGTCGTTTAAAAAATGACTTTGCTCCAGTAGCAATGCCAGATTGAACGCCATAAAGGGCATCACCACAATCAGGTAATAATTAGCCTTGGCGCTAGAAAGAGTAAAAAACAAAAATGGCACCAGCCAGGCCAGAGCACACATTTTGCGTAGCAACATTAATTCTTGCGCCTCAAACGGAGATTTTTTTACCCAGCCAGAGAACCAGGCCAGTGGCAATAACAACGACCACGGAAACAGGTACAAAACCATGCGCGGCAGATAATACCACCACGGTCCGGCATAAAAATCATGCGGCAAACGTAAGCCCAGAAAACGTAGCAGGTGTTCATTGATAAAGAAAAACCACGGAAAAATCGGCTCACACCAGGCTGCAGCCAGAAACCATGGCATGGTGATGAGTAAAAACAGGGCGAAGGAGACGGGTTCTAACCAGAGACGAAAATGATTCCAGCTAAGAGTTTGATAAACCAGCACCATCCAACTCATGGTCACCATGCCAAATATCAGCAGCGCCACAAAACCCTTGGTCAACACGCCCAAAGCCAGACTGAGATACGCCAGGCGCAAATCCTGCTGCTGGCTTTCCAGTTTGAATAAATAGGCAAACATCAGTGCTGCCGTCAGAAACACCGTGAGCAGCATGTCAAACATCAACGTGCGACTGATGATCATGACACCCAGTCCGGAAATAAACATCACCGCGGCCAGTCGCCCTGTCTGGGGGCGATAAAGGCGCTGGCCGAAATACATCAGCAAGGCCACGCAGGCCAGAGCGGACAGCGAAGGGATTAACCTCACCACCCATTCAGCATGACCAAACAAGGCCAGCGCCAGCGCCGTCAGCCAATACAGCAGCGGCGGTTTTTCCATGTAGGGCAAACCATTCAGGTGGGGAATAATCCAGTGACGGATATCGCCAGAAGTGAGCATATCATTGGCGATCTGTGCGTACAGCCCCTCGTTATCATTTAATACACCGTAAGTACCCAGACACATCCAGACGCACAGACAGGCCAGCAGCCAAACCATCCAGGGGGAAAGATTCAATGATTCCTGCAATGGAAATTTGGGTTGCCTGCTTGCATCGACTGAGTTCATTACACTTTCCGAAAAGAATATTTCTGTTAATTATTACATACTTTAATATTAAAGCAATATAAAAAAGCAATATAATGACAAACCGAATGAGGGGAAATACCTTAAAAAACTCTTCGGCCTGCAATAAATAATTACGTCAATTACGCCCGGCACAACGATCAATGCTATCCTAGGCGCCATTTTGAACTAAAGGGTAAAAGCTCATGCGGGTTGCAGTTATCGGTGCTGGCGTGGTCGGAGTGACTACGGCGTATTATCTGGCGCAACACGGACATCAGGTAAGTGTCATCGAACAATGCGGCAATGTCTGCGAACAAGCCAGTCTGGGTCATGCCGGCTTGCTTGGGCCGGCGCATCTGGCACCACTGGCCGCGCCTGGCATGGTGGGACAAATTTTATCGCAGTGGCTAAAAAGTGATGGCGCAGTCAATCTGCGTCCTTCATTGCAGCTGAACCAATGGCGCTGGTTACGCAGCTGGCTGCGCGAATGCAATCTGGAACAACTGATCGCCAGAAAAACCCATTTGCAGCGTCTGGGTTCCTACAGTCAGCAACAGTTATCTGTGCTGAGCAATGTACACAATCTGGATTTTCAGTCGCGTCAGGGAGTTTTGCAGTTATTCCGTCAGTCCCGGGAACAAAGCAAAATTACTGCCGGACTGGCAGTGCTCACTGACGCCGGTATTCCGTTTCACTTGCTCGATGAAGCCGCCTGCTATCAGCAGGAACCGGCGCTCAATCACGACCGCGAGCTCGCAGGTGGTCTGTTCATGCCCGGAGATGGCAGCGGCAATTGTGCGCTGTTTACCAAACAGTTGAAACAGCTGACCCAACAATGGGGGGTGGAGTATTTGTTTTCCACCGAATGCCTGTCACTGCACTCGACTAAAACCGGAATCAGCCTGCAACTGACTCAGGCGCAGCAAAGTCTGTCACGTCAGTTTGATGCGGTCGTGATTGCGGCCGGTGCCGACAGTGGCCCGTTGCTCAAAGCCCTGGGTATGGATTTACGGTTGGCACAGTTTAAAAGTTATTCGATTACCTCGGGCATTAAAAATCCGGAAGACACGCCAGGCATGGCAATTGTCGATGAAGCCGAACACGTGGCCATGACGCGCATGGATAAACGCCTGCGCGTCTCCGGCACTATCCAGTTCCATCACAGCAAACCACAACGGGATGAACGCGCCTGGCAAACCTTACGCAATGTCGCCACCCACTGGTTTCCGGATGCGGCCAACTATCACACCGCACAATACACCAGCACCCGGCATTTGATGTTACCGGGCGGAGCGCCTATATTGGGTGTATCGGCCATGAAAAATGTGTATTTGAATATGGCGCATGCGGAAAATGGCTGGGCGTTGGCCACCGGTTCTGGCAAAATCGTTGCGGATCTGGTTTCAGGCCTGACACCAGAAATCGATCTTGAAGGGCTATGCGTGCTGCGTTAATCTGGTTTAACTCAACTTAAAGGTCGAAACGATGCTGTATACCATAGAGCAATTACGTCAGACTGAGCAGGCAGCCTTTGCTGCAACAGCATCAGGCGCGCTCATGCGGGCTGCCGGTCTGTCTGCGGCCCGTTCAGCACTGCAACTGCTCACATCAACCAAGGCCAGCGTACTGGTGCTTGCCGGTCCGGGCAATAACGGCGGTGATGCGTTTGAAACCGCAGTGCATTTAGCCACCGCCGGTCATCAGGTAGACATATTACATTTTTCTGCTTCAACGCCGCTGTCAGAAGAAGCGCAGCAAGCCATGCAAAACGCCCGTGCCTGCTCTGCACTCCACTGGCTCGACAGCAATATCGTATTGAAGCAGACGTATGAACTGGTCGTGGATGGCTTATTTGGTATCGGTCAGAAGCAACGCCAACTGCCACCCCTCTGGCAAAAGCACATCACTCACATAAACTCACTGGCCTGCCCCGTACTGGCTATCGATGTTCCCAGCGGCCTGAACGCCAATACCGGCAATTTACTTGGCGACGACGCTATAACTGCCACTCATACCATTACCTTCATCGGTGACAAGATTGGTCTGCATACCGGAAATGGACGTGATTATGCCGGCCAGGTTGACGTCGATGATTTGGGTGTGGCTCCCGGCTTGTTTCCCGTCTCGACCACGGAACTCAATCACCCGACGCTATTTCCGGCAATGCTCACAGCCCGACGCCACAACAGCAACAAAGGCAGCAATGGCAGCGTGGTGCTCATCGGTGGCGCAACTGGCATGCAGGGAGCACTGATACTTGCAGCACGTGCCGCGCTGTTCAGCGGCGCTGGCAAAACCATTGCCGGTTTTATCGACAGCCCTGTCAGTTATGATCCGCAACAACCGGAAATCATGTGCCGGGCCGCACACAACCTCAGCCTGTCAGCCAGCAGTGTGGTGGTGATCGGCCCCGGGCTGGGGAATTCGGTCGCCAGTTTTGAATTACTCAGCCGAATGTTGTTGGGCACCAATCCGCTGGTCATTGATGCCGACGCCCTCAATTTGATGGCGCAACAACCTGCGCTGCATGCTTTATGCAGTGGCCGCGACCAGTTCAGTACCCTGCTCACCCCACATCCGCTGGAAGCGTCACGCTTGTTGGGCTGCACGCTCGATGAGGTTCAGGCAGACCGGATCAGCTCGGCTAAAAAGCTGGCGCGGCGCTATCAGGCGGTGGTGATTTTAAAAGGCTCGGGCAGCGTGATTGCCCACCCGGATGGCCGCACAGTCATCAACCCGACCGGCAATCCTGCATTAGCCAGCGGTGGCACTGGCGATGTGCTGACCGGCGTCTGTGGTGCTCTGCTGGCTCAGCATGGCGACAACTGGCAAACGGCACTGGCAGCCACCTATGTGCATGGTGCGGCCGCCGATCAGCTGGTGCGTCAAGGCACCGGCCCTGTCGGGGTCAGCGCCAGTGAATTGCTGGTGGAAATTCGTCGCTTACTTAATAACCCCTTGAGCAAATAAAAATAGCAGCGTTCACGGTAAATTCAGGGCAATACGACGTCCATTTCCTGGTGGCACACAGGTAAACGTCAATGGCTGAGTCACAGTGGCTAAGGCACGCAGGGCAGCGTCACTCATGCTGGTGCCCGCACGCATCAGCCAGCTTCCATCCGATTGATATAAACCGCTGCTGCTCTGACCGTCGATGCCTGCGCGCACAATCAAATCACATTCTGCCGTTGGCGTTGTCACCAAAGCCCGTTGCTTAAGCAAACTCAGTTGCGCTTCGGCAGCGGCGCTGACGTTGGGACGCCAGGTCACTTGCTGACCAACTACCGGCGCAAGATCGCTGTCCATGGCCAGCACAAAAGAAATCACCTGTGCCTGAGTCGTGGCTACCGGTGCGGGAAAGACGAACACCGGGTCGCTGAAGAAGTTGCTGAGTGTATCAATGCTGCCGTCGTTGGCAAAACCAAAGCCGCTGATTTGCGCGCCCGTGGCGGGGCTGCTGTCGGCCGAGAAACCGAACATACCTACTTTCTGATACATGTTACGCAACTGCGGCACTTTGAAATTTTGCGTGACCCGACCACCTTCAAAGGTCATGAGTCCACCGGTACCAAATTTTTTATTGACCACATCGAGGGTATGGCAATGGTTGCAGCTACCGAGTCCGGTAATATTGTTGACATTAAAATAGATATCATGCCCAGCTTGCTGGCTGGCGTTTAAGCTATTGTCGAGTGCGCGTACCGGATTGGGTGGCATCGCCAGGGCGGTAACAAAATCAGTCAGTGACTGCAAATCTGTGCTGCTTAAAACCGTTTCACGGCCTACCAGGCCGACAAAAGCAGGGTTAAATTCTTTGAACGAAGCACTGGGCAGCGATTCCAGCGCACCGCGCACAATTTGGCGATTAACGCCGGTGCGATCACCGCGCCAGTGCATGGGGCCATTATTCATCATGCCGCGCAGGGTCTGTGTCGTCATCGGTCCTTTAAGGGGATGAAACAGCGGCATAGTTCGCGGGCTGTTGGCGACATACGCATTGGGGTTATTCTTGGTGACATCGTCAGGATTACCCAGATCCCAGGCGAGGTGATCCATGTCTGCAAAAATATGGCAACTGGCGCAGGAACTGGTGCCATTACTGGAAGTCGCCACGGCATCATAGAGCAAGCGACGACCAGTGATAACCTGATTACTTTCCGGCGTAAACATGGCGGTGCTGTTCAACAGGGTGCCAGCGGTGGTATCGATCACACTCAGTTTATGAGCAATGCGCGAATACACATACAGGCGGTTACCGGCGGCGTTAACCGCCAGTCCTGCAGGACCGTCCGGTACCGCGATGTGCTGGCTGCTGTCAGGCACAAACCCGGCGCTGCTGAGCGTATTCACCGGCAAGGCGGCCACGGTGGCGGAACCAAAGGCCGCCACAAACAAGGTAGTGCCGTCAGGACTGAATACCAGTGCTGTCGGTTGCGCCAGACTTCTGGCCTTGTCTGCGGCAGAAATCGCCTGCCCCTGTGGCAGCGAAAAATTGACATGCGAATTCAAATGCACCGCATCGACACTTCCGCTGCTCACCGTCACTACGCTGATCCGGCTCTCGGCAATATGCCCGCGCACGGTGCTGGCAGTCAAACCAGGACCTTCAAAACGGACGTTATTGATGGCCTCGGTGTTACTGACATACAGCTTGCCGCTACTCGGGTGGACGGCCATGTTAAACAGCGTAGTGCCGACTCCGCTTACCTTATTCGTGATAACGGGCGTGGCCGCCGTGGCATCAATGGCAAACACATCGTAGTCTGGCAGGGTAAATTTCACTTTCGATGACCAGTCGGTACCCTGTTCGTCACGCCAGGCGCTGCCATCAAATTTGACAATCAGCCCGGTATCGGGGGCGGTCACATTATCGGCACTCAAATTGGGTAACGGCTTCTTGCCGATGACAGCATCGCGATGCAATGTGGTCGTACGGTTACCTGACATAAAGGGGGCTGCATACACCGTCTTGCCGTCGGGCGTTGCCGCCAGCGCACGTGGGGTGTCGGCAAACAGAGTCACAATGGTCAGCGGTTTGCCGTTTAAGGATTCATCCAGATTGGCGGCATCAAACACCCAGACATCAGCGCGACCAACGCCCGGCGTGGTCAGGCTGGCGATGTTAAAACCCGGACGCTGTTGTCCACGCATGGCGGCGGTAATAAACGCGCGGTCACCATTCGGGCCAGCGAAAACAATATCACGCGGTTCATCACCAACGAGCAGCGTGCGCAGCACCCGTGGCGTGCCATCGAGGCGCACGATGCTGACGGAATCGGACAGATGGTTGACCACCCACACTTCGTGATCATTACGCTCTGCCAGAGCCACCGGTTCCAGACCAACCGCAACGCTGCTCGCCGGGGTGATAACGTCACCATTGACGGCGTAAATTTCGAGGCAATTAGCTGGTGCATTCGCTACGTATAAACGCTTGCCGTCGGCCGACAGTGCCAGCGGTCGCACCGGGCCACCTTCAAAGACGGTGACCGAAGCAGGCGCACTATCGCCATTGAGGGTGTCGGCATTGCTGCCGCATTGGAATACGGGTTTTTCCAGCACCGTCCCCATCGATTTTTCGATCAGTGCGCTGGTATTCACGGTGACCACCGGGGGTGTTGGCGTCGGAGCTGGCGTTGGACTACCGCCGCTGCTGTTGCCACAGGCATTCAGGATCAACGGCAAGGAAATTTGCAAAAAAATAACGCCGACTAATCTGACTGTTTTAGTACGCTTGAAGCAATTCGCCATAGTATGCCTTTTGTAAAATAACTCATCGTGAGATAGCCCGACTTACATCCTGTGAACAATGCCCTTAAAAATTATAGTCCAGGAACACAATTAACAAGTTTTATCTTTGCATCAAAAAATCTGCCGCTCCCTGATTACAGTAACTCCCTGTGTATACGGAGTGCTTCCTGCACTACCGGACTGAGTCCGGAAATAGTGTTTGCATCACAGTGCGCCAGCAACGCCGCACGCATGCGTGGCGTCCAGAATTTTTTAATGTGGCTCACAATATCCTGCAGCGCTTGCTGACGCTCGGGCATGGTTTCATAAAATGCACCAATTTGATTGGCCATGGTGAGCAGATTTTCCGTATCCATGTTTTCTTCCTTATGCCGGTGGCAACACAGCAGCGAGCTGCAGCTGATTAAATTCGGCATACTGGGTCTGCCATTCAGAATGGCGACTGGCCGGTTTAACCTGCACGGCAGTAACTTTGTATTCCGGACAGTTGGTGGCCCAATCGGAATTATCGGTGGTAATCACATTGGCACCGGATTCGGGAAAATGGAAAGTGGTATACACCACACCGGGTTGCACCCGTTCTGTCACCGTGACACGTAAAACGGTGCAGCCGGCACGAGAAGTAATTTCGGCCAGGCCATTATCATGAATGCCGCGCTCTTCGGCATCATGCGGATGAATTTCGAGCACATCTTCACTGTGCCAGCGACTGTTTTCGGTACGGCGGGTCTGGGCTCCGACATTGTATTGCGACAAAATCCGCCCGGTAGTCAAAATCAGCGGGAATTTCGGCGTCACTTTTTCACTGGTAGGAATAAACTGGGTAATGATAAATTTACCCTTGCCGCGAACAAATTCACCCACATGCATGGTTGGGGTTCCATCGGGAGCATCGTCATTGCACGGCCATTGCAAGCTGCCAGCCTGTTCCAGTCTGGCGTAACTGACACCCTGAAAAGTCGGTGTCAGGGCGGCGATTTCATCCATAATTTCTGACGGATGCTGATAGTGCATCGGATAACCCAGAGCATTGGAAAGCGCCATGGTGACTTCCCAGTCGGATTTACCCGCCTTGGGCGGCATGACTTTACGTACCCGCGAAATCCGTCGTTCGGCATTGGTAAAGGTGCCGTCTTTTTCCAGGAAAGAAGAACCCGGCAAAAATACATGCGCATATTTGGCGGTCTCATTCAAGAACAAATCCTGCACCACGATACATTCCATGGCCATTAAGGCCGCCGTCACGTGTTTAGTGTTCGGGTCGGACTGGGCGATGTCTTCGCCCTGGCAATACAGGCCTTTAAACACACCGTCAACGGCGGCATCAAACATATTCGGAATCCGCAATCCCGGTTCCGGTTCGAGCTTGCATTGCCATGCCTGCTCAAACTGGCTACGCACGGTAGCGTCAGAAATATGTCGGTAGCCTGGCAGCTCATGCGGGAATGAACCCATGTCACACGAACCCTGTACATTATTTTGCCCGCGCAAGGGATTAACGCCTACGCCTTCACGACCGATATTACCGGTCACCATGGCCAGATTGGCGATCCCCATAACCATGGTGGATCCCTGGGAATGTTCCGTAACACCCAGGCCATAATAAATCGCACTGTTTTTCCCCTGCGCATACAGTCGGGCAGCGGTACGCAATTCCTGCGCACTAACGCCGGTGACAACTTCCAGCGCTTCGGGTGAATTATCGGCCCGCAAAACAAACGCCTGCCAGTCAGCAAACGACTGGGTATCGCAACGACTGGCGACGAAGTCGGCATCGTGCAAGGCTTCGCTCAGAATGACATGCGCCATGGCAGTAATGACGGCCACATTGGTTCCGGGACGCAGTTTTAAATGACAGTCAGCCTGAATATGCGGTGACTTGACCATTTCCGTCACACGCGGATCGATCACAATCAGCCGCGCTCCCTGACGCAGGCGACGCTTCATTTGCGAAGCAAACACCGGATGCGCCGCTGCCGGATTAGCACCGATAAGCATGATCACATCCGACTTCATGACCGAATCAAAAGTTTGAGTGCCAGCCGATTCACCCAGCGTCTGTTTAAGTCCGAAACCGGTAGGCGAATGACAGACACGAGCGCAGGTATCGACATTATTATTGCCAAAGGCCGCGCGCACCATTTTTTGAACCAGATAGGTTTCTTCATTGGTGCAACGTGAAGAAGTGATTCCGCCGATGGCATCCTTGCCGTGTTGCTCCTGAATACGACGAAACTCTGAGGCAGCATAACTGAGCGCTTCATCCCAGGAAACTTCCTGCCACGGATCGGTAATTTGTTTGCGTATCATGGGCAGAAGCATACGGTCTTTATGGGTGGCATAACCCCAGGCAAAACGCCCTTTGACACAGGAATGACCGTGATTGGCCTGACCGTTTTTATTGGGCAGCATGCGCACCACCTGATTGCCTTTCATTTCAGCTTTGAAAGAGCAACCCACGCCGCAATAGGCGCAGGTAGTGATTTTGCTGTGCTCAGCTTGCCCGAGCATGATGACAGTTTTTTCAGTCAGCGTGGCCGTCGGACAGGCGTCCACACAGGCGCCGCAAGAGACACATTCCGATTCCATAAAACTCTGCTGCTGACCGGCCGAGACGCGCGAAGCAAAACCGCGTCCGCTAATGGTCAGCGCAAAGGTACCCTGAGTTTCTTCACAGGCGCGCACACAGCGGTTACAGACGATGCATTTGGATGGATCATAAGTAAAATACGGATTCGATTCATCTTTTTTCATCTTCAGATGATTACTGCCTTCATAGCCGTAACGCACTTCACGCAAACCAACCACACCTGCCATATCCTGCAATTCACAATTGCCATTGGTTGGGCAAGTCAGGCAATCGAGAGGATGATCGGAAATAGTTAATTCCATCACTCCAGTACGTAATTCGACCAGTTTGGGTGACTGGGTGGTGACTTTCATTCCCGACTCACAAGGTGTGGTACAGGAAGATGGATAGCCGCGACGACCGGCAATTTCGACCAGACACAGGCGACAGGAACCAAACGGCTCGAGCGTATCGGTGGCACACAGTTTGGGGATATGCACACCGGCCTGCGTGGCAGCCCGCATCACCGAGGTGCCTGCGGGAACGACCACGGCGACGCCATCAATTTCCAGCGTCACGCTTTGTTCTGACTGCCGTGCCGGGGTGCCATAATCGACATCATTGAGCTGATTCATTGCAGATTCTCCGTTACAGGTTCAGTCGCGCTCAAAATCAGCGGGGAAATAATTCAATGCCGACAGTACCGGGTTGGGTGTCATGCTGCCCATCGCACACAGCGAACCGTGCACCATCACGTCACACAGACTGCGTAACAGCTGCAACTGCGCCGGACGCTCATGATTGGCAATAATATTATCAAGCACTTCAACACCTCGGATTGAACCGATGCGACAGGGAGTGCATTTACCACAGGATTCAAGCACACAAAATTCCATCGCATAGCGTGCCTGCTGTGCCATATCAACACTATCATCAAACACCACAATACCGCCATGCCCGACGGTGGCACCAATGGCCGCAAAGGCTTCATAATCGAGCAGCGTATCAAACTGTGCCGGTGGCATATAGGCACCCAGCGGGCCACCTACCTGCACGGCACGTATCGGCCGGCCGCTGGCAGTTCCGGCAGCAAAATCATCCAGCAAAGTACGCAGCGAAATCCCAAAGGCCGATTCCACCAGACCGCCCTGCCTGACATTGCCCGCCAGCTGAATCGGCAGGGTTCCGCGTGAACGTCCCATACCAAAGTTTTTATAAAATTCGGCACCACGCTGCATAATCACCGGCACCGTGGCTAAAGTAATCACATTATTGATGACCGTAGGCTGGCCAAACAGACCGGCAATCGCAGGCAGCGGTGGTTTGGCGCGCACGATGCCGCGCCGCCCTTCCAGACTTTCCAGTAACGCGGTTTCTTCACCACAGACATACGAGCCGGCACCCTTGCGAACTTGCAGATGAAATGTATGTCCCTGAGCGAGAATATTATTGCCCAGATAACCGGCCTGCGCAGCGATTTGAATCGCACGGTTTAAGGTGGCAATGGCATGCGGATATTCTGAACGCACATAGATATAGCCTTGGGTAGCACCGACCGCGAGTGCGGCTATCGTCATCCCTTCGATCAGCATGAACGGATCGCCTTCCATCACCATGCGGTCAGAAAAGGTACCGGAATCACCCTCATCAGCATTGCACACCACGTATTTGATCGGTGCCTGGTTTTTTTGCACTGTTTGCCACTTGATACCGGCTGGAAAGGCCGCGCCACCACGGCCACGCAGGCCGGACTCCAGCACTTCCCCAACCACATCCTCCGCTGCCATGGCCGCGGCACGGCGCAGACCGGCGTAACCGTCATGCGCCAGATAATCCTCGAGCGACAGTGGATCGGTAATGCCGATACGGGCAAACGTCAGGCGCTGCTGATTTTTTAAAAACGGAATCTGTTCTGTCAAACCGACGCAAAGCGCATGCGGCTGACCAGAAGTGAAATGGGCCTCAAACAAGCCAGCCACATCCTGCGGCAGCACCGGGCCATACGCCATGCGACCGGCGGCGGTTTGTACTTCCACCAGTGGCTCAAGCCAGAACATACCGCGCGAACCATTGCGCACCAGTTTCAGTTCGACACCGCGCTGTTGCGCCTGACGGACAATTTCTGCTGCCACTTCATCTGCACCCAAAGCCAGTGCCGATGAATCACAGGACACATACACAGTTACCGTCATGATGTTCTCCGGTTGATCAGCTCAGCAAGGCGTTCTGCAGTGACACGGCCATACAGCTGCTCATCGAGCAGGATGGCCGGCGCGCAACCACACTGCCCCAGACAATATACCGGCTCAAGAGTCACATCAGCACTGCTGGAATCGAGTAGTGCGCGTGCATGTGCGGCCAGCGCCTCTGAGCCCATAGACTGACAGGCTTCAGCACGACAAATTTGCAGCACATGCTTAGCAGGTGCCTGCTGACGAAAAAAATGATAATAACTGAGCACACCGGCGACTTCGGCACGCGAAAAATTCAGACTGTCGGCGATCAAGGGCACCACCTCGGCCGGCACATACGAAAACTGTTCCTGAATGGCATGCAAAATCGGCAGCATGGCGCCGGGCAGAGTGCTGTGTTCATCAATGAGTCGCTGGGCTAACTGCAGATCAATCTGGTCTGGCATACTCGTTCTCTTTTCGGCGCAGGGGAAGTTATGGACTCACACTATCATCTTTGGCAAAACGTTTCAACAGAGTAACTGTGACAATCTGCAACGGCATAGCCAAAAAAAACGCCCATCAGTTTCGTAGGGTGTATTAGCCGCAGGCGTAATACACCACTAACCGTGATTCCGTCGCATGGTGTATTACGCTGCGCAAATACACCCTACAGAATGCTTCATCCCAAAAAAAACGCACATCCTTGAATGTGCGTTTTTTCAGACTGGCTAAAACTTCAGCCGGATCACTTACTGTTGTGGTGCTGCTTCAACTGGTGCATCTTCAGCAACGGCAGCTTTCATCGACAACTTCAAACGACCACGGTCATCGGTTTCGAGCACTTTAACACGCACAACCTGACCTTCTTTGAGATAATCAGCAACCGCATTGACGCGCTCATTGGCGATCTGACTGATGTGCAGCAAGCCATCTTTACCTGGCAATACCTGCACAATTGCGCCGAAATCAAGCAATTTCAACACGGTACCTTCATAGACTTTACCGACTTCGACTTCAGCAGTAATTTCCTGAATCCGGCGACGCGCTTCCTGACCGGCAGCGGCATCAACTGAAGCAATGGTCACCACGCCTTCATCGCTGATATCGATCTGGGTACCGGTTTCTTCGGTCAGTGCGCGGATGACAGCGCCACCCTTACCGATGACGTCACGGATTTTTTCCGGATTGATCTTGATGGTGATCAGGCGGGGAGCAAAATCGGACAATTCGACATTACCCTGAGGTACAGCTGCCTGCATTTTTTCCAGAATATGCATACGGCCTTCTTTAGCCTGAGCCAGGGCCACCTGCATGATTTCTTTGGTAATGCCCTGGATTTTGATATCCATTTGCAGAGCAGTAATGCCATTGGCAGTACCGGCAACTTTAAAGTCCATGTCACCCAGATGATCTTCATCACCCAAAATGTCAGTCAGCACAGCAAATTTATTGCCATCCTTGATCAGGCCCATCGCGATACCAGCCACATGGGCTTTCAACGGCACACCCGCATCCATCAGAGCCAGGCAACCGCCGCATACCGACGCCATGGAAGAAGATCCATTGGATTCAGTAATTTCGGACACCAGACGCACCGAATAGCTGAAATCAGCCACATCCGGCAAGACCGCTTCCAGAGCGCGTTTAGCTAAACGACCATGACCGATTTCACGCCGTTTTGGTGAACCGACACGACCGGTTTCGCCAGTGGCAAACGGTGGCATGTTGTAATGCAGCATGAAGCGATCCGAGTATTCACCCATCAAGGCATCAATTTTTTGTTCGTCGCGTGACGTACCCAGAGTCGCAATCACGAGAGCCTGAGTTTCACCACGGGTAAACAGCGCGGTTCCGTGAGTTCGTGGCAAGACGCCGGTACGCATAGTGATCGGACGCACAGTACGAGTGTCACGACCATCGATACGTGGTTCGCCATCAAGAATCTGTGAACGGACAATTTTTGATTCCAGATCAAACATGATGTTGCCCAGAGCAACTGAGTCCACTACCTGATCAGCCAGCGCAGCAGAAACGGCTGTCGAAGCGGCTTTCAGTTTATGGGTACGTGCCTGTTTTTCTTTGATCTGATAGGCTTCACGCAACAACGGTTCAGCAACGGCTGTGACAGTAGCGATCAGGGTTTCATTTTTGGCAGCCGGTGCCCATTCGATCAGTGGCTTGCCGCCCTGCTCAACCAGATCATGGATTGCATCGATAACCACACGCATTTGCGTATGACCAAACACCACACCACCCAACATGATTTCTTCCGACAGCTGTTGAGCTGAGGATTCCACCATCAGCACAGCGGCTTCGGTACCAGCAACCACCAGATCCATCTGGGAAGTTTTCAACTGGCTCGGGCTTGGGTTCAATACATACTGACCATCGATATAACCAACGCGTGCAGCACCTAAAGGACCATCAAACGGAATCCCGGAAACACACAGCGCTGCTGAAGCACCGATCATCGAAGCAATGTCCGGATCAATTTCAGGATTGACTGACAGGACGTGAATGACGACCTGAACTTCATTCAGATAGCCTTCAGGGAACAATGGACGAATCGGACGATCGATCAGACGCGATGTCAGGGTTTCTTTTTCGGAAGGACGACCTTCACGTTTGAAAAAACCGCCAGGGATACGACCGGCCGCATAGGTTTTTTCTAAATAATCCACCGTCAGCGGGAAAAAATCCTGACCTGGTTTGGCATCTTTTTTAGCAACAACGGTAGCTAATACAACGGTATCTTCAATCGAAACCAATACCGCACCACTGGCCTGACGAGCAATCTCGCCGGTTTCCAACGTTACTTGATGCTGTCCGTACTGAAATGTTTTAGTAATTTTATTAAACACAATATGTCCTTTCGTGTGGTCTTGTTGACCTTGCCGACAGAATTCCAGGTGCTGTCGTTCACCTCACAACGGGCCCAGCTTTACAACAAACTTTAATAACTTAATCTGAAAAGCAAAAAGCCCGCATCAGTAAACTGATACAGGCAATTTAGCGCTTACAAAGTAATGACAAGCTGATCTGAAATTACTTACGCAGACCGAGTTTAACGATCAAATCGCGGTAACGAACGGCGTCTTTACCTTTAAGGTAAGACAACAGACTTTTACGACGATTAACCATCATGATCAAACCACGACGTGAATGGTGATCCTTGGAATGTGTTTTGAAGTGGGAATTCAAATCGTTGATACGTGCTGTCAACAGAGCGACCTGAACTTCAGGAGAACCTGTATCGTTAGCTGCACGTGCATTATCAGCAACAATCGCTGCTTTGGCTTGTTTTTCAATGGTCATGCTAATTCCTTTACATGCGATAACTGGAGTCCGATCTGACCCCAAAAATCGTGATTAATCAATAAATTGACCGAGACAATACCCGGTCAAGGGCGGAATTATACAAGAAAAATTGCCAACGCACAAATTATTCTTCCCACCCCTGCCGGAAATAGCAACCTCAAATCTGCGGATTGACCTTTTCTATCTTCGAATGCAGCTTGTTCAAGGCAGAAATATAGGCCTTGGCAGAAGCGACAATAACATCCGGATCAGCGCCAACACCATTGACGATACGACCGGCCTTGGATAAACGGATCGTCACCTCGCCCTGAGACTGGGTTCCGGCAGTAATCGCATTAATCGAAAACAGCAGCAACTCAGCACCGCTTTGCGCCACCGATTCAATCGCCGCCAGAGTGGCATCCACCGGACCATTGCCGCGACCTTCGCAGGTGGCTTCTTTGCCGTCGATGGAAAACACTACTTTGGCATACGGCTGCTCACCAGTTTCTGAGCGCTGCGCTAACGACACATAATGATAATGTTCCTGCATATGTGACTGCTGCTCGTCGGAAACCAGCGACATGATGTCTTCATCGAAAATTTCCGACTTGCGGTCGGCCAGTTCTTTAAAGCGCGCAAAAGCGGCATTGACTTCGGCTTCGGAATCGAGACTGATACCCAATTCTTCCAGACGCTGTTTAAAGGCATTCCGGCCAGACAATTTGCCGAGCACGATTTTATTCGCCGCCCAGCCGACATCTTCAGCACGCATGATTTCATACGTGTCGCGCGCTTTGAGCACGCCATCCTGATGAATTCCGGAAGCATGGGCAAACGCATTTGCACCCACCACGGCCTTGTTCGGCTGAACATTAAAGCCGGTGATTTGCGACACCAGCTTGGAGGTAGGAACGATCTGCGTTGCGTCGATGCCGAGTTCAAAATCAAAATAATCCTTGCGGGTGCGCACGGCCATGACGATTTCTTCGAGTGCGGTATTACCGGCACGCTCACCCAGACCGTTGATAGTACATTCGATCTGACGTGCGCCACCAATCATGACACCGGCGAGCGAGTTGGCCACGGCCATGCCCAAATCATTGTGGCAATGCACCGACCAGATTGCCTTATCCGAATTGGGTACCCGTTCACGCAATTCTTTGAGCATAGTGCCGTACAGCGTAGGCACGCCATAGCCGACGGTATCGGCAAAATTAATCGTAGTTGCCCCTTCTTTGATCACGGCTTCAATCACGCGACACAAAAAATCCATTTCGGAACGGCTGCCATCTTCCGGACTGAATTCGACGTCATCGGTAAACTGACGCGCATAACGCACTGCCAGCTTGGCCTGTTCAAGCACCTGATCCGGACTCATGCGCAACTTCTTTTCCATATGCAGCGGCGACGTCGCGATAAAGGTGTGGATACGCTTGCGACGGGCACTGGCCAGAGCTTCGGCAGCACGGGCAATATCGCGGTCATTGGCGCGCGAGAGTGAACAGATGATCGAATCTTTAATGATGCCGGAGATCGCCTGTATTGATTCAAAATCGCCCTGCGACGCGGCCGCAAAACCGGCTTCAATCACATCGACACGCATTCTTTCCAGTTGTCTGGCAATCCGGATTTTTTCGTCACGCGTCATTGATGCGCCCGGCGACTGTTCGCCGTCACGCAAGGTGGTGTCAAATATGATGAGTTTTTCTGCCATGATGTGCTCCGCTATTGTTTGAACGTAAGAAGGAAAATCAGAATATTATTTGAGCCCCGTGCATTTCTTTGCATGAGGTGGAACCTGCTCAAATTGTGGGGGTATGAGATTTAGCGCGTGAACCGCACTAGATCCAGCAATAGGTGTAGCGCCAGCAGAACTGGGCTATGGGATGATTTGTTGCTGAAAAGTGTGCAAGACATGGGGAATGACTATAAGCCCAAACAAGCCCAAGCGCAACTGCTTAAACGTATTATTTGAGTTTTTTCCCACTTTTATGCAAAAAAAAAGCCATCCCCGCAGGAATGGCCGAATAAACAAGATCAGTGATCGTCATTGACTTCGACTTTGGTCTGCAAAATACTGACCGGCCGGCCTTTTCTCCAGCGCCACAAAAAGATCGCGTAACCAGACAGGCAATAGCCCACAAAGACAGCAAACAGCACCATCGGCGGATAGCTGACGATGAGCACATACGCCAGCACCAGCACCAGTGGCACGGCAAATGGCACGGATTTTTTCAGATTGATTTCTTTAAAGCTGTAAAACGGTACATTGCTGACCATGGTCAGACCGGCGATCAGCGTCACCGACCAGATCACCCAGCGCATGGAGGCGCCATCAATGTGCAGATCCGTCATCGCCCAGATAAAACCAGCCACCAGTGCCGCCGCTGCCGGACTGGGAATGCCCTGAAAATAACGTTTATCAACTACGGCGATATTGGTATTAAAACGCGCCAGACGTAAGGCTGCACAGGCACAGTAGACAAATGCCGCCAGCCAGCCCCACTGCCCCAACCCGCGCAGACCCCATTCATAGGCCACCAGCGCCGGTGCAGCACCGAACGACACCATGTCCGACAAACTGTCGTACTGGGCACCAAATTCACTTTGGGTATTGGTCATGCGCGCGACCCGGCCATCGAGACCATCGAGCACCATGGCGATAAAAATCGCCACCGTGGATTTTTCAAAAAAACCGTCCATGCCCATAACAATGGCATAAAAACCACAAAACAGCGCTGCGGTGGTAAATGCATTGGGCAACAGATAAATTCCGCGCCGGGGTTTCTTTTTAGGCAGCAAGCTACCGTCAAGGGCCACACCTTGCGGCGGCTTCTTGATGATTTTAAAGAAATTTTTAAAATGCGCTTTGGATTGGCGACGTTTGAATGTCATGCGGACCTTGTCAATTGGCAGAAATGATCACAACGATCAAAAACAGTTTGCGCGGCAAGTATAACGTCATTTCAGCGCTGATCAAACCACCAGAACCGCGCTGAAATTGGAATTTACCCTCAGTCTTGCCATTCTTAAAACGATTTAACCCGATTTCAGACTGCCAAAAAGCTCAATTCCATTTGATTTTGGCATTAACATTGGCACTTAAGGTTGACACACCCGCCTCAAAACTACTTTCTGGCACAGCACTGGCTTTTGACATAGCCGCCGCGGCAAACATCCTTGGCTGCACCAGGCCATTGTTATCAACATTAAAATCCAGTGATTCTATCGTAGCGTCAGCCGCATCACGCCCCAACGCTTTGGCGATGAGTTGCACCCGCTGATGCAGATTCTGGTAAGCCGCTTCGATGCGTTTAGCTTCGAGCTGCTCTCTGGCTTCGTGCGACAGGGAAAAAGCCAGTCCGTTCAAGAGCAAAATTTGTTGTACCGCCGCTGCCGTTGCTGGCAATTGACGCAGATTTTTGGTCGTCAGCTCCAGATATTGCCCAATCCGCCAGCCCGTCAGGGTACGCGATTTGGCACTGCCGGTATAGACTGGATAACTGTAATAACCACGGGTGGCATAAGTGCCTTGCGGATCGGCTTGTTTTAACAGCTCGGTACCAGCCTGGATCTGACGATTGACACGTGCCGCAGCGGCCAGCCGGTCCTGATCCTGCTCTTCGATAAAAAACGTGGCCGTGGCCTGATCATTCTCGGCTTTCACTTCCGCATAACCCGACACCGACACCACCGTGCCAGTGGTTTTTTGCGCCCACGCCAGCGAACTCAGCACCATCAGCAACAGCACAACAACACGATTTTTTTTCATGACGAGCTCCTGTTCAAATCAACGTTTTTCCAGATCACCACGTCTTTTTTGCAGACGATCTTCAAACTGGGTGACAGCGAAAGTAACCCGGAACTTCAGGTAGGCAAAAATAGCCGGTATAAATCCGGAAAAATTTTCAAAGTGGTTGGCATGATAAAAATCCTGCCTGAGCATGATCGTGCGCAGATTTTTAATCAGCACTGGTGGCAATTTATCCGTTTTAACATCTTTAAAGGAAAGGTATTCATTGAGCAATGGCGCAGTCAGATAAAAATGCGGCGCACTGAAATTGTCCGGATAATCGAGAACATCAAACACCACCTCGGTGGATGGTTTGGGATTAATTTGAATGCGGGTCAAATCGACCACTTGCGTAGGATTCACCTGCACGGCCCAGTGGTCTGAAAAATGCGGGTCATCCTTCACCCGCCACATCACCAGGTACACCGTCAGACCATGTTGCTGAGCCAGCAGGCAAAATTCCAGCGACATGGTCAGGCAGGCACCATGCGCCTGCTTCATGCTGGTGGCGCGCATTTTTTTAGCTGCCGCAATCAATCGGGAATATGCAAATTTCTGATTTTTGGCAAACTTAAATGAATTGGGCACCGTCCCACTAAATGGCAAATTGACAGACAAAAAGAACTCCACGAAACTAATTCAGTTAATTCAGTTATTAAACCACCAAAACCACCCTGATTACCAACATTTTGTTACAAAACCAGACCTGCACTTCTCAAACTGCCTCAACTGCTAACAGGAACGCTTTCCGGCACCAGATACCTACCAGCAACACGGGCAATCAGATACATCAACGCCGCGGAGGTACCGACTATGGCGACATGCAGCAACCAAAATTGCGCACCAGAGAGTCGCTCTACCAAACCACCCAGCCAACCGACCAGATTATTCCCCATAAACAGATGCAGGTAATATACCCCCATCATGGTGCCAGCCACGGCCTTGGGTGCCGCACGGGCATACAGGGCCAGACCGACCGGAAACAGGTTGGCAAAACCCAGGCTGTTCAACACTTCAAACGTCAGCACCCAGCCGATACCGGCCTTGTGCCCCTGACTGGCCAGCATACCGGCAATCGCCAATGCTAACAGACCCAGCAGACTGACACACAGCCCCATGGTCATTTTGTAGATTTCGCTCGGCTCAACAAAGCGGGTAGCCCACCAGCGCCAGAATCCCAGACTGATCACCAAGCCGGCCACACTCACCGTAGCATCCACGGTAATGAGCCAGGTGGTGGGCATGAGCTGACCAAAAAATACCAGATCGATATTCTTGGGCACCCACAACAGGTAAGCATTGAAAATTTCCTGATTTCCCACACTGCCAAGAGCCAGCACCGGCAACAACAACAGTAACACATATACCGTACGGCGTTCACGCTGGGTCATGCTTACCTCGGGCGCGCCAGCCTTTAACACTTTGTTTTGCTCCGCTGGCAACCATTTCCGCCCCGAGAGATAAATCACCAGTGAAATCAGCATCCCGACACCGGCGACACCAAAACCATAATGCCAGCCATAGACTTCGCCCAGCGTGCCGGCAATCAACGGTGCCGCAATCACGGCCGCATTAATGAACAGAAAATAGATTTGATAGGCATCCGCACGTCGCATATCCTCCGGCGTATACAATTCACTGACCTGACTGGCCAGATTACCCTTAAAACAGCCGACACCGGTGAGCAGACAAGACAGCGCGATCAAAAAGGATACATCAAACGCCATCAGAAAATGCCCTGCCGCCATCAGCAATGCACCCAGAGTGATGGTGGCGGTTTTACCCAGCCAGCGATCGGCGATAAAACCACCAGCAATCGGCGTGAGATAAACAAAGCCGGTATACAAACCAAAAATGGCCGAAGCCAGCGCAATCGTGGACAATGAGCTACCGTACAGATGTTCCACAAAAGCCCGGAACGCAGCAAAACCGGCAATATTTTCCACGTGACCGGGCAACAACAGTTGGTTGACCATATACAGCACTAACAAAGTTTGCATGCCGTAGTAAGAAAACCGCTCCCAGGCCTCGGTAAAGGAAATATAAGCCAGTCCGCGAGGATGCCCCAGAAAGGCTCGATCAGAGGAGTTACTGCTGGTAATGGCATTGGTCATGTGAGATCCGATGAGGGGTATTTTTTGTCTGGGTAAGACAACATCCAGTGAATAATTTCTTTGTGTAAATGTTTTCAGCTTGCGATGCTAGCGCACCTTGAGCAAGTGCACAACAAAAACCCAAAAAAAATGGTGCTTGCGCACCTTTTTAGTTTCTTGCTCATTACAGGCGTAGGGTGGGTTAGCCGAAGGCGTAACCCACCAATTCGCAACACAATAATGCTTCCATTATTCGACCCGACGGTGGGTTACGCCTTTGGCTAACCCACCCTACATGGACACAGACACAAACAAAGAGATCTTACAAGTTAGTTTTTGCTTTGATCAACCATCTTGTTTTTAGCGATCCAAGGCATCATCCCCCGCAACTTAGCCCCCACCACTTCAATCTGATGCTCGGCATTCAGACGGCGACGTGAGATCAGTGTAGGTGCGCCAGCTTTGTTTTCCAGGATAAAGCTCTTGGCATATTCACCGGTCTGAATATCTTTGAGGCATTGACGCATCGCGTTTTTGGTGTCTTCAGTAACGATGCGCGGACCAGTGACGTATTCACCGTATTCAGCGTTATTCGAAATCGAATAATTCATGTTGGCGATACCGCCTTCATAAATCAGATCAACGATTAATTTCAATTCGTGCAGACATTCAAAATACGCCATTTCCGGCGCATAACCGGCTTCGGTCAGAGTTTCAAAACCAGCTTTGATCAATTCAACCGCACCACCGCACAACACAGCCTGTTCACCGAACAAATCGGTTTCGGTTTCTTCACGGAAGTTGGTTTCAATAATGCCGGCACGACCGCCGCCATTGGCCATGGCATACGACAGAGCGATGTCACGGGCTGCGCCGGATTTGTCCTGATACACAGCGATCAGGTGCGGCACACCGCCACCCTGAGTGTAAGTCGCACGTACAGTGTGACCAGGTGCTTTTGGCGCGATCATGATGACATCCAGATCAGCACGTGGCACTACCTGACCATAATGCACATTAAAACCATGAGCAAACGCCAGTACGGCGCCTTGTTTGGCATACGGAGCCACGTTTTCGTTATACACCTGAGCGATATTTTCATCTGGCAGCAAAATCATGATGACATCAGCCGCTTTGACAGCCTCATTGACTTCAGCCACATTGAGGCCGGCGTTTTTGGCTTTATTCCATGAAGCGCCATCTTTACGCAGCGCGACCGTGACTTTGCAGCCGGAATCGTTCAGGTTTTGTGCATGCGCGTGGCCTTGCGAGCCGTAGCCGATGATGGTGACATTTTTACCCTTGATTAAGGACAGGTCGCAATCTTTGTCGTAAAAAACATTCATTTTATTTTTCCTAAGTTTTAAATTTATAAATTCGTTTTTGTATTACATCACATCAGTGGCTTAAACTTTCAGGATGCGCTCACCACGCCCGATACCTGAGCCCCCGGTTCTGACTGTTTCCAGAATCGAGGTGCGTTCGATCGAATCAATAAAAGCATCCAGCTTGGCTTTATTGCCGGTTAATTCGATGGTATAGGTTTTTTCTGTCACATCAATAATGCGGCCACGGAAAATATCTGCCGTGCGCTTCATTTCTTCCCGCTCTTTGCCCACAGCACGTACCTTGATTAACATCAGTTCACGTTCAATGTGCGCACCTTCGGTCAGATCGACGACTTTAATGACTTCGATCAGACGGTTCAGATGTTTGGTGATTTGTTCGATCACATCGTCAGAACCGGTGGTCACAATAGTCAGGCGCGACAGCGTTGCGTCTTCGGTCGGTGCCACGGTCAGGGTTTCAATATTGTAGCCACGAGCTGAAAACAGACCGACCACCCGTGATAATGCACCAGCTTCATTTTCCAGCAAGACAGAGATAATATGGCGCATGTTATAAATCCTCCGAACCAAGTAACATTTCAGAGAGACCTTTACCGGTTTTCACCATAGGCCAGACGTTTTCTGTTTGATCAGTAATAAAGTTCATAAATACCAGACGATCTTTCATGGCAAACGCATCGCGCAGAGCCCCATCCACATCGGCCGGATTTTCAATTTTCATGCCCACATGACCATACGACTCAGCCAGTTTGGAGAAGTCCGGCAGAGAATCCATGTACGACTCGGAATAACGCGAAGCGTAGTCTATCTGCTGCCACTGACGCACCATACCGAGGAAACGGTTGTTGAGTAAAATGATTTTTGGTGTCAGGTGATATTGCTTGCAGGTGGCCAGTTCCTGAATACACATCTGAATCGAACCTTCGCCGGTAATACAGGCGACAGTCGCATCCGGATTGGCCATCTGTACGCCCATGGCATACGGCAAGCCAACACCCATGGTGCCCAGACCACCGGAATTAATCCAGCGGCGCGGTTTATCGAAACGATAGTATTGTGCGGCCCACATCTGATGCTGACCCACGTCAGAGGTAATGAACGCATCACCCTTGGTGATTTCCCAGACTTTTTCCACCACCGATTGCGGTTTGATCACCTCGGTCGAGGTAGCGTACTTGAGGCAATCGCGTTTGCGCCATTCATTGATTTGTTCCCACCAGGGTGCAATCGCTTTCGGGCTTGGACGATTTTCCGCCACAGCCAGCTGCGACAACAGTTCCTGCAACACGTCTTTCACATTGCCGACGATAGGAATGTCCACTTTGACGCGCTTGGAAATCGACGATGGATCGATATCGATATGGATAATTTTGCGCGGATTGGAAGAAAAATGTTTAGGGTTACCGATGACGCGATCATCAAAACGCGCGCCGATAGCAATGAGCACATCGCAGTGCTGCATCGCCATATTGGCTTCATAGGTGCCATGCATACCTGGCATGCCGACGTATTTTTCATCTGAAGCACGGTACGCGCCCAGACCCATGAGGGTATTGGTGCACGGGAAGCCGAGCTGATCAACCAGTTTATTGAGTTCAGCCGAGGCATTGGCCAGAATCACGCCGCCGCCGGTGTAAATCATCGGGCGCTCTGCCTGCAGCAGCAACTGCAAGGCTTTGCGAATCTGACCTGAATGACCTTTATCGACTGGCTTGTAAGAGCGCATTTCGACTTCTTTGGGATAGGAGTAAGCACATTTGTGCATACTGATATCTTTCGGAATATCGATCAATACCGGACCCGGACGGCCGGTCGTGGCAATGAAAAAGGCTTTTTTAATTGTCGAGGCCAGCTCACGCACATCTTTAACTAAAAAATTGTGCTTCACGCAGGGGCGGGTAATGCCTACGGTATCGCATTCCTGAAACGCATCCTGGCCGATGGCGCTGCTGGGCACCTGACCGGAAATGACGATCATCGGAATCGAATCCATGTATGCCGTGGCCAGACCGGTCACGGCATTGGTCACACCGGGACCCGAAGTCACCAGTGCCACACCCACTTTATTCGAAGAACGGGAATAAGCATCAGCCGCATGCAGTGCTGCCTGTTCGTGGCGCACCAGCACATGCTGAAATTTGTCTTGTTTGTAAATGGCATCGTAGATATACAATACCGCGCCGCCAGGATAGCCGAACACATGTTCAACACCTTCTTCGGCCAGGCAGCGAACGAGAATCTCCGCGCCGGTTAAATCTGAATTTGTACTCACTTGCAGTTCCTTTCAAGGTCCATAGGAGATTGATCGGATGTTCTCGCCTTACGAAGTGCCGGACCAGACAACAGCGCTTTGCCAGATTAACGTAAACCGCATTCGCCCTTCACACAACCGTAGGTGTGTTACAAACCAATACTTATTTACCACTGGAACTCAACTAAGTCACCCGATACAGAAAAACTTCTCACGCTTGTGGCATGGGTTAGAACAAACTAGCTTCAAAACGAAAGCAAGTCGCACATTACTGACATTATGGGTCACTTTGTGGACTTTTTTACCCCTAGATGTCGGGACGAAACGACACGTTAATGCGTTGCACCATTTTATGTCAAGCACTTTCATGACTTTACTTGCGAAAAGCAAAAAAATTCATCAATAACTTATCACCAACACGGACAATAGAAACGTGTCGGCGCTTAAAAAATTTCTTTTAAACATTACTTCTCATTTATACTTAAAAATAAATTGGAGAATAACATGTCTGAAGCACCACGTATTAACGCCTTATTAAAACTCATCCTGACCATCACTCTGGCAGGCAACCTGCTCAGCGGCTGTGCCGTGATCGCGGTTGCTGATGCCGTCGTCAGTGTCGGCGCCGCCGCCGTCAGCACGACTGCTTCGGTGGGTTCGGCCGTCGTTGGCACCACCGTGGATGTCGCCCGTGCCGGTGTGCACGCCGCCACCAAAGATTCAGCCGAAGCGGCTAAATAACCGGCAAGCTGCGCTTCTTAATGTGCGCGACTGACATTTTCTCCATCCCGGACATCAAGGGATGAAAAAGTCAGTGCTGACAGCGCGGTAATGACACCCATGCAAATAAAAGCATGATGCAATGCGCCCAGTATGGCCGCATGATCAGATTGAGGTAAGGCACCTAAAAACCAGCTGGTCAACAACAAGCCGCAGGCCAGTCCAAAGCTCATGGAAAGCTGCTGCAGCGAACTGGCAATGGTGCTGGCCATGCTCGAATCGGCGGGTTGAATATCAGCATAGGCCATCGAATTCATGCAGGTAAATTGCAGCGAATTAAAAAATCCCATGGTAAAACTCAACAACACAATTACCGCCAGTGGAGTTGCCGGGGTGATGATGGCAAAACTGCTGATGGCGCAACCGATCATCAGGGTGTTGGCGATTAAAATCCGTCGGTAACCAAACATGGCCAGAATCCGGGTCGCGATCATTTTCATGCCCATGGCCGCCAGCGCCGAAGGCATCATCAGCAAACCTGACTGCCAGGCTGGCAAGCCCAGACCGAGCTGATACAACAGAGGGAGTAAAAACGGAATCGCGCCCATCCCCAAACGGGTGACAAAACCACCAGCCACCGAAACCCGGAAGGTACGAATTTTAAACAGCACCAGGTTGAGCAGCGGATAAGCATAGTCTTTGGCATGAAAACAATACGCCACCAGCAAGGCCATGGACACAGCGAACAAAGCCACGATGGCGTTCGTGCCCAATTCGTGCTGACCAAAGATTTCCAGCAACCACGACAGCAAGGCGGTACCGGAACAAAATAAAATCAACCCGACGATATCCAGTGGACGTTGGATTTCGCCATAATAATTAGGCATAAATCGCTGCGACAGATACAACGCCATCAAGCCCACCGGGATATTGACAAAAAAGATCACCCGCCAGGACAACCAGTGGACGATCAAGCCACCCACCAGCGGACCCAGCAAGGGGCCGATGAGCGCCGGAATAATCACGAAATTCATCGCTGAGAGCAACTCGGATTTAGGAAACGTGCGCACAATGGTAATGCGTCCGACCGGCAGCATCAGTGCGGCTCCCAAGCCCTGAAGCACACGCGCCGCCACCAGCATGGGCACATTCACGGCCATGCCGCACAACATCGACGCCAGCGTGAAGGTGATCACGGCCAGACTGAAAACCCGCCGGGTGCCATAACGGTCGGCAACCCAGCCACTCAGTGGAATACCCACCGCCAGACTCAAGATATAACTCGTCACCACCGCCTTTAAACTCAGCGGTGTGACTTGCAGACTGAGCGCCATGGCAGGCACAGCGGTATTGACGATGGTGGAATCGAGCTGCTCCATAAACAGCGCCGCTGCCACCACCCAGGGAAGATAACGCTTGACGTCAGACTGGGGCATTCCATTCCGTTCTGTAGGGTGTATTAGCGTAGCGTAATACACCCTGAATTAATCCCATTAACAACATTTTCCTGCACCTTTGCCGCTATAGCGTGCTTCCTGACGTTCGCGGAAAAATTCTTCGTACGTCATGCAGTGTTTGTCCGGATGATTGGCCTGCATATGAGCAGCATAAATTTCATAATCAGGCACGCCCACCATCAGGCGTGCGGCCTGACCTAGATAACGACCCAGGGTTTCTAATTCTGCAAACATACTCACTGCCTTTTTAATGGGAAGAACTCATGGCTTCATAAGGTGTTTCAAGCGCGGTCGGCTGTGCGCTTTTGAGTGCTTTAAAGGCGGCCAGCAAACCAAACCCGACCACACTGATCACCACAAACATGAACAGCAACGTCAGTCCGGCATCCAGACGATTGTTAAACACCAGCCGTCCCATGTCGTCGAGTGACTTGGCCGGAGCCAGGATCTGCCCCTGCTCCAGACCGACAGAAAATTTATTGGCAATCGCCAGAAAGCCGATTTTCGGACTGGCACTGAAGACCTTGATCCAGCCGGCAGTCAGTGTGCAGGTAAGCAACACCAGCGTAGGTACAATTGCTACCCAGGCATACTGCTGACGCTTCATCTTGAACAGAATGGCTGCACACAGGGTGAGTGCAATCGCGGCGAGCATCTGGTTGGCAATCCCAAACAGCGGCCAAAGCGTATTGATGCCGCCCAGCGGATCAACCACACCCTGATACAGGAAGTAACCCCAGAGTGCCACGCAACCAGCGGTAGCGAGCAAATTGGCGGGCAGCGAATCGGTGCGTTTTAAGGCCGGAATAAAGGTGCCGAATAAATCCTGCAGCATGAAGCGCCCTGCCCTGGTTCCGGCATCCACGGCGGTCAGAATGAACAATGCTTCAAACAGAATGGCAAAGTGGTACCAGAAGGCCATCATTTTTTGACCACCGATAAACTGGTGCAAAATGTGCGCCATACCGACAGCCAGCGTCGGAGCCCCACCGGCACGCGAAAGAATAGTTTTTTCACCGATATCCTGCGTGGTTTGCAGCAGGATTTCCGGCGTGATGGCAAAACCCCAGCCGTTGATCACGGCCGAAACCGCTTCTGGTGTGGTGCCAATCACGGCTGCCGGGCTGTTCATGGCAAAATACACGCCCGGATCAATCACCGAAGCAGCCACGAGTGCCATGATGGCGACAAACGATTCCATCAGCATGGCGCCATAACCGATAAAACGGGCATGCTTTTCATTTTCCAGCATTTTCGGCGTGGTACCGGAGGAAATCAGCGCATGAAATCCGGATACGGCACCGCAGGCAATGGTAATAAACAAAAACGGAAACAGCGTACCAGACCAGACCGGACCGCTGCCGTCAACAAAGCGGGTAATGGCAGGCATTTTCAGTTCCGGAGCAACAAACAAGACACCCAAAGCCAAACCAACAATGGTGCCGATTTTCAAAAAGGTGGACAAATAATCCCTTGGTGCCAGCAACAGCCAGACCGGCAGGACCGCGGCGATGAAACCGTAAATCACCAATACCCAGGTAAGTTGTTTGCCATCAAAATCAAACAGCGCACTCAGTTCTGGATTACCAGCGACCACGCCGCCGAAGTAAATGGCCAGCATTAACAGGATGAAGCCAACAATCGAAATTTCGGCAATTTTACCCGGACGGATATAGCGCATGTAGACACCCATGAGCAAGGCGATAGGAATCGTCGCGCCCACCGTAAAGGTACCCCATGGGCTGTGCGAGAGTGCTTTAACGACGATTAAAGCCAGCACCGCGAGAATAATAATCATGATCATAAAACAGCCAAACAACGCAATCACGCCGGGAACGGTACCGAGTTCTGATTTAATCAGATCACCGAGTGAGCGGCCATCGCGACGCACCGAGACAAACAACACCATAAAATCCTGCACCGCACCGGCTAACACCACACCGGCTAAAATCCACAACATGCCGGGCAGATAACCCATTTGCGCAGCCAGCACCGGGCCCACCAGCGGACCGGCTCCGGCAATGGCGGCAAAATGATGGCCAAATAAAACGTATTTATTGGTTGGCACATAGTCCAGACCGTCATTATGTTTATAGGCGGGAGTTTTACGGCTGGCATCGAGGCCAAGAACTTTATCGGCAATAAAGCGGCTGTAGTAGCGGTATGAGATCAAATACACGGACACGGCCGCGACCACGATCCACAAGGCATTAATACTCTCGCCGCGGTTAAGTGCTACATAACCAAGGGCAAAGGCGCCTATCAGGGCTAACAACAACCATCCTATGTGCGATGACAACTGCTTCATGCGTATCTCCCAGTCTATTTTTTATAGTTCCAGCAAGTTTAAACTACTCTTTTTTACCAACCGCTTAATTAAGAGGGAAATATTACCCCGATTCGGGGGAAAAATTCAGCGAATACTGCAAATCATGTGGTTATTTTTCAAATTTGTTACCCGCTGGCAGCACAGTCGGATAGCATATAGCCTTTGCTGACTACCAGCTTACAACGATACCCGCATGTCACCTGACGAATACTGCCAACAGAAAGCCGCTCAGAGCGGTTCGAGCTTTTATTACAGTTTTTTATTTCTGCCCAAACCACGGCGACAGGCGATCACGGCCCTGTACGCTTTTTGTCGTGAAGTCGATGATGCCGTTGATGAAACCAGCGATCCGGCAATTGCACTCAACAAATTAATCTGGTGGCGCTCAGAAATTAACACCATGCTGGGTGGTCAGCCTACCCATCCGGTCACTCGTGCGCTGCTGCCACACATGGCCGCGTATGGTCTGGAAGGACAGCATTTGCTGGCCATTATTGACGGCATGGAGATGGATTTAAACCAGACGCGCTATCTGGACTACATCGGCCTGCAACGCTATTGCTGGCATGTGGCCAGTGTGGTGGGGATTTTATCGGCACGCATTTTTGGCGTCACTCATCCGCAAACACTGGAATTTGCTGAAAAACTCGGGCTGGCTTTTCAACTCACCAATATCATCCGCGATGTCGGTGATGATGCGCGCAAGGGACGGATTTATTTGCCGGTGAATGAATTACAGCAGTTTGGCGTCACCGCGGCCGATATTCTCCATGCCCGCCACAGCGACCAGTTTGTCGCGCTCATGCAGTTTCAATATGAGCGTGCGCAAGACTGTTATGAACAGGCCATGGCACTGTTGCCGCCAGAAGACAGGCGCGCCCAGCGTACCAGTCTGATCATGGCAGCGATTTACCGCGCCCTGCTGGTTGAAATCAAAGACGATGGCTTCAGTGTACTCAAACAGCGGATTTCGCTCACGCCGATACGCAAACTCTGGCTCGCCTGGATCACTTACGTGCGCGGCTGAGCAAATGAAATACGCCATCATCGGTGCCGGCTGGGCTGGCTGCAGTGCTGCGGTGGAACTCGCTGGCCAAGGGCATGAAGTCCATCTGTATGAAGCCGCCCGCACTCTGGGTGGCCGCGCCAGAGAAGTCAATGTACATGCGACTGCGCTCGATAATGGCCAGCATATTTTACTCGGTGCCTATCAGGCCACCCTCGCGCTGCTGCACACCATCGGCGTCGACACCCGCTCCGCGCTGCTACGTCTGCCACTGCAAATGTGTTATCCGGTCCATTCCGGCGGCATGCAATTTATCGCCCCCAAACTGCCGGCACCGCTGCATGTGCTGGTGGCACTGATACGCGCTCAGGGTTTGAGCCGTGCCGACAAAATGACGCTGGCACGGTTTTCCAGCACTGCCCGCTGGATGGACTGGGAACTCAATACCGATTGCAGCGTCGCCGAATTGCTGCAGCGATTTGACCAGACTGAGCGTTTAATCCAGTTACTGTGGCAACCGCTGTGCGTGGCCGCACTCAATACTCCGACAGAACGCGCTTCGGCACAGGTGTTTTTGAATGTCCTCAAAGATTCCCTCGGTGCCAGTCGCGCCAGTTCTGACATGCTCATCGCGCGCACCGACTTAACCCGCCTGCTGCCCCAACCGGCGGCCGATTATGTAGTGCGTCATGGTGGACAAATCCATCTTGGTTGCGCAGTACAGGCGATTAGCGCGAACAAAAACCAGTGGCAGCTCAGGCTATCGACCACGCAAACAGAACCTGTCTATGATGGCGTGGTGCTGGCCACACCGGCAGAAGTCAGCCGCGAACTGCTCACGCCGCTGCAACTGGCACAGCATATTCCCGTTTTTGAGTATGAAGCCATCAGCACCTGCTATCTGCAGTACAAGCCCGGCACCCGGTTGCCACGACCATTGTTAGCACTCATAGAGCGTCCGCAACAGCAGGTCTGGGGACAGTTTGTGTTTGACCGTTCGCAACTTAATATGACACCGGCACAGGATGGTTTGCTGGCCGTGGTGATCAGCGCCTCGGGGTTGGCGCTGGAACAGGGGCATGCGGAACTGGCCGCCAATTGCGCCCGCCAGCTGGCAGAAGATTTGCAGCGTCCCGAACTGGCCACACCAATATGGACGCAGGTCATCAGCGAAAAACGCGCCACCTTTGCCTGTACGCCCGGCCTGCAACGGCCAGACAATGTATTACCCATGCAGGGTCTGGTGCTGGCCGGTGATTACACCGCCAGTCGCTATCCGGCTACGCTGGAAGCGGCGGTGCAAAGCGGGAAAATTGCTGCGGGGCTGTTGGGTAAAGCGTAGCTATTTTTGATAAGCCCGCAATGCCGCCATATCGAGAATAGTAATGTCGCGCCCGTTCACAACGATCATGCCCTGCTCACTTAAATCATGCAAAATCCGTGAAAAATGTTCCGGAGTGACATTCAGGCGCGAGGCCACGATCATTTTACTGGCGGGCAAAACGACCAGCTCACCCTGCGGTTCTTCCCTGAGCAAATATCCGATCACCCGCTGGGTGGCCGAATTGAGTGAATAAGCTTCCACATCGCAAATCAAACCATGCAGACGCCGACTCAAACCGGCGAGCATTTTCCGGGCAAACTGAGGATTTTTGGCCAGTCCGGAAAAAATCACCTCCTTAGAGACATGCAGCAACAAACTGTCTTCAATGGTGTGGGCCGATAACACGTACGGCTTTTCCATAAACATCAGAGCTTCACCAAAACTGTGGCCCGGCCCGATAATTTCCACCACCTTTTCGCTGCCCTGTGGCGACTGAAACGCCAGCTTGACCTGTCCGAATACCACACAGTGAAAACCTTCGCAGGCGTCACCGCGCGCAAACACCATCTCACCGCGAGGAACAAGGCTTTGTTTGGTGGCGGCGGCAATTTGCTGTAATTCAGGCGCTTCAAGGTCATTGAATAACGGCAGCTTCGACAATAAATTGAGCAAACGACTTTCTTCCAGCGTCATCAAAAACTCCCATTAACCTTCGGTGCCATCTACCCGAGCGCGCAGCAGATAAGGCCAATAAGTAAAGGCATACAGTAAAAAACCACCTGACCAGCATACGGTCGCGGCAATCAGCATAATTTCACGCAGCAAGGGATAAGTGCTTAAGGCGGCCACCAATCTGGTGAGCGCGCCGAATTGAATCATCAGATAAATCAACACTTCGGCCCGACCGGCAATAAGTTTGCGACCGGTATGCCCCAGCGCAGTTCTGGTCATCATCCCCAAAATCAGTCCGGCCATCGAACCCACGGTCAGAGCATGAAAGGCCGCACTGACCGGCACCAGATCAAGTTCAGACAGCGCCAGCAAAATAAAACCCACCGGTATCCAGGCATACGACAAATGCAAAATCCACAGCAGCGGCACTGACAGCGTGCGATGTGCCTGCCAGGCAGCAAGCCGCATCAGCAGACCCAGAGCCGCCGACAGCGCCAACGTTACCGCCAGCCACACTGGCAAACTAACTACCCAGGCCAGCCCCGCAGCGACCAGCAAAGCCAGAATAACACGGTCGCGCTGCGGATTGACCACGGGAACGACGCCGGGCGCACCATTGCGGGTAAACATCGGAATGACCCGGGTACCGATCACCGATTCGATCACCACGATCACCAGAATGCCTACCTGTACCGCCCGCATCGGTGCCACTGGCAACCAACCGGCCGCTGCCGCATGAAAGGCCAGATTGGCACAAGCTAAGACACCCAGCAAAGCAACTAAAAACAGATTACGGGTATTGCCCGACTCACGCAACACCCGATACAGCGGCCACGCAGCCAAGGGCAAAAACAAACCATCGATTATCGCAGCCAGCGGGGCCGGCGCAATCAACATGGCTATTCTGCCTGCCAGCCACAAAGCCGCCAATGCCGCCAGCGTACTGCCACGTGGGGTCCACAGTCCGGTCCAGTTTTTGGCGGCGGTATACAAAAACCCGATGATCACGGCAATGGCCATACCGAAGACCATTTCATGCATATGCCAGTTCAATCCCAGCGCTGCCCAGCCGGCACCAAGGTAGCTGGCGATCCACAGAGGAATGGCCAGTGCGGCAAATATGGCTGCCAGTAAATAGAATGGACGAAAGCCCAGTTGCCAGAGTGGATGTGCAGGCGACCATATTTTTTGTGCCAGCTTTGCAGAGTGCTGCACAGGTTCAGAGATGGTAAAGTGAGTCATAAACGGCCTTGCCGGATTAAAGATATATATTATATATAGCTTTTGCGCGCCTAGCTTGCGCCAGATTAAAGTCAGCGGAATTTCACTTGTTTGGCACGGGCTGGTTTGGCATGTGTATCCGTCCGAATCAAATCGGCCAGAGTCACTCCATCCAGAACTGCCAGATAGGCAGCTGTGGCCGTGCCCAGAACAGTTTTTAAATGGCAGGCAGGTGAATAGGCACAGGTATTGCCGTCACGGTTAAAACACTCGGCCATATAAAAATCAGTTTCCGTCTGCCGTACCACGTCGCCAATATTGATCGCTTCCGGAGCCAATTTTAATCGCAAACCGCCATTGCGGCCGCGCACGGTATCGACCATACCGGAGAGTCCGAGTTGATGGACCACTTTCATTAAATGATTTTTGGAAATCGCATGCAGTTCGGCGATGTCGTTAATCGTCACCAACTTATCCTCATGAAGTCCGAGAAACATTAACGTCCGCAAGGTGTAGTCAGTATAGGCAGTGAGGCGCATAAGTAATCCAGCCGGGTTATTTTTCGATAATGCATTATATGTGGCACTTAGTATACATGTTTATCACAGATCAACAACAACCCGATTTAAAGATACATTTAATTTGCATCTTTAAATATATGTATATAAAATACCTCTTTAACGAATTCGACACACTGCAATGAATCCGTTCGCACTTTTCTCTCACCAAAAAGGAAACAAGCCATGCACGCTACACGCAAACTATGGACCTGGCTGGCCGTTATCTGTGTTCTGTCTTTCGCCGTTTTAGGCTGGGTCGGAATGGAGATATACCAGACAGCACCGCCGATACCCCAGCAAGTCATCAGCGCCGATGGCAAGGTATTATTTTCACCCGGGCAGGTACAGCGCGGCCAGGAAGCCTGGCTGGCAGCCGGTGGCCAGCAACTCGGTACCGTCTGGGGCCATGGCAGTTATGTCGCTCCCGACTGGTCAGCCGACTGGCTGCACCGTGAAGCCATCGCTTTGCGTGCCATCTGGGCGCAACAGCAATTCGGTCTCCCGGTGGAACAACTCAACGCTGCACAAACCGGTGAATTGAACGCCCGCCTTAAAGCGGAAATGCGCCACAACACCTATGACAGTGCCAGTGGAACCATTACCCTGTCGGCGGATCGCGCCCAAGCTGTGGCGCAGGTGGTGAAACATTACACCAGTCTGTTCGGCACCGATCCGGCATTCGACAAATTGCGTGAACAATATGCCATGAATGCCGGACTGTTGCCTGATCCGGCCGATTTGCAGGCCCTGCCCGCCTTCGTCTTTTGGTCAGCATGGGCTGCTGCCACTGATCGCCCGGGTGCCACTGACCTGAGCTACACCAGCAACTGGCCGCATGAACCGCTGGTCGACAATACCCCGACAGCCGGTACCGGTATCTGGTCAATTGCCAGCGTAATTTTAATGATCGCCGCTTTGGCTGGTATGATTTTGTACCATGCCATGCACAAAGAAGAAAGCGACCCGAAAGCCCCGGCCACCGATCCGCTGTTTGATTTAAAACCAACGCCATCGATGCGCGCCACCCGCAAATATTTTTACGTGGTCATCGGTCTGATTCTGGCCCAGGTAGCCATGGGTGTGATTACCGCCCATTATTCGGTGGAAGGTCACAGTTTCTTTGGCTTTCCGTTATCCGATTTTCTGCCCTACTCCATCAGCCGCACTATCCACACCCAATTTGCGGTGTTGTGGATAGCCACGGCCTGGCTGGCAACCGGTTTATATATTGCTCCGGCCATCTCCGGCGTGGAACCAAAATTCCAGAAGCTCGGTGTCAACATCCTGTTTTATGCCTTGCTGTTTATCGTGGTCGGCTCAACCGCCTTCGGCTGGATTGGCAGCATGAAACATCTGGGTAACACCTTCAGTTTCTGGATCGGCAATCAGGGTCTGGCTTACACCACCATGGGTCGGGTGTGGCAAATTCTGCTGTTTATCGGTTTGTTATTCTGGGTCTTGTTGTTGGGTCGCGGACTCTGGCCAGCACTTAAAAAACCGTCGGAAAGTCGCGCTTTGATTGCCATGGTGTTTTTATCGGCCCTGTGCATCGGCGGCTTCTATGCCACCTCACTCGCCTGGGGTCCACACACACACTATTCCATGATTGAATACTGGCGCTGGTGGTTGGTACATTTGTGGGTTGAAGGCTTTTTTGAAGTGTTTGCCACTGCTGTAATTGCCTTGTTATTTACCCGCCTGGGATTAATCCATGCCAGTACGGCCAACACCGCGATTGTGCTCGAAACCATTATCTTCCTGTTTGGCGGCATTCTGGGTACCCTGCATCATCTGTACTTTACCGGCACACCCACGTTTGTAATTGCCATCGGCGCCATGTTTTCGGCTCTCGAAGTTGTGCCACTGGCCATGATCGGTGTGGAAGCATGGCGCAATTATCAGCGCTCCAAAGCAGCACCCTGGGTGCAGTCATACAAATGGTCGATCCTGTGCTTTATTGCTGTTGGCTTCTGGAATACGGTTGGTGCCGGACTGTTAGGTTTTTCAGTCAATACGCCGATCGCTCTGTACTACATGCAGGGATTGAATTTAACTGCCGCTCACGGTCATGCTGCGCTGTTCGGTGTGTATGGCATGCTGGGTATCGGATTACTGCTGTTTTGTCTGCGTGGCTTGTCGGATCGGGCACGCTGGTCGGATGCGCTGTTAAAACCGATGTTCTGGTCATTGAATATTGGTCTGGCGATGATGGTATTTATTTCGCTGCTGCCTGCCGGCATCTATCAAGCCTGGGCCAGCATTACCCAGGGAATCTGGTATGCCCGTTCACCCGCCATTGTGCATTCACCACTCATGGAAACGCTGGTCTGGATGCGTGTACCCGGTGACATCGTGTTCGCTGTCGGAACAGTCTTGCTGGCCGTGTTTGCCTTACGCTTGCTGACTGGTGCCAAATCCAATCCGGTACGTGTATCGGTGGCCACACAAAGCGCGTAATTAAATCGCAGTAAGTCAATTTCGGGGATTAACGTAAGTTGATCCCCGTTTTTTTTGATTGCGCGTTACTATCTGACGTACGTAACAAATTGGGGGTAGATCAACAGCAACACCGGGCTTATTTGTAGCAACTTAATTTTTAACCTAAAAAAAACATGAGTTACCTGACCATCAAAACCCTGCACATTTTGTGCGCCTGCACCAGCGGCGGGTTATTTTTTTTACGTGGCTTGCTGCGGGATTCACTGCTACTGCAACAGCGCTGGCTCAAACTACTGCCGCATATCATCGATACCTTGCTGTTGAGCTTTGCCGTGGTCTTGATGTACTTAAGCGCGCAATATCCGTTTGTACAAACCTGGCTGACGGTAAAATTTCTGGCGCTGCTGGTGTATATCGTGCTGGGCACCATCGCCCTCAAAACCGGCCGCAGCAAGCGGGTACGGTTTTATGCCTGGATAGCAGGACTACTGGTATTTTGGTATATCGTGATGCTGGCTATGACTAAGCAGGTTTGGATTTTTATGTGATGACATCAATTTTAACGTTATGCCATCTTAATTTCAGCAAGCAAATCAGGATGTCGGTCTAATACTTTGAGAAGTTTAACAAGCGCTAAAGAAGGTTTGGATTTACCATTTTCATAGCGCGAAAAAGCGTTCACGCCGCCACCAAATAGTTCTCCGGCCTCACGCTGATCTAGCTGGAGTTTTTTGCGCACACTAAGAATAAACTCAGGATCAATAAATGGTTGATTCACCTTTATAGGCATAAGGAACATCACGCGTATCCGCAACAAGTGTACCCTTATGACATACAGGACATTTCATGATTATAATTCCTTAAAAGAGACGATGAGGACATCATCAATTACTGTTAACTTTAAGTACACCTCGCCAGCGGAAGTTGTGGGACGATAAACGTCTTGCCACACGCGGTGATCAGCATGGGTTGTCATACTTTTATAAAAGTCAGCACTTGTTAAGGCTAATATAACTCCTGGCATACCATCAAAATCGAAACCTAATGCGGCGGCACCTTCGCGGGCAGCTTTTAACCTGATAGGTTAATAAAACAAACTATTTTTTCTTGTTTATGTTGCCCATTACTTTTACAGTCATTGACTGTCAGGCTAAATAACGTGAGTTATGGATAATAAATTCTTCCCAACCAATGGAATTTTATGCAATTGCAGCCGTGAATTGCGCCCAGATTGATTTCATCGCAACGTCTTTTGAATCAGCGCTAAAAACTTCGGATCAACCTCGCCCAATACATTGGTGTTGCCAACTATGCGTCCCTGAGCGTCGAGCAGCACCAGCGATGTGCTGTGGTTGTAATCGCCGCTTTCCAGCAGCCGGTATTGTATTCCCAAAGTAGCGGCCAGCTTGCGCACGGCGCGTGTATCTGTACGCGCCAGAGTCCAGGACGGCGAGGTCAACTGACGTGCCGCCTGTATCGATTTGAGCACGGCCACCGTATCTCTGGCCGGATCAAAACTCACCAGCACCATCGACAGCCTGTCACGCTGCTCATCACTCAGTCCGGCCACCGTTGCCTGCAACGTATCGATAAGCATAGGACAGACAAACTGGCACGAGTTATAAAACATGCTGATAATGACAGGCTGGCCGCGTTTATCTGCCAGCCGTAATGCCTGCCCATCCTGGTCGGTCAGCTGTATGGGCAATTGATATACCGAATTACCCGGCAAAGCCTGAGCACAGACGTTGTTCATGCCCAGCACAGCTGTCAGCATGGCGCAAAATATTAACGACAACAATCGACGTTTCATGTCATTTCCCAACTGGATTAAGATTGCGGGCGCAGCGGAAACCGAGGTTATCGGTGCTGTCGGAACCACTGAGTGAAGATAACAGCGCTATGCGCATCAGGATGGCAAAATTTTCTTTATCCTGCAAACTGATCGCGCCGGCACCACAAAATTTTAATTTATCCGGGTCGCCCTGATTGCGGCTGTCGGGACTGATAAAGAGCGCATTGAAATCATCCACCCATTCCCAGATCAAGCCATGCATATCACGTACCCCATAATAATTCAGCTCACCACCTACCTCCGGTGCCTTTTGGCTGGGCGGCTGATCATACCAGGATAAAATTTTGGCGCGCCAGTGCGGATCTTTTCTGGCATCTGCGTGCTGACCATCTGCTGCTGCGACATATTCCCATTCATACCAGCTGGGCAGACGTGCGCCCTCGCTTTCACAAAACGCTTCGGCCGCAAACCAGCTCACACTGGTGACCGGTTGCTGTGGTTGCTCACCACTGTCGGTGGCACTGTTCCAGCGGTGCAGATAACTGTTGTCAGAAAAAATTTCCGCCACCTGCCCGCGTTGCCATTGCGGCTGCGCTTTGACAAAGGAAGCAAATTCAGCCTGCGTCACTGGCAAAACCCGCAGCGAAAATGCCGCAATCGCCACGGGCTTGTTATCGGCTGCATTGGCCAGCACACTCACCAACTGGCCTGATGGGATAGTCACATAATCAGCCGCGCTGGCGGAAACCATCACCGCCAACGCGCTCATGACCAACCACAATTTTTTTGCTGCTGACGACATGATCAATGTTCAGACTTGGGCGCAACCGCCGGTTTGGCACGTTCGGCCTTGACAGTAGCAGCATCAATATTTCCACCCTTGTTATCCCAGCTATTGAGGACAAAGGTCAGAATATTGGCAACTTCATCGTCATTAAGCTGACTCATCGGAGGCATGACCGAGTTATATTCACCACCATTGACCACGACTTTTCCGGTCAGACCGCGCAGCGCAATACCGATAGCACGATGTGGGTCAGCCGCCAAGAAATCCGACTTGGCTAACGGCGGGAACACACCAGGAATACCGGCACCATTGGCTTGATGACAAACTGAACAGGTTCCGGCAAACAGTTCGCGACCGGCATTGATTTGATCCTGCAATGTCAGCGTACCGCTGGCTGCCGCTTTGGTAGCTGCACTCACGCCACTCATATTGGCCTGGGCACGGTCGCCCAGATACACCGAATCGAGCTCCTTGCCGGAATAAATATCTTTGCGTGCCGGTCCATCGACTTTCATGATGGCCAGCGCACCTTTATTAAAGGCACGGAAAATCGAATGATCCACCAGCACATAACTGCCGGGAACCTTGGTTTGAAACTCCACCACCGCCGCACCACCGGAAGGAATCAGGGTAGTTTGAACATTTTTTTGCACATTGGTGCCGCCTTCATAACGTACCTTGTCAAAAATCGCACCGATCACATGAAAACTCGACACCAGATTCGGGCCACCATTGCCGACAAATAAACGGATGGTTTGATCGGTTTTGGCAGTTAATGCCTTGTCACCTGTCATGGAACCTTCGGCACCGTTAAACAACACATAGCTGGGCCGTTCATCGATGGCTTTATCCATATCAAACGGTTGCAGGCCTTTTTCGCGGTATTTGCCGGAAGTGTAAAAATCACCCTGCATGACATAGTATTCATGATCCACAGGTGGCATGCCTTCAGGCGGCTCTACCAGAATCAGGCCATACATACCATTGGCGATATGCATACCGACCGGCGCAGTGGCACAGTGGTAAACATACACACCTTCATTGAGTGCCTTGAAAGTGAATTGTGATTCATGTCCCGGGGCAGTAAAACTTGAAGCAGCACCACCACCAGGACCGGTCACGCCATGCAGATCAATATTGTGTGGCATTTTGCTGCCCGGATTATTCTTCAGATGAAATTCCACCGTATCGCCCTGGCGCACACGGATAAAACTGCCAGGCACCGAACCACCGAAAGTCCAGAACATATACTTAACACCTTCGGAAATTTCTTTTTCCTGTTCGATCACTTCCAGATCGACGATAACTTTGGCAGGAAATTTGCGGTGGATTGGTGGCGGTACATTCGGCGGGCTGGTCAACACCGCATGGATAGGTTCGCCCTGTGGCGGACCAAAATCACCGCTCAACTTGGCCGTAGCAGCAGCACCGGCTGCCTGGCTGGCCAGCATAAAAACAAACGGCAGAGCTAATAGAGCTGAATAACGTTTCATAAAAATCCCTGTCAGTACAATAAGATGTCGAAAATTCAAGAAAAGCGCAACCGCGCGACAGTTTTCCGGATTCAAAAAAAATAAACTCACAGAGAGTCTACGCACGACAATCAAAAACACACTTGATCCAAGTTAAGAATTTCCGGATCGGGCCCAAAGCGCCAATTTATCGCTACAATCATGCACGCTTCAATTTACTTCCACTTTCAACAGGGTTTTATGCCACAGCCACCAGACTTGCCCGAATCACATCAACGACCATGGGAATTTTTGCATGGTGCCGATGAAGCAGAAATCTGGGTCGCCAACAGCAATCTGGAACTCAATTTTTATCTGGAACAGGCGCGCAGTCAGCCAGATGGTCAGGGCATCTGTTTTGTGCTGGAATTGGGAGGAGAAGTTTTTTTGTACACCACCAGTGAAGGCATGCTGTTACTCGATGTCACACCGGAAGCCGCGTGGGTGGCGCCAATTATTTCCGCCTGCACTGGCGCGCAGCCGGGACGCGGGCAGATCTGGGTGCTGCCAGAAGATACCCTGATTCAGTTATTGTTAGGCTTGAATAGCCTCATCCAAAGCAGCACCATCGTGCTGCAACATCGCTACGGGATGATTTTTTAACTGCGCTCGTGCGTGCTGTGCGCCAGATCATACACCGTCACATTATCCTCATCACTGGCCATGCACAGCCACTGCGGATGATCCAGCGTGCGCTGCATATCACTCAAACCGGCATTCCAGTGTGCCAGCATGGTGGCGCGGGAAAACTCATAATCCTTGGATTCGAGTTCATAAATATCCTGACGATAGATCAGATGCACGATATCCAGATGCGAGGTACTGGTGGCATCCATCAATCGTTGGACTTCAGGATCATTGCGCAACGCTGGCGGCAGTTTGGCAATGAGTTTCTGTATCGCCTGCTTGCTGCGTAACAGTTGCGCCGAATTATCGGTGCACAGCCGGGTACGACTGGAATACTGAATATCTTTTTGACGCGCCAGCACGGCGCCCATGTTGACCGGCAGTTTACCCCGGGCGCTAAACAAATCCACCTGTACGGCCATGGTTTTTTTCTGTTCGCGATTATCCAGCACATACTGCAGTGGCGTATTGGAGACGATGCCGCCATCCCAATACGGTTCACCATCGATAATCACCGGAGCAAACGCGGGCGGCAAAGCCGCACTGGCCATGATGTGCTCAGGGCCAATCTGCTGTTTGGTATTATCAAAATAAATCGAATTGCCGGTACGGACATTCACCGCACCAACGGAAAGGCGCACTGCTGCGCTGTTGATCAGATCAAAGTCGATCAGGCGCTCCAGAGTGGCACGCAAGGGAGTGGCATCGTAATAACTGAGGGCAGCATCGGTGCCCTGCGGCTGAAACAGCGGTGGCGGCATGCGTGGCTTGTAAAAACCAGGCACCCCAAACGAAGACGCCATCGAAGCACCCATCTGATGCATCGCCGACCATTGATGATCAAAAATCGGTGCAAACATGCTCGAGGTTGAGGTGACCAAATTCCAGAATTCCTGCAGCCGCGCTACCCGCTGCTGTGGCGGATTGCCAACGATAAGGGCCGCATTGATCGCACCGATCGACACCCCGGCGACCCAGTGCGGCTCACTCGGAATGAGCGATATAGCTTCAAACACACCAGCCTGATACGCGCCCAAAGCACCACCACCCTGCAACACCAGAGCAATATGTTCATGATCCATGGCGGGCGGATGCAAATGCCGCGGGGAGCTGAGCGACTTCTTCGCAGTTGCTGGTTTGCTTGCCATAAGGTCGTCTGCTCTTCCTGTGAGGTAGAAAATATCAATCCATCGACGTGCACTGCGGCATTGGCCAACTACTTATAACACATGCCCCAGCTTGGCTGCCTTGGTCAACAAATAACGTTCATTAAACGGATTCTTTTTGATAATCAACGGAATATGTTCGGTCACCCGGATACCCGACTGTTCCAACGCCTGCGCCTTGCGCGGGTTATTGCTCATTAATTTGACGGCGCTGATCTTCAGATGCTGCAACATCGGCAGACAGATGTGGTAATTGCGCTGATCCGGCTCAAAACCGAGTGCCTGATTGGCTTCGACCGTATCCGCACCGGCATCCTGCAAACGATACGCCTGGACTTTATTGAGCAGACCAATGCCACGGCCTTCCTGGCGCAGATAGAGCAACACACCACGGCCTTCTTTGGCAATGTTTTTCATTGCCGTTTCCAGTTGCGCACCACAATCACATCGCTGACTGAACAGCGCGTCACCCGTTAAACACTCCGAATGCAAACGCGCCAACACCGGCGCTCCATCGGCGACATTGCCGAGTGTAAGTGCCAGATGTTCTTTACCGGTGGCAGCTTCAAAAAAAGCATGCAACTCAAAGGTGGCCCAAGTGGTAGGCAGCAGACAGGAAGAAATAAACTCCACCTGCACAGCCGCCGGATCGATTACTTCAGGAATATTTTTGTTACCAGGCATACAAATTCACAGACTTAAGCATAAAAAGACACGAGAGCATAACGCATTCCGCTACAAATGGGTCAGTCCGGGCAGGAATTTAGTTGCCAGCAGGTTCGGTTAACTTGCCTTGTTGATAATCCGCCACAGCCTGCTCGATTTCAGCACGGGTATTCATCACGAAAGGTCCATATTGTACTACCGGTTCACCAATGGGCTTACCGGCCAACACCAAAAAGCGGGTTTCCTGTTCCAGACTGTGAATTTCGAGTGTATCACCTTCGGTCAGTATCCCGGCACTGTGGTTGCCCACGGCTTGGCCAGCGATCTGCAATTGCCCCTCATAGGTGTAGACCAAGGCCTGATGTTGCCGCGGCAGTGCAAAACGCAGGCTGCTGTGCGCTGCCAGTCTGACATCGAGATACAGCGGTTCGGTGGTCACCCCCTGAATCGGCCCCTGTACGCTGTTGCCTTCAATCGTCACGCTGCCAGCAATCACTTTCACAAAACCACCCTGCTGCAGCGCAAGCACCGGAATCTGGTCAGGCTGAATATCGCGATACAGCACCGGCTTCATTTTTTCTTTGGCCGGCAAATTGATCCACAACTGAAAACCACGCAGCCGTCCTTCGACCTGCTCCGGCATTTCTGAATGGATCACGCCGCGTCCGGCCGTCATCCACTGCACGCCACCACTCTGGATATGACCGATATTGCCCATATGATCTTCATGGCGCATATGGCCATCGATAATATACGTTACGGTATCAAATCCGCGATGCGGATGCGCAGGAAAACCGGCAATATAATCACCAGGATTGATCGAAGAAAATTCATCCAGCATCAAAAACGGATCCAGGCGCGCATGCGGACCACTCCCCAGACTGCGCATCAATTTAACTCCGGCACCATCCGAGGTGGCCATGCCTTTGATTTCAATTTGCAGACGACGCAGTTGGGGTTGTGTGGTTTCCATATAACGACCTTGAAAAAATTAAAGAAATTATGCTGCTAATGCCAGATTGAGTTCAGCAATTTTGTCATGCGCCTGAACCAGTGCCGACTGCTTGCCTTCTTCGCCCATGGCCAGACCTTCGGCATAAACAAACTCGACATCGGTAATGCCAATGAAAGCCAGAAAACCACGCACGTAGTCGGTCTGGGTATCCATGGCGGTACCGGCGTATTTACCACCACGGGTCGCAAAAATCAGCGCTTTTTTACCACTGAGCAAACCAACCGGTCCGGTGGCGGTATAGCTAAAGGTGCTGCCAGCACGGGCGATATGGTCAATATACGCTTTGAGTACCGAAGGCACGCCGAAATTATACAGAGGCAAACCCAACACCAGAATATCCGCCGATTTTAATTCATTAATCAGGTTGTCAGAAAAATCCACCACAGCCTGTTGTTCCGGCGTGCGGCTGTCTGCCTGACTGATCAAGGCAGAAAACCGCTGACCATCCAGATGTGGAACTGGGTCGCTGGCCAGATCACGTACTATCACCTGGCCCTCGGTGTGGTCAGCCTGCCAGGCGGCCACAAAACGATTGGCCAGCAAGCTGGACTGACCTTGGCTGGAGAATAAACTGGCGTTAATTTGAAGTAATGTTTTCATGACGATTTCCTTGTGTTGGTGGAGTAACGTCATTTAATCATTGAAATAATAGATAAAAAAGCGCAATATTTAGCCCAATTCAATCTATTAATTAGATATAAACTATGATTACACTGGAACAATGGCGCGCACTGGTCAGTGTGGTCGATACAGGCAGCTATGCCAAGGCCGCACTGGCACTGCACAAAAGCCAGTCTTCAGTCACCTATGCAGTACAAAAACTCGAATCCCTGCTGGGCATCAGTGCGTTTGAAATTCAGGGCCGGAAATCAGTCATCACACCTACCGGGCAATTGCTGTATCGCCGGGCATTGCATCTGCTGCAGGAAGCCGAAGCCACCGAGCGTGCGGCCAAAAAAATTTCCGCTGGCTGGGAAGCGGAAATCCGCATCGCCGCCGATATTATTTTCCCCAACTGTGTGCTACTCGACTGTCTGGACCAGTTTGGCCAAAAAAGCCCGCATACGCGGATAGAATTGATTGAATCGGTCATGGGAGGCACTACCGAAGCCCTGCTCACCGGCCAGGCCGATCTGGTCATTGCCAGTACCGTACCGGCAGGGTTTCTCGGACGCCCGTTAATGCATTTACGCTTTATCTCCGTCGCCCACCCGGATCACCCGCTGCATCAACTCAAGCGTAACCTGACCCTGCGCGATCTGGATAGCGAACGCCATCTGGTGATCCGCGAATCCGGCTCAAAACGCACGACCAACGTCCTGATGGCGCAGGCGTCGCAACGCTGGACCGTGGGTCACCTGGCAACCTCAATCGAGGCTGTCGCGCGCGGTTATGGCTTTGCCTGGTTCCCTGAAATCAATATCAGCGAACACTTACGCAACGGCAGTTTAAAACCACTGCCACTGGATCAGGGCAGCGAACGCTTTGCCACCATGTATTTGATTCTGGCCGATCCGGAAGCTGCCGGACCAGGCACGCTGCACCTGGCCAGTCTGATCGAAGCCGCAGCGGAACATATCTGTCCGTGGCAAAATATACAACACAATCAGACTAAATAAGGCTTGATATCATGCCTTTCTGGTATGCTAATTCTGAAATTCAAGCTCACCGTCCGATCAATACTATTCAATAACAGAAGCCATTCCCATGAAAAAATTACTTTGTGCCAGTCTGCTGTTGTTCACCCTCTTCCACCCCGCAATGGCAGAGGACACGTTTCTCGGGATGGACCTGATTGATTCTCAACCGGTCAACGATGTCTGGATTGATTCGGGTTTTTATTCCTATCATTTTGACCGCAACGCCAACCTGCAGAGCAACAATTATGGTCTCGGAGCGGAATACCATTTCTCCACGGTCAGTGCCGTGACTGCCGGACGGTTTTATAATTCCGACCGTGCGTATTCCAACTATGCCGGACTGTATTATCAGCCGCTGGCTTTGGGACCGCTGCATCTGGGTGTGGTTGCCGGTGGTTTCAATGGTTATCCGCACATGAAAAACGGCAACTGGTTTTTAGCCGCCATCCCCATGGCCAGCGCTGAATGGGGCCGCTTCGGTCTCAACATTACCGTGGTACCGACCCTCAAAGACCGCCTGTATGGAGCGGTATCTGTGCAACTCAAAGTAAAGATTTGGGATTGAATTCAATAAACACCCCTCACCATCAGGTTTCGTTTTTAATCAGTCAGGTTGAATTAGGTTATGGCAACGCTGCGTTCAACCGTTCAATGATGGCGTCGGGAACTTTTTTGCTGCACAGGATGTGACGATATTCACCTGGCGGGACATCGTCGAAGCGGATGACGTTGAAGGCAGCGATAGGATAACCGAGGTGTTTGGCGTAATAATCAACTTCTTCCAAGGTGGCAAAGGTCAGGTCAGCACGCCCGTTTTTGATCGCCCTGACTATCGTTTCATACTCGTCATAAGTACGGATCACGTGCGCCTTAGCCGAACTTAACCGGGTTTCAACATAAGATCCATAGACGACCGCTTGCTTGAGCAAGATACGCGTTTCCGGATTGGCGAGCAGGTTTTCTATCGTTGCATGCTGCGGCGCTTGAAAATTAATGTTAGTCAGGGCAATCGTCTGCGTATCCTGTGAAACGGGCCTGGTGAATTTGGCAAAAGCTTCGCGTTCCGGGGTCTTGTACCACGCAATCGAACACAGAGGTTCTTCGTTCGCCTGCAGGTTGACGAGCTGGTGTTTTGCCGACATAAACTGCAATTCATAAGGGATACCGGCCGCCTTGAAAGCGCGCATCGCGGCAGTGGCCGCAATTCCACTGACCGAGCCATCCGGGGACCGGGTTACATACGGCGGTCGTTCCGAATATTGCAGGGGAATCGGGGTATCAGCGGCGAACGCCGCAGACGCCAGCAGCATAGCCAACAACAGCGTGAACCCATCCGTTATGAATGTCGATTTACCCGAGACAAATTGCCAACTCATCCCAGCGAAGTCCATAAATTATCCCAATCCTCAGGCTGAAAGCTGCCTTCGCGCTTGAAAATAAATTCATTTTTGGCATTGATGACAAAATGGGTCGGCTGCCTGGTGATCAGACCAAAATTATCGTTATGCCCGGGTGCATTGCGCCAGACCAGCGGGAAGCGCTGATCAGCAGGAATGGCCAGCGAGATGAACTGATTGTACTGGTCAAAATCAGCTTTATTCTGGTCAATATTCACACCCAGCAAAACGAAATTGCGCTTCATATTGCTGACATAAAATTCACGCATCAATTTCAGATCGCGTGAACATAAATTACAGCCGGCAGTAAAAAAACTCACCAGTAAGGTTTTACCCAAAAAATCCGACAGTGCCAGCTTCCTGCCATTGGCATCCATCGCCTGCATCATTAAGGGCGGCACATCTTTGGCGCTATTCTCGGCCAGCAGAGTTGAACTCATCGTACTCAACAACCCGGCGGCAGTCAGCTGCATCCACGTTCTTCTATCCATGTGACGTCATCTCCACTTGCATTGATTGATCGGTAACCGGCGCCATAACAGGGAAAACTGCGCCTGTGGCACAGGCATTGTAGGGCTTAAGTTGAGGCAGAGCAACTGGGAGGATAAATACTGGCTTTGGAGGCATTAAATGCCGGTTGCATGATCAATGTAATGATCAATACAGAATATCTGAAACACGTGACTGGCTGATGCCAAGCACTCCAGCCGCTTCGGTTTAGTGTGTGCGTGCGCCATCGAGTTTGGCACACAACTCGGCCACTCCGGTGATCATGCGCGGCCCGGGACGATTGAGCAGGTTACCATCCACTAAAAACAGGTTGTGCTGCCTGACAGCTGTCATGGATGGATAACGAGTCCACATCGTCACACCACCGTCAGAGGGATTTTTTTCTGCCGTGGCGATGATGGCTTGCGGGTCTTGTTCCAGCACGGCTTCGATGCTGACATTGGGTGCGATAATGTTCAGGTTGGCGAAAATATTCACTCCGCCACAGGTACGGATGGCGTCACTGACAATGTGCTGGCCGTTGAGGGTGTACAGTGGCTTATCCCACACCTGATAAAACAGCCGCACCGGAGTACGGTGGGCATAGCGACTGGTGAGCGCGTTAATCTGAGCACGCAACTCCTGCGCCGCCAGATTAGCCTGTGTTTCGGTTGCCATCAACTTGCCAAAACTTTGCAAACTGGCAGGAATATCCTGCAGCTTGTTGGCGGCGGTGAAAAACATGGGAATTCCGAGATGGCGCAACTGTACGATCTGTTTCGCGGAAATGAGGTCACGCCAGACGATCACCAGATCGGGCTTCAAGGCCAGAATACGTTCGATGTCGAGCGCACGATTGTCGCCGATCACCGGGATTTTTTTCGCCGCTTCCGGAAAATCACTGTAACTGATCGCACCCACGATGTACTGACCACCACCGGCAGCAAACAGCAATTCGGTCACATGGGGCGAGAGCGAAATAATCCGCCGCGCCGGAGAGGCCAGCACGATGGTTTGGCCCTCATCATCGACCAAAGAAATCGCGGCACTGGCCAACTGGGTCAGCAGGATCAGAACCAAGAACAACAGGGTACGGAGTTTCATTTTTTAAGAGGGTAAAAAAAACATTGTCCGGCATGGTTGACCAATTCCAGCGGATGTCCCAGACAGCGACTGAGATTACTGGCCGTCATAATTTCAGCCACCGGACCGGCCAGCCACTGGCCGTCCTGTAGCAGTAACAGTGCATGGGTGGCCACACCAAACGCCAGATTAATATCATGACTGACCATGATGGCGGTTTTATGCTCTTGAACACATAACTGTGCCAGCAACTGCACCACACTGAGCTGATGCGCCAGATCGAGCGAATTGCTGGGTTCATCGAGCAGCATGAGTTGCGCATCCTGAGCCAGCAAAGCCGCAATTGCCACGCGCTGGCGTTCACCGCCGGAAAGACTGCGCACGTCGCGGTTGGCCAGATCCGCTACATCAAGCTTGTCCAGTGCAGCCTCGGCAATAGCAAGATCGCTGCCGGATTCCCAGTAATTACCGTCATGATAGGGATGGCGCGCACCCAGCACCGTCTCTATGACCTGGTAGGCAAACGCATCGTTGCGTCCCTGCGGCAGATAAGAGCGCATTTTGGCCAACTCGATCAGTGGCCATTTGTTCAGGGGACGGTCATTGATCACGATGGTGGAAGCATGTTCTGGATGCAGACCGGCCAGACAGCGCAGCAGGGTCGATTTACCGGCCCCGTTGGGACCAATGACGCACCAGAATTCTCCCGGCTGAAAGCGGCAGTTGAGATCGTTGACTAACCGCCGCCTACCAACGGTCAGACTCAAATGACGAATGTCTACCTGCACAGGATTAATCAACATAATGACGCCTGTGCTGATGCAGCTGAAGTAAAAATATCGGCACGCCGATCAGGGCAGTAATCACGCCCACCGGCAATTGTTGCGGTGCGATCAAGGTGCGTGCCAGTGTATCGGCCAGGACCAGAAAACTGCCACCGGCCAGACAGGACGCCGGAATTAACAGCCGGTGATCCGGGCCCCAGGCAAAACGACAGGCGTGCGGCATGATCAGGCCGACAAAACCGATGCTGCCGGCACTGCTGACCGCACTGGCCGTCAGAATGGCGGCACAGAAAAATAACACTTTACGTAAATAGCCAACGGAAATCCCCAGCGTGGCCGCGCTCCCGGCATACAGCGCAGCCACATTCATGGCGCGCGCCAGTCTGCTGGTGTACCACAGCACGGCGAGCAAAATAATCCAGGGATACAGCCGTGCTTCGGTCGCCGACAAATCGCCAATGAGCCAGAAAAACATGCTGCGCAATCGACTCTCCGGAGTAATGGACAGGATCAGCGAAACCAGAGCCATACAGCCCGACGCCACGATCACGCCGGTCAACAGCAAGGTCGGACTGCTGCCCTGGGCACTGCCACTACCTTTGAAATCGTTATACGCCAGCCAGAACAATAATCCCGCCACCAGCAAGGCACCGCCAACGGCAGACAGATCGATCATCCAGGCGGCACTGAAAAACAGCATCGCTGCCAGCGCACCAACAGCAGCACCACCGGAAACCCCCAACACATACGGATCGGCCAGCGGATTGCGCAGCAAGGCTTGCATCAAGACACCCGCCAGAGCCAGCGTCGCGCCAGTGACAAACGCAATCAGGGCGCGCTGCAGACGCAACTCCACCAGCGTGGATGCCAGCGAAGTGGCATCTGTGTGCCACAAACCACGAACCGCATGCACCAGTTCCTCTGGCGAGAGTGACACCGAACCAACGCAAACCGCCAGCAACACACTCGCGCACCCAAGCAGCAGCAAGCCCGTCAACACGAAACGACTGTGACTGGCAGTATGGCGGTAATTTAGCAACACGGTTTTCCTGTCCGATTAAAAACGATAACGCAATGTTACCTTCAACTGACGACCATCATCCGGATAAATTCCAGCCTGGCACAGATAGGCATTGGTAAAGTATTTTTTATTGCTCAGATTGTCACCCGACAACGCCAACTCCCAGGCACCCAAGGTACGCGCGTAGCGGGCATCAAGGGTCGCATGTGCCGGAATCAGTGCGTTGCAGCTATTATCAAAATCGCTGCCATAACGCTGAGTATCAACCCATTGGGTACCAACATAGGCACTCTGTCCATCACCGGACAACCAGTTGATCTGCGCAGACAGGGTGTTTTTCGGCACCAGCACCAGTTGTTTGCCCTGATTCACACCATCGGTAAATTCGGCCGCCACATGTTGCGCCTGAGCGGTGACGCGCCAGGCCGAGGATAATTTCCATTTGGCTTCCAGGGCCACACCCTGACGCCGTGTCGGACTCAGATTGGTATTGGCGCCGTAGACATTGGCGGTCGGATCAAAATAAATTTCATTTGAAATCCGGTGCTCAAACCAGCGCGCGGTCACTTGTTCATTGGCGTTACCCAACACCGTGCCGAGTTCCAGATCATGCGACAGTTGCGGCAATAACGGCACTGCCGGATTGGTGATATACGAATTATCATCCACATTGGCCACCCGATAGCTTTGTCCAGTGCGGGCAAACAGATTCCATTCCGGAGCAAACGAATAGCTGCCTTCAACTTCCCAGGCATTGACGGTCTGGGTGAGCGCATAGTTATCGCTGCCGATGGCATCTTTCGAGTTTTTATCAAACACTTCGCGGCGCACACCGGCAGAAAAACGTGCCTGTCCGAATTTAAGTTCATCACGCACATAACCGGCATGCGATTTTTGTGTGGCATAGGCCAGCGAATAACCGCCTTCAACCTGACGATTCCAGTCCATCCAGTCGATCCCGAAAACCAGTTCATTGGTCACACCATCAACATGACTGATCTGGCGCAGACGCGGGGTGAACTGGGTTTGACGTCCGGTGTAGGTGGAAGCTGAATTGAACGACACATAATCCGCCTTGACGGTTCTTTCACGGGTAGACAGTTCAGAAGCAAATTGCCAGCTGCCGAGAGTTTGTTCCGCAAATACACTGTAACGGGTGGCATCGATGGAACCAACATCGTGAGGCGTCACTGACTGGTGCGGATTGGTTGCAAACTGCGCCAGCGTGAGCGCGCCCGCCAGCCCGGAGTCTTGGCGTGCGAGTTCAGCACGCAGGCCATAGCGACCGGTGGTGGTATACCAAGTCACGGCAGCACCGGCATTTTTTTGCGTGACGGCATTATTGACGCGAAAGTTATCGGCTTTTTGTTCGCTCAGATTGAGCAACAGATTCACATTTTCACCGCCCTGCGCCAGACTGACCCGCCCTGCCCTGTCATTATACTGACCGGCTTCTGCCAATATCGAACCGGTCAGCGGAGTTTTACCCAGCTGTTTGGTGATCACGTTAATCACGCCGCCGGTGGCACCATCGCCATACAGTACGCTGCTGCCGCTGTGCATAATTTCAATGCGTGCGACCGAATCCACCGGAATCGATGACAGCAAGGCATTGGCCTGTTCATTTTCTGACAGGCGCACACCATCGACTAACACCACCAGATTGTTTTGGCTGTCAGTACCAAAACCGTTCATATCCAGATCATAATCCTGGGTACCATACGAACTCTGACGGGCATACACACCGCCGAGTTTGCGGATCGCTTCATTGACATTATCGATGCCTGCGTTACTGATCTCGGCAGACGTGATCACCACAGCACCAATCGGTGCCAGTTCGGGCGCATTCGGAAAACGCGAACCGGTAATGACCACCGCAGCCGGTTCATTGGTGGCAGTAGTAAGAGTATCTGCACTGGCATAGGAGCACACCAGCATGGCGGAAACAAGCAGACAGGAAGAAGTAAGCAGAGCGAATGCGGATGCATGCACTGAGCGTGGCAAGAAAGTAGAGGGAATCATAAAAAACCAAAGTAAAGGGCAACCAGCCAACGTCCCGTAAGCTGGGTTGAACGGCAGAACCGGAGCGTATCCTGTTCACACCACCTATTTTGGCCGGTATCCGGGCTGACAAAAAGCACTTTCCTACCTTCCCATGCCCGACAGCGACACAGTGGTTATTCAGAAAAGCTGACTGGCATCTGACGACACCAGTTTTTTGTTACCGTTGCGGGGGCAGCACACGTGCGCCGGAGCCAGATAGTCACTGACCAGGCGGGTGTTTCCCGTTTAACCGCCAACATGAGCATGTCGGCGAGCACCAAAACTGCGCCATTGTAATGTTTGCCATAGTTTTGGGCAAGTGGCTTATGGATTAATGAACTGCACCGGCCTTTGGCAGGGTGTCACACGTAAGCGTAATACACCACGACAAGTAATTCCGCCACTTGGTGTATTACGCCCTTTGGGCTAATACACCCTACTTACTGCTTTCCGGCATCAGCCTCAGCGTGGTTTTCCGGATTGACTAACGTAGGGATGAGGAAGTTGAAGCGGCGTGTGAAACGGGCATAAAATGCACGTGGCGGATTCGGTTTTGTAGGGTGTATTAGCCCGACGGGCGTAATACACCATGTGGTGAATTCACGGATAGTGGTGTATTACGCTAACGCTAATACACCCTACATAAGTGCTTCGAGTTTTTGCAGCAGGGGCAAATACTGGTCGCGGGAATGCTTGTTCCAGTGTTTTTTGAGTTCATTCAATTCTTGATACAACTGCCGTGCATTGACCAGATCACCGTGTTGTGCAGCAAAGAGGGCATACTCAGCACGCGCCTGAACACTGCCAAAACGGCTCACCGCCTGCTCATACTCTTCCCTGGCTGCATCATTATTGCCGCTTTGGGCATAAATTTGCGCCAGCAACAGCGTCACAGCTTCCGTGCGGAAGGTGGCACTGCTTTGCCGGATCGCCAGCAACAATTTTAACGCCTGCTCTGACTGCTGAAAACGTAAATGGGCATTGGCGGCAGCAAACTGGATTTCCAGATCGTTGGCAAACGGGCCGCGCAGACATTGCTCAAATTGTTCCACCGCTTCGCCCACCTGATCGGCTGCCAGCAAGGCGTCGGCATAACGCCATTGATTTTGCGCGGTCGGGGTAAACTCAAAAGCGGCTTTGGCAGCACGCAATTCCCGTCCCGGATCAATAGCATTCACGGCCACATTGGTGACAGTACGCAAACCGCGCTGCATATGGGAGCCAGAACGCAGTTCAGGTAAAAAGATTGCAAAAAAATACACCACACTGCCGAGCAGCGGAAACATAAACAGAATCAGCAACCAATACAATTCACGGCCGCTACGAATGGCGTGAATGGCAAAAAAAATCGCTACAAAAACATGTAAACCTAAACCTAAAAATGGCATGCTGACTTCTCCAAAATTTCAACTTGACTGACTTTATTCATCCATCTCACGCAACTTGCTCAGCGCCTGATCAATCCGATCAACCGCCACGACAATGAGTCCTTCGATGGCCTGTTTTGGGGCATTGGCTTTCGGGATCAGGGCGATGGTAAACCCGAGTTTGGCGGCTTCACGCAGTCGTTCCTGGCCTCGCGGTGCCGGACGAATTTCACCGGCCAGACCAACCTCACCAAACACGACCAGACCGCGTGGCAAGGGTCGGTTGCGCATAGAAGAGTGGATCGCCATAAGCACCGCCAGATCGGCAGCAGGTTCGACAATTTTGACACCACCGACCGCATTGATAAACACATCCTGATCAAAGGCAGCAATCCCGGCATGACGATGCAAGACCGCGAGCAACATCGCCAGCCGGTTTTGTTCCAGCCCGACCGACAGACGCCGGGCATTAGGCGCATGCGAAGCATCCACGAGCGCCTGAATTTCCACCAGCAGCGGACGCGAGCCTTCCTGCGTAACCATCACACAAGCACCGGGTACAGGGGTGTCGTGCTGGGATAAAAACAGCGCCGAAGGATTGGAAACGCCTTTGAGTCCACGTTCGGTCATGGCAAACACACCGAGCTCATTCACCGCACCAAAGCGATTTTTGATTGCCCGCACCAGCCGGAAACTGGAATGGGTATCACCTTCGAAATACAACACCGTATCGACAATATGTTCCAGCACCCGTGGGCCGGCCAGTGCACCTTCTTTGGTGACATGGCCCACCATGATGATGGTGATGTCAGCGAGCTTGGCAGCGCGGGTTAATTGCGCAGCACATTCACGTACCTGCGCCACCGAGCCGGGTGCTGAACTGAGTGCGTCCGAATACATGGTTTGAATCGAATCAATCACCACCACTTGCGGCTTGTGGGTAATGAGGGTCGAGAGAATTTTTTCCAGCTGAATTTCTGCCTGCAGTTTCATGGAAGAGGTTTCCACGCCCAGCCGTCTGGAACGCAGCGCAATCTGGGCACCGGATTCTTCACCACTGACATACAGCACGCTTTTTTCTTTACCCATGGCCGCCAACGCCTGCAGCAACAGGGTGGACTTGCCGATGCCGGGATCACCACCGATGAGTACCACACCGCCAGAGACCAGACCACCACCTAGCACACGGTCAAACTCATCGATACCGGTGCTAAAGCGCGGCACTTCGAGCGCATCGATTTCGGACAGCTGCAACACCGGCGCGGTTTGCGCCAGACTTTGCGGCACCTGCGAATAGCGGTTGCTGCCGGTCTCGATCACGCTTTCCACCAGCGTATTCCACTGGCCGCAGCCCTGGCACTGACCGGCCCATTTATTGGCCACACCACCGCATTCGGTACAACTGTAACTGGTTTTAACTTTGGCCATGGTGTTGACTTTTATTCCCCGACAATCAGCCTGACCCGGGGGGCCACGGCGCACATTAATTCATAGCCGATGGTGCCGCAAAAATGCGCCACTTCATCAATCGGCAAACCCTGGCCCCAGAGCGTCACCAGCGCACCCACACGGGCGTCGTTGATGTCAGTGATGTCGACCGTAATCATGTCCATCGACACCCGGCCCACCAGAGGGGCACGTACACCATTAATGAGCAATGGAGTACCATCGACGGCATGGCGCGGATAACCATCAGCATAACCACAGGCCACCACACCGATACGCATCGGTTTGTCGGCCACGAAACGGCTGCCGTAACCGATACTCTCTCCGGCCTTGATTTCCTGAACCGCAATTAACTCACTTTGTAAAGTCATGGCCGGGCGCAAATCAAATGAGTCGGCACTGGCCTTGCTGGGACTGCCGCCATACAACATGATACCGGCACGGGCCCAGCCATCGTGTATCGAGGTATGCAACAGATTAACGGCCGAATTCGACAAACTCACACCAAGAGTGACATCTCCCAGACTGGCCTGTGCCAGTTCAAACTGTCGGCATTGTTCAGCCACCGGCAGACGCGAGTTAAATTCATCATCGGCATTGGCAAAGTGCATCATCAGATTCACCACCCGCACCTGCACAAGCGCGCTCAGGCGCGTATAGGCAGCGGCCACCTGCTCCGGCCGGAAACCAAGCCGGTTCATGCCACCATTGACCTTTAAATGTACCTGTATTGGCTCTGATGACAAACTGGCCTGTTCCAGCAAGGTAATCTGTTCGCTGCAGTGTACTGCCACATCAATACGATGCTGTTGAATCAGCGGCAAATCGGCAGTATGAAAAAAACCTTCCAGCAAAAACAGCGGCTTGGTCCAGCCCAGTTCACGCAAACGCAGGGCGCCATCCACTTCCACCAGCGCCAGTCCATCGGCGTCTTCCAGTGCCGTCAGGGCGTGTTCCAGACCATGGCCATAGGCATTGGCCTTAACCACTGCCCACACTTTAGCCGGGCTGGCATGCTCACGGGCCACGGCATAATTATGTCGGAGAGCAGATAAATGAATTCTGGCGCTAATCGGTCTGGGCATTGTTTTGCATTTTAATAATTTAAAGAATGCGCTATTTTAACCGAGTCGCCCTGCCTTGATGATTTATACACCAATCAATTTTCCCATTCTGTTTGCGAAAAATTAATCCTTTGCCATGATTTTTGCCATAACTGTGTTTTCAAGGTTATTTCATGGTATAAAAGCAGCCGACGAATATCTGAGAATACTAATATATGAATCGTGGTTTTTATACCATCATGGCAGCGCAGTTTTTTTCTTCGCTGGCCGATAACGCTCTGTTGATTGCCGCTTTTTTCGCTTTGGCGAACATGGATGCGCCAAGCTGGATGACGCCACTGCTGAAATTCTTTTTCGTCGCAGCTTATGTATTGATGGCGGCCTTTGTTGGTGCTTTCGCTGACTCCATGCCCAAAGGCAGGGTCATGTTTGTGACCAATGTGATTAAAATCATTGGTTGCGGCATGATGTTCTGGCATGTGCATCCACTGGTGGCGTATGGCGTGGTCGGCATCGGTGCCGCGGCGTATTCACCGGCCAAATACGGCATCCTGACTGAACTGTTACCGGCAGAAAAACTGGTTGCGGCCAACGGCTGGATTGAAGGCCTCACAGTGGGTTCCATCATTCTGGGCGCTGGTCTGGGTGGCGCACTGATTAATCCGCAGGTGTCGGCACATTTGCTGACACTGCCACTGATTGCCACCTTCGACCACACTGCCCTGGAAGCGGCGCTGTCGATCATCATGCTCATTTACATTATCGCCGCGCTGTTCAATTTAAATATTCCTGACACCGGCGTGCGCTACCAAAAACAGGCCACCAACCCACTGCGTCTGGTGTCCGATTTCTCGCATTGCTGTGCGCTTTTATGGCGCGACAAACTCGGACAGATCACGCTGTCGATCACGACACTGTTCTGGGGTGCCGGAGCGGTATTGCAGTTTCTGGTGATTTACTGGGCGGAAGTATCGCTCAATATGCCACTCGATAAAGCCGCCGTGGTTCCGGCCATTTCAGCGATCGGAATTGCCATCGGCGCAATGGCTGCCGGCCGGTATGTGCCACTGAAAAAATCGCTCACCGTCATGCCCTATGGTGTTGCCATGGGATTGGTGGTCATGTCCATGACTCTGGTCACCAACGTCTGGCTGGCTTATCCGCTACTCATCCTGATCGGCGCACTGTCAGGCTTTTTTGTGGTACCCATGAATGCGCTGTTGCAGCACCGCGGTTATGTTCTCATGAGCGCCGGCCATTCGATTTCGGTACAAAATTTCAATGAGAGTTTTTCGACCCTGATCATGATGGCACTGTATGCCATCATGGTGAAATCGGCTATGCACATCAATACGATCATTGTCATTTTTGGTTTCTTTGTATCCACCGCCACGCTGATGGTCATGCGTCGCCACCGCAACAATCAGCGTGAACATGATTCGCTGGCACTGATCGGCGATCAACATCATGGCTGAGAGTATGTCGCCCGTGCGTTTTTATTTCACCTTACTGTTTTTGCTCAGCCTGACCACCCTGGCCCATGCCGAAGCGAGCTTACCTGAATGCAAAGTTGCGCTGCGCATCCTCACCAGTGCGGAATATCTGCAACAAAATCGCAGCCAGTTTCCCGACCTGATCAATCCCGATCAACAGCAACTCGTTGATGCCATGACCCGGTCATTTAATGAATCACTGCAAAGCAGCAGCGATCAGGAACAGTTGTGCGTCAATACCATTCGCCGCAATCTCGCCATTACCAGTGCCTACCAGTTGCCGCCAGCGTGCACTGAATTTCTGCCGCAACTGAAAAAAAGTTTTACTGAACGGGTAGCACTCAAAGGCAATGCCAGCAAGATCGTCGACAAACAAATGGCTGACGCCACCGTAGAAATGCTGATTTTGGGTGAAATCGAACCAGCGAAATTACTCCAGCGCTGCAACGTCGGCATGGAAGTCATGCGGGTCAATCTGAAAGATGCCCATCTGCGTGAAAGATATCCGCTGCCAGCGGCGTGCGAAGTGTTTTTTGCCGAGATGGAAAAGACCATGATTTTACCGGCCCAGTATGAAACCATACAGCGTCAGCGGGTCATTTTTGCGCTGGAAAACAAAACCACCCCAGATAAATTAATCGACATCTGCGAGCAAATTTCTAAATAATCGGCGCGCTGACATTCCAGTCATCGGGCACCACAAACAATCGTTCAATTTCTATCCAGTCATCACCATGACGCTGCAATTGCGCCACCAATACCGGACGCGCATCAGCGGCAAACCGGGCTTGCAACTGCGCCTGCAAACGACTGCCAGCGATTGCTGCCTGCAATGGCACTCTGGCTGGCGCCAGCCAGTCGAGTCGCGCCAGAATCACAAATTCAGCAGTATGCCATTGATCCAACTGCGCCAAACGGCACCATACACCACGACAATGTTGTGGAGTGATTTCAGGCAGTGCCTCTGTCGTGCTGGCGGAATAAAACAGCCAGCCTTTGACCAGCGCCAGTGCGGCTGTCAACGGTGTGGGCAGGTAAGACTGCGCCTCAGGACGCTGCCCCAACTGCAACTGCGAGTGAATGATTTTTTTACTTTTGGCTTCCAGATTATCGAGCAAATTCGGTCCGACGTAATCCGTCAGCGCGCTTTGCGGAGCCACCAGCAGATAAAACTTACAGGCAAATTCCCAGTGTACCAACCCCTCCGGCGTGGTCAGTAAAAAATCAAATTCCCCCAGTGTCGTTCGCGCACGCACCTGCACTCCATGCGCAAACAGTGTTGCCCGCCAGGACAGGTAATAGGCCAGCAAATATTCCGCGTAATGGCCCAGACGGGTGTGCGGATGCAAGGCCAGAAATTGCATCAGTGGTTCGGGCTGCTGATTCAATTGTTCCAGCCAGAGGACGATGGCGTCATCGACAGGGCCGAGTTGGGCAATTTTATTTTGCCAGTAGGGATGTACACCATTGAGCAAACCGGGGGAATCAATAATCCAGGCCAGATTGCGTACATGCCCATGGGTCAACTGTGGCCAGCGTTGCTGAAATTGTGTCTGATAATTCAGGGATGCCACTTCAGTCATGTCAGGCCGAAGCAACTTTCGCCAGGCAGAGTGTGGCCCACACCTGCGCCTTGAGCGCCGGGTTGGCGATCAGTTCGGCCGGATGCGGCAGAATAAGCAGAGCACGACCGTCAAATTGATATAGCGTGGCCGACTCATGTTCCACTCCGGGTTGCAAAGCTTGCGCCGCCGCACGACCACAGGCGAGAACAAGGTTACAAGACTGTGTCAGCTGCGCCTGCAGAGCGGCTGAAGTCTGACTGCCGCCACAGGCCACATGAAAGCTGAACTGCTGCGCACGCCAACCAGCCGCTGCCAGTATGTTGTCCAGCAGTTTTTGCTGCACTTCATCCGTGATGGGATCGGCCAGAATAACTAAGGCCTGAACCCCGGCATCAGCGTCAGCACCCAGCACCCAGGGCTGGCCACAGGGACAGGCAGGCATGACGGCCACCGGCTGGGCGCGTTGCTTCCACAGCGGCCCGACAGACATGGCATTGAACTGGCTTAACAGCATAATGGCTTAGTGATTAGCATAGTGATAGTCATAGTGCGCCTATTATGCCACTGACTGGCAACGTAAAACCAGCGCATCTTCGCGTTCTGTTGGCGTGAGCTGATAATATCCCTTGCGACGCCCAATTTGCTCGAAGCCGAAGGCTGCATACAGTGCCAGCGCGCGCTGATTCGAGGCTCGGACTTCCAGTAATACCGATGTCATGGCCATTGCGCGGGCACGCTGTAGCATCTGGGTGAGCAAATAGCGACCCAATCCCTGGCGCTGAACCTGCGCATGCACGGCAATGGTCAATAAATGACTTTCATCGACCACTGCCATGTGCACGTAATAGCCCAGCAGCTGTCCGTGAGCAGTTCTGACCACCCAGGCATCGTAGCCCTGATTGAGCGCATCGACAAAATTAGCCCGGCTCCAGGGATGGGTATAGACCGCGAGTTCAATCGCCATGACCTCATCCAGATCGGCAGACGACATCGGTTGCAGCAGCAGTGCGGAAAAGTCCAGCAGAGTCACGCTGTCAACGCCCGGCGTTCGGCCATGGTCAGGGCAATTTTATTGCGCAGGTATAAGGGCTGGGCCTGTTCGGCCGCAAGCATTCTGCCGGCGGCAAATTCCACCGCAGCCAACCGCGCCACGTCTTGCGCTTCGGGCAGCGCGTGGTGCGCCACCAGTTCCGACGGAAGCGTGAATTGTCCGGCGTAGGCGGCAAAGCCATTGCCGCACAGACTGACATCAACCATATCCAGCGGCAACACCTGCGCCGGGGCACACAGAGTGGGTGGTACCAGCGTGTTCCAGTGCTGCGTGGTGACATCAAACTGGTATTGCGCCCAATAAACTTCACTCATACGGGCGTCGAGCGCACACACCACATTGCATGCGCCATGACTGATTCTGGCCTGTTCGGCCAGAGCCAGCAGGGTAACCACCGGAATCACTGGCAAACCGGCACCAAACGCCAGACCCTGAACCACCCCACAGGCGGTACGCACACCGGTAAACGAGCCCGGACCGGAACCGAAAGCGATCGCCTGACAGTCAGCCAGCACGATACCGGCCTGTTGCAGCAGTGCCTGCACCATCGGCAGGATAGCCTGCGAATGATTGGTCACACCGTTCGTAGTTTGCTGGGAGATCGTACCGTTTATCAATAAAGCAACCGAAGCCTGCTCGGAAGAAGTTTCGATGGCCAATATGGCGGGAGGATTTTTTAACATGACAGCATTTTACCCTTGAGGTAGAGTAAAATCCATCTATGCCCTTTTTTGACTTAAACCATACCCCGGCTGCCACATTAGCTGACCACCTGAACCGGCACACTACCCTGGTGGCCTGCCTGTGTGCCGCCTGGTGCGATGTGTGCAAGCTGTACCAGCCCAAATTTGAACAACTGGCCGGGGAATTTCCCGATGCGGTGTTTTTATGGATCGATATCGAAGATCAGTCCGCTCTGGTGGGCGATCTGGATATAGATAACTTCCCTACCCTGCTGATACAACAGCAGGATATTGTCACGTTTTTCGGCACCATGCAGCCAGAGACCTCGCAACTCAAACGGGTGATCGAGTCACAAACCCTGCAGCCGACCGGTCAAGCTCAGAGTGCATGGCAACTCGACGCCAATCTGCGCCAGCGGCTGGCAGGCTCTTAGCCCCCCCCCTGATACAATAAAATTCACTGCCAACTTGTAAAACTGGCATGAATTGCTTATGCTGACAATTGCCTTTCCACCACAACTCATCATGCCCGTTCAGACAGCCCTCATTCCTCTGGTTAAATCCGAATTCCACATCGGACAGCCTTCGCACTATTCGATTTATGACCGGCATGGAAAATTACTCATGGCCTCCGGGGTGTTGATCGAATCCCAGCTCCAGCTCGATAATCTGCTGGATCACGGCTATATTTTAAGAGGCAGTACCACTCCCGCCCCCAGCATTGCGGCTCTGGCGACAGCATCGCTGCAGCCGGAAAAAGAAATCAGCTGTGCCATGGAACAAATCCGCTGGACTGTGGGTGAAACCCTGTTCATGCAAGATATCAGCAAATCCACACCCCGGCATGATTTTCAGCCGCGCCATGCGGTGAAGCTGATCGGCTTTATCAAAGGAAAATCGGTGCTGGTCTCGATGCCGGTCAACGATGGCCAGCTGCTGCATGAACATCAACAGTTTGTGCTGCGGGCTTTTCAGGGCAATAAAGCATTTGCCTTTACGGCCGCCATACTCAAAGTCACCACCTCGCCCTTTCCGTACCTACATCTGAGCTGGCCCGAGAAGGTGATTTCCAGCCTGGTGCGACACGATACCCGTACGGCGGTGAATTTACTGGCGGTCATCAGCCTGTCCAATCCGGAGCGCAGCAGCGGCATGCATCTGCTTGATCTGAGTCTGGGTGGCGCGTATGGCGTTGTCCGTGAAAACATTGCCAAAATAAAAGAAACTGGCGTCATCCGCTTTAAAGTGAATGCCGTGGGGGAAGATGAATTTCTGGAATTGCCCTTTGTTTTGCGCTCCATTAATACCAACGACGGCGATCTGGGTTATCGTTATGGAATTGAGTTTGTCAAAGTTCCCATGCAATGCAAGCTCATCCTGTCTGCCTATGTGCACAAAACCATCGCCGAAGCGCTTTAAACCCAACTTGATTACTGCTACCTACTTTTTCGGATCTGAACTTGACTAACTTTTTATTGGTCCTGGCCGCCCTGTTGCTGGTGCTGCTGAATGGTTTTTTTGTGGCCGCCGAATTCGGCCTGGTCAAACTGCGCCAGACCCGTATCCGCAGCATCAGCAAGACTGCGGGTTTTCGTGGTCGCCTGCTGCTCGAAGTGCACCAGCATCTCGATACTTACCTCTCGGCCTGCCAGCTCGGCATTACGCTGGCTTCTCTGGGTCTGGGCTGGATCGGCGAGCCAGCGTTTGCACAACTGTTGCTGCCGGTGTTCGATTTATTTTCCATCGCCTCGCCTGAACTGATTCATGGCATCAGCTTTGTGTTTGCCTTTTTCCTGATTTCTTTTTTACATATCGTCGTCGGTGAGCTGGCACCCAAATCACTGGCCATCCGCATGCCGGAACGAGTCTCGCTGTGGACCGCACCGGCGCTGTATGGATTTTACTGGCTGATGTACCCCATCATCTGGATACTCAATGCCAGTGCCATTATCGTACTCAAATTGCTGGGGCTCAATCTGTCGCATGACGGCGACACGCACTACTCTTCCGAAGAACTGAAACTGATTTTGCGCACCAGCAGCCGCGGTGCGCGCGGCAAAAAAAATGCTGACGACTGGAAGATACTCTCGCACGCACTCGACTTTAACGGTTTGCAGGTGGTGGATTTAATGCGTCCGATCAGTGAAGTCGTCGCCATGCATAAATCCGCCAGTCTGGAACAAAACATGCAGACTGCCACCCAGCATCGTTTCAGCCGCTATCCCTATTTTGACAGCGACGGCAAAACTGTTCTGGGCATGCTGCATTTAAAAGATTTATTCCTGATCGGCTTGGCCGGTGGTACGCTGGACGACTTAAGCTCCCATGTGCGTCAGGTGGAATTTGTCCCGCCCACCATGTCGGCGACCGAATTATTTCGCCGCTTCAGAAAAGGCGCACCGCATTTGGCACTGGTCGGTTATCCGGGCGAGAACCCGGTCGGATTTTTGACGCTGGATAATTTACTGAGTGCCTTAGTCGGCCAAATCCGCGATGAATTCCGTCAAAACGACAATGACTGGGTGTTACTCGAAGATGGCACGCTGGCCGGCAAAGGCAGCCTGCCGCTGTACACCCTGGGCATGGCCATGGGAGTGGATCTGGACAATGCCGACGTCGAATCCATCGGCGGACTGATTATGCACAAACTGGGTGATATCCCGACCGAAGGGATGGAAATTGTGTTTGATCAGTTTGCTGTCGTAGTCAAAAAAATGGATGGGCCCAGAATCGTGTTGGTGCATGTGCATCCGAAAACGGTGGGTAGTTTGACGCAGTAAGCCAGGTGATCAACCGCCTGAAAAATTATGCCAATTTAACGATATACCTCACGACGATTACCAATTTTGACAACGACGATGCGTATAGCACCATCCTCGATACTGCTAATAATTCGATAATCGCCAACACGGTACTTCCATAGCATACCAAGTTTAGAACCTTTAAGAGCTTCGCCAATACTGCGCGGGTCATCTAAAACAGCTACACGCTCGCGTAAAAATTGCGTAATGCGTCTGGCGACCTGCTTGTCTAATTTTGCTAAATCTTTCTTCGAAGCGTCATCAAATTCAATCAACCAGGCCAAGGCTACGCTCCACTTCGTCTAAGCTATAGGTCTTGCTGCGCCCCGCTTTAATTTCAATTAAGCGTTCTTCGGCAATGTACAAATCTTCGAGGTCGTCTAAATGTTCGCGGATAGCTTCGATCATGTAAAAAGTTTTACTACGCCCGGTAAGTTGCGCTAAATTTTGAAGCCGTGTTGACACGTCATCAGGAAGGCGAATAGATACAGCACTCATGATTAGTCTCTCTTAATTAATAACTGAGATACAAGTATCTCACAAAATATATAAAATTCAAACTAGCCATTGCGCCGCGGATACCCCTGCGACAGTATGCGCTGCCAGACCAGTTCTTTTTCTACCTCGTCCATGACTACCCAGGTAGCCACTTCCACCACGGTGCGGCCGCAACCACGGCAGATTTCATCAAACGTGGTCGAACACACCGCCACACAGGGGGTGTCAGCTCTGGGGATACTGGCTTGGGTTGTGTTTATTGTCATAAAAATTGTGGTGATTCCCGGATTAAACCGCGCCATGATAACAAATTTCAAAAAATTCAACTAAACTTGAATAGCATCACTACACTATAATTCGGCTTGGCGACAGTTTGCGCCCAATTACTGTTTATCCCTTATGACCCATAATTTTTTTCAGGCCTTTATTTTACTCATTCTTGTCACCGATCCGTTCGGCGGGGTGCCGCTGTTTGTCAGCGCACTGTCGTCAGTTCCACCTGAACGGCGCTGGAAAGTGGTGGTGCGTGAATGCTGTATCGCGTTTCTGATTTTATTGCTGTTTATGTTTTTTGGCCGCCACTTTTTAAATGCACTGCAATTATCCGATGTGGCGCTGCGCATAGGTGGCGGCGTGATTTTGTTTTTAATTGCCCTGCGCATGGTGTTCCCGCAACCCGGCGGCGTGTTTGGCGATATCGACCACAGCCATGAACCGTTTATCGTGCCACTGGCGATCCCCGCACTGGCCGGGCCGTCAGCACTGGCGACGGTATTGCTGTTCTCGTCCAATTCCAAGACCGATGTCATGGTGCATGTGGCGGCGCTGGTGCTGGTGGCCATCGTCTGGCTGCTCGTGCTGTTAAGTGCCGAGCGGATGCAGCGCCTGCTGGGTGAGCGCACCATGATCGCCTTCGAGCGCCTCATGGGCCTGATCCTGACGGCCATGTCGGTGGAAATGTTATTGGCAGGTTTGCACGACTTTATTAAAACGCTGTAGATAATTACCATCACAGCCACCTCCCCGGTGGCTGAAAATCCCAAGCACGACCGGAAACACCGGCTTACTCTTTCTTTTGATTTCCCCTTTCCCAGGCCATAATTGCCCCCACAATCAGCGTTAAAGGCGCATCGTGCATTCTTCAGAAACACTAGACCCAACGGATTGGCCAACTTTCCGGGCACAGGCGCATGCCATGCTCGATGATATTCTCGACTATACCCAACATCTGCGCCAGCGCCCGGTATGGCAACCGATACCGGCAGCCATCAAGGCAGGCTTTCACACGGCCCTGCCACATCAGGGCACGCCACTGTCTGAACTGCATACACGTTTCATCAATGACATCATGCCGTATGCGATCGGCAATGCCCATCCCGGCTTTATGGGCTGGGTGCAGGGCGGCGGCACGCCCGTCGGCATGCTCGCCGAGATGCTGGCAGCTGGCCTGAATGCCAACGTCGGTGGCCGCGAACAAATGCCGATCGCGGTGGAAAAGCAGATTTTGCACTGGATGCGCGAACTGTTTGGCTTTCCGGACACGGCCCAGGGCTTGTTTGTCACCGGTACTTCTCTGGCGAATTTGATCGCCGTCTGGATTGCGCGCACCAAACATCTGGGCACTCAGGTGAGGCAGGATGGCATGGGCGTGAACAAACTGACGGCCTATACCTCGGCTGGCGCGCATGGCTGCGTCAGTCAGGCTATGGATCTGGCTGGGTTTGGTAGCGCCGCCTTACGACAAATTCCCATGAATGCGCACTTCCAGATCGATCTGCCGCAACTGGCTGCAGCGATTGCGGCTGATCAGGCGGCTGGATTGCAGCCGTTTTTAATTGTCGGCTCCGCTGGCACGGTTGATGTGGGTGCGATTGATGATTTACCGGCCTTAGCCGCTCTGGCACAGGCGCATCATTGCTGGTTTCATATCGATGGGGCTTATGGTGCTCTGGGCATGCTGTCCGCCAAACTGGCGCCACGACTCGCTGGCATTGAGCGCGCTGATTCGATTGCCTTTGATTTTCATAAATGGGGTCAGGTGCCGTACGACGCCGGGTATATTCTGGTGCGCGAGGCCGCCGATCAGCTGGCTACCTTTGCCGCACCGGCAAATTATCTGAAACGCGAAACCCGCGGTATGGCGGCCGGCTCGCCCTGGCCGTGCGATTTCGGACCGGATTTGTCACGCGGATTCCGGGCACTGAAAACCTGGTTTACCCTGGCCACCTTTGGCACAGACAAACTCGGACACATCATCGATAACACCTGCGCACTGGCTCAGTATCTGCAAGAACACATCAAGCAACAGACGGAGCTGCAACTGATGGCGCCGGTGAATTTGAATATCGTCTGCTTTCGCTATCGCGGCAGCGGCCAGCTGACTGAGCTGCAGGTCAATGAACTCAACGGTGAATTAATCATCCGTTTGCAGGAATCGGGACTGGTGGCACCATCGTCAACGCTGATCAACGGGCAACTGGTGATCCGTGCTGCTTTTGTCAACCATCGCACCAATCGTGCGGATGTTGATACGCTGGTACAAACCACACTCAAGCTGGGCCGTGAACTAAACCTTTAACCACAGGATCGCCATGTTGAATTCAGCCGAAGATGTCCTTACCGAATCCCCTTCTGCCATAGCAAAAGAAATCGACTTCATCGGCCTGCCCGCGCTGATGACCATGGCCTTCAACAACAGTGTGGATTTCATTCCCACCGGCACGAGCCTGTATGAACGGGTTAAAACCAATCCCGGAGATGCGAATGCCTTGCTCGATATGGCGATCTATCTGATTTTGCGGGGTGAAAAAAAGGTCGCGCTGTCGATGCAGGCCATTGCGCTCAATACGCAGCAGGTATTTCATTACCCGCGCCGGGTGTTGCCGGTAAAAATGCGCGTACTGGCCTTACTCGGACCGGGCGATCTGATGGCCAATTCACCGTTTGAATTTTTACTCGACGATCAACCGGTGGCGCTGGATTTAATGTATATCACCCCGGAACTCGGTTTGCCGCAGTCGATTCCTGAACATGATGTACTGCTGGTGGCCATGAGTGAATCAGAACAAAATAAACCACTGCTGGCCAAAGCGGCCACGCTGCTGACCGGGTGGCCGCGACCGGTGATTAATGATCCGACGCGCATCAGTGAGCTCTCACGCGATGGCAATTGCGCGCAACTCGCCAATCTGCCCGGTGTTGTCATGCCTACTGCGCTGCGGGTAACACGCGCCAGTCTGGAATTATGCTGTCAGGCCGACGATCTGGCCTGCACCTTGGCCAGTCAGCTCGGTGGCATCAGCTATCCGGTGATTATCCGTCCAATTGATTCGCATGCCGGCAATGGATTGAGTAAAATCGACAATCTTGGCGAACTCAGTGGTTATTTGCAGCAATCAGCAGAACAACAGTTTTTTGTCGCACCGTTTGTCGATTATCGTAATGCCGACGGCCTGTATCGCAAGTACCGCATCATCCTCATTGGTGGCGCACCTTATGTCTGCCATATGGCGATTTCTCAGCGCTGGATGGTGCATTACCTCAATGCCGATATGCTGGAAAATGCCAGTCACCGGGCCGAAGAAGCACAATTCATGGCCGACTTCGATCAGGGTTTTGCCGTTCAGCATGCGAACGCCTTTGCCGCCATTTATCAGCAACTCGGACTCGATTATGTCGGTATCGACTGTGCCCAGAGTGCCGATGGCCGGTTGTTGATCTTTGAAGTCGACAGCAATATGGTGGTGCACAATATGGATTCGGCCGAGGTTTTCCCGTACAAAAAAATCCAGATGCCTAAGCTGTTTCGCGCTTTTGCTCACATGCTGGCGCGCCGCGGCGGGATCACGCTATGACGCGCACCCTCGATCAGCTGGCACGACTCTCTACCGAGCAAGCCCTGCTCAGCGGTGGCGATGCCCGCCTGAGCATGGATGCAGTTTCGGGCGTGAATAAATACGGCTGCAGCAGCCGTCCCGACCCGAGCATGATCGCCTTTGGATCATCCACCGGCTCAACTATTTCAGCACGCGGTTTTAATGCCAGCCATGAATTGCATCAGCACTTGCTGCAACAGGTGGCCGGTGGCCGCGAAAGCGCGCTGTATCGCCAGGAACTCGAACGACTGCGACTGGAATTCAACCAGCTGTGCGGCATTGGCAAGAGCGACAATATCGATACCATTTTTGCCGCTTCCGGCACCGATTTGCATCTGATCTGCGGACAGTTGCTATCCAACAGCAGTCCGCTGCGCATCATCATGATGGATGCCTGCGAAACCGGTAGTGGTGTGGCACCGGCCATGCGCGGTCAGCATTTCAGCGATCATGCAGCACTCGGTGGCAAAGTCACCCCGCTGGAAACCCTCGCCGGTGCGCATCCGGTCGAGGTACACTCTATCGGGCTGCGCGGCAGGGATGGTGGCAAACGCCTGTTGAGTGACATTGATGCGGAAGTTGAATTACTGATAGCGCAGGCACTGGCCAGCAAACAGCGGGTATTGCTGATCATGATCGATCTGTCCAAGACTGGCCTGATTGCGCCCAGTCCTGGCTATATCGCCAACTTGCGTGCACGCCATCCGGAGCAGGTCGATATTTTAATTGACGCCTGCCAGTTCCGCATTTCGGCCGTCACCCTGCAAGCCTATTTAAAACTCGGGTGCATGCTGACCCTGACGGGTTCCAAATTTTTGACCGGTCCGGTGTTTTCCGGCGCACTGTTAATTCCTCCCAATCTGGCACCGCGACTGTCGAATCAAAAATTGCCGGCCTCGCTGGCCGACTATAGCGCGCAGGCTGAATGGCCGGAACACTGGCAGGCAACCGAACATTTGAACAATGTCTGCAACTGGGGCTTGCTGCTGCGCCTTGAAGCTGCACTGGCCGAATTACGTGCCTTCCGTGCCTTGCCAGAAGCCCAGATCAGTGAATTTTTGCAACGCTTTGCCAGCGCCATGCAGCAGGCGTTGCAAAGCTCAGCGCATTTCTTGCTGATGGCAGAAACTCACCTCGACCGTGCACCTGTGGTTGAAGGCAGCAGCTGGGATCAGATACCTACCATTTTCCCATTTTTGCTGCTGCATGCGCCTGGTCAGCCACTCACCCGGGCGCAAACCCAGCAGGTATATCAGCAACTGCAATTTCCCCTGACCGATCCGGCAGCACCGGCCAACCTGGCCCAGTTACGCTGTCAGCTCGGTCAGCCAGTGCTGTGCGGCCAGCAGTTCGGCATTGACGTCAGCGCCCTGCGCATGTGTGCCAGCAGCCGCATCATTATCGATGGCTGCGAACACGGTGCCAAATCCACCCAGTACGTGATTCAGCGTGCGCTGTCGGTACTGGAAAAAACTGCATTTTTGATCTCATCATACCGACTCTGACAAATTGGATTATGATGCAGTTTTTCAACCAACCGCCGAGACACCCATGAACCTGAATCGCTTCTTTTTGCTGGCTCTGTTTGCCCTGACCAGCAGCTTTGCTAATGCTGCCGCCCCAATGGTAAAAACTTCCGCGCCCGGTTACTACCGGATGATGTTGGGTGAATTTGAAATTACCGCTCTCTCCGATGGCACCCGCGCCCTGCCGATGGATAAACTGCTTGACCATATCACGCCAGCCAACTACACCAAGGCGCTGAACAAATTCCATCTGACCAATCCGATTGAAACCTCGTTCAACGCGTTTCTGATCAACACCGGCAGCAAACTGGTACTCGTTGATACAGGTGCAGGCAGCAATTTCGGTCCGACTCTGGGCAAGCTGGCGACCAACCTGAAAGCGGCGGGTTATCTGCCTGAACAGATCGATGAAATTTACATCACCCACATGCATGGCGACCATATCGGTGGTTTAACAGCCGAAGGTGTGGCACAGTTTCCGAATGCGGTGGTACGCGCCGACAAACAGGAAGCAGCTTACTGGCTGAGTCAGGAAAACATGGACAAAGCTCCGGAAGCCGGCAAAGGCAGCTTCAAAGCCGCCATGAGCGCCCTGCAACCTTATGTGAATGCCGGACACTTCAGCACCTTTGATGGCAGCAGTGATTTGGTACCTGGTGTCAAAGCCGTCGCTGCCCACGGCCATACCGCCGGTCACACCACGTATCTGGTTGAAAGCCGTGGACAGAAGTTAATCTTATGGGGTGATTTGATGCACGTTGCCGCCGTCCAGTTTGATGATCCGTCAGTGACGATCCATTTTGATTCTGACAGCAAGGCGGCTTATGCCGAGCGCAAACAGGCTTATGCCCAAGCAGCCAAAGAAGGCTATCTGATCGGTGCGGCGCATTTATCGTTCCCGGCGCTGGGCTATCTGCGCCAGCAAGGTAAAGCGTATGCCTGGGTACCAGTCAATTATTCTCCGCTGCCATAAGCGGCGATGCATTTTTTAATCACTGGTGGCAGCGGCTTAATCGGCACACGACTTTGTCAGGCGCTGCTGCAGGCCGGGCATCAGATCACGATATTGAGCCGCCATCCCGGCGTGGTCCAAAAGAAATGGGGCCATGCCGTGAGCATTATCTCCAGCTTAAATGAGTGGCATCCAGATATTTTTTTTGATGTCATCATTAATCTGGCAGGCGAACCGATAGCGGACGCTGCCTGGACAGAGGCCCGTAAAAAACTACTCTGGGATAGTCGCGTCACACTGACAACAGAGTTAGTCGCACGGATAGAGGCCAGTCACCGCAAACCGGCGCTGCTACTGAGCGGTTCAGCCATCGGCTATTACGGCGACTGTGGCGATGCCTCCTTAACTGAATCAGCACCCGCAGGCAGTGATTTTGCGGCCCGATTATGTCTCGCCTGGGAACAACAGGCACTGCGCGCAACTCAATTGGGGGTGCGGGTTTGTTTGCTGCGTACCGGCCTGGTGCTGACGGCCAAAGGTGGCCTGCTGGGTCGGATGTGGTTACCCTTCAAACTGGGACTGGGTGCACGGTTGGGCAATGGTCGTCAGTGGATGAGCTGGATACACATAGAGGATTATGTGGCCATGGTGTTCAAATTGATTTCTGCAGACGATGCCAACGGCGCCTACAATATGACGGCCCCCTGCCCGCAAACCAATGCTCAGTTTACCCAACAATTAGCCCGTGCGGTTCACCGCCCTGCGTGGTTTGTTGCACCCGCTTTTTTATTATCCGCGCTGCTGGGCTCACGATCAATTTTACTCTTGGGTGGTCAACAGGTTTTGCCAACCAGAATGCTGAATGACAAATTTGTTTTTAAGTATCCTCAACTTGACGCGGCGTTGAGTTCGCTAGCCAGAATCGCCTGAGAGCTCAGGTATCCATTGATAATGGAACGCTACTACAACAACGACAAGCGCGCTGACACATAAGGTAATCGTGCTGGCTGCATCCTGAGTGTCAATCAGATGAATGAATAAGACCACTGCGCTGATAACGGCGCTTCCTAAAATTGCCAGGTAGCTGACTGTCTGCATGCAGTTATTATAAAAACTGGGATCCAATTGATAGTGGTTTTGCGATTTAATATTAGCCCGGATGCTGGCCGAAATAAGCGCGCCAAGCAGAATCCCACCCACTAAAGCGCGAAAGAAAAAAAACAGCGTCACGTGTTCAACCATACTGGAACTAACCAACCTTCACCTGTCTATGGCGCTATTGGGTGCCATTCAGCAATTATTCAACCTTGATTCACCAACTCCCTGAAAACAGGGGGAATACAAAGCGGTAAAGCGTTGATTGTGTTACTGAGCCTACGTATCACATAGCAAACCGTATGGTTGAAAATGGGATTCCCGTCACACTGTCCGATGATCGAGAAAATACGATTGTGCCAGTTTGCGTTTGGCGCTGGTGCTTTCCATTAACTGCGACAGCACCACCATTCTTGGCTCGGTGATTTCGCGGATTTTTTTATCGTCCGCGAGGATTTTTTTGATGACATTCAATTTTTGCTGCCGCTGTTCCTGTTCCAGCGGCACCGGACCATCGTTGTCGCGGATAGCCTGCACCTGCAGACTGCAACTCTGTTCCAGCCGGGCCAGCAGTTCCCAATCCAGCTCCTGCGCCGCGCTGACCATCTGATCAGTAATCACGGCGACATTTTCATAGATAGCAATCAATTCACGACTATTCATGGATATACTCACAATTCTTGATGTATCCGGGTACAGCATTCAGGCAGAAAAATGGCTGGATTTGCGCGGTGCCAGCGAATCGAAAGGCACATTCACCCGCTCGTTCTGCTCAGCCTGTGCCACTTTGACCGGTGCAATCTGCTCCCATGCACTGCGTAATTCACCCAGCAGTTTTTGCGACTCGAATAATTTATCCACATCGTTATGCAAATTGGCCAGCAATAACTGTTTGACGATATAGCCATACAGCGCATCCAGATTACGGGCCAGATCACCACCGACTTCCTTGTTCAGACTGGCGCGCAAACCGCTCTCCACAATCGCAATCGCATGCGAAATTGAGCGGCCTTTTTCCGGAATTTTTCCCGCCCCGATTTGCTGGGTGGCATTGACGATCGCCAGCAAGGCGCCATCAAACAACATTACGATCAGTTTATGCGGATCGGCCGCCAGCACCCCGGTTTCCATACTGACTTTGGAATACGCATTGGCTGCATTTCTAGGTGAAGATCCGAACATAGTGTCCCCAGTTTTTAATCGTTATTATTTGGCCAGAGCAGCCAATTGCTGTGTCAGGTAGGTACTGGTGCTGGTGAGTTTGCTCATGGTCACATCGAGCGCTGCAAACTCGGCCTGATAATTGGCCAGAATCTGGGCATTTAATGCTTGTGCACTGGTAATCGAATTTTGTAAACTGGTGATGGTGGCATTATAACCATTCGTCGCCGCCGCAATCTGCCCGGTTTTACCCAGCACCGTGGTCATCATGTTGTTGAGCATGTTGGCATAGCCCTGGGTGTAATTGATTATCCCGCGCGAACCCAGACTGCCGCCGAGTACATTGATGCTTAAGCCGGCCGAGCCATCCGCGATGGCACCAGTCAATTTTTGTCCTTTGCCAATAGCTACAGCGCCATTAATGGTTCCGGCCACATCCAACCCGGCCAACTCTGTTAATGCACCACTGCCCATCATATTCAACTGACCATTGCCACCGGTTACCTTGGCCACTGAAGCCGAGCCATAGGTATTCGAAGAAATCGTCAGTACACCGTTATTTTGCGTCACCGTTGCCGAAGCATTCACCGCAGTAAAGCCATTATTGGTATTGATTGCCGTCTGCAAGGCCGTGGCCAGACCAGCCGCCGTATAGGTACCCGCTGCCAGCGCCACATTGACGGTGGTGCCATCGAGGTTAATTTGCAGTGTGTCATTGAGCCCTGCAGTAATGGTAGTCCCGGCAGTGCCGCCGCCAGTAGTGCTGGCCTGACTGGCGAGTTGTGAAATATTGACCGCATACGCACCCGGCTGAGTGGCACTAGTGTTGCCAGAATAGCTGATAAGGGAATCAGAAGCCGTTCCATTGGAAGCAAACATGCCGGTAACGGCTGACGGATTACTGTTTAAGGCCGCCTGTAATTTGACACTATCCACACTCAGGGTGCCATCTTTCTGATAACCGACCCCTACCTGCGCGAGCATCGACATGGCACTGGGAGCGCCGGGAACCGCCTGATTCAAAATACCGCGCATCTGATTCATGATCGACAATACGCTGTTTTGTCCCTGCAGCGCGCCAGATTGTTTGGTCACTGAATTATACGAAGTCGCCTGCTGAATGGTAGTTGCCGCTGAGTTATAGGCCGTGACAAAGGAATTGATGGCATTCACCGCCCCACTGGTATCTTTGGCAACGGTAATCGTTGTCGGGGTAGTGATATTGGTGGACAGCAAGGATAAAGACACACCAGAAATCACATTACTGGCGGTGTTGCTGCTGCTGGTAATGCCGATACCGTTGAGCGTAAACTGGGCATTTTGCGCGGCCGACGTTTCCGTCAGGTTTTGCACACCGGCAGTGGCTGGCACATCCACCGCTGGCGGCACTCCGACCACGGCCGGAGTACCGGCCGGATTCTGATTTAACATCGCCGCCAATGCTGGATCTCCAGCCACGGAAATCTGCAAACTGTTATCCGCACCGGTATTGGTCACCGAAAGCGATAAACGATAAGGCGTTTTGCTGCCATCGTTGACAATACTGGCCGTCACGCCAATATTGGCGGCATTAATCGCCGAAGCGATACCGGTAATCGAACTGTCTGAAGAAGAAATCGTCACCGTTTTTGGTGCTGCGCCATTATTGGCATAAGTGGTGCCGCTGTCATACTGACCATTCACCGGCTTGTTACCAGTAATCGTGCCAAAGCTGAAGGAAATGGTGCCCACGCCTATCGCGCTGGTGCTGCTGGCCTGTCCGGCGGTCACCAACGTTTGCGCCTGCGCCAATTGATTCACCTGCAATGAATAGGTGCCTGCCGACGCCGTTGCACCGGCAGTCACTGAAGCTACCGCGCTGTTGGCTACCGACGCATTGACACTTTGGTAAGCACTGGCTGAATTCAAGCCCTGCATGGAGGTCTGGAAGGTCGAGAGCACACTTTGCAACTGACCAAAGTTGCTCACCATGGTCTGATCCTGAGTCTGTTGCGTCATCAGCAGCGTCACTGGCTGGTTTTGCACCGCCATAAGCTGACTGATAATCCCGGTCACGTTCAGCCCGGAGCCTACGCCCAGGGACGAAATAATCGCGCCGCCCGCTGCCGAACCTGTTGAAACAGTCATCACTACTCTCCTGAACTGCGTTATACGCCACTATATCTAGTTATCGGTGCAGTCTAAGCGAACTTTAGAGTGGGAAAGAGGTGTTTGTTTGCGGTTTTAAAGCGCAAATTCTGGTCAGAGCGACATGCTTTTGGTAAACGCAAAGAAAAGCCGCTCCATCCCGCAGATGAATCAGCATAAAAGGATACTGCCGGCGCTAAACCGCCTGTTCATTCTTGCCCGCAACAATCAAGCCTGCTGGTTAATCACTTGTCCCAATTTTTGTCCCAGCGACATCGACATATGAATAATTTCTTCCGACGGAATTTGGCGGATGACTTTATCGGTTTGTTGATCGATAACCTGGACAACCACACGTTTGCTGTTAGGGTCGACGGCAAACTGTACATTTTGGGCATTGCCATTGGCATTGAGTGAAGCGTTGATATTATCAACGGCCTGTTTAACCTGTTCCAGTGAAGGCGGAGGACTGGCCTGACTGGTTTTATTTACTTCTGCTGCGGGTGTCACTGTTGCTGCTGGTGTTGACGGTGGCGCACCAGGACTGGTCTGCACAGGAGTGGTGGCAGAATTACCGATTGAGTTAATGTCCATGATGATATCTTCCAAGTGAATTCCCCGACCGAAGTCGGGGGGGGTACTATTTAAAACTTAAAACAGTTGCAGCAACTTCAGTTTAACGGAGTAAAGCCAACACACCGTTAGGCAGAGAGTTCGCCTGCGCCAACATCGCGGTACCAGCCTGTTGCAGAATTTGGCCACGAGACAGATTGGCAGTTTCTGCGGCAAAGTTGGTATCAGATACAGTACTGCGTGCAGAAGTGATGTTCAGTGTCGATGTCTGCAGATTGCTGATACTGGCGCTGAAGCGGTTTTGTAACGCACCCAGTGAAGCGCGCGCGGTATCGACGTTGGCCAGAGCCGCATCAATTACCGCCAGGGCATTATTGGCGCCTGAAGGCAGGCCGTTGGTCAGCGTGGTCACATCAATCGACGCTACCGAAGACAGAGTACTGCCGACGTTAGTTGCTGCAGCATCCAAAATACCGGCACTGGCCGTATCTGTGGCCACCGAGAACGAATTTGGTCCGCTGAACGAAATCGCTGCACCGACTGTCGCGGCGTCACCCGTAATCGCTGTGGCAGCACCATCCGCAAGCAGTGTGACAGCAGTCGCTGTGGAATTGGCCACACCGGCTGACGATTGACCTGTCACCATGATGCCAGACTGTACCGAATTATTTCTGACGCCGATATCATAACCATCAGCCTGAGTCAGAGTGATGGTACCCTTGGTTAAATCGGCCACTGCATTGATACCGGTATTACCAGACTGGGCATTAATTTTAGTCGCCAGGTCAGATAAATCTTTAGACGAAGACAGCGTAGAAGAAACGGTAATCGGATTGGCATTACCGGTTGAAGTTGGCGCACCCTGCAGAACCAGTGTATTGAGACCAGTAGTAAAGTTACTCAATGTTGCCACGGTGGTAGCTTTGGCAGTCACACCGGTCAGACCGGCAGAATTATTAATTGCCGCAGCAATCGCATGGCCAGATTCACCGATGGTGATACCGGTCGTAGCCGAAGTACCGTTACCGGCCACAGTAATTGTTTGCGCCAGATTAATGTTTGCATCAAAGGTAGCCGCAGTACCAGAAAGATGCGCTTCAGAAGAAGTAATCCCGGCCGTTGCCGCAGTGGCTGCTACTGTATTGTTACCAATCGCATTCGCTGCTGAGCTGCCAACTGCAAAACTGATGGTTTGACCGGCATTGGCACCCACCTGGAACTGCACGTTGCTCAGTGAACCATCGAGCAGATTAATACCGTTATATTGGGTAGTCGAAGAAACCTGACCAATTTGTTGTTGCAACTGAGCAATTTCAGTTTGCAGCGATTGACGATCGGAAGTGGAGTTAGTGCCGTTGGCGGCTTCCACGGCCAGAGTACGCATTTGTTGCAACAGTGAAGTCGTGCTGGCCAGACCGCCGTCGGCAGTTTGCGTCAATGCAATCGCATTGTTCGCATTTTGAGTCGCCTGATTCAAACCGTTGACTTGGGAAGTCATCCGATCGGAAATCGCCAAACCCGCAGGATCGTCTGCCGCGCTGTTGATTTTCAAACCTGAAGACAGGCGTTGAATCGAAGTAGCCAGTGACGATTGTGAGTTCGCCAAGTTATTCTGGGTGGATAACGAGATAATATTCGTATTGATTGCATCTAACATGATGTTCCCCTTGCCTAAGTTATCGAAAATGGCGATTAGCCTCAAACTTTGGTCTAAGTTATCTGGACTACTCGACCGCCGTTGTTACAGGTATCGGTCAAGTCTGAAAAAAATTGAGCACTAAATTATTTCAAAAAGCCCTCAAGTTTTTTCATCTTCTACGTTCATCGGCAGGAATCAAAATTACTTTAGGGGTAAAAACAGTGATTTTTCAGATAAATATTTTGCTGTTTCAGGCTAAAGTTGCGGGAAAGATTGTGTTTTAATTATTTTTTAACACTTTGCTGTGCAACTCGCTGGCGATTTGATTGATCATGTCATCCCAGGGTTGATCCCAGTTTTTGTTAAACAGTTTCATGGTGGCGTAAAACTGGTTTTCCGTGCCGCCAAATTTTTGCCATTCAAAACCACTTATTAATTGCCAGGTAGGGGCCCCAAGCGCGGCGGCAAGAATTCCGGCAGCGGTGGGCGCAGAAATCACCAGATCGAGTGCCTTGCACAAAGCGGCATTTTCGAGCAGGTCGTCAAACAGATCAACTTCCGCAAACGTAGTAATTTGCACCCCAAAGCGTTCACGCGCATCTTCGATCTCGGCACTGCAATCGTCGTACTGTAAATTCACAAACCGGACACCAGGCACAGACAGGATCGCGCCCCATTCATCGAGCTGGGTACAATACAGTGAGCGTTCTCCCACCAAATTACCACTGCGCCAGCAAATACCGACCGTTAATTCATCCCCCAGGGCCGCCAGCCGGGTTTTCCAGTAAGCGATCCTTTCCGGGTCAGCACTCAGAAACGCCTTCCTGCGCGGAAAACTGGCGGCATCCGGACGCAACCAGCGTCCCAGAGAACCCGCCGCGGATTGCACGTCGATGTGCTTGCCTTCCAATCGCGGGTGATCTTCCAGATCAACCACCTCAGCCCAGGGAAAGCTGTGGGCAAATAAGGGGACAAGTTTTTTCTTGCAGGCAATGATGCAATGGCTGGCATGCAGATCGGCAACCATTTCGGCAAAAGAAATTTGATCTCCCACGCCCTGCTCTGACCAAACCAGAATGGTTTTATCGGCCAGCGACTCACCTTGCCAGAAGGGATAGGGATAATACGGCTTCGCAATCGGTTGAAACGCTTTGGTGAACCGCGACTCATGCAATTCCCAGCCCGGTTGCAGCTTACCAGTGCCCAGCAACAGCATCGCCAGAGTATATTGCGCATTGGCATTGCCGGGGTCTAGCGTCAGAGCATGGGTGATGAACTGTTCACTGGCGATAAAATTCTCTTGCGCCATGCAGGCTGAACCTAGATAAAAGTAAGCCAGTGAATAAGCAGGATCGAGAGCAACGGCTTTCAGACAATATTCCACCGCTGCATCAAACTGTTTTAAGTTATTAAAAATTGCCGCCAGGTTGGTATACGAAATCACATTTTTTGGATTCAGTTCCAGCGCTTTTTTATGCGCCACGATCGCCGCTGCAAACTGGTGCTGCAATCGTAGTGCGGTGCCGAGGTTATCCCAGGCTTCGACATAATCCGGCTTCAAGTGGATCGCCTGACGAAAACTGTGTTCTGCTTCGGTGAACAACAATTTATCCACCTGCGCCACACCCAGATTCAAATAGGCCTGAGGATAATCGGGTTGCAGTTCCAATGCCATCAACTGGCTTTCAATCGCCTTGGAGAGTTTTTTATGGTCGCGGTACACCGCGCCCAAATTTTTAAAATACACCGCATTAGTCGGATCCAGATTAATGGAACGACGCATCAAGTCTTCCGCAACATCATAGTTTTTCCCCTGATAGGCCAGCACACCCAGAAAGTGCAGCGCCTCCGGATGCTCCGGCTGTTGCTTCAACACGGCTTCATACAACTCTTGGGCAGCACGCAACTCTCCCTGCTGATGCAAACTGATGGCCCGGGCCACATCGGCACTGATCGTCTGTTTGAGCGACTGCATTTGTGTCGCCTGTATCAGATCTGCATTCATGCAGCATTGTTTGTATTTTTTACCACTGCCACACAGACAAGGGTCGTTACGTCCGAGTTTTTCCATTAGCCCTGCACCTCACTATAATTATTCTTATTAACCAGGTCAGTTAACTGCTGCGCCATGCTTACCATCATACATTCCCAATCCTGATCCCAGTTTTTGCGAAAGCTGCGCACGCTCGAATACCAGCGTGTTTCCGCCGTGCCCAACACCTGCCAGTCAAAGCCGCACACCATCTGCCAGGTGGGCACAGCGAGTGCTCCAGCCAGAATGGCTGTCGTATTCGGTGCCGAAATTACCAGATCAAGTGCCTGTATCAAGGCGGCGCTTTCAGCCAGATCGTGATACAGATCGACTTCCTGCATCACGTCTATGGATACTCCGAACTGCGTCTGCGCCAGTGCCAGCTCCTGCTGGCAGTCATCATATTGCAGATTGATAAAGCGCACTCCCGATAGCCCCAACAACGTTCCCCATTGACTGAGGCTGGTGCAGTAAGCTCCGCGGTCCCCCGTCATATTGCCGCTGCGCCAGCAAATACCGACCTTGAGTTCAGTTCCGGATTGCGCCAATTGGGTACGCCAGTGATGCACGCGTGCCGGATCGGCCTGCAAAAAATGGACTTGCTGCGGAAAACTGCTGGCATCCCGGCGCAGCCAGCGTGCCACCGAACCGGCGGCCGACTGCACATCTATCGTCAATGATGCTAACTGCTCTGCATCATCGAGCGCAATAATATGTGCCTTCGGAAAAGACAGTGTCAACAGGGGTAGCAACTTGGCAGTACAGGCAAAGATGCACAATTTAGCCTGCGCAATCAGTTCAGCATACATGCTGGCAAACATAATCTGGTCGCCTATACCCTGCTCCCCCCAGACCAGCAGGGTTTTGCCGGTCAGTGATTCTCCCTGCCAGCATGGATACGGAAAATAGCGAAGTGGTTCAGGCGCGCTTTCTTTATACCATCGGGCTTCATAACCCTGCCAGCCTGCGACCAACTGTCCATCCGCCAGTAACGCCAGTCCCTGGGAGCAGCGGATATTCTGATTGTGCGGATTCAGACTGACGGCTTGGGCATGGAACTGCAGGCTGGCAGGCAAATCATCCTGCTCCTGACAGGCCACGGCCAGATGAAAATAGCCATTGGCATTGGCAGGATCGAGGGCGATGGTTTTCAGCGCATACTCAGCCACTGCAGCGAATTTTTTCAAAAACAGATAGGACTCGGCCAGATTATTGCAGGCAGCCAGATAATTGCCATCGATGTCCAGTGCGCGCAAATAACACTGCACCGCAACACCATGGTCACCCTGCAGACGGAAGGTGGTACCCAGGTTGAAGTACGCCTGTTTGAGTTGCGGATTAATTTCCAGCACGCGCGCATAACTTTGCATGCCGGCGTCAATGTCTCCCGACGCGACTTGCGCGACCGCCAGATTGAACCAGGCAGCGGCATTGTCCGGCTCCAGTGCCAGCGCCTGGCGCTGAATCATCTGGGTTTGGGCAAACTGACCCAACTCGTTGAGCACCACGCCCAGGTTAACCAGACAAGTCACATTGGCCGGATTGTTGGCCAGCGTCTTTCTGAGTAATATTTCTGCCTGTGGATACTGTTGTGCTTTAAAGGCCTCCATGCCCAGGACATAATCGGCTTCGACCTGCTGCTGCAAACAAACAGCCACTTCGTCCACCAGCACACTCCAATTCTGCTCCCAATCCTTATTAAAACTGCGCAGGCTGAGGTACCAGAGGTTTTTATCCGACCCCATGTTTTGCCAGTCAAAGCCCGAGACCATCTGCCAGGTGGGAACGCCGAGCGCGGCTGCAAGTATGGCCGTGGTGGTGGGGGCAGAAATCACCAGATCGAGTGCACTGGTCAGAGCCGCCGCTTCTGCCAGATCATCAAACAAATCCACTTCGGCAAAGGCATGCACGTCAACGCCGAATAACTGCCTGACTTGTTCCAATTCCCCGGCGCATTCGTCGTATTGCAGATTGATGAAACGTACTCCCGGCTGGGTCAAAATAGGGCCCCACTGCTCCAGCCGGGTGCAAAAAAAGGCCCGGTCACCCGACAGATTGCCACTGCGCCAGCCGATTCCGACCTTGAGTCCCGGCCCAAGCTGTGCCAGTCGTGCACGCCAGTAGCTAACTCGTTGCGGATCAGGCTGCAGGAATGGCCGGTTAGCAGCAAAACTTTCCTGTGTCGGACGTAACCAGCGTGCCAGCGAACCTGCGGGTGACTGCAACCCGATTTGTTCACGGTACGGAGCCAGCGCGTCACTATCGTCCAGATCCAGCACCCGCGCCTGCGGAAAGGAACGCTGGAACAATGGCAGCAGTTTTTTGCTACAGGCAAAAATACAGTCGGGTGCCACAGTCAATACATCGTTATACAAACTGGCAAACATGATCTGGTCACCGATACCCTGCTCGCCCCAAACCAGCAGGGTTTTACCGGCCAGTGACTCGCCCTGCCAGCGGGGATAAGGGAAATCGCGCCATGGCACCGGCCGGGTTTCACAATGCCAGCGAAATTCATATCCCTGCCAGCCTTGCTCCAGCTGGCCCATGGCCAGCATTAACATGCTGCGACCGAAATGGCTGTCGGCATGTTGTGGATTGAGTGCGGCGGCACGTTCATAAAAACTCACACCAGCGGCCAGATTGCCCTGTTCCTGACAGGCCAGCGCCAGATGAAAATACGACAGGCTGTGGTTGGGATCAAGAGCAATGATCTTTAAGGCATAAGTAGCGACATCGTCAAATTGCTTCAACACCGTACCCGACACCACCAGATTATTAGCGGCGGCAATATTGTCAGGCTCTATGGCCAGCACCCGCCGACAACAGTCAATCACCGCTGCATGATCCTGCTTTAACCAGTACACCGTACCCAGACTGAGCAGAGCGTTGACAAAATCCGGCTGCAAAAGCAATGCCTGCTGAAAACTGTGTTCACTGGCATCGAGCTGTCCCTGCTGCAGTTGTGTATATCCCAGGCGCGCCAACTCAGCCGCCTGCGCGGCGCAGCCATGTTTACATTTTTTCCCGCTGCCGCATAAACAGCGGTGATTGCGGCCAGTGGTATTCATAGACAGCGCCAGTCCTGTGGGCAACTTCAGTCGGGTTTTCGGGTACAAAGGGAGATGATATTAAGGTTCTTATCATTCAAACACGATAACCGGACGACCATAGTGGCAAACAGAAGCACTTTTCACTCACTTATTCTGGTTTCAGCTCATCGGTAAGCGTTCACAATCTATCAGCCAGAGTCTTACTCGTTTCGCCGCATGGTGTATTACGCCTTGCGGTTTATACCCCCTACCAGGAACACGGTTTGAAAACGCTAGCTCTTATCCCTGCCCGCGGTGGCTCGAAAGGTATTCCGCGCAAAAACTGCCGCATGATCGCCGGCAAGCCGCTCATCGCCTGGAGCATACAGGCAGCGCTGGCAGCGAAAAACATAGACAGTGTCGTGGTCAGTACCGATGATGAAGAAATCGCCGCCATCAGCCGCGAATACGGTGCGCTGGTGCCGTTCATGCGTCCGGCCGGACTGGCACAGGATGACACCCCGGGCATGGCACCGGTGCTGCATGCGCTGCAACAGTTGCCCGGCTTTGACGCCATTCTGTTGCTGCAACCCACTTCGCCGCTGCGCACCACCGCAGATATTGACAACTGTCTGGCTTTTGCCAGCCAGCGTCAGGCAAAGTGTATCGTCTCTGTCACGCCTGCTGCACAGTCACCGTACTGGATGATTACTCTTGATGCTGAAGGCAGATTGGTCAAATTGCTGGATGCCGGTGAAGCTACCCGACGCCAGGAATTACCCGAAGTACAGGCACTTAATGGCGCACTGTATTTTGCTCACACTGACTGGCTGCTGTCCAATAAAACCTTTTTGCATGCGGACACGCTCGGCTTTGTCATGTCAGCAGAAAAATCGCTCGACATCGATACCCCGCTGGACTGGAAAATCGCTGAACTGATGTTATCGGAGTTATCGTGACTAAAATCCTTATCACCGGCGCGGATGGCTTCATCGGCTCGCATCTTACCGAAGCACTGGTGCGTGCCGGTTTTGAGGTGCGCGCCTTTGTGCTCTACAACTCATTTAATTCCTGGGGCTGGTTGGATCGCTGCGCTGCCGATGTAAAAGGCAACTTTGAAGTATTTTGTGGCGACATCCGTGACCCGAATGGGGTACGGCAAGCCATGCAGGGTTGTGATGTGGTGCTGCATCTGGCAGCCCTGATTGCCATTCCCTATTCATATCATTCACCCGACACCTATATCGACACCAATATCAAGGGCACGCTGAATGTGGTACAGGCGGCACGCGATCTGGGGGTGAGTAAAATCATCCATACCTCGACCTCGGAAGTGTATGGCACGGCCCAGTTTGTGCCGATCACCGAATTGCATCCACTCGAAGGCCAGTCGCCCTACTCGGCCAGCAAAATCGGTGCTGATCAGCTGGCGATGTCGTTTTACCGCTCGTTTGGCACCCCCGTGGGCATTATCCGGCCATTCAACACCTATGGACCGCGCCAGTCGGCACGGGCGGTGATCCCCACCATCATCACCCAGATCGCCAGCGGAGTACGTCAGATCAAACTGGGCGCAATACAGCCGACCCGCGACTTAAGTTTTGTCAGCGACACCGTCAACGGCTTTATCGCGGCACTCCAGTCGCCCGACAGCATCGGTGCGGTGATCAATCTGGGCAGCAACTTTGAAATTTCCATCGGCGACACCGCCAACACCATCGCCAGCATCATGGGGGTCGAAATCGAAATCCTGACCGACGAGCAGCGGCTGCGCCCGGAAAAGAGTGAAGTCGAACGCCTGTGGGCGGACAACAGCAAAGCCCAGGAATTGCTCGGCTGGTCTCCTCAGTTTGCCGGCCTGTCCGGTTTGCAGCGCGGACTGCAGGAAACCATCGCCTGGTTTGTCGATCCGGCCAATCTGTCAGCCTATAAAACTGATATCTACAACCTGTAAAGCCATGACTCCAGAGCACATCATCCGTTATATTCGCGAGCTGTATCAGACAGAGGATTTTATTCCCCTGCATGAACCGCGTTTCGCCGGAAATGAAAAACAGTATCTGCTCAACTGTATCGATTCCACCTTTGTCTCCAGCGTCGGCAGCTACGTCACCCGCTTTGAAGATATGGTCGCCAAGTATACCGGTGCCAACTTTGCGATTGCCACCGTCAACGGCAGCGCAGCCCTGCACATCGCCTTAAAACTGGCCGGTGTGGGTCCGGGCGATGAAGTCATTACCCAGCCGCTGACCTTTGTGGCTACCTGCAATGCCATCACGTATTGCGGTGCCCGTCCGGTATTTATCGATGTCGAACGCCAGTCCATGGGCATGAGTCCGGACAGTCTGCTGCAGTTTTTAAGTCAACACACCACTCAGACCGAAGCGGGCTGCATCAATAAGCGCAGCGGTAACCGGATTGCCGCGGTGCTGCCGATGCATACGTTTGGCTTTCCCTGCCAGCTCGACCGGCTGGTGCAGATCTGCACGCAATTTCAGTTGCCCTTAATTGAAGATGCGGCCGAGAGTCTGGGCAGTTATTATCATGGGCAACATACCGGCACGTTTGGCCTGTTGGGTACACTCAGCTTTAATGGCAACAAAACCATCACCACCGGCGGTGGCGGCATGATTCTGACTAATGACGCTGCTCTGGCGCAACGTGCCAGGCACCTGACGACCACGGCCAAAGTGCCGCATCCGTATGAATTTCAGCATGACGAAGTCGGCTACAACTACCGCCTGCCGAATCTGAATGCAGCACTCGGTTGCGCTCAGATGGAAATGTTGCCGCGCCTGCTGGCCAGCAAACGTGCATTGGCGCTCGAGTATGCCGCTTTCTTTGCCTCGTCAGACCATGAACTCGTGACCGAACCCGACCAGACCCTGGCCAATTACTGGCTCAATACCCTGATCGTGCCTGACCAGAGCAAACGCGATCTGCTGTTACAGCAACTCAATGCAGCAGGCGTGATGTCGCGGCCAATCTGGACTCTGATGACCAAACTGGCGATGTATCAGGATTGTCAGGCAGGTGATTTAACTCAGGCACTGTGGCTGGAACAGCATGTCATCAATCTGCCCAGCAGTGCGAGGCTGACATGAGTGACAAACCGAATATCATCCTCGTGGGTGCCGGTGGCCACTGCGCTGCCTGTATCGATGTGATTGAACAGGAAAACCGCTTTCAGATTATTGGCATTACTGACCGCGAAGCAAGTTCGGACAGCGTTTGCGGCTACCCGGTTCTGGGTGACGATACCCGTCTGGCCAAACTCTCTTCTCAAGCCGATTACGCGCTGATCACCGTCGGTCAGATCGGCAGTCCGCAAACCCGCATGCGGTTGTATGAATTTATCCGCTCGCTCGGCTTTACCCTGCCGGTTGTGGTGTCGCCACTGGCCTATGTATCGCCCCATGCTCAACTGGGTGCAGGCACCATCGTCATGCACCATGCACTCATCAATGCGCGCGCTAAAGTAGGCGAGAACTGCATCATCAACAGCAAAGCCCTGATCGAACACGATGTGCAGGTGGCGGATCACTGCCACATTGCCACCGCCGCCGTCATCAATGGTGGTGCCGTCATCGGACTCGGCAGCTTTGTAGGCAGCAATGCCGTAATCATCAAAAACACTCCCGAGCATGCATTTATCAAAGCAGGCTCACTTTTTAAGGGCAACCAGCATGACTAAGGTATTTATCATCGCCGAAGCCGGTGTCAATCACAACGGATCGCTGGAACTGGCCAGACAACTCATCGATGTCGCCTGTGAGGCCGGTGCCGATGCGGTCAAGTTTCAAACCTTTAAAGCCGACAAACTGGTGTGTCGCGATGCCGTCAAAGCCGAGTACCAGCAACACACGACCGACAAACAGGAAACGCAATACCAGATGCTGAAAAAACTGGAACTCGATGAAGCCGCCCACCATGCCATCATCCGCCATTGTCAGCAAAAAAATATCCAGTTTTTATCCACACCATTTGATCATGACAGTATCGCCCTGCTGTATGCGCTGGGGATGCGGATTTTTAAAATTCCCAGCGGTGAAATCACCAACCTGCCCTATCTGCGCACCATTGCCGGGCTGGCCGAACAGGTGATCATGTCCACCGGCATGGCCAATCTGGGCGAAGTCGAAGCCGCGCTGACGCAGTTGATGCTGGCGGGATTGCGCAAAGACCAAATTACAGTGCTGCATGCCACCACCGAATATCCCTGCCCGCTGGATGAAGTCAATTTGCGCGCCATGCAAACCATGGCGAATGCTTTTCAAGTCAGTGTCGGTTATTCCGATCACACACCGGGTATCGAAGTCGCGCTCGCGGCAGTCGCCATGGGTGCCTGCGTAATCGAAAAACATTTCACGCTCGACCGCCAGATGGAAGGTCCGGATCATCAGGCCAGTCTGGAACCGCAAGAACTCAAAGCCATGGTATCGGGAATACGGCGGGTGTCGCAAGCCTTGGGGGATGGCATTAAGCAGGCCAGTCCAAGTGAAAGCAAAAACCTGCCGATCAGCCGGAAAAGCATCGTCGCCGCCACGCCGATCAAGTGTGGTGAACTGTTCAGCGAACACAATCTGACCGTCAAACGCCCTGGCACCGGAATAAATCCGATGCGCTGGGATGAACTCATCGGTAAAACAGCGCAAAAAAATTATTCCCCCGATGAGGCTATATGAGCAACCTGGCCGACAAAAATATCCGCAACTGGGAAGAAATTTACCGCGATAAAAAAGCTGGCTCGTTTCTGAATTATCCGAATGAAATTCTGGTAACGCTGTTTTTCCAGAATCGCAGCCAAATCAATCAAGCCGGCAAATGTCTGGATTACGGTTTTGGTTCAGGAAACAACGCCGAATTTTTAATTCAGCATATGGAAGAATTGTATGGCATGGAAATTTCTGCCAGCAGCGTTGCCATCACGCGCGAGAGATTAAGCCACTACCCCCGTTTCAATCCGCAAAATTTCAAGCTCAGCGATGCTCAACAAGATGTTGACGCCGCCTGTTTTGACCTGATCGTTGCCTGGCAGGTGCTGTACTACAACGACCACGACAGTATACAGGCAGCGATTGCCAAATTATGCCATTACCTCAAACCCGGCGGCATACTGATCTGTTCCCTGTCCACCCACCGGGATGTCAAAGTTGTGCATGCAACAGCCGTTGCAACCAACACCTATATTGTGGATGAACGGATTCCGCATCAACAAGGTTGCAAAATTTTCTCACCGGCTAATGAGCAGCAATTTCTGGAACTATTTCCTGCTGTTGAGATGATTGATGTTGGTTATTTTGAACGCAAGTCGTTTAAAGCTGAAAACACGCTGTCCGAATATTATCTGGTGGCGAAAAAAAGATGATCTTCTCCATGCATCAGCCCTGTTATTTTCCATGGTTAGGCCTGCTGTCGAAAACGGCGGGCAGTGACGTACTGATTTTGCTCGATGAAGTACAGTTATCTGACTCTTCGTTTCAGCATCGGAATCAGTTTTTAAGTATGGACGGCAAAGTCAGGTATTTGAGCATCCCCTTCATTAAGCAGCATTACCGCGACAAACCACTGAAAGAGTTAAAAATCGCCGACACCAACTGGGGCAGCAAACATCGTAATTTTATCCACGAAAATTACCGCAAACATCCTTTTTTTGAGCCAGTTTTTTCTGAAGTCGACAGTATTTTCGCCAATAAATCCAACTATCTTGCCGACATCATCCTGCAATCGATGGAAGTCAGCATGCGCCTGTTGAATATCAACACCAGAACCGTGCTGCAAAGCCAGCTGGCATACGATCATCAGGCAAAAAAAGAACAGCTGGTGCTTAACTTACTCAAGCTCAACAACGCCACGCACTATTTATCCGGCACCGGAGCAAAATCCTATCAGGATGCAGCCAACTTCACTGCAGCCGGTATCCGGCTAGAGTATGCCAGCTTCAGCCACCCCGGCTATGTGCAAAAAAACAGTACGCAATTCATTCCCGGATTGTCGTGTCTGGATCTGCTGTTTAATGTCGGCATCGAACAGGCGCGTCTGCTGCTCTCAGGAATAACTTCCCCATGAAAAAAATACTGGCACTGACCTCGATACGGTCCGATTATGATTTGATGAGCGGATTATATGCGCTGCTCCATCAGGACAGCGACATCGAACTCAAACTACTGGTGTCAGGCACACACTTGTCCGGCACGTATGGCAATACGGTTGAGCAGATTATTCAGGATGGTTACCCCATATTACTGCAAATCGAAAGCCTGATTAATTCCGACTCGCAAAAATCACGCCTCAAAAGCGCCAGCATTTTGCTGCAAAATTCCATCGATGTGGTCGCTGCCTGGCAGCCGGATCTGATCCTGTATGCAGGTGATCGCGAGGATGTTCTCATCGGCGCCATGCTGGGTGCATTTCTGAACATCCCCGGCATGCATTTTTTTGGTGGCGATCATGAAGCGGATGGCCATACCGATACCGTCATTCGTCATGCCACCTCGAAACTATCCACCTTTCACGTGGTGTCGCTGGAACAGCACCGGCAACGCTTAATGAAAATGGGCGAATCCTCAGACAGAATTTGCGTTGCCGGCAGTATTGCGCTGGACAAATTCATCCGGCAAAGCCAGCTTCCGGCAGTCAATCCTGCCAGCGTTTTTCCGCCTGAGAAAAACCTGACCGATTACGCCATGGTGATTTACCATCCGGTCGATGCCGAAAAAGCACAGGCAGGCGAGCATTTTGAACAACTACTGCAAGCACTCAAACAGGCCAACATTCCGGCCATGATCAGCTATCCGAACAGTGATCCGGGTAACTATGCGATTCTGGAAAAAATTCGCCAGTACGAACACGATCCGCAATTCTGGTTTTATACCAATCTGGAGCGCAACACGTTTATATCTTTGTATAAGCAGGCGCGGTTTTTAATCGGCAATTCCTCCTCCGGCATTCTGGAAGCCGCATCACTTGGGAAAGGCGTCATCAATGTCGGCTTGCGCCAGCGCGGCCGCTATTGCCTGGACAATGTGATTTTTTGCGGCAATCAGCGCGAACACATCGACGCCGCCATCGCACAGCTATTGACGCCGGAATTTCAAACAGCACTGACGACAATTCAAAATCCGTATGGCAACGGCCAAAGCTGTCAGCAGGTTTTACAATTAATTAAACATACCGATTTTGCCCGCTTGCTGAAAAAAACCGAAGATCCGCTGGAGATGCCATGAACAACATATTGGTGGTCGCTACTCACCCTGATGATGAAACCCTGGGCTGTGGTGGCACGCTGCTGCGCTTCAAACAGCAAGGCGCACAGATTCACTGGCTGATCGTCACGGAAATGGGTGCCGCCGATGGCTACAGCGCCGAAGCCATCGCGCGGCGCGAACAAGAAATTGCCTGCGTGGCACAGCAGTATCAATTTGACGGTGTGCACCGTCTCGGTTTTGCTGCAGCTCATTTAGATGAACTTCCAACCTCACAACTGATCAACGCCTTTGCACGCGTCATGCAACAGGTGCAACCTACCCAAGTATTTTTACCGTTTCGCCACGATGTGCATTCCGATCATCAGGTGGCCTTCAACGCGGCCTGGAGTTGCAGCAAAGTATTTCGTTATCCATCGGTGCGCAAAATTCTGATGATGGAAACGCTGAGTGAAACCGATTTTGCCGTTGCCGGAGCAGATGCCTTCAGCCCGAATGTGTTTATCGATATCAGTGAACAACTGGAACAAAAATGCGCCATCCTGAGTCTCTATGCCAGCGAAGTAAAACCGCACCCGTTTCCGCGCAGCCAGCAAAGCCTGCGCGCACTGGCGACTTTACGCGGCGCTGCGGCGGGTTGCGACTATGCCGAGAGTTTTATGTTACTCAAACAAATCTGCTGATGATGACCTCAACCACTCCACCGGAGGCAGTATGCTGACTAAAGATCTGGAAAAATTCGTCCTGCCGGAAAATGCCACTATCGGTGATGCTATGCAGGCAATCGAGCTCAACTGGCGTGAAGTCATCATGATTCAAAATCAGCAGGAAGCCATCATCGGCATCATCACCGATGGCGATATTCGCCGTGGCTTGCTCGGCGGTCTGACAATGACCGATCTGGCCAGCAAAATCATGAGCAGCGACTATATTTCCGTCGCCTTCAAAACCGACCGTACCGCGGTGCTCGATTTAATGACCGCACTGCACATCCGCCATGTTCCGGTACTCGACAAAAACCACCAGCTGCTGGGCATCCATTTTTTGGAAGAAATTATCGGCACGCCAATGCGCCCGAATGTGGCCGTCATCATGGCCGGTGGCAAAGGTACCCGGCTGCGCCCGTATACCGAATCCTGCCCCAAGCCCATGGTCAAGGTGGCCGGTCGACCCATTCTGGAGCGCATCGTTCTCAATCTGGTGGGCAATGGCATCCGCCATATCTATCTGTCGATTAACTATCTGGGTCACATGATCGAAGAGCACTTTGGTGATGGCAGCAATTTCGGCTGTCACATTGACTATCTGCGTGAAACCACCGAACTCAGCACCGGTGGTGCCCTGGGTTTGCTGCCGGTCAAATTGCAATACCCGATCCTGGTGCTCAACGGCGACCAGGTGACCCGCATCAACGTGCAGGAAATGCTCGCCTGCCATACCGAATCACAAGCCGACGCTACCATTTCGGTCGGCCATTACCGTCATGAAGTACCTTACGGCGTGGTGCATCAGGAGGGTGGCAAACTGACGTCGCTGGAAGAAAAACCGTCACTCGATATTCTGATCAATCTGGGCATTTATGTCATCAATCCGGATATGCTCGAACTGGTGCCGAAAAACGAATTTTTCCACATCACCGATCTGTATGCCCGCCTGCTGGAACAGAAAAAAACCGTTGCCACCTATTTTTCTGAAGAAGACTGGATCGATGTCGGCCGGCCGGATGATTTAAAACGTGCCAATGGGGTGAGTTAACACCCTGTATCTTTGGGAACGTCGACGCCATGCGCATCGCGCCAAATATCCACTGGGGCCATGGAACCTGAACGAGTAATGGCACAATTTACCTTGACCATGCTGCAAGCAACGAACACACAAACAACCACACAATTGTTTCACATAAATGCAATACAATATGTGTTACAACATCCTTCATTTACACGCCGATTGGAATTGCTATGTCTACAACACTATCATTCCGCACGACCAGTGAATTTATGGAGCAAACACAATCGTTCGCCGGCATGGTCGGATTAAAAAGTTCGGAATACGTTCGCGAAGCTGTGCGCGAGAAAAACGACCGGGTTATGGCGGATCGTTTGGCCATGTTATCGCGCAAACTTTCAGTAAAACACCACTCCATCAACGAATCTCTTGATGACGCTATCGGAGATGGAATTGACTAAATTTAAACGCGGACAACTCTGGGAGGTTGATTTTACTCCTCAGACTCATAAAAGATTGACGCGCCACAAACTGTCATTTCCGCCCCCCGTCATTTCCGCGCAGGCGGAAATCCAGTGTCGTTATCCGCAAATACATGAACCAATCCGGTCTTCACTATAACTTCAGATCAGCCAGCTTTTCCAATCTGGCGGCCTCGGCTGCATCTTCAGGCACACCGACGCCATTCGCATAGCACCAACTCAACGAATACATGCCCTGCGTGTGTCCCCGATCCGCCGCCTGTTGAAACAGGTTAACCGCCCGCACTTAGCGACACTTGATTCCCGCCAGAAACCGCGGGAATGACGGGGTTCAGAAATCACGGGAATGACGTCGAAGGGAATGACGAAATACAACACGTGAATTCAACTTGACTGACTTCCCTGAAACCTGCTGGCTTAGTTCGAATTTTTACGTAGCAGTTCCGTCACGTGCCGTTTGTTGATGGAAAACTGTGGATTTTTTTGAGAAAAGCCGAAGGTCGTGGTGAACCTGGGTTCGCGTTCCAACATCGCTCACATGGGCCATGCCTGCGTCAGTTGGTGCGTGTCAGTGCAGTTCTGCTCAGGGAAAATTTTATCAAAAATCTGACCAGGGTTTAAAACCCCGGCCTTCAGGCCGGTGAGCGACGCAGGAGCGACGCGATGGGATGGGATGCAAACCCCTTCCAGAGGGCTTTACTATCGTCACTTGTGACGATCTATATATTTGTTTTGGATTGCGGGCGAACGGCGACACGGCGGGATTTTACTTCACGCAAAGAACGCTTGAACGCTTTTAACTCTTTGGTGGCAAAAAGTTGATTTCTGCCCATTTCGCCAGAGGCTTTAATTCTGCCATCGCTGACATAACGACGAAAGGTCGACATCGATACATCCAAATACCCGGCAGCATCCGTTGCCGTAAATTCGTCCTCTGCTAAATGACCGAATACTTGCTCGTGAGTTAAATTGTTCTTGTGAATACTGGATTCGGCAAGCAATGTATAAAATTTTGCACGCTCATCAGCTGTCATCCGGGTGAAATTTTTATAGACAGTTTCTGCAGTCATTTGGCTCATTTCAGACCTCACGATTTCAAATAGGTTTTAAGTGTGGCATAGAAATTTTCATGCGTTCCCACCTGAAAAAAATCAATGATTAATAACTCGATATCAATATCATCTTCCTTAAGCTTATTATCCGTTGGCGGACGATAAGCTATCAAATAAAGTTGCTTATGGTGCTTAAATTTATAAACATAGATTCCCTTAAGGTCCCCTGTTTTAGGTTCCCCGATACTGGGGTCAGCACATATCTCCTCAACGGCATCCTCAATGACTAACTGCAGCGGTTTATGTTGTTTTTTTACGAACGATGCAAAAGGTGGCTTATAACCAGGCTTCATTTTTTGAGTTGTTATTTTCTCATATTTGAGTATATATGATGTCAAAACTACTGACAATAATTTCCAATACATTATTCCAAATTGGCGCGAGCATGTTTCTGACTCTTCGCTCGCTGAAATAGTTCAGCTGCCTTTCCTTGATTTTTGATAGGAATAAGGTGAACTATTTGGGTATCCCGACCATCAAATTCGCGGCCACTCCGCCCCTTGCATTACAAGCAACAAATAGTCGTATTCCTGAACATTATTCTAAGAAAAGATTTAGAGATGAAATTATCATTCAATAGCAAAACGCACAAAAGGTAAGGGCCAGTCTCAAACTGGCCCTCATAGCGTCGCGTGACGAAGTTCATGAACGCCGACGCTGCCACATTTGTCAGCATTGAGTCTTGGACGCAAGCTGACATCCTGCTAATTTTATCAAAAATCTGACCAGGGTTTAAAACCCCGGCCTTCAGGCCGGTGAGCGACGCAGGAGCGACGCGATGGGAGGGGATGCAAACCCCTTCCAGAGGGCTTTACTATCGTCACTTGTGACGATCTATATATTTGTTGCAACCTGACCAAGCAATCAGACAATCAAATCCACCCCACCCACCCCAACACCGCCCCGGCAGCAATCAGCCACAGCATATGAATACGTGTGCGCCAGATCAGCAGCGCCGACACCAGCGTCACCAGACACAGGCGCCAGTCATGGCTGACACTGGCCATGATCCAGCCGGTGGCAATCAACAGCGCAATCACGATCGGGGCCAGTCCGAGTTTAAACGCGCGTACTGCCCGCAGATCCGCATTTTGCCGCAACCAACCGGCGGCCAGATAGGTAATGGTGGTGCTGGGAAGCAGGATTCCCAGCATGGTGATCAGCACGCCCAGCAAGCCAGCGAGTGCGCTGCCGCTGTTGACGCCGATATTCCAGCCCATTAGGGCAACAAACAGGATATTCGGCCCCGGTGACGCCTGACCGATGGCCACCGAAGCGGTAAATTGCCCATCCGTGAGCCAGTGATGCTGCACCACCAGAAAACGGTGCATTTCCGGCAGCGTGGAAACAGCACCGCCGATCGACAGCATCGAGAGCATAATAAAATGCTGAAACAGTTCCAGCCAGTCAGAGAGGTACATGCTCATGCTGCAGGCAAGGCACGCCAGGCCAGATAACAGGCAACCGGACCAAGAAAAATCAACAACAAAAATAACGGCACATGCAACAGCGCAATGCAGACAAAGCTGCTCATCCCAAACAGCACACAGGTGGTTTTACCCAGCGGATTGGATTTGAGTGCGGCGAACATTTTTAAGCCGGTCGCGATAATTAAACCTGCTGCCACCGCCCCCATGCCACGCATCGCACCAGCAACACCCGGATGACCATCAAGCGAGCGATACACTATGCCCACCAGCAGAGCGATGAGCATAGGCAGCAACAACATCCCGGCCATGGCTGAGAGCGCACCGCGCAAACCGAAATAACGGGCCCCTATCATCAACGTCAGATTGACCACGTTCGGGCCGGGCATCACCTGGGCGACCGCCCATTCTTCGACGAATTCTTCCTGCGTCAGCCAGCCCTTCTTGTCCACCAGTTCACGCTGCACTATCGCCAGCACACCACCAAAGCCCTGCAGGGCAATCAGCGTACACGAGCAAAACAGATCAAAGCAGGATGTGGGCTGGCGGCTGGCCATGGTCATTATTGCGCCGGTGGGACAGGGACCGGCACAGGATGGGCAATATTCTTTTCTTCCAGCGCCCGGTCCATCTCATCGACATTGGTTTTGCGCTTGAAGTAATTGGCGGCCACTTCGCTTTTTTGTACCCGGGCGGAATCCGTACGGCGTAGTGCTTTGGCATTGAGCAGGCAGTAATTGACGAAAAACTGGCTATAACACAGTTGTTCCTGTTGGCGGTAACGCCAATCAATCTGAGCATTCGCCAGCACCACATCGGCCAGTACGGCATCTGCCTGGGTCACAGTGATGAACGGTTCAGCCGAGGGGAAATTAATGACCACATCGGCTGGCGTACCCTTGGTGGCGCAGGCCGTACACAGACAGAGCAGCAGCAAGCCACTGACGGTTTTGGGCAGCAACTTAAACCAGTTCATCAGTGGCATCCCGGGTCTGGCTGTCCATATACTCGCGCGACTGCATTTCCACAATGCGCGAAACGGTGCGGTGAAATTCATTGGATAGCGTACCTTCTGTATACAATTCATCGGCCGCCACCTGGGCAGACATGATGAGTTTGATTTTATGATCGTAAAACACATCGATTAACCAGGTAAACCGACGCGCTTCGGAGGACATCCCCGCCGACATCTGCGGTATGGCAGACAATATCACGGTATGGAATTGGCTGGCAATTTCCAGATAATCATTTTGCGAGCGCGGGCCGCCGCACAGGGTGGCAAAATCAAACCAGATAATGCTGCCGGCACGCCGCAAGGCACGGATTTCGCGGCTTTCAATCCGTAATGTCGCTTCCTGATCAGGCACTTCGGCGATCTTGCCAAAGCTCAGGCGCAGGGCCGCATCGTTGTGTGCATTCAGAGGATAAAGATACACTTCAGCCTGTTCCAGCGCACGCTGGCGATAATCGTTGCCGGAATCGACATTCAGAATATCGAGCCGTTCTTTGAGCAGTTTAATCGTCGGCAGCAGCCGGTCGCGGTGCAGACCATCCGGATAGAGTGTATCGGGTTGATAATTCGACGTCATGATAAACGACACCCCGCGCTCAAACAGCGCAGAGAGCAAATTAAACATGATCATGGCATCGGCCACGTCCGAGATGTGGAATTCATCAAAACAGATCAACCGGTATTTTTTGGCGATTTTATCCGCCACCAGATTGAGCGGATCTGCCACGCCGGTGAGTTCATCGAGCTGCTGATGCACACCGCGCATGAATTCATGAAAATGAATCCGGGTCTTGCGCTTGAGCGGAACCACGCTGTAAAAGCTATCCATCAAAAACGACTTGCCGCGCCCGACTCCACCCCACATGTACACGCCACGTGGCACTTCCGGCGGATTGATCAGGCGCATGAGCTTGTTGGTACGGCGGTCTTTATACGCCAGCCAGTCATCAAAGGCGTGCTGCAGACGTTGCACCGCGCGGAATTGCGCCGCATCAGCGCTAAATCCGCGCTCGGACAGAGCATGCTGGTAATATTCAACTACATTCATCAAGCAACCAAAAGTTTAAAAATTCAACGCGCGCTTATCCACGGCCAGGGCCGCTTCTTTGGTCGCTTCTGACAGCGATGGATGGGCATGACAGATGCGGGCAATATCTTCGGCCGAGGCTTTAAACTCCATCGCCACCACCGCTTCAGAAATCAATTCCGACGCCATCGGTCCGATGATATGCACACCCAGAATTTCATCCGTGACAGCATCGGCCAGAAACTTCACCATCCCGGAAGTGTCACCCAAAGCACGCGCACGACCATTGGCCATGAACGGGAAAGTACCAGCCTTGTAAGCCACACCATCGGCTTTGAGCTGCTGCTCGGTGCGTCCTACCCAGGCGATTTCCGGCGAGGTGTAAATCACCCACGGAATAGTGTTGAAATTGACGTGACCATGCTGACCGGCGATCCGCTCTGCCACCGCCACACCCTCTTCTTCTGCTTTATGCGCCAGCATCGGGCCGCGCACCACATCACCCACCGCCCAGACATTCGGCAGACTGGTTTTGCAATCACCATCGACAGTGATAAAACCGCGCTCATCGAGCTGCAGGCCAACTGCTTCGGCATTCAGACCGATGGTGTTGGGCGTACGACCGATCGAGATAATCAGTTTATCGAATTCGACCGCAGTCTCGGCACCGGCGGCACTGGTGTAATTCACCGTGACCGATTTTTTACCGACCACAATCGCACCGATCTTCACACCCAGATGAATTCCCAGTCCCTGTTTGGTCATCAACTTTTGTGCTTCTTTGGCAATCTGTTCATCCACGGCACCCAGAAATACCGGCAAGGCTTCCAGCACGGTGACTTCTGAACCCAGACGACGCCAGACACTGCCCATTTCCAGACCAATGACACCGGCACCAATAACGCCGAGTTTTTTTGGTACCGCATTGATATCGAGTGCACCGGTATTGGACAACACCAATTGTTCATCAAACGGGGTACCCGGCAAAGCACGCGCATTCGAACCGGTGGCCAGCACCACATGTTTGGCCGACAGGGTTTCCAGTTTATCACCGGCTACCGCGATCTCATACAGCCCATCTTTGGCAGCAACAAAAGAGCCGCGACCATGGAAAAAAGTGACTTTATTCTTTTTGAGCAGATACAGGATACCGTCATTGTTTTGTTTGACGACCACATCCTTGCGTTTTTTCATTTGCGCCAGGTTGAGCTTCAAGCCCTGGACTTCGATACCGTGTTCGGCAAAGGAATGACCGGCATGTTCAAAATGCTCGGACGACTGCAACAACGCTTTGGACGGGATGCAACCTACATTGGTACAGGTACCGCCAGGCGCAGGTCCGCCTTTATCGTTTTTCCATTCATCGACACAGGCCACCGCAAAGCCGAGTTGCGCAGCACGAATGGCCGCAATATAACCACCAGGACCGCCACCGATGACGACCACATCAAATTGTTTACTCATAGCACATTCTCTTGGTTAACTAGTAAAAATGCAGCACCAGAGATGGGTCTGGTAACCACCAGCCATCCCGGCGCTGCAGTCAAATCCGCTTACAGATCGAGCAACAGACGTGCCGGATCTTCCAGAGCTTCTTTCATGGCAACCAGACCGAGCACCGCTTCACGACCATCGATGATACGGTGATCGTAAGACATGGCCAGATAGTTCATCGGACGAATCACGATCTGACCATTTTCCACCACGGCGCGTTCTTTGGTGGCATGCACGCCCAGAATCGCTGATTGCGGCGGATTAATAATTGGTGTCGACAGCATCGAACCAAAGGTACCGCCATTGGAGATCGAGAAAGTACCACCGGTCAGATCATCGAGGGTGAGCTTGCCTTCTTTGGCTTTATTGCCGAATTCACCAATTTTCTTTTCAATATCGGCAATCGACATCTGATCCGCATTGCGCAGAATCGGCACCACTAAACCGCGTGGAGAACCGACAGCAATACCGATATCAAAATAACCGTGATAGACAATATCATTGCCATCAACAGACGCATTGATGATCGGATATTTTTTCAGCGCTGCGACAGCCGCTTTGACAAAGAACGACATGAAACCGAGCTTAACGCCATGTTCTTTTTCAAACTTGTCTTTGTACTTGTTGCGCAGATCAATCACCGGCTGCATGTTAACTTCATTGAAGGTAGTCAGAATCGCATTGGTGGATTGGGACTGGATCAGACGTTCGGCAATCCGGGCACGCAGACGACTCATCGGCACACGTTCTTCCGGACGATCACCCAGACTCGCAGCCGCAGGTGTAACCACCTGAGCCAGCGCCGGTTTGGCAGCCGCCGCAGCCAGAGGAGCCACTGCAGGTGCTTTCGGCGCTGCCACGGCAGCGAGTGCATCACCTTTGGTTACACGACCATCTTTACCGCTGCCAGCCACCTGAGCGGCAGAGAGATTATTTTCTGCCAGAATTTTGGCAGCCGCTGGCATGGCGACATCGCCTTTGGAAACACTCGCCGCAGCTGCCACAGGAGCCGCAGCAGCCGGGGTAGCAGTTGGTGCCGAAGCGGCAGCAGTCGCTTCAGTATCGATAATGGCGATGATTTCACCAGCCACCACCATGCTGCCATTCGGTTTGAGAATTTGCGTGATCACGCCAGCCTGTGGCGCCGGCAATTCCAGCACAACTTTATCGGTTTCTATATCGATCAGGTTTTCATCCCGTGCCACTGAAGCACCAGCTTCTTTATGCCAGGTCAACAGGGTAGCTTCAGCAACTGATTCTGACAGCTGGGGTACTTTAACTTCTACGATTGCCATGTAATTCTCCGTAATTTAACATTCACTGCACTTGCCAGACCTGTTATGCAGGTCCGGCAAAGACGCGCTTATTTGGTCAGAACAAAACCTTTTACCTTGGAAAATGCTGTATCGATCAGCGCTTTCAACTGGGCATAGTGCTTGTCGTAATAACCAACGGCCGGTGAAGCGCTCGCTGGTCGTCCGGCATAGGCCAGTTTTTGCCCCTCTTCAAGGGCTTCAAAAATATTGTGCTGAATCTGGAACCAGGCACCCTGATTTTGTGGTTCATCCTGAGTCCACATGAGCTCAGTAAAGTGTGGGAATTTTTTCAGCTCGGACGCAAAGGTCTTGTGCGGAAACGGATACAACTGTTCCACCCGGATAATGGCTACGTCGGTTTGTGCACGCTCTTTACGGGCATTCACCAGGTCGTAGTAAATTTTTCCTGAGCAGGCAATAATCCGTTTGACTTTTTTGGCATCAATTTTGTCATCCACTTCACCGATCACGGTATGGAAAGTACCCTTGGCCAGATCGGTCAGCGGCGAACCCGCATCCTTGTTGCGCAACAGTGACTTCGGCGTCAGAATCACCAGCGGCTTTCTGAACGGACGGATCATCTGACGACGCAACAGATGGAAAATCTGTGACGCTGTTGTTGGCTGCACCACCTGCATATTATTATCAGCACATAATTGCAGGAAGCGTTCCGGACGAGCAGAAGAATGTTCCGGACCCTGACCTTCATAACCGTGTGGCAGCATCATGGTCAGACCGGAAGCGCGTCCCCATTTGACTTCACCAGAACTGATGAACTGATCAATCACCACCTGCGCGCCATTGACGAAGTCGCCAAACTGCGCTTCCCAGATCGTCAGTGCATTTGGTTCGGCCGAAGAATAACCATATTCAAACGCCAGCACCGCTTCTTCGGACAAGACCGAATCAATCACACGGAATGGTGCCTGACCTTCAGCGACATTCTGCAACGGTACATAAGTGCCGGAATCCCAGCGTTCACGATTTTGATCATGCAACACTGCATGGCGATGCACAAACGTGCCGCGACCAGCATCCTGACCCGTCAGGCGCACGGCATAACCGGAAGCCACCAGCGAAGCGTAAGCCAGATGTTCGCCCATACCCCAGTCCAGATTGATTTCACCCCGCCCCATGGCAGCCCGGTCAGCCAGTACTTTTTCGACCAGACTGTGTGGCTTGAAGCTTTCCGGCACAGTGGTAATGCGTTGCGCCAGACGTTTTAATTCCGTCATCGGCACGGCCGTATCGGCTGCATCAGTCCACTTGCGATTGAGGAAAGGAATCCAGTCAACGGCAAATTTGTTTTTGAAATTGGTAATTACCGGATCATCGGTCAGCTTGCCGGCATCCATGGCATCGCGATACGCTTTGACCATCACGTCACCCGCATTGGCTTCAGTAGTTCCCTGAGCTGCCAGTTTATCGGCATACAGTTTGCGCGTTCCCGGATGCTGAGCAATTTTCTTGTACATCAGCGGCTGAGTCAGCGCCGGGGTATCTTGCTCATTGTGACCAAGCTTGCGGTAACAAATGATGTCAAGAACGATGTCCTTTTTGAATTCACGACGATAATCAATCGCAATCTGGGTCGCCAGCACCACCGCTTCCGGATCATCCGCATTGATATGCAGGACCGGTGCTTCAATCATTTTGACGACGTCAGAGCAATACAGGGTCGAACGTGAATCGCGCGGATCGGAAGTAGTAAACCCGATCTGGTTATTAATCACGATATGCAGCGTGCCACCGGTGCCATAGCCACGGGTTTGCGCCAGATTGAGGGTTTCCATGACCACGCCCTGTCCCGCAAAAGCGGCATCACCGTGGACAATAATCGGCAACACCTGGGCGCTGCCACCATCACCGCGACGCTCAATGCGCGCTCTGACCGAACCTTCAACCACCGGATTGACGATTTCCAGATGCGACGGATTAAACGCCAGCGACAGATGCACCGGACCACCCGGGGTAGAAATATCGGAAGAAAAACCCTGATGGTATTTGACGTCACCGGCCGGCAAATCATCGCCATGCTTGCCTTCAAACTCAGCAAACAAATCTTGCGGCATTTTACCCAGAGTATTGACGAGTACATTCAGACGACCGCGATGGGCCATACCGATCACGATTTCCTGCACACCAAATTCACCGGCACGTTGAATTGCTTCATCCATGGAAGCGATAAAACTTTCGCCACCTTCGAGTGAAAAGCGTTTTTGACCAACATAGCGGGTATGCAAATAACGCTCCAACCCTTCCGAGGCCGTCAGGCGCTCAAGGATGTGGGTTTTTTTCTCTTTGGTGAAATTCGGCGTCGAACGGATCGATTCCAGTTTTTGCTGCAACCAGCGTTTTTCCACCGGATTGCTGATATACATGAATTCCGCACCGATAGAACGGCAGTAGGTATCACGCAATGAATTCATCAAATCGCGCAGCGAGGAAGTCTCGGTACCAAAATAGGTATTGCTGATATTGAATTTGACATCCATATCGGCATCGGTGAGTCCGTAGAAAGCCGGATCGAGTTCCGGAATCGAAGGACGCTCCTGACGCTGCAGTGGATCAAGATTGGCCCAGTGTGAGCCCAAGAAACGGTAAGCGGCAATAATTTGCTGCACGGCAACACGTTTACGTCCCATTTCTGCGTCAGCCGAAGCCGAAACCACGCGAATCGGGCCGCTTTTGGCACGTTCAGCGAAAGAAGCAATGACGGAGGCATGAGCCACATCGGGCTTGGACGAACCGTCGACGGCCGGGACATTCTGCATGGCGTCAAAATACGCACGCCAGTTATCCGGCACCGAACCAGGGTTATCCAGGTAGGCTTCGTAGAGTTCCTCTACGTAGGGGGCATTACCACCAAACAAATACGAGTTGGCGCTGAATTGTTGCATCATCTTGCTCACCTTTCTTCGCGTTTCGCGAGATTAGCGGGTTAATCTAACCTTCCGCGACACGGCCTGACCGGTTAGCGGATTGCACATCAAGTTGTGGGGAAGGGCTTTACCAGCATTATTTATAACACCGCGGCTTGAACCAAAGTACACCACGTATTGCGTTAATTCAATAAAATTTCTGGTTTGTTGTTCATTTAAAAAAACGTAGCATAGCACAGTTTCTTCTCTGATATCGCTCACCCCGCCCCTGACCTGGTATTTTTGCCAGACACGAACCAGGAGATGTGATTAATGTGGCTGCCATATCCAGGGATTAATCACCGTTAAACCCGCTGCCTCAAAGGAGGTTGTATCCCGTGTGGCTATCTTGTAACCATGTGTTGTTGCAATGGCAATGGTCTGCGCGTCTATCCAGGCAAGTACGTTGGCATTCCCTGCCGGTTTTAGTGGCTCAGAGATGATGTTTGTATCGAGCAGAATCATTCAAAACTCATTGGTTCAGTTGGTGTTTTATCGCGTTCGATTTCAAGATCGATGCCACCCACTTCGCGACCAATTTCTGCCAGCAGACTGCCAAGTTTAATCCGACTTAACCATGGGCAAGGAGAGATTTTTGCTGCAACGCCTTGAGTCAAAAAGGCTGTCTTAGTGAGAATTATCTGAGATGTTTTAAGATTAAAATATTGGGATTAATGCGAGCGGGGAAGCTACAAATCGGAAAAATACTTAGAAACCGGAGGAATACATCCGATTGTGGAACCACAATGAACAAAATAAAAAGGTTCAATGAACCTTTTTAATGCAGCAATTTCAGGCAAGGTTGGGCTACTGACCCAACCTGTAATTAACGCTGTTCTATCGGTTTCACCGAACGGGTTTTTTCACCGATAAACAATTGACGTGGACGACCGATTTTTTGCTCTGGATCGGAAATCATTTCTTTCCATTGAGCAACCCACCCGATAGTCCGTGCCATGGCAAAAATACCGGTAAACAAGGCTGTCGGGATACCCAGGGCACGTTGAACGATACCGGAGTAGAAATCGACGTTCGGATACAGTTTGCGGGAAACGAAGTATTCATCTTCGAGCGCAATTTTTTCCAGCGCCATAGCCAACTTGAACAGCGGATCATTTTCCAGACCCAGTTCAGCCAACACTTCGTAACAGGTTTCACGCATCAGTTTGGCACGTGGATCGTAATTTTTGTAGACGCGATGACCAAAGCCCATTAACTTGACGCTGGAATTTTTGTCTTTGACCTGACGGATAAATTCAGGAATGTTATCTACACTGCCGATCGATTCCAGCATCGACAAGGCCGCTTCATTGGCACCACCATGCGCAGGGCCCCACAGACAGGCAATACCTGCAGCGATACAGGCAAACGGATTGGCACCGGACGAGCCGGCCAGACGCACGGTCGAGGTGGAGGCATTTTGTTCGTGATCCGCATGCAGAATCAAAATCCGGTCCAGAGCACGTACCAGCACGTCATTGACTTTGTATTCTTCACACGGCGTTGAGAACATCATGTGCATGAAGTTGGCGCTGTAAGAAAGATTATTCTTTGGATAGACAAACGGCTGACCGATCGAATATTTGTACGCCATGGCCACCAGCGTTGGCATTTTGGCGATCAGACGGATCGCTGACACTTCACGGTGACGCGGGTCATTGATGTCGAGCGAATCATGATAAAACGACGCCAGCGCGCCAACGGTGCCTACCAATACCGACATCGGATGTGCATCGCGACGGAATCCGCGGAAGAAAAACTGCATCTGTTCGTGCACCATGGTGTGACGCGACACGGTATAGTCAAATTCCAGTTTCTGGGCTGCATCAGGCAATTCACCATTCAGCAGCAAGTAACAGCTTTCCAGAAAATCTCCCTGATTAGCCAGTTCTTCTATCGGGTAACCGCGATACAGCAACTCACCCTTATCACCGTCGATATAGGTAATGGCTGAATTGCAGGCGGCCGTGGACATAAAACCAGGATCGTAGGTAAACATGCCGGTGGCAGCATACAACTTACGGATATCAATCACATCCGGACCTACTGTGCCCTTGTAAATCGGCATTTCCAGTGGTGCGGAACCGTCAGAAAAAGTAAGTATTGCTTTGGTATCGGAGTTAGTCATGGCTCTTCCTTCTTGGGAGGGGTGAGTCGTTAATCAAAAGGGTGTTCTTAAAAACCGGAAAATCAGGCCAAACGCAAACGTTGCACAAAAGCATGTACGTCCGGGGTATCCAATTCACCTGTCGGCTCATTACGTTCTAGCATCAAACTCATCAGTTCGCTATCAGGTAATTCCAGCAGCCTGGTTAAAATCTCAACTTCATTGTCGGTCAGGGTTGCTTCATTGGCATCCAGAAAACGCGTCAAAATCAAATCGTTCTCCAGCAGTCCACGGCGCGAGCGCCAGCGTAACCTGGCACGTTTTACCGGATCCGCCTGGTGTGTTACTGTCGACATGCAATTCCTTATCGGGACAAAAATTATACCGCGCGACGTACCATTAATTCCTTGATCTTGCCGATGGCCTTGGTCGGATTAAGACCTTTAGGACAGACATCCACACAATTCATAATCGTATGACAACGGAACAGACGGTATGGATCCTCCAGATTGTCGAGTCGCGCACCGGTAGCTTCATCGCGTGAATCGGCGATGAAACGGTAAGCCTGCAACAGACCGGCGGGACCGACAAATTTATCCGGATTCCACCAGAACGACGGGCACGAAGTCGAGCAGCAGGCGCACAGAATGCACTCATACAGACCATCAAGTTCTTCGCGCTCTGCCGGTGACTGCAGACGTTCTTTTTCCGGCGGGATAGATTCATTGATCAGGAATGGCTTGATCGAATTGTACTGTTTGAAGAACTGCGTCATATCGACGATCAGATCGCGGATGACTGGCAGGCCAGGCAAAGGACGCAACACGATAGGCTCGGACAGCTCATTCAGATTGGTGGTGCAGGCCAATCCATTTTTGCCATTGATATTCATTGCATCCGAACCGCACACACCTTCCCGGCAGGAACGGCGCAGCGACAGCGAATCATCCACATCGGCCTTAATGCGCTGCAATGCGTCAAGCAGCATCTTGTCGGTATCCTGCAATTCAACCGTTAAATCCTGCATATACGGCTTGGTATCCTTGTCCGGATCGTAACGATAAATCTGAAACTTTAAAGTGCGTGCCATGTTCAGCCTCTAGGTATTTTTTAAAATGTACGTGGTTTTGGTTTGAAGGTGTCCACCGTCAGCGGCTGGGTTTTCACCGGTTTGTAATCCAGACGATTACCTTCCGAGTACCACAGCGTATGCTTCATCCAGTTTTCATCGTCACGCTGAGAATAGTCGCGATGCGCATGCGCGCCACGGGATTCCTTGCGCGCGGCTGCCGAAGTAATGGTGGCCTTGGCAGTTTCGATCAGATTGTCGAGTTCGAGTGCTTCAACCCGGGCGGTATTGAACACATTCGACTTATCTTTGAAAGCGACATTTTTACAGCGCTCGGCAATCACCATGATTTCCTTGTAGCCCTGCTGCAGCAACTCGTCAGTCCGGAACACACCGCAATAACGCTGCATGGTGCTGCGAATCGCATTGGCCACATCCTGGATTTTTTCGGTACCGTTACTGTTTTCGAGCGCATTCAAACGTGCGAGTGATTTATCGGCTGCGTTTTCCGGCATCGGCTTATGTTCTTTGGCTTGCAGATCGGCGGCAATAATGTGATTACCGGCGGCGCGACCAAAGACCAGCAGATCGAGCAGTGAATTGGTACCGAGACGATTGGCACCATGCACCGAAACGCAGGCACATTCACCGATGGCATACATGCCATTGACAACGGCATTCGGATTACCATCTTTAGGAATGACCACCTGACCGTGAATATTGGTCGGAATACCACCCATCTGATAATGGATCGTCGGCACCACTGGAATCGGTTCTTTGGTGGCATCCACATTGGCAAACTTGTGGGCAATTTCCAGAATCGATGGCAGGCGTTTTTCAATGGTTTCTGCCCCAATGTGACGCAAATCGAGCATCACGTGATCTTTGTTCGGACCACAGCCACGGCCTTCTTTGATTTCCTGGTCCATCGAACGCGAAACGAAATCGCGTGGCGCCAGATCTTTCAGGGTCGGAGCATAACGCTCCATGAAGCGTTCACCTTCGGAATTGACCAGAATACCGCCCTCACCGCGCACACCTTCGGTAATGAGCACACCGGCACCAGCTACGCCGGTCGGGTGAAACTGCCAGAATTCCATGTCTTCCAATGGCAGACCGGCACGCGCAGCCATACCGAGACCATCACCGGTATTGATAAAGGCATTGGTGGAAGCAGCAAAAATCCGTCCGGCACCACCGGTAGCAAATACCGTGGTTTTGCCCTGCAAAATCATCAGTTCGCCGGTTTCCATTTCGAGCGCAATCACGCCCAGCACATCGCCGTCTTCATCACGAATGATATCGAGCGCCATCCATTCGACAAAAAACTGCGTACGGGCACTGACATTGCGCTGATACAGCGTGTGCAAAAGCGCATGACCGGTACGGTCAGCTGCAGCACAGGCGCGCTGGACAGGCTTTTCGCCGAAATTGGCGGTATGACCACCAAACGGACGCTGATAAATCGTGCCATCGGCATTACGGTCAAACGGCATACCGAAGTGTTCGAGCTCGTACACCACTTTCGGTGCTTCGCGACACATGAATTCGATCGCATCCTGGTCACCCAGATAATCGGAACCCTTGACAGTGTCAAACATGTGCCAGTACCAGTTATCTTCCGACATATTGCCGAGGGAAGCACCGATACCACCCTGAGCCGCCACAGTATGCGAACGGGTAGGAAATACTTTGGACAACACTGCCACATTTAAACCGGCTTCGGCCAGTTGCAGCGATGCGCGCATACCGGAACCACCGGCACCGACAATGACTGCATCAAAACGACGCACGGGAATCGACTTACGGGAATATTTTGAAGTCGTCTTAGAAGTTGAATTAGCCTCAGCCACGATTACACTCTCCACAAAATTTGTACTGCCCAACCAGCACAGGCAACTAACCACAACAGTGTGGCGATCTGTAAAATCAAACGTACCGACACTGGCTTGATGTAATCCATCCAGATGTCACGCATGCCGATCCAGGCATGGTAAAACAGCGACAGAAACGCCACAAAGGTGACCAGCTTGAACCACTGCTCGGCAAAAATACCTGCCCAGCCGACATAACTGAAGTCTTTCGCCAGCAAAAATTTTACCAGCAGAATCACGGTATAGCATGCCATCACGATGGCCGTTACCCGCTGAACTAACCAGTCTTTCAAACCATAATGTGCGCCCACGACCAGTCGCTTAGGGCCGATATTGTTATTCGCCATTTAAAATACTCCAAATAATTTCAGGGCCACCAGACCAGCCAGCGGAAGACTGACCGCAAAGACCGCAACGGCTGAATTTTTCGAGGACTCTTTATCCAGACCCAGATGAAAATCCATTAACAGGTGGCGGATACCGGCACAGAAATGATGCAGATATGACCACGAAAGTGCAAGAATGAACAGTTTAACCAGTGGGTATTGGGTATAACCTTTAAAGTAATCAAAGGTATTTTCAGAGGTGAGACTGTTTTCCAGCAGGTACAGAATGAATGGAATCAACAGAAACATCACCAGACCGCTGACGCGGTGCAGAATAGATACGATTCCAGCCAGAGGCAAACGGTAATTTGCTAACTGGGTAACATGAATGTTACGGAACTCAGGCCGAGGGGCTTCGGACATAACGACTTCTCCTTAACTATTTAAATATTGCATAGGCGCACAATTCTCACCTATTTTGTGCGTTGCACCAAGACTTATTCCAAAAAATGCCAATAAATCTTCAAATTCTGACTATAACCCGGCCTGCACAGGCGACTAACTCAACTCATTTTGATAGTGATGCTGCGTGGTCAGATACAAGCCACGACGAATTTCCACCGGCTTATCCCCATAAGTGTAGGAAACTCGCTCGACATTTAACAGAGGGGAACCCAAATCTATTTTCAGCAGCTCGGCCGCCGTCTCGTCGGCCGGCAGCGCACGCAACTGCTCCGACGCCCGGATCATGTGGGTACCAAATTCCGTTTCAAACAGGGCATACATCGGGCCTTTGTATTCATTGAGCAGTTCGGCAGTCAGGCCCTTGAAGATCGCGCCCGGCAGCCACAAGTCTTCGAGAATGGTCGGAACGCCCTCAAAAGATTGCACCCGACGGATAAAAACCACTGAATCGCCCACCTTGATATCGAGCAGCCGGGCAATTTCACCGGGCGCACGGATGCGTTTGACTTCAACAAAGCGGTTGATGGGATATTGCTGTTTGCCGATATCTGGTTTTAAACGCAGAAAGCGGAATTGCGAACGGGCTTCGTGATGGGTGGCGACAAAGGTACCCTTACCCTGACGACGCACCACCAGATTTTCGGCCGACAGTTCATCAATGGCCTTGCGCACCGTGCCCTGACTGACCTTAAACCGGACCGCCAGTTCAACTTCACTGGGAATCAATTCTCCCGGTTTCCACTCACCAGACTGTAGACTTTGTGTGATGAGTGATTTAATCTGTTGGTATAAGGGGCTGAAGGTAGGACCAACCTGAATTGCAGCAGCACCAGACATGACTGCTGCAGGCTGTGCAGGTTGAATGTCGGCTTTTGGTAAATTAGGCAGGTCAGGAATCATAGAACGAGATTTCACCACAAAACCGTTCTGGCGTCCAGATAAATAGTGCAATAATCTGTCTTATATAAGACATAAGATATATATTGACATGGTGAATCTGACCGCCTAAACTCGCGCCTTAGAAAATACCTGACCGAAAAGTATTCTGGACACGTGTCATCACCACGTCAATGTTAACTGGCATTGTTTACGGCACTACAATAAAGTGCTTTACACTCTCGACACATATCCAGCAATTGAATAGTAGAAATAGCATGCCAAATTGCGTAACAGCACCTATGCTGAGGCAAGCAGGCCTTTTTATCATCTTGTTTTTTATTACTTTGGAGAATAGACATGACTAAAGCACCAATGCGCGTATCTGTCAGTGGCGCAGCTGGACAAATCGGCTACGCCTTACTGTTTCGCATTGCCAATGGCGATATGTTAGGTAAAGATCAACCAGTTATTTTGCAACTGCTGGAAATTGCTGACGAAAAAGCCCAGAAAGCACTCAAAGGCGTGATGATGGAAATCGACGATTGTGCCTTTCCTCTGCTCGTCAGCATGACCGCCCACAGCGATCCAATGACTGCCTTTAAAGATATCGACGTTGCCCTGCTGGTTGGCGCCCGTCCGCGTGGCCCTGGCATGGAACGCAAAGATTTACTCGAAGCCAATGCTCAGATTTTCACCGTTCAGGGTAAAGCCCTCGACGCCGTTGCTTCGCGCAATGTCAAAGTTCTGGTGGTTGGCAATCCAGCCAATACCAATGCGTATATCGCCATGAAATCGGCACCTGGCCTGCCAGCTAAAAATTTCACCGCCATGTTGCGTCTGGATCACAACCGCGCCCTGTCACAAGTGGCCGCCAAAGTTGGCAAGCCAGTCGCGGCGATTGAAAAATTATGCGTCTGGGGCAATCATTCCCCAACCATGTACGCGGATTACCGTTTTGCCACTATCGATGGTCAGTCTGTCAAAGACATGATTAACGATGACGCATGGAACAAAGATGTATTTTTACCGACCGTCGGCAAACGCGGCGCCGCGATTATCGATGCTCGTGGCCTGTCTTCAGCTGCTTCGGCCGCCAATGCCGCTATCGATCACGTACGTGACTGGGTATTAGGCACCAATGGCAAATGGACCACTATGGGTATTCCATCGGATGGTTCGTATGACATCCCTGTGGGCACCATGTTTGGCTTTCCGGTAACCACCGCCAACGGCGAATACCAGATCGTTCAGGGATTGGCCATTGATGAGTTTTCGCGTGAACGCATCAACGTCACTCTCAAAGAATTATCTGAAGAGCGTGAAGGCGTAAAACATCTGGTTGGTTAAACCCTGCCGGTGATGTTCATTTGTCGCCAGCGGATGAAAGCTGGCGACTTTTAAGTGAATTAGCTGCACCACACACCCAACCTACAGACGATGCATCCATCCAGCGTATTATTTCAGGACGAATTGTTGCCGGTTTCGCTACCAGTCTGCGACCACTATGCTGGTTCAGAAAAGCTCATGCGCAAATCGATGCAACTGCAACAGGAAGCAGCGACCCTGTTCGACATCACCTTTGATTGCGAAGATGGTGCCGCCTTTGGTAATGAAGTGGCGCATGCGCGCTTGATTGCCGAACTCATCGACAGCGATGCCAATCAGTTTGATCGCATCGGCGCACGTGTCCATGCTCCATCAAACAGTTTTTTTTCCGGGGATGTGCAGCAGATTGCCGCCGCACGCAAACTGGCGTATATCGTTATCCCCAAAATTCACAGCGTTGCCGAGTTACAGAGCGCGATCAAAGCCATCAGCCTGCAGCGCGAATTTTCCGGCTTGCCGCCCCTGCCCGTGCATGTGCTGATAGAAACGCACGGCGCACTGGCCGAAGTACGCCAGATTGCCGCCTTAAAACAGGTGGAATGTCTGTCCTTCGGCATCATGGATTTTGTCTCTGCCCACTATGGTGCCATACCCGGCAATGCCATGCGCACACCGGCGCAATTTACCCATCCGCTGGTTTGCCGCGCCAAACTCGAGATTGCTGCTGCCTGCCATCAATATGGCAAGGTAGCTTCGCACAACGTCACCACCGAATTCAAAGAATCGGCCATCGTCGCCAATGATGCCCAGCGCGCCTACAATGAATTTGGTTTTAACCGCATGTGGAGCATCCACCCGGATCAGATCAAACCAATTATTAAAGCCTTTTCTCCGCGCAGCTCGGAATTACAGGAAGCCATCACCATCCTTTCTGCGGCCAGAGAAGCAGACTGGGGACCGGTACCGCTCAACGGCCGGTTACATGATCGTGCCAGTTACCGTTATTATTGGATGGTATTAAAACGCGCCAAAACCAATGGGCTAACCCTACCAGACAGCGTTCTGGATTTATTATAATCAGGAGAATTTTGTGAAACTATTCCAACTACTATCAGCCGCCTGCCTGACATTGTGCTTAACTGGCGTACACGCGCAAACGACAGCCAAAACCAGCACGGCGATTGCCATGGAAGAAGATGATCTGGTGCCCGATCTTAATCACAGTACCACCAATGATTACAAGTGCGAACTCAACGATTCTTTCACCATCTACACCAACAGCGATGATGACGCCCATGTGGCGCTGCGCTGGAAAAGCAAACTCTACCGCCTGAAGCGGATTGAGACCACCACCGGTGCCAACCGTTTTGAAAACAAAAAAGCCGGACTGGTGTGGATTAACATCCCGTCTAAAAGCATGTTGCTTGATTCTCGTCATGGACAGCAGCTAGCCAATGAATGTAAAACATCTGTTCCACGCACCAGCTAAACGCCAGCAATGGCAGCACCCCTTATTTTTTACTGAGTCACCATCACTGTCATTTACATTATCAAAAGGAAGAGTCATGAGCCAAGATGCTTTTAAAACCCTGAAAGAATTTAAAATTTCAGACAACAAAAAAGGCAAGTTCTATTCTTTGCCCGCACTGGAAAAAAAATTAGGTACTAACATTTCCCGTCTGCCAGTCTCCATCCGCATCGTGCTCGAATCGGTGCTGCGTAATTGCGATGGCAAAAAAGTGACGGAAGAACATGTACGCCAGTTAGCCACCTGGAGCGCCAACGCTGACCGTAACGATGAAATTCCTTTCGTGGTTTCGCGCGTGGTGCTGCAGGATTTCACCGGTGTGCCCCTGCTGGCCGATCTGGCCGCGATGCGTAATGTCGCCGCCAAAATGGGAATCAAGGCTAAAAATATTGAACCGCTGGTACCTGTTGATCTGGTCGTCGATCACTCTGTGACGATCGATCATTACCGCGAAAAGAAAGCCCTGGATTTAAACATGAAGCTCGAATTTTCGCGCAACAACGAGCGTTACCAGTTCATGAAATGGGGCATGCAGGCGTTTGACACCTTTGGCGTGGTGCCTCCTGGCTTTGGGATCGTGCATCAGGTCAATCTGGAATACCTGGCCCGTGGCGTGCACAAAGTACCGAAAAAAGACATTTACTATCCGGATACCTTGGTCGGTACCGATTCCCACACCACCATGATTAACGGTATCGGCGTTGTCGGCTGGGGTGTTGGCGGTATTGAAGCTGAAGCGGGCATGCTGGGTCAACCGGTTTATTTCCTCACACCAGACGTCGTCGGCGTGAATCTGACCGGCCAGTTGCGTGAAGGCGTTACTGCCACCGATCTGGTACTGACCATTACTGAATTACTGCGCAAAGAAAAAGTCGTCGGCAAATTTGTTGAATTCTTTGGCAAGGGTACCAAAACACTGACCCTGACAGACCGCGCCACCATCGCCAACATGGCACCGGAATACGGCGCCACCATGGGTTTTTTCCCGGTCGATGAAGCTACCCTGGATTACTTCCATGGCACTGGCCGCACCAAGGCAGAAATCAATGCCTTTGAAGCCTATTTCAAAGCACAGAAACTGTTTGGCATTCCTGATCAGGGCGACATCGATTACACCAAAGAAGTTTCGCTCGATTTGTCCACCGTCACGCCTTCACTGGCTGGCCCGAAACGCCCGCAGGATCGTATCGAAATCGGCAATGTCAAAACCAATTTCCGCGAACTGTTTTCCAAACCAGTGGCAGAAAACGGCTTCAACAAAAATCCGGATGACCTCGATGTCGTATATGAAAATAGCGATGGCGTCAAAGTCAGAAATGGTGACATTCTGATCGCTGCCATTACGTCCTGCACCAACACCTCCAATCCGAGCGTTCTGCTGGCGGCCGGTCTGTTAGCCAAAAAAGCGGTTGAAGCCGGCTTGAAAGTGTCGCCACACATTAAAACCTCGCTCGCTCCCGGCTCGCGTGTAGTGACCAAATATCTGGAAGCTGCCGGTCTGTTGCCGTATCTGGAAAAACTCGGTTTCGGTGTTGCTGCCTATGGTTGCACCACCTGTATCGGCAATGCCGGTGATCTGACTCCGGCCATGAACGAAGCCATCGTCAAAAATGACATCGTTGCCTCTGCCATCCTGTCCGGTAACCGCAACTTTGAAGCTCGCATCCACGGCAACATCCGCTCCAACTTCCTGGCCTCTCCTCCATTGGTGGTGGCGTATGCAATTGCCGGCAATATCACCCGCGATCTGATGACTGAACCGGTTGGTCGCGTCAAAGGTAAAGATATTTTCCTGGGTGACATCTGGCCAACGAGTGCAGAAATCCAGAAGCTGATGAAGTTTGCGATGAATTCCAAAACCTTCAAAGACAATTACGCCGATGTCAAAGGCGCACCGGGCAAACTGTGGGAACACATTCAGGGCGTGGCCACAGGTGATGTCTACAACTGGCCAAGTTCGACTTACATTGCCGAGCCACCGTTCTTCAATGACTTTGAAATGATCCCGAAAGCCGCCGCTACCGGTATCACTGCGGCACGCGCTCTGGGCGTCTTTGGCGACTCCATCACCACTGACCATATCTCCCCTGCCGGTTCGATCACCGAAACCAGCCCGGCCGGACAATGGCTGCTGGCTAACAAGGTATTAAAAGCCGACTTCAATTCCTACGGCTCACGTCGCGGCAACCATGAAATCATGATGCGCGGCACCTTTGCCAACGTGCGTATCAAAAACAAAATGATTCCATTAAAAGCTGATGGCGGTCAGGTCGAAGGCGGCATCACCATTCATCAACCAAGTGGCGAACAAATGGCTATCTACGATGCGGCCATGAAATATGTTGCTGACGGTGTACCAACGATGATTTTTGGTGGTGAAGAATACGGTACCGGCTCATCCCGTGACTGGGCTGCCAAGGGTACGCAGTTGCTGGGCGTGAAAGCCGTGATCGTGCGTTCCTTTGAACGTATCCATCGCTCCAACCTGGTCGGCATGGGTGTCTTGCCACTGCAATTCATCGGCGACGACAGTGTGCAGACTCTGGGCATTACTGGTCGTGAGACCTATGACCTCAAAGGTCTGGATGGCGAAATCAAGCCACAGCAAAACGCTACCCTGGTGATTCATCGTGAAGATGGCAGCACCAAGGAAGTCACTGTGCTCTTGCGTATCGACACACCGATAGAAGTTGATTACTACAAACACGGCGGTATTCTGCCATTCGTGTTACGTCAGTTACTGGCGGCATAATCACAGCAGCCTTTACCGGACAAAAAAACAGGAGCCTCGGCTCCTGTTTTTTTATACCCCGAACAAAAATATTAAATGGTTTTGGAATAGCGCAGCGGTTCCTGTTTTTGTCCCAGATAGGCATCAAACACCATGCAAATATTGCGGATCAGCAGACGTCCTTTGAGGCTGACTTTTAACGAACCGGCATCGAGCGTAAGCAAGCCATTGTCTATCATGGTCGTAAAGTTACCCAGCTCCTTGCTGAAATAATCGCTGAAATTAATGCCGTAGGTGGCATTGATCTGGGCGTAATCGAGTTCAAAATGGCACATCAGCTGACCGATTACATCGCGTCGCAACACATCATCCTGATTTAATATCAGCCCACGGGCAATCGGCAACTCACCTTGATCGAGACGATCATAATAGGCGTCGAGAGTTTTTTCATTCTGGGTATAACAGGCACCCACCGCACTGATGGCCGACACGCCGCAAGACAGCATTTCAGTTTGTGCATGAGTGGAATACCCCTGAAAATTGCGCTGCAGCCGTCCCTGTTGCTGCGCCAGACATAAATCATCATCCGGTTTGGCAAAGTGATCCATGCCGATATAGACATAACCGGCATTGGTGAGCTTCTGGATACACAAAAACAGCATTTGCAACTTTTCTTCCGGATCGGGCAACTCATCGACTTCGATACGACGCTGTGGTTTAAACAAATGCGGCAAATGCGCGTAGTTGTAAATGGCAATCCGGTCCGGATCTGCCTTGATGACTTTCGCCAGCGTTTCGGTGATGCTCGCTAACGACTGTTTAGGCAAACCATAAATCAGATCCACGCTGATCGAACGGAAACCCACTGTCCGTGCCGCCTGCATCACGGCCAGAGTTTCTGCTTCCGGCTGGATACGGTTGACCGCTTTTTGCACTTCCGGATCAAAATCCTGAATCCCCAGACTCAGGCGGTTAAAGCCTTGGGCGCGCAATACCGCAATCCGTTCCGGGGTTACGGTCCGGGGATCGACTTCGATCGAATACTCACCGATTTCATCTGGCGCAAACTCAAAATGGCTGCGTAAATTGGCCAGCAGATCGCCCATCTGCTCATCATCGATATAGGTTGGTGTACCGCCACCAAAATGCAATTGTTCGACTTTTTTCATGCCACCAAACAAAGCCGACTGCATGGCAATCTCACGTTTGAGGTAATCCAGATAAATCACTGCCTTGCTGCGGTCTTTGGTAATTACTTTATTGCAGGCGCAGTAGTAACAGATCGAGGCGCAAAACGGAATATGAATATACAGCGACAATGGCAAATGCTGTGGCTGGGCCTTGAGGTGTGCCACCGTAGCCTGATAATCGCTGATCTGAAAACTGTCGGTAAACCGGTCCGCTGTCGGATACGAGGTATAGCGCGGCCCTAACTGGTTCAATTTACGGATCAATTCCACATCAAATACCGGTGTGGTATTGGCAATATGGGTTTGCGCATGGGATAAAGGCTTAACGTCGTTGGCAACGGCAGTGAATGTTTCAGACATGGTGACTTTCCAGTTTTTTGCTCATGACAGGTGAGCATTTCGAAACTCAGTGTACAAAATAAATGCTTGCAGTAAATTGATTTTGAACAAGATCAACGGTGCAACTTACACAAAAATACCACTTATACCCTTTACGTAGCAAAATAATGAGGCAAGTGCAAGCAACTCAAAGCCGGTGATTGAATTAAGCTGCCCAGATCCGCTCTGCCGCACTCATGAAATTGCTACCGAGGATTTTTTCAATCCGGCCTGAACTGTGCCCGCGTTTTGCCAGCAAATCGGCGAGTTGCATGAATTTACCGGGGCCGGAAAGGTCGGGTAAAAAGGGCACGATATCCGCACGCTCACCTGCGGCACCAATACCGGTAGAACGGCGATGATCGACTTCTTTTTTCAATTCAGCCATATACCCCTGCATGTCATCAATTTGACTCACTGAACCATCGGTACCGATACCGACATGATCTTCACCGCACACATGAATTGCATGCTCAATATGGGCGATTAAGTCCTGCGCCCCAGGTTGACGGTCTATGGCCAGGAACGGCATGAAATAAATACCCACAAATCCGCCGCTGTCAGCGACCAGACGCAGTTCGCGATCGGTTTTGTTGCGCGGCAAATTAGTCAGTGCCCGACAACCGGTATGAGAAATGATGATCGGTTGGCTCGATACGGCAATCGCATCGAGGCAGGTTTGTTCACCGCTGTGACTTAAATCCACCAACACCCGATGGCGGTTTAATTCATGCACCACTTTGCGGCCAAATTCGGTCAGGCCGTGATTTTCTGGCACCATGGAACCATCACCCAAGGTATTGCGGGTATTGTAGGTAAGTTGAATCACGCGCACACCCAGATTGGCAAACAGACCCACACGCTGTTCGTTATCCCCCATCATGACGGCATTTTGAAAGCCGTAAATCACGCCCAGCTGTTTGTTCGCCCGGGCTGCCTGAATGTCCTTGACGTTCCACACTTTTCTGAGTGATTGCGACTTCCTGCGAATTAAAGCATCCCAGGCAGCAATCTGGCGCACCGTCTGTTCAAAGGGATCTTCCTGTCCAAACACATAACCCATAGTCATGTTAAAAGCAGTCAGGCCTGAAGCCAGGGCGTCGTCGATAGCGCGTTGATCGATACCCATGGTCAATTCATCTTCCTGCTGGGCAGGCGTCAGATTGGGATTAGTAATGCCACCGAGGCTGTCGATAATCATAGGCTGTGTTTTCATGGTAGTTATTTCACTTGAAAAGGCGTTGGCAGAAAACGCAGGCAAACTCAGCGCTGCCTGACAAACAGAGGCCGCGGCGAGTTGCAGGAATTGACGTTTACTGGACATGAATATCAGTCATCCTGCTCGGGAACGGGCTGATGCACATACTCTTTCCTGGCAAAGCGGATGCCACGCTTTACCGTCAACTCGACGGAGCGCAAACGAGTAATATCTTCGGTCGGATCTTGTTTGGTAAATACCAGATTGGCATATTTTCCGGTTTCAATTGCACCAATTTCATTCTCCTGGCCCAATGCTTTGGCAGCATTGACAGTGGCGGCCAGAATGGCTTGCCGCGGAGTTAATCCGGCATACTTCACCAGATATTCCAATTCACGGTTGAGGGCAGGAAATACATCATCGGCGGCGGCATTGGAGTCGGTTCCGGCGACAATCGGAATGCCGGCGACTGAAATGGCGTGGGTAATTTGACCGGCGAGTTCAATGGGGCAATGCAGGTGCTGGTTTTTCCCATCCGCGGTGGTGGTCGCCTCTGAAGGGAGTTCATACACGCTCAAGGTAGCATCCATGATGGTGCCAGATTTTTTCAGCGCCTTGATATATTTTTTGATTTCCGCATTATCGGCAGACATGGCGTCATACGACGGTTCATTCTGATGACCGTATTTTGCTTTACCCGGCTGGGCGGCATAACGGGCGATCATGCACACATGGGAAACGCTGGTCGCACCCAAAGAATCGTAGGGCGTGGCAGGATAAACCTGCAAATGCGTCCAGACCGGAAAATGCTGCTCATGAGCGGCTTTGACCAGACTTTGAACCAGCGGTCCCGGCAGATTGGCATAAATTTTCAAACCAGCAGCACCCGTGCCGCGCGCCTGCGACAGTGTCATCGCCAGATTGGTTTTATCAGTCACGGCATACATCCAGGGCGCAGATCCGGGGAGCATGCCTAATGCAGCCGTCACGGTGCGCGGATCTTTAAAAAAACTTGGACCAGCCACCAGCGACGCATAATAAATATCGGGAGCAGGAATTTCGTTAATCAGGGCGGCACGCGACAGATCGGCTAAAAAGCGCGCATCACCCGCCATATCGCGCACACCGGTAATGCCTGCATACACATCGCGCTTTAATTGAGCCTGTGCAAAAGAACGATTGGGATGGGTTCCGTAGTGAACATGGGAATCAATTAAGCCAGGCAAGACGAATAAGTGCTCGACGTCGACGATGTCAGTCCCTGTCAATGTCGCCGGATTCACTTGGGCTGCAGGAATGATGGCTTCAATGCGCTCACCGTTGACGACGATGGCCATATCCGGTTGGGATTGATTGCCGTTAATCACCGTGGCCCCCAGATAGATGACTTTGCCGGTGGCTTTTCCTGCCAGCTTGGCCGTGACTAACTCTTCTGCGCTCAGGCCTGGGGTTGTTGTTTCTGCCGAGTTGCTTGTCTGGATCAGACATAACAGGCTCACCAGCGCAGCGAAATGGGTAATTTTATGCGCCATGTTATTCACTTGAGTTATTGGTTTTGGGAAATTTATTAAATATTGTTAATATAAGTGAGTGCGATTGTGCACACAAGTTAAATTAGTTCAGGAAAATTATTTCGTTTTAAATCGTCACACAAAATGGCGTCCATAGTCACAACAGCAAACGCATTAATGAGAAAAGCGACGTTGCTTGATAACTGCAGAGTTTGAATTATCGTTATCGAAAATAGCAATTTCATGAAAAGCACATCAGGCGAGAATGCCCGAAGTCATACTGGCGGTGATAGCTTAAACAGCCGGAAAAAATTCTCCGTCGTCTGCTGTTCAACCTGCGCCAGCGGTAGCTGCTTGAGGTCGGCAAGATATTGGGCCACATGGCTGACCCAACCGGGCTGGTTGGTTTTACCGCGATGCGGCACCGGTGCCAGATAAGGGGAATCGGTTTCGATCAGGATGCGCTCCAGCGGCAGGGCTTTGGCCACTTCCTGTATTTGCTTGGCGCTCTTGAAGGTCAGGATGCCGGAGAAAGAAATATAAAAACCCATCTCGACTGCAGCCAGTGCCACGTCCAGGGTTTCAGTAAAGCAGTGCATCACACCGCCAGCACCGCCCTGCTCTGTTCCGGCTCCGCAGGCACGCATGATGGCAATGGTGTCTTCCGAGGCGGCCCGGGTATGGATAATGAGTGGCTTGCCGGTTAGCCGCGAAGCGGCGATATGGGTGCGAAAACGTTCGCGCTGCCATTCCAGATCGCCGGTCAGACGAAAATAATCCAGTCCGGTTTCGCCGATGGCAATCACTTTGGGATGATCAGCAAGTTGCACCAATTGTTCAACACCCGGCTCAGGGGTATCAACGTAATCCGGATGCACACCAACCGAGGCGTACAGATGGGGATACGTTTCTGCCAGCTTGAGTACACGCGGGAAATCCGGCAAGTCCACCGCCACGCACAGGGCCCGGCCGACATTGTTGGCTTCCATCGTGGCCAGAATGGCTGGCAGATTATCGGACAGCTCAGGAAAATCGAGATGACAGTGTGAATCGATAAACATCTCAGTTCCTGTGAATTAATTGCATGATGGCCTGGGCACTTTCGCGTGCGCTGTCGCGTAACAGGCTATGATGCATTTCCAGAAAGCGCTGCTGCAAACGCGCGACCAGTTTATCGTCATGCAGTTGCTTCCAGAGTGCGCCCGCCAGGGCTTCGGGTGTGGCGTCATCCTGCAGAAATTCCGGCACCAGAAATTCACGCGCCAGAATATTGGGCAAACCTATCCACGGCTGATAACCCATGCGACGCATCAGCTGCCAGGTAGCCCACATTTGTTTGTAGGCAATCACCATCGGACGTTTTAATAACGCCACTTCCAGCGTAGCGGTACCGGAGGCCACCAGTACCGTATTGGCAGCGGTAATGGCGGCATGCGAACGTCCGTCGATGAGCAGCACCGGCACATCCGTCAATTTGGCTTTGATGACTTCCTGAATATAGGCGTCACGCTGTTTGTTACCTGCCATCGGTACGATAAACCGCAATGTCGGATCACGCTGCAGCAGCAGTTTGGCGGCTCCCACAAAGGCGGCAGTATTGTAATGAATTTCCGACAGACGACTGCCTGGCATAATCGTCACTACTGGCGCATCCAGCGGCAAGCCGAGTTCCTGACGCGCAGCCAGCCTGTCGGGTTGCAGCGGCAACACTTCTGCCAGCGGATGACCGACGTAGGTAACCGGCACACCGGCGGCCTGATAAATTTCGGCTTCAAACGGAAAAATCACCAGCATGTGCGACACCGACTCAATGATTTTTTTGATGCGCTCTTTGCGCCAGGCCCAGATCGACGGACCGATAAAATGGACTGTCGGAATACCGGCCGCTTTTAAGCGTCGTTCTACCGTAAAGTTGAAATCCGGCGCATCCACACCAACGAAAACATCCGGCGGATCAGCCAGTAACTGTGTTGTGAGTTGTGTCTGCACGGATTTGATTGCACGATAATGTCGCAAGACTTCAAACAGTCCGCGCACGGACAAAGTTTCCATGGGAAAGTCAGATACAAAACCGTATTCAGCCATGTGCTTGCCACCGATACCATGCAGACGCGCATCCGGCACGGACTCGCGCAGACCCGACAACATGCGGCTGGCTAACAGATCACCGGAGCTTTCACCGGCGACCATGGCAATATGCGGCGTCATTTCAGTCACTAGCGTACGATGCCGCGAGTGCTGCCGTCGAGGAAGTTTTGCATAGCCTGAAGATTCGCCGCGCCAGCAGGATAGTCTGTTTGTGCTGTCTGCAAAGCCTGCTTGGCTTCATCCAGGGTCAGACCAGATTTATACAAAATTTTGTAAGCGGCACGGATAGCCTGTAATTGCTCACGACCAAAGCCACGGCGCTTCAAGCCTTCCAGATTCAAACCATGCACCGCGGCCGGATTACCGGACAGGATCACATACGGCGGCACATCCTGAGTCAGGCTGGTATTCATGCCCAGCATGGCATGGGCACCGATTTTACAGAACTGATGGACACCGGCAAAGCCGCCCAGAATTACCCAGTCACCCACTTCTACATGACCGGCGATGGAAGCATTATTGGCGAAAATGGTGTGATTACCAACCTGACAGTCATGCGCAATATGCACATACGCCATCATCAGATTATCGCTGCCGATGCGGGTAATGCCGCGATCCTGAACGGTGCCGAGATTGAAGGTGCAGAATTCGCGCACCATGTTGCGGTCACCGATTTCCAGCAGCGTGGGCTCACCGGCATATTTTTTATCTTGTGGTGCGGCACCGATGGAAGAAAACTGAAAAAAGCGGTTATCCCGACCGATGGTGGTATGTCCTTCAATCACCACATGCGGGCCGATTTTAGTGCCGGCAGCAATCTGCACATGCGGGCCGATAATGCTGTAGGCACCAACTTCAACCGAACTATCCAGTGACGCCTCTTTGGCAATAATCGCCGTCGGATGAATGGCACTCATTATTGCACCACAGGTTTGGTTGCTTCCCCGGCTGAATTATCGATGGTACGTAAGGTACACATCAGATCAGCTTCGACCGCCAGAGCGCCATCGACCGTAGCACGGGCCTGATATTTCCAGATACCGCGAGCCACTTTCACGATAGTGACTTCCAGTTTCAACTGGTCACCCGGCTCGACCGGACGCTTGAAACGCGCATTGTCAATACCCAGAAAATACACCAGCGTGTTTTCATCCGGTTTTTTACCCATGGTCAAAAACGACAGCAGCGCAGCAGCCTGTGCCAGCGCTTCGATCATCAGTACACCAGGCATGACCGGTTTATTGGGAAAGTGGCCGTTAAAAATTTCTTCGTTGACGGTGATGTTTTTGATTGCGGTAATTGACTTGCCCGACTCCCAGTCAAGTACACGGTCAACCAGCAGCATCGGATAACGGTGCGGCAAATATTCTTTAATTTTATTGATATCCAGGGTATTCATGGTCATTCCCATTGAGCGATTAGTTTTATAGTTTTAATTACTTGGTCGTTGTTACAGCAGTCAGTGCCTGGATAGTTTTTTCCATGGCACGAACTTTGTCGCGCAAGCTATCCAGATTACGTACGATGACAGCAGATTTTTCCCAGTCAGCATTTTTAGCCAGCGGATAAAACCCTGTGTACTGGCCGGGTTCATTGATCGAACGTGACACCATACTGCCGGAAGAAATGTGCACATTGTCAGCTATGGTTAAATGTCCCAGCACCATGGCCGCACCACCAAAGGTACAGTGACGACCGATATTGGCACTGCCAGCCACACCAACACAGCCAGCCATGGCGGTATGCGCGCCGATATGGCAGTTATGTCCGATCTGAATTTGATTATCGAGCTTGACGCCATCTTCAATAATGGTGTCGGTCAGTGCGCCGCGATCAATGCTGGTATTGGCACCAATTTCCACATCATCACCGATGAGCACACCACCGGTTTGCGGTATCTTGATCCAGTGCCCTGCTTCATTGGCAAAACCAAAACCTTCGCCACCGATGACTGCACCCGAATAAATAATGGCGCGCTGGCCGATGCGGCAATCATGATGCCAGGTGACGTTGGCATGAAAATGACTGTGCGCGCCGATCTGTGCACCACGGCCGATAAAACAACCGGCGTCGATCTGTACTTCAGCCCCGATCACCACACCGGCTTCAATACACACCAGCGGCCCGATAACGGCACTGGCATCGATTTGGGCGCTGGCATCGACCACGGCACTCGGATGAATGCCTGGCACGGGTGGTATCTGCCTGAGCGCAGCAAACATTTGTGCGGCTCTGGCAAAACAGGCATAGGGATTATCCACCACAATCAGACTGCCGTGATAATCCGCCTGTAAAAATTCGGCATCAGCAGATTTGACGATGATGGCTGCGGCCAAGGTGGCAGCCGCCTGTTTGCGTAATTTGGGATTGGACAGAAAAGTAATGCTGCCGGCATCGGAATGCTCCAGCGGAGCAATACCAACCACTATCTGATCAGGGTCACCGATAAGCTGGCCACCGAGGTGCTGGACTAATTCAGCTAACCGTAAACCAGGCTGCATTATTTAGCCAGAGCTTTCATTACTTTTTCAGTGATATCGATACGCGGGTTAAAGTACACCGCTTCTTGCAGAACCAAATCGAGCTTTTCGGATTCGGCAATTTGTTTGATGATTTTTGTTGCCTGGTCAGTTACCTTGGCAATTTCTTCACGTGAACGCTGGCTGATGTCTTCGCTGTAAGCACGCTGTTTACGCTGGTAATCCTGATCCATATCAGCGAGTTCACGTTGCCGCTTGACCCGGTCGGTTTCAGAAATGACCGGGGTATCTTTATCGAGCTTTTCTATCGATGATTTAATCCGCAGACCAAAGTCATGCAAATCTTTTTGACGCTGAAAGAATTCGGTCTGCAGTCTGGCTTCGGCGGCTTTCGCCGGTGCCGATTCTTTCATGATGCGTTCAGTGCTGACAAAACCAATTTTAGTTTCCTGGGCGCTGGCATGAGCCACCGACAACATACAGCCAGAAGCAATCAAAAACTGCAACAAAGAGGTAATTGCAAGGTCTTTCAAGATAATTCTCCGCGGAAATAATTTTGCTGACAACATTTGAACATCATAACCATTTACACCCAACACAGCAATTAAAAGCCACCACCAATTTGGAAATCAAATGGTTTCTTACGGTCAAGAGTTGTTGCATTTATATCATGCGCCAGACTTAACTTGAGTGGTCCCATCGGTGACAGCCAGGTAATTCCCAAGCCGTACGAGGCTTTCAGGCCACCCTTGAAGGCAGCGCCCTCATCGTAGACGTTACCGGCATCAGAAAACAGGAACCAGCGCAAGGACTTGTCATTTTGCGAACCCGGGAACGGAAACTGCAACTCGGCATTCAATATAACCCGTGAAGCACCACCGGTAGAGTCACCCGTGACTGGATCTTTACTGCCCAGTGTAGAAGTTTCAAAACCACGTACCGAACCGATACCGCCTGCATACCAGTTTTTAAAGATCGGGAAGGGTTTGCCTCCAAAGCCACGGCCATAATCGATCTCGCCATTTAAAGCCAGAGTGGCAAAACTTAAGACAGGCAGATAATACTGACGGTTATACACTGCACGCATGTATTTCAGATCGCCCAGAGCGGCGACTTCCACATTGGCGCGCTGATAACTGCCCACACTTGGTGTCAGGGCACTGTCGCGGCTGTCGCGCTGCCAGGCTGCCGTCAGCGGGAATGCCAGCGTTTTTGCCCGACCCGGAACTTCATTGATATACGCTGGCGCACCTGTAACCGGATTTTCCGGTACATAGAAAATTTGTCCGTCACCATAATCGGTGACGTATTTCTGGTAGCGGTATGGACTGCCATAATTGGTTTTGACGTCGGTATCTTCCACCCCGGCACCAAAAAAGATGGTATCGAGTTCAGTAAATGGCACACCAAACTTCATATCGGTACCGATACTTTTTACATTATAGCCACCGACGCTGCCCAAAGGCGCCGTATTGGTGCGCAAATAGACTTCTTCACTGCGGCTGATGCCATCGTCGGTAATAAAAGGCTCAAAGCGCGATAACGCGATGGTACGATTTACCAGACTGGTGTTGACGCTGACAGAAATCGTGTCGCCACTACCGAACGCATTGCTCTTCGACAAACCACCCGAAAAGGTGAAATGCTCAGCCTGGGAATAACCGGCACCGAGGGTGAAATTACCAGTCGGATTTTCGACCACATTCAGATTGACATCAATCTGATCGGTACTGCCGGCGACTTCCGGGGTTTCAATAGTGACTTCTTTAAAGTAACCCAGACGATCAACCCGGTCGCGTGACAGACGAATTTTCTGTCCGTCATACCAGGAGCCTTCAAACTGGCGGAATTCGCGCCGGATAACTTCATCCCGCGTGGTGGTATTCCCAGAGAAACCGATCTTGCGCACATACACGCGCTTACCCGGATCAAGGAAAATGGTAAAGGCCACTTCTTTTTTCTCGCGATCGACATCCGGATTGGCATTCACATTGGCAAACGCATAGCCAAAGTTACCCATACGGTCAGTAATTTTTTTGGTGCTTTCAGTCAGCTTGGCAGCGGAATAAGTTTCACCCGACTTAATCGTCAACAGCGATTTAAATTCCGCATCACGACCAAAGGTTTCCCCTTCCAGACGCAAATCCGTGACGGTGTATTTTTCACCTTCGGTCAGATTGATCGTAATATAAATATCTTTTTTGTCCGGCGTAATCGAAATCTGGGTCGAATCGACATTCATCTCGACATAACCGCGATTTTGATAAAACGATTTAATCGCTTCCAAATCACCGGTCAGTTTTTGCTTGGAGTACTGATCCGCCTTGCTGTACCAGGTAAACCAGCCGGGAGTACGCAGGGTAATGATGTTTTGCAGTTCATTGTCGGAAAACGCCTTGTTGCCGATAAAACTGATTTTTTTAATCCGCGCGACTTCACCTTCATCGACCACAAAATTGACTGTCACCCGATTACGCTCTACCGGCGTGACAGTGGTTGTCACCTGCACGCCATATAAACCGCGAGTCAGATACTGACGTTTTAATTCCTGTTCGGCGCGATCAACCGACGCTTTATCAAACACCCGGCCTTCACCAACACCAATTTCTTTGAGTGCTTTGATGAGCACATCTTTTTCAAATTCTTTCATGCCGGTGAATTCGATCAGCGAAACTGATGGTCTTTCTTCCAGCACGACCACAAGCACATTACCCTGCACTTCGATCTGCACATCCTTGAAAAAACCGGTGGCATACAGTGACTTGACTGCAGCTATGCTTTTTTCATCGTTAAAGGTATCACCAACCCGCACCGGCAAATAACTGAAAATCGTACCGGCTTCCGTTCTTTGAGCGCCTTCAACCCGGATATCTTTAACGACAAACGGCTCGATAGCCAACGCCGAACCGCTGCTCAGTGCTAACACAGCGACCGCAATCAGACGACGTGGGAAATCAGGAAGTGGAAAATACGCAGAATGTAATTTCATTGGCAATGAGTTCTTTAACAGTATTCTTAACAAGTAAAGCAAAAAGTGAGGCAAACAATCCACCAGGCCAGGTTCATGTTGACATTAATCTGACGATATCATTATAAAAGGCCAACACCATGAGCATGAGCAAAACAGCCAGACCTGCACGCTGAGCAACTTCCCAATAGCGGGCTGACAGCGGACGTCCAGTGAAAACTTCCAGCGAATAATACAACAAATGTCCGCCATCTAATACAGGTATGGGAAGTAAATTCATTACTCCAAGGCTAATACTGATAAAAGCCAGGAAATTTAAATAGCTTATCAGCCCGGATTGCGCTGTCTGACCAGCGTATTCGGCTATCGTGAGCGGGCCGGTAATATTTTTCACTGACACCTCGCCAAGCAGCATTTTCCCTATCATTTTCAGCGTAAGCGCGCTGCTGCTCCAGGTACGTTGCACAGCCTGTCCGAGCGCCACAAGCAGCGTCGATTGTCGCTGCAGCATTTCTGGTGCCGAGTGCACCTCAACGTTGAGTCGGCCTACAGTGGCCTCATGGTCAATAACCGCATCAGGCGTGACCGCCAGTGCCAGCATCTTTCCACCCCTGTTTACCTGAAATTGCAGCAATTTAGCAGGAGATGCGCGCACTATCGCAATCAGATCCAGACTGTCAACTATCCGCTGATCGTCGATTGCCCCGACCACATCCCCCTCCTGCAATCCGCCACGGGCAGCGGCGCTGCCGGGGGTCACATGCCCCAGGCGTGCCGGAGAGAGTGCCAGAGTAAGTCCCAGTTTGCCCAGAAAATTACCTTCCAGATCCTGCGGCGATAACGCAGAGAGCGAAAGTTGCACCTCACGTACCAGATGTCCGGGTTGGTCAGAAACAAATGTGAGTCTGACTGGCAGTCGGTCTACGCCACACTGCAGCATTTCCCAGTGCAATTCTGACCACAGTTGTACCGGCCGGTCATTGACCGCGGTAATGAGCACATTACCACGCAAACCGGCCATATACGCCTGGGTAGCCGGCTCCGGGCTGCGAATTTTACTTACCGGCTCCGGGACACCAACCATGTACAGCACAGCAAACAAGGCAATCGCCAGAATAAAATTGGCGATCGGACCAGCCGCCACAATGGCAATCCGTTTCCATACTGACTGACTGGTAAATTCGCGCGCCATGTCGGCCGCCGGAATGGAATCACTGCCCTGCTCACGCACATCCAGCATTTTGACGTAACCACCGAGCGGCAGTGCCGAAATCACCCATTCGGTTTGATCGACACCGAAACGGCGGGAAAAAATTACCTTACCCATCCCCAGAGAAAAGCGCAGCACCTTGACGTTACACAGTCGCGCCACCCAGTAATGCCCCAATTCATGGAACACAATGAGCAAACCCAGCGCCAGTAGAAACGCCAGTAGGGTGTGAATGAAATTCATGGACTGAGTTAAACCTGTTGGCTGATGTACTGCTGCGCCGCGGCACGTGCCAGAGCATCCTGTTGCATAATACCCTGCAAATCCTCCACCTTACGGTTGGCGACCTGATTCATCACACTGGTGATGAGTTCGGCAATCTGCACAAAACCGATGCGCTCCTCCAGAAAAGCCTGCACCGCAACTTCATTGGCAGCATTCATGATGGCGGGGGCCGTGCCACCAGCGCGCAATGCCTCAAAAGCCAGCGCCAGACAGGGAAAACGCTTAAAATCTGGCGCTTCAAATTGCAACTGGGCGATTTTAGTGATGTCGAGTTGCGCCACACCAGAAGCAATTCGTTCCGGCCAGGCCAGGCCATAGGCAATCGGGGTACGCATATCCGGGTTGCCGAGTTGTGCCAGTACCGAACCATCGATATACGACACCATTGAATGGATCACGCTTTGCGGATGAATCACCACCTCAATATCGTCGGCGGCAGTGGCAAACAGCCAGTGCGCCTCAATGACTTCGAGGCCTTTATTCATCATCGTGGCCGAATCGACCGAGATTTTTTTACCCATGACCCAGTTCGGATGCGCAATCGCCTGCTGCGGCGTAATCGTATGCATGGTCGAAAGTTCACGTCGGAGAAACGGTCCGCCGGATGCCGTCAGCAAAATTTTCGAGATCCCCTGACGCTGTCCCGATCCGGGTTTGAAATCATGTGGCAGACATTGAAAAATAGCATTGTGCTCGCTGTCAATAGGCAGAAGCGTGGCACCATTTTGAGCCACCGCATCCATGAACAGCTGCCCCGACATGACCAGTGCTTCTTTATTGGCCAGCAACACTTTTTTTCCGGCCTGTGCCGCTGCCAGCGTGGGTGCGAGTCCGGCAGCGCCAACGATGGCGGCCATCACCACATCAGCTTCACGCGCCACATCACACAATGCAGTCTCACCAAAAAGCACGCGAACATCCATGTCAACGAGCAGTAATTTCAGTTGCGCAGCCGCGTGAGCAGAACCAACCACCGCATAGCGAGGTTGGAACTGACGGCATTGCTGCGCCAGTTCAACCACCCGGGTGTGGGCGGTGAGTGCCTGTACCTGATAACGCTCAGGATGACGGGCAATCACGTCGAGCGTGGATACGCCGATAGATCCGGTTGAGCCCAGAATAGTGATCGTCTGTTTCATGAGCGGCTGATAAGTTCGATTAACATGGCCAACGGCAAAACCGAAATCAAGGCATCAATCCGGTCGAGCACACCACCATGACCCGGCAATAACTGACTGCTGTCCTTCATCTGGGCACGGCGTTTTAATTGCGACTCCACCAGATCACCGACCACACTGGCGGCGGTCAGCAAGACTAACATCAGGCACAATCCCGGCCAACCCCAGCGCTGCAGCAACATCACCGGAAAGCTGTCGGCGAGTGCGGCAAAGTGGGTACTCAGCGCCCCGATCACCAATACTGCCAATCCACCACCAAGCGCACCTTCCCAGGATTTTCCCGGAGAGATCGTCGGTGCCAGTTTGCGGCGACCAAAGGCTTTGCCAAAAAAATACGCGCCAACATCGGCAATCCAGACGATGAGCATGACCGATAACAGATAGGTGGTTGAATGCTGCTGGAACTTAATGATCGCCAAAAAACACGCCAGCAGTGACACCATGTACAGCGCACTTAAAATCCGGTTAGCCGCACTGTCAGTAGTCGGCAAGCCGAATTTCAATGCCGGTACAAAGCGGGTGACCCAGGCCAGAACACAGACAAACCAGATCAGCAGCAATTGTGAAAAACTGCCGGCAAACGCCAGCCAGACAAAAATCACGCTCCAGATCAGTGCTGCGGGCAACAATAAACGCTGCCCAAACAAACGCAGCCCTTCCCAGCAGGCAGCGGCAAAAAACAGCGTGCACAATAGCGCCACCATCAGGGAAGTGCCGAAAAATAACACCGGCAGGATAAGCGCCAGCAATACCAGCGCGGTGAGAATGCGGGTCTTTAGCATTAAGAAGCTTTCTTGGTTTCCAGCACTTGTGCGCTGGTGCGGCCAAAACGCCGTTCGCGTTGCTGATACGATTGAATGGCTTTGGCCAGTTCGGAACGGCCAAAATCGGGCCAGTAGGTTTCCGTGAAATACAGTTCGGTATACGCCAGTTGCCACAGCAGGAAATTGGAAATGCGCTGCTCACCGCCGGTGCGGATAAACAGATCCGGCTCCGGTGCGTATGCCATCGACAGATATGGGGTTAAATCGGATTCGGAAATTTGCTCAATTCCGGGACGGGCAGCGAGCAGTTTATTCATCGCTTCAATCACATCCCAGCGCCCCCCGTAGTTGGCACAGATTGTCACTGTCAGTCGGGTATTATCTTTTGTCAGCATTTCCGCCTGACGGATCTTTTGCTGCAACTCTTCCGAAAAGCGCGACAAATCCCCCACCACTTTAAGGCAGATAGCATTGTTATGCATGCGACTGACTTCACGATCCAGTGCGATCATAAACAGACGCATCAGAATCGACACTTCTTCTTCCGGCCGACGCCAGTTTTCCGAGCTGAACGCAAACAGAGTTAAATAACGCACTCCCTGCTCGATGCAGGCCTCGACCATCACACGGACAGCTTCCACACCCTTGGAATGTCCGGCGACGCGCGGCATAAAGCGCTTGGTCGCCCAACGCCCATTACCATCCATGATGATGGCAATGTGCTGAGGAATTGCCTCAACACTGGGTATGGTTTGAGTAGTGCTTAAATCTGCCATGAAAAACCAATTCAAAATAAAGAAAAAAACGCTCCTCAACAACTGATGAGGAGGAGCCTGCGCGACTGATTATACCGTCAACAGTTCTTTTTCTTTTTCAGAGATCAGCTTATCGACTTCGATAACAAACTTGTCGGTCAGTTTTTGCACCTCGTCCTGCGCACGACGCTCATCGTCTTCCGAACACTCTTTGTCCTTGAGCATTTTTTTGAAGGCATCATTTGCATCGCGGCGAATGTTGCGCACGGCAATTTTGGCATCTTCGCCTTCGTTTTTAACCAGCTTGACAAATTCCTTGCGACGCTCTTCCGTCAATGGCGGCGTCGGCACACGAATCAGGTCGCCCTGAGTTGACGGGTTCAGTCCCAGATCAGCGTCACGAATGGCCTTCTCAACCACGGCCACCATTTTCTTTTCCCACGGCTGCACACCGATGGTACGGGCATCAATCAGGGTGACATTCGCCACCTGTGACAACAACGTCGGATTGCCATAATAATCCACCTGCACATGATCCAGAATACCCACGTGGGCGCGACCAGTACGTACTTTGGCCAGATCTGCCCTGAGGGCTTCAAGCGATTTCTGCATACGCAGTTCAGTGTTTTTTCTCACTTCGACAAGAGTCATAAGTATCTCCTACTTCATTTATCAGTTAAACATGGACCAGAGTACCTTCATCTTCACCCAGAATCACGCTTTTTAACGCGCCGGGTTTGACAATGGAAAATACTTTGATCGGTAAATTGCGGTCACGACACAGGGCAAACGCCGTTGCATCCATGACCTGCAGCTGGCGTGAAATCGCATCATCAAAACTGATAGTGGAATAACGCACCGCATCCGGATATTTATTCGGATCAGCTGAATACACACCATCCACCTTGGTTGCCTTGAGGACGATTTCTGCGCCGATTTCTGCACCCCGCAAGGCTGCTGCGGTATCGGTGGTAAAAAACGGATTGCCGGTTCCAGCCGCAAACACCACTACCTTGCCTTCTTCCAGATACTGCAATGCCTTCGGCCTGACGTACGGCTCGACTACCTGATCAATCGCAATCGCCGACATCACACGTGCGGTAATGCCAGCCTGACGCATTGCATCCGCCAAGGCCAGCGAATTCATAACCGTAGCCAGCATACCCATATAATCCGCTGTAGCCCGGTCCATACCCTGAGCGCCCGGTGCCACACCGCGAAAAATATTACCACCACCGATAACGATGGCCAATTCAACGCCCAGAGCCTTGATTTCAGCCACATCGGCCACCATGCGCTCTATCGTCACACGATTAATTCCATAGGCATCATCGCCCATTAAAGCTTCGCCAGAAAGTTTCAGTAATACGCGTTTGTAAGCTGATTTTTTCAACATTTTTTCTCCGCTATGAGTTAACTTCTGGATATCCAAACACCGTCCAACCTTGTCACATTGTATAGCCTGACCAGTCTTTAATGCATAAAAGCAATTAAAAAAAACGGGCCTAATGGCCCGCCTGCGCTACTTCATGAATAAATCATCGATGCCAGCCAAAATCCATCCTGGCTGGTTTTCCCTCTGCAAATGCGCATCATACCCATCGATGTTTTATCCCTGATGTCAGTTACAACATTAAGCTTTTTGTGCGGCAGCTACCTGAGCAGCGACTTCAGCAGCGAAATCGTCCTGTTTTTTCTCAATGCCTTCACCAACGATAAACATCTTGAATGCGCTAACGGCAGCAGATTCTGCCTTCAACATCTGTTCAATGGTTTGTTTGTCGTTTTTAACGAACGGTTGATTGAGCAAAGAAACTTCTTTGAGGAATTTCTGTACTGAACCTTCAATCATTTTGGTGGCGATATCAGCAGGCTTGCCAGATTCGGCGGCCTTCAGAGTCGCTACTGAACGTTCTTTTTCAATCAGTTCGGCAGGAACTTGATCAATCGACAGGGAAACTGGCTTCATCGCCGCGATATGCATGGCAACGTCTTTACCAACTTGTTCATTGGCAGCATCGAAATCAACGATCACACCGATGCGAGTACCGTGCAGATAGGTGCTCAGCTTGGCCGGGGACTCAAAACGCACAAAACGACGCAGGGACATGTTTTCACCGATACGACCGATCAGGGCAGCACGGACACCTTCAACAGTGGAGTCACCAAGCGGCAATGCCGACAGCGCAGCGATGTCAGCAGGATTGTGTTCTGCCACCAGTTTTACGCAGGCGTTGGCCAGCGCCAGGAATTCATCATTCTTGGTCACGAAATCTGTTTCACAGTTCACTTCCAGCAAGGCACCAACATTACCGGCAACGTGAGCAGTGATGACGCCTTCAGCGGTAACGCGTGAAGCTGCTTTGGAGGCTTTACCGCCCAGTTTGACACGCAGAATTTCTTCAGCGCGTTCCATATTGCCTTCGGCTTCCGTCAGGGCTTTTTTGCATTCCATCATCGGCGCATCTGTCTTTGCGCGCAATTCACCTACCATCGCTGCTGTAATCGCTGCCATGTAACTCTCCTGTTTCATGTGCCTAAAAAAGGCGAACAAATAAATAATTTACGAATCTGAACATCTTAAAAAAAAGGGGCCAAGCTGCCCCTTTTTTAATCAGCTATCCAAGGTAAGGATGAAGCTTATGCCTGCTCGCTGACTTCAACGAAATCATCGCTGCCGGCTTTAACGGCTTCAACTACTTCGTTCAATGCATTGGCACGACCTTCGAGGATGGCATCAGCCACGCCACGAGCATACAAAGCAATTGCTTTGGATGAATCATCATTACCAGGAATGATGAACTGTACGCCGTCCGGGGAGTGATTGGTATCAACAACACCAATTACTGGAATACCCAGTTTGGCGGCTTCAGTGATAGCGCCTTTATGGTAACCAACGTCAACCACAAAAATAGCATCAGGAACGCCGCCCATGTCTTTAATACCGCCAATGGCTTTTTGCAGCTTAACCATTTCGCGTTCAAACATCAGGCCTTCTTTTTTGCTCAGCTTCTCAACTGTACCTTCCTGAACCATGGCTTCCATGTCTTTCAGACGCTTGATCGAAGTTTTAACTGTTTTGAAGTTAGTCAGCATACCGCCCAACCAGCGTTGATCAACGAAAGGCATGCCGGCGCGTTGCGCTTCAGCAGCAATCAGTTCACGGGCTTGACGTTTAGTGCCAACCATCAGGATAGTGCCGCGGTTAGCGGAAGTCTGACGAATGAATTTCATCGCTTCCTGGTACAAACCCATGGTTTTTTCCAGGTTGATGATGTGAATCTTGTTGCGGTGACCAAAAATGAACGGTGCCATTTTTGGGTTCCAGAAACGGGTTTGATGACCGAAATGGACACCGGCTTCTAACATATCACGCATAGTTACTGACATAATTTTCTCCAGGGTTGGGTCTGGAATCCAGTCAGTGACTCTAAAAGAGCACCCTTTTATGACCGGATTCGCGATTTCAAATTTACAACAAACAAGTGAGCTCACGGACGTTCCATGAGTCAGCGCAGAATTCTACACCAGAATAGCCTGAAAACTCAAGTGAAACCTGTGAGCCTGCCTGATCAACGCCACCAGACCAGACCGATACCCCTCTTCGATTGTTTCTGCCGAGCAGGCTGCGATCGACTATAATTTCGGATTAGGCATGATTATTGCCAACATTTCCATTAAAATTTTACCATCAGACCCCATTATGAGCGCCATCTCGATTAAAACAGCAGAAGATATTCAAGGTATGCGCATTGCCGGCCGCCTCGGATCGGAAGTACTCGATTACATCACCCCGTATGTCAAAGCAGGCGTGAGCACGGGTGAGCTCGACCGTTTGTGTCATGAATATATGATCAACGTACAAGGCACCATCCCGGCACCACTGAATTACTGCCCGCCGGGCTACACCCCGTATCCGAAAGCCATCTGCACCTCGGTCAATGATGTGATCTGCCACGGCATCCCCGGCGACAAAATCCTTAAAAATGGTGACGCCGTCAATCTTGACATCACCGTCATCAAAGATGGTTATCACGGCGACACCAGCCGGATGTTTTTGATCGGCGAACCGTCGATTCTGGCCAAACGTCTCTCCGACATTACCTTTGAATGCATGTGGCTGGGCATTTCCAAAATTAAACCGGGCAATCATCTCGGCGACATCGGCTATATTATTCAGCAACACGCGGAAAAAGCCGGTTACAGCGTGGTGCGCGAATTCTGCGGCCATGGCATCGGCAAAATTTTTCATGAAGAACCACAAATTCTGCACTATGGCCGTCCCGGCACCCTGGCCGAAATGTTGCCAGGCATGATTTTCACAGTAGAACCGATGATTAATGCCGGCCGCAAGGAAATCCGCGAAATGTCCGATGGCTGGACCATCAAAACCCGCGACCGCAGCCTCTCCGCACAATGGGAACACACCGTGCTGGTCACGGAAACGGGTTTTGAAGTCCTTACCGCCTCCGCCGGCATGCCGCCAGCACCCGAATTTATTGCTGCCAAATTATAACCGGCTCACCACCTATGCAACCTCTGGCACAAAGGCTCAAAGAACAACTGCGCGCACGTCACCAGATGTTGACTGCGGCGTTTTCACAAAACAAAAAGCGCCCGGAAGCGCTGCTGCACGACCTGTGCCACAGCGTCGACGTGGCGCTGACTGAGCTGTGGAGCGAGCTGCACATGCCCGCCGATGCCAGCCTGATTGCTGTTGGGGGTTATGGCCGCGGTGAACTGTTCCCCTATTCCGACGTAGATGTATTGGTCTTACTGTCCCAACCACCGGACGATGCCCTGCGCGGCAAGCTCGAAACCCTGGTACAGCAATTCTGGGATCTGGGGCTCGAAATTGGTCACAGCATCCGCACGGTGGATGAATGCCTGCAGGAATCCGCGGCTGACATTACTGTTCAGACCAGTCTGCTGGAAGCCCGTCTGATCAGTGGCAGCCGCAAATTGTTTCGTGCCCTGCGTGAACAATACAATGCAGCCATGAATCCGCAGACCTTTTTCCGCGCCAAAACGCTGGAATTGCGTCAGCGCCATATCAAGTTTGAAGACACTCCTTACAGCCTGGAGCCCAACTGCAAGGAAAGCCCTGGCGGACTGCGCGATCTGCAAGTCATTCTGTGGATTTCCAAAGCCGCCGGCCTGGGCAATTCCTGGACCGAACTGGCCGCGCGTGGTCTCATTACCGGACCGGAAGCACGCCAGCTCAAACGCAATGAACGTGCCTTCAAAGATATTCGTATCCGTCTGCACATTTTGACCAAACGGCGTGAAGACCGGCTGGTGTTTGACGTACAGAACCCGATTGCCGAAACCTTTGGCTACACCTCCACCGCCACCCACCGCGCCAGTGAATATCTGATGCAGCGTTATTACTGGGCCGCCAAAGCCGTCACCCAGCTCAACACTATACTGCTGCAAAATATCGAAGCCAAAATCTTTGTCACTGCGAGCAAGCCGCAGGCGATTAACGCTGATTTTCAGGAAATCAATGGTTTCATTGAACCCATCAATGCGCAACTGTTTGAAGAGCGCCCATCGGCCATTCTGGAAGTATTTTTACTGCTGACACAGCAGTCAGAATTAAAAGGCCTGTCCGCCCCCACTATGCGGGCGCTATGGCATGCACGCTTTAAGATCAACAGCAAATTCCGCCACGATCCAGTCAACCAGCAGTTGTTCCTGCAGATTTTACAGGCACCACAAGGCATCACCCATACCCTGCGCGGCCTGAACCAACTCAGTCTGCTCGGACGTTATCTACCCAATTTCCGCCGCATCATCGGACAAATGCAGCACGATCTGTTTCATGTGTACACGGTCGACCAGCACATTCTGATGGTGGTACGTAATCTGCGGCGCTACACCATGCCGGAACACGCACATGAATACCCACTGTGCAGTCAGCTGATCGCCAACTTCCCGCAACATTGGGTACTGTATGTGGCGGCGCTGTTTCACGACATCGCCAAAGGTCGCAACGGCGACCACTCGCAACTCGGACGCGCTGATGCGCGGCGCTTTTGCCGTCAGCACGGCATGAGCAAAGAACACACCGAGCTGGTGGTATTTTTAGTCGAACATCATTTACTGATGTCACAGGTTGCACAAAAACAGGATTTGTCTGACCCGGATGTGATCCAACATTTTGCCGCCGTCGTCAAAGATGAGCGTCATCTGACGGCGCTGTATTTGCTGACCGTCTCCGACATTCGCGGCACCAGCCCCAAGGTCTGGAATGCCTGGAAAGCCAAGTTACTCGAAGATCTGTATCACATGACGCTGCGTTCCCTGGGCGGTGAAATTCCTTCACCCGACCGTGAACTGAAAAACCGTCAGGAAGAAGCGCTGAAAAACCTGCGCCTGTACGGTCTGCCAGAAAACGCCCACCAGCAATTATGGAAGCAGCTCAACGTGGTGTATTTTCTGCGCAATGACGCCAGCGATATCGTCTGGCAGACGCGTGCGTTTTACGACAAGGTCAATAGCCCGATTCCGGTGGTCAAATGCCGCACCGCACCGATAGGCGAAGGTCTGCAGGTGGCGGTCTATCTGCAGGATCAGCCAGATCTGTTTGCGCGCATCTGCAGCTATTTTGATGCCAAGGGTTTTTCCATTCTGGACGCCAAAATCCACACTACCCAGCACAATTATGCGCTCGATACCTTTCTGATTTCCGCCTCGGCCTTTTCCAAAAGCTATCGCGACATCATCAGCCTGGTCGAGCATGAACTGACCGAACTGCTGACCACCCCGACCGAATTGCCGCAACCGGGCAAGGGACGCCTGTCACGCCTGTCACGCACGTTCCCGATTGTCCCCACAGTGGAATTGCAGCCAGACGACCGCGGCCAGTATTATCTGCTCTCCGTCACCGCCAATGACCGCAACGGCCTGCTGTACTCGATTGCCCGGGTACTGGCCAAATACAAAATCAATCTGCATACCGCCAAAATCATGACCCTGGGAGAACGGGTCGAAGACGTTTTCTTAGTCGATGGTGCGGTATTGCAAAATGCACGCATGCAAATCCAGCTGGAAACGGAATTGCTGGATGCATTAAACATCTGAAACCACACAGCTTATGAATACCAACAACACTGAAACCCTGCGCCTGTCCAAACGTATGTCTGAACTGGGACTGTGTTCGCGCCGCGAAGCGGATGAATGGATCAGTCGCGGCTGGGTCAGGGTCGATGGCAAAGTCATTTCCGAACTGGGTACCAAAATTTTTCCCGATCAGAAAATCACCATCGAACGTCAGGCCGCCGCCGAACAATCCAAACGCGTCACGATACTCATCAACAAACCAGTAGGCTATGTCAGTGGTCAGGCTGAAGATGGCTATGAACCGGCGATCTGCATGGTCAAAGTAGAAAACCGCTGGGATCAGGATCAGCTGCCGATCCATTTTCACCCCACCCAGTTACGCAGTCTGGTGCCAGCCGGGCGGCTCGACATTGACTCCACCGGTTTGCTGGTGCTGACCCAGGATGGCCGCATCGCCAAGCATCTCATTGGTCAGGATACTTCGGTAGAAAAAGAATACCTGGTGCGCGTGTCTTACAGCAAAGGCGGACGGTTGCCGGAGGCTGATTTAAAATTACTCAATCACGGCTTAAGCCTCGACGGCAAAGCCCTGCTCCACGCCAAGGTGCGCTGGCAAAATGATGACCAGCTGAATTTCATTTTAAAAGAAGGCAAAAAACGCCAGATCCGCCGCATGTGCGAAGCCGTCGGCCTGACCGTCATCGGCCTCAAACGCGTACGTATCGGCCGGGTCAAACTGGGCAATCTGCCCGAAGGGCAATGGCGTTATCTGAGTGAGAGTGAACAGTTTTAAGCGCCGCATTCATGGAATGCATCAGTAATCACCTGTATTGCGTAGGGTGTATTAGCGCGCAGGGCGTAATACACCACGTGGAAAATTACGGTTAATGGTGTATTACGCCTGCAGCTAATACACCCTACGCGAAGATGCCAATTATCGCTTACGGGCACAATCCAGACCTTAGCAGACAGTTGGCTTCATCATTTTCAAACGATTTATTGCGCCATACAGGAAGTGTTAATTTATCCATTCTTACTTGCAGGCGACTAATTTATGTTGCCCCTCAGACCAACAGGCATCATCAATGCCAACTTGAGGATGCGGCACTCCCTGATGATCAATGTGGGTAGAAATAACCCGCCAGCCAATGACACCGGCATGATTAAGTTCCATCTTCAAAATCCAGCCGGTATTGTTATCGTCACTGGAAAAGCCGTCGAACAAAAAATTTCCAAGGCTGTATATAATCGGTTTCCCTTGGTATTGTTCGACATCCTGCGTCACGTGCGGATGCCCGCCAATCACGGCATCAGCCCCTGCCTCTATCATTATTCGTGCCAATTGCCGTTGACGTATGCTGGCGGTGCGTTCATGCTCCACACCCCAATGCATGACTGGAATCACTAAATCGGCGTGATCATTCGTGCGCGCGTGCCTGATGTCATATTGAACCTGTTCATCTTCACTCCAGGCAATGCCAGCTTTATCCACATCAGCCTCAAAACTTCTGGGGAAAAATTCATCGTAACCCAAGAAGGCAATGCGCAAACCTTTTCGTTCGATGATGAGTGGTTTGTGAGCCTGAGCTAATGTGCGTCCACCGCCGAAGTAGCCGAGTCCGTGTTGATCAAGCAAATCCAGCATCTGACCAAATGCGACCGGACCATAATCGCCGGAGTGGTTGTTTGCCAAAACCAAGGCATCAAAATGACGCTTAAGCACTGACAGGGTACGAGGATGCGCCCTGAAAGTATATGGTTTTCCCGGCTCAGGAGTTCCATTGCCAGCCACAACACATTCCAGATTGCCGACACGAATATCAGCGGAATCAAGAATCGGGGCAATCGGGGCAAATGGGTCGCGTCCACTGCGCACGACTTTACCCGGCGTTTCGGCCAGCATAATGTCACCGACAAAAACAATCGAAACGGCAGCATCATCAGGTTGTGCCTGTGCTGTCGTGATGCCATAATTTACTTGCAAGGCAGCGATCACCATGCCGAAGTACACAAGCTTCATTGCGCCACCTCCAGCAATGCACAGCCATACTGAAGTTCACGCTCCAATTGAGGTTCATACACAAAAATTTTCCCGGTAAGCGAAAAATAGCTCCCGTCTGACGAGTTCACGGGTGCCGGAAAAGTGCTTTGATTTAGCAGCACAGGCTGGCGCTTTTTTTCGGCATACACGTAAATTTTGACGTAATCAACATGTTGGGCATCACCAAAAACGATGGCTTTAAATCGGAATCGGCCATTGATGTTGACTGCCTCGGAATGATAGGGATCTGCCGTCGGAACAAAATCGACAACCCGTTGATTTTCACCCTGATAAATCTGGCAGCGTAAAAGCGGTGCGGCGAAAAGTGCGGCGGGAAATAAGACCAGTGTAAATAGCAGGCAAAGAACAATCCTGACCAACACATTTGTTTGAGCAATTTTCGATTCACCCTGTGGGGTAGATACCTTTAATGCTTTACTCGTCTTCATGAAACAGAGCTCCAAGCTGATCTAATGCAATCCGACGATCGGTAATCAACAAGCCTTTGCCCAAGGCATTTAACGCAGCCATCAATGTATACAGCTCTACGTTATTGCCACTCTCAATATCAGCAATCGTTTGCCTGCGAAACCGGCATTGATCTGCCACCCATTGCTGGCTGCGCTGTAATGCTTTACGCTCTGCATGAAAGGCGGCACCCAACTCTTTTGCGGAGAAATATCCCAACTTTAAAAAGTCTGCCATAGCAAACATTATTAACAGATAAAAGTGGATATATGTTGAATATAAGCGACTTAATGAGAACAATATGACAATTTTTTCTTTGCCATCAAAAAACCACAAACTCTTCCGCCGGTGTCACGATCGCATCCCCATCGTGGAACACCACCTGATTGCGCCCTGCCACTTTGGCTTGATACAGCGCCTTATCGGCACGGTTCAACAATTTGGTCATGGTGTCATCAGCACAGTGGTTATCAAAAAATGCTACACCGATACTGATCGTCATCGAAAACGGCTGGTGGCTTTCTGAAAAAATGCTTAACGCTTCGATGGCCGCGCGCAGTCGCTCGGTGGCAAATCTGGCTTCGTTCAGATCGGTTTCCGGCATCAGAATAACAAATTCTTCTCCACCAAAACGCGCCGCCATATCGATTTTACGGATGGTTTCATTACAGGTTCTGGCGATGGCAATAATGGCCCGGTCACCGCTGAGATGTCCATGCGTGTCATTGATTTTCTTAAAGTGATCCACGTCGATCATGCACAGAGCCAGCGGCTTGTGCGAGCGGGCCGAGCGTTCGATTTCATGCCTGATCCAGTCCAGCATTGAACGCCGGTTACCAAGACCGGTGAGCGAATCGGTGGTAGCGAGCAGCTCTAGTTCTTTATTGGCCACATGCAGTTCATGAGTGCGATGCAACACCCGGTCTTCGAGTCGTTTGCGCTCATCCAGCAAGGTCATGTGCAGCAGCATCGAACGGCGCGCAAGCACAAAACAAAACACCAGCGGCAACGACATCCACGACAGCGAGCCATTGAAATGAATCGTTGAATTGAGCCACTCTGGCAACACCAGGCCTAGCGTATCATGCAGCAAGGGCGCCATCAGCGGATCCCAGAAACGATTGACAACATCGGAAACCAGCGACGGCGTCAGGCTCAACACCAACATCAGGCAATCCTGCTCGCCGCGCCGATAACCGCGCCAGCCACCGAGCAGAATCAGAACATCCATCACCACATCCTGCCAGTTTTCAAACTCAAACCGTTCAAAGGGCATCGGCATCAGCGGCACACCAACCAGAGACAACAAAGCCCAAAAAAACAGCATCAAATTGAATGCCATCACAACAATAAGTGCACGCGATATCCACAGACTGTGAAGATGAAATTTACCAAAACGTATCGCCAGCCAGCACAGCATGGAGATCGATATCGGATTCGACAACTGCCAGATCCAGCCGTAATTAATTCCGATCAACGGCAGACTCACCTGATCCCAGGCAACCAGAGTCACTGCCAGAGCAAAGGTGTAGAGCGAAAAAATGCCAAAACCCAGATCGCGCAATGCTACCCCGAAGGCCGCGGTAAACATGGCCGAAGTCAACAACACGATTGCGGCAAAAATAGTGGTGATCAGTATGCCCTGTTGAGCCTTCACGCCCGGAGCTAAGGAACTGAACCCTTTATTAACCACGCGCTCCTGGAACGTCGGATTGGAAGAATCAATGCGCACATACAGTGGACCATCATTCAAACGGGTCAGCGGCAGCATCAGCCGTCGGCCAATTTCAATCGCGTTACGGCTGCTGCCGTCGTGACTGGCTTTGACGATTTCACCACCCTGAGCATCAAACAGGACGATGTCAATTAAAGGAGAACGCTGAAAAATATAATAGTCAGCCAGTTGCGCCTGGGGCAATGGCTGCTGTACTGAAAGTCTGATCCAGCAACGTGTTTTGGGAGGAATAAACAGCGCTGCCTCTGTCATGGCGCTCCAACCCGCATTGCCGCCCGGCTGAAACACATTGGCAACCTGACAGCGATAGGTAAAGCTCACCGCGCCAGTGACTGACTGCGCATGCACCTGGCCAGTCAACAAACACAAAAACACCACCAGAATGGCGAAAATGGTTGAGTTGCGAAAAGGGTGTAGGACCATATCAACGAAAAAAGGAAATCACAAAACCAGCGCGAGCACTGGGGCAGAACGGTTGCACTGGGCAATGTTGCTTATGGTAAATAGTGTAACTTACTTTCTACTCTGTCAAAGTCAACTTGTGAATCCAAACAACGGTTTGACCACATTTATTTTTTACCACAAAAAGTAAAAATGACTTGCAAACATGGAAATACTGTATAAAATTACAGACTGCGTATAAACCCAGCAGGATAGCCATGCAAAAACTTACTCCCCGCCAGGAACAGATTTTAAATCTGATTCGTGATGCCATTCAAAATACCGGCTTTCCACCCACAAGGGCAGAAATCGCCACCGAATTAGGCTTCCGTTCAGCCAATGCGGCAGAAGAGCACTTACAGGCGCTGGCACGTAAAAAAGTGATTGAACTCACTCCTGGCACCTCACGTGGTATCCGCCTGTGTGAAACCGAACCACGTGCACAAGAACGTCACTTGCTGTCCTCGCTGCTGTCGCTGCCGCTGGTAGGCAGGGTCGCTGCCGGCTCACCTATGCTCTCAGAACAGCATATTGAAGCCAGCTACAGTGTTGATCCCAGCCTGTTTTCTGCGCAACCGGATTATTTGCTCAAGGTACGTGGCATGTCGATGCGCGATGTCGGCATTCTGGAAGGCGATTTACTGGCGGTCAAAAAAACCAGTCAGGCCAGCAATGGCCAGATCGTGGTTGCCCGACTGGGTGATGAAGTCACCGTCAAACGCTACAAAAAAACCGGCTCACTGATTGAATTGTTTCCAGAAAATCCCGATTACAGCGTGATTACGGTCGACACTGAAGATTTCGCAATTGAAGGCTTAGCCGTCGGATTAGTGCGTAGTTGGCATTAATTTTGCCATTAAATTCTTTTCAGGCACAAAACCCGGAATGCATATGAAAAGTTTGGCCAACTGGTAGGGTGCATTAGCCGCAGGCGTAATACACCATGTGGTTAAAACAATGCCGCTCATTAAACCTATGAGCGGCATTGTTTTTCCAGCCTTAAGCGTTAAAGCTTAATGCTTCACCACCGGATCAACCACTTCCGTTGTTGCCGGTGTGGCAGTGGCCACCACAACTTCTTCTTCCACCAGCGCCTGTGGCACACGTTCGAGGGCAATTTCCAGTACCCGGTCTATCCAGCGCACCGGAATAATTTCCAGATTGTTTTTCACATTATCCGGAATCTCGGCCAGATCTTTGGCGTTTTCTTCCGGAATGATGACAGTTTTAATACCGCCGCGATGGGCTGCCAGCAGTTTTTCTTTCAGACCACCAATCGGCAAGACTTCACCACGCAGGGTAATTTCACCCGTCATGGCAACGTCAGCCCGCACCGGGATACCGGTAAAGATCGACACCAGCGCGGTAGTCATGGCGATACCGGCAGAAGGACCGTCTTTAGGTGTTGCGCCTTCAGGCACATGAATATGGACATCGGTTTTTTCAAACACATCGGCTTTGATACCCAGACGTTGTGAACGGCTGCGCACCACCGTGCGGGCGGCTTCAATCGATTCTTTCATCACATCGCCCAAAGTACCGGTACGGATCACATTGCCTTTACCCGGCATGGAAACCGCTTCGATAGTCAAGAGATCACCGCCAACTTCAGTCCAGGCCAGACCAACGACCTGACCCACCTGATTGTCTTTGACTGCCATACCAAAATCATAGCGACGCACACCCAGATATTTATCCAGATTTTTGCAGGTCACCATGACTTTTTTGTCGTGTTTTTTCAGCAGCAGCAACTTCACCACCTTGCGGCAGATTTTGGAAATTTCGCGTTCGAGTGAACGCACACCGGCTTCACGCGTGTAATAACGAATGATGTCGCGGATCGCGGTCTCGGACAGAGAAATTTCATCCTCTTTCAAACCATTGTTTTTGATTTGCTTAGGCAGCAAATAACGCTGCGCGATGCTGCTCTTTTCATCTTCGGTGTATCCGGACAGACGAATAACTTCCATCCGGTCCAGTAACGCCGCCGGAATATTGTACGAGTTGGAAGTCGCCACAAACATCACATCGGACAAATCGAAATCGACTTCCAGATAGTGATCGGAAAAGGTGTGATTCTGTTCCGGATCGAGCACTTCGAGCAAGGCTGACGAAGGATCGCCACGGAAATCAGCACCCATCTTGTCGACTTCATCGAGCAGGAACAAAGGATTGCGCACGCCAATCTTGGACAGGCTTTGCAAAATTTTTCCCGGCATAGAACCGATATAGGTACGGCGATGACCGCGAATTTCGGCTTCATCACGTACACCACCCAAGGCCATACGCACAAACTTGCGGTTGGTTGCACGCGCTATCGATTGACCCAACGAGGTTTTACCTACGCCAGGAGGTCCGACGAAACATAAAATCGGCGCCTTGAGTTTATCCACCCGCTGTTGCACGGCCAGATATTCGAGTACCCGTTCCTTCACTTTTTCCAGCCCGAAATGATCTGCGTCGAGGACTTTTTCCGCATTCGCCAAATCATTGGTGACCTTGGATTTTTTCTTCCACGGCAGGTTGATCAGGGTGTCGATATAGTTGCGCACCACGGTCGCTTCGGCCGACATGGCCGACATCAGTTTGAGTTTTTTCAACTCGCTGACGGCTTTATCTCTGGCTTCTTTCGGCATTTTGGCGGCAATAATGCGCTTGTCGATTTCTTCCAGATCGGCGCCCTCTTCACCTTCGCCCAATTCTTTCTGAATCGCTTTGACCTGTTCGTTCAGATAGTATTCACGCTGAGATTTTTCCATCTGACGTTTGACACGTCCGCGGATGCGTTTTTCTACCTGCAGGATATCGAGTTCACCTTCGAGTTGCCCGAGCAAATGCTCCAGACGTTTGGCAACGCTGAAAATTTCCAGAATTTCCTGTTTCTGATCAAGCTTCAGCGGCAATTGTGCTGCCACGGTATCGGCCAGACGACCAGCATCATCTATCCCGGACAGGGACGCCAGAATTTCAGGTGGAATTTTTTTGTTGAGTTTTACATATTGGTCAAATTGCTGCACGATGGCGCGGCGCATGGCTTCGACTTCGGAGTCATTGCTGATTTCGGTTTCGACCGGAATCAGATTGGCAACGAAGTAACCGTCAGTTTCACGCGCCTGACTGATACGGGCGCGCTGTGCACCTTCGACGAGTACCTTAACGGTACCGTCCGGCAATTTGAGCATTTGCAGAATATTGGCAACGCAACCGATTTCATAAATGTCGTCGGCCGAAGGTTCGTCTTTGGCAGCAGCTTTTTGGGCCGCGAGCAAAATACTTTTACCTTGCTCCATGGCGACTTCAAGTGCCTTGATGGATTTTGGGCGCCCCACAAAAAGTGGAATCACCATATGCGGAAATACAACCACATCCCGCAAAGGTAACAATGGCAACTGGGTATATTCGGTACTGATTGTCGTCGTCATGGTTTGCCTTATTTTAATTAACTCTCAACAACATGTTGGCACGGATTGGTAAATCTCAAGTCCTTATTAAAAATTATCATGATATGGCAATGCACAGATAAAACAAAAGCCACTCCCGAGATCAACCCGAGGTGGCTTTTCGACCTGACATGGATTGATTGTAGGTTTTATCTTAAGTACCTGCCATCTTTTCCGCACAAAAATCAGTTTTCACCTGACGCTTTGGCTTTATCATGGTAAATCAACAATGGCTTGGCGCCATTATTGATCGTGTTTTCATCAATCACGACTTTGGATACATCGGCTTCACTTGGCAAATCGTACATAACGTCGAGCAAGGCATGTTCAAGAATCGAACGCAAACCACGCGCACCAGCTTTACGTGCAATGGCTTTTTTGGCAATCGCATGCAAGGCGGATGGACGGATTTCGAGTTCTGCGCCTTCCATTTCCAGTAACTTGGCGTATTGTTTGATCAGGGCATTTTTCGGCTCAACCAGAATTTGAATCAGCGCTTCTTCATCGAGTTCGTTTAAGGTCGCCACTACCGGCAAACGGCCGACGAGTTCCGGAATCAAACCAAACTTGATCAGATCTTCCGGTTCGACTTCCTGCAGATGCTGGTTGGACGCGGCTTCTTCTTTGCTCTTGACGCTGGCAGAAAAACCAATTCCGCCTTTTTCAGAACGGTTAGCGATCAGTTTGGTTAAGCCGTCAAACGCACCACCACAGATAAACATGATGTTGGTGGTATCGATCTGCACGAAATCCTGGTTCGGATGCTTGCGCCCGCCCTGAGGTGGCACGGAAGCCATGGTGCCTTCGATGAGTTTGAGCAATGCTTGCTGCACGCCTTCACCGGACACATCACGGGTAATGGACGGATTATCCGACTTGCGTGAAATCTTGTCGATTTCATCGATATAGACGATGCCTTTTTGTGCTTTTTCAACATCGTAATTACAGTTTTGCAGTAATTTCTGAATGATGTTTTCCACGTCTTCACCCACATAACCCGCTTCGGTCAGTGTGGTGGCGTCGGCAATCACAAACGGCACATTGAGCATGCGCGCCAGCGTTTGTGCCAGCAGGGTTTTACCCGAACCAGTAGGGCCGACCAACAGAATATTGCTTTTTGCCAGTTCAACGTCGTCTTTTTTACCCAGATATTTCAGACGCTTGTAATGGTTATAAACCGCTACCGACAAAATCCGTTTGGCCGTTACCTGTCCGATGACGTATTGATTGAGCAACTCGCAGATTTCTGCCGGCGTCGGCAAATCAGCTTTGTTGCTACCGATGGTTTCAATGCTGGAAATTTCATCACGAATGATATCGTTACACAGATCAATACACTCATCGCAAATGAATACCGAAGGACCGGCAATGAGTTTTTTTACTTCGTGTTGACTCTTGCCACAAAATGAGCAATAGAGCAACTTTTCACCATTGGATGATTTTTTATCTGACATGATACAGTTTAAAGGTGAGAATGGATTTGATATTACCTGTAATTACCGGGTTCGTCATCGGGAACAGTATGAATATTACCTGTGGTAATCAGAAATACGAGAAATAACAATTCAAAAAACAAAAAAACGCCCAACGGGCGTTTTTAAGAGGCGAAAATGTTACAGCCGATGAGTCATGACTTTGTCAATTAAGCCATATTCTACTGCTTCTTCCGCGGACATGAAATTGTCGCGGTCAGTGTCTTTACCGATTTGCTCTGCCGTTTTACCGGTATGTGTGGCCAACATGCCATTGAGGCGTTCACGCAAATACAAAATTTCACGGGCCTGAATTTCAATGTCGGACGCCTGACCCTGAGCACCACCCAAAGGTTGATGAATCATGATGCGGGAGTTCGGCAGCGAAAATCGCTTGCCCTTGGCACCCGCGGACAACAGGAAGGCACCCATTGAGGCGGCCATACCGGTACACAGTGTCGAGATATCGGGTTTGATGAAATTCATGGTGTCGTAAATCGCCATACCGGCAGAGACCGAACCACCAGGTGAGTTAATGTAAAACGAAATATCCTTGTCCGGATTTTCGCTTTCCAGAAACAACAACTGCGCCACCACCAGATTGGCGGTATGGTCATTAACCGGGCCAACGAGGAAAATCACACGCTCTTTTAACAGACGTGAGTAAATGTCATATGAACGTTCACCACGGCCACTTTGCTCAATGACCATCGGCACCATACCGAGCATTTCTGTATTCAGTGCTGAATTTTGTATCAAGCTTGTCATGTGTTTTCCTTGCTGGTTAGAGGTGTGCTCAATTATGCCTGAGCTTGATTACCCATCAAATCATCAAAAGAAACGACTTTATCGCTTACTTTTGCTTTTCCAAGCACGAAGTTGACGACGTTTTCTTCTAATACAAGGGCTTCCACTTCAGCCAGACGATTTCTGTCGTTAAAATAATAACGCATCACCTGTTTTGGATCTTCATAGCTCTTGGCAAAATCAGCAACCTGCGCTTCAACTTGTTCAAAAGTAGCTTTAAGGCTGTTAGTCTTGACCAGTTCTGCCAGAATCAGACCCAGGCGCACACGGCGTTCTGCCTGTGCGTGGAACATTTCCAGTGGGAACGGAACGTCTTTGACGTTCATGCCGCGCTGTTCCATGTCCTGACGGGTCATTTCTGCCAGACGTTCTGAATCCTGATTGATGAGCACTTTAGGCACATCGAATTCGGAAATCTTCAACAAGGCATCCATGACGCTGTTTTTAGTTTGTGATTTAACACGACCGCCAACTTCACGCTCTAAATTTTCTTTGATGTCGGTACGCATTTTAGCCAGATCGCCATCTTCAACGCCGAGCATTTTAGCGAATTCAGCATCCACTGCTGGCAAGTGCGCCCATTCCAGATTCACTAATTTCAGGGTGAATTCAGCTGTTTTACCAGCCACATCCTTACCATGGTAATCCGCTGGGAAAGCCATCGAAAATACTTTGGATTCACCGACTTTAAGGCCGATGGTGGCGGCTTCGAATTCTGGCAACATACGGCCTTCACCCAAAACAAACTCAAACGCTTGGGCCTTGCCGCCCTGGAATTCAACGCCGTCGATGGTGCCGACGAAATCAACGGTAGCACGATCACCGCTTTGCGCTGACAGATCAGCTCCGCCATCACCGTGTTCACCGGCCTGGCCTTTTACGTGGAAATGTACGCGTTGCTTGCGCAGGATATCGATGGTTTTATCGATTTCCACATCGCTGACCACGGTTTTAACCTGAGTCACTTCAGCAGTAGTCAAGTCGCCAATACTGATTTCCGGATAAATTTCGAAAGTAGCTTCAAACTGTACCTGACCTTCAGGGGCAGCGCCTTCTTTCGGTACGATGTTCGGATAACCGGCCACGCGTAATTTATTTTCATTGGCAGCAGCACCAAAAGCGCGTCCGACCTGATCGTTGAGCACTTCGGTCTCTACCTGATAGCCGTATTGTGCGGCAACCATTTTCATAGGAACTTTACCTGGCCGGAAGCCTGGTGCTTTCGCTGTACGGGCACGTACTTTCAAGCGTTTTTCAACTTCTACGCGCACGTCTGCCAATGGCACAGCGATAGTCAGACGGCGTTCCAATTTACCCAATGTTTCGACAGCAGTTGCCATGTAATCGTCCAAATAAAAATTGTCTGTGGTGCGAGAAGGGGGACTCGAACCCCCACACCATTACTGGCGTCAGGACCTAAACCTGGTGCGTCTACCAATTTCGCCATCCTCGCGGGTTTGTGCATACTTGTTATGCAATGCGCAGAAAAAACAAAGGCGACTCAGTCGCCCAAATTTCCGCCTGCGGCATTTTAACTCCAGCGGCGTATTCTACAAGAAAATAAGCAGAATTGCTCTCAATTTTGAACAAACTTCATTTTTCGTCAACAAGTTGGCAATGGTTATTATTATATTAATTTTTATTTTCAAACGAAGCGATTTTGACCCCCGGACCGGTCGCGCCATCAAAACCGAGTTCGGCAAGGGTGTTTAATTCATCCGCCTGCGTCACACCCTCGGCGAAAATCTGCATCCCCAGATGATGGCCGATACTGATCAATCCTTTCAAAAACAATTGATTACCGGGGTTTTGATGGATATGGCGAATGAAACTGGCATCGACTTTAAGATAATCGAGTTCAATTTCCTGCAGCAAACCGATTTGACTGAATTGGCGACCAAAATGCTCCAACCCAATACGACAACCAGTTGACTTGATCTGACGGCAGAATTCTTTAAACGCTGCCAGATGGGCATAGGCGCCATATTCAGGGAATTCGATCCACAGGCGCCGACTGGCCTTCGGATTGGCCAGCAAGATGGTGCGAATATAGTCACAGAAAGTAGCATCTTCCAGAGAACGGGCGGACAGATTGATCGCCAGACCGGCAATTTCGCGGTGCGTATTCAATTCCTCAATTCCCATGGTGACGGCAATGGTGTCAAGGGTGGAGCTGAGTCCGAGTTTTTCTGCTACCGGTAAAAATTGCCCTGCCGGCAACCATTCCTGACCAAAACGCATGCGCAAGGGACACTCACTGTGGATTAGTTGCTGGCTAAAATCGGTGACCGGAAAGGCGCCAAGTTTGGTTTCGCGGTTTTCGATGGCGTGATATATCAGTCGCAACCATTGCTCATTGCTGCGTGGAGCATCTTCACTGAGCACCGTGCTGGCGTCGCGAATACAACTCATGCCCTGCGCTTCGGCGGCGGCCAGTGCGGCATCCACCTGAGTCATCAGGTTAGCCAGATTCAAGCCATAACTGAATTTACCGGCACCAATAAAGGCCAACGAATCGCGCTGTATATAAGCGGAGGTGGCGGCAATGACTGCATCGAGCACTTCATCGGCCAGCGGATGCGGCTCAGTGAGCGGCAACAACAGTCCAAAATCGGCGCCATTGAGACGCGCTGCCAGGCTGTTGGGCACGCGCGCAACAAATTTATTTAAGGTAGCCGCGACATTTTTCAGCAAGGCATCGGTTTCTGTCCGGCCAAGGCGTTTATTAACTTCCGCCAGATTGGCAACACGAATGATAAGCAGCGCGCCTGAATAGGAATCTTCCATTTCAAACGCTGCCTGCAGTTGGCCCATAAAATAACTGCGGTTGGCCAGTCCGGTGAGCGCATCGGAATTGGCTTCGAGTCGCACCTGCTCGAGGCGCAGGGCTTCTTCGGCAAACATTTTTTTGAGCAACAACACGGTTTTATTCATGGCCGACGTCAGGTGGCGCAATTCGGGTACGTTGGATTCTGGCGTGGTAATAAAATGATGTTCAGTAATGGCTTGCGCCTGAGCAATCACCTGGTCAACCGTTTTTTTCAGTCGACGCAGCACCAGCGTTCCCAGCCAGCCACCCAGCAGACTGCTGAGCAACAGTGCTGCAACCATCGCCATGGTGGATTCCCACAGGGTTTTATACGCAAAACGGGTATTACTGACGATGGTGACTGTGCCAGCCTGATTCCAGCCGTTACTGATCAATGCCTGGCCGGGGACCGAGGAAATCGGTACCGCATTCACAAACCAGCGTGGTGCGTCTACAATGACCGAGGTAGATTGACGCACGGCGACTTCGCGCCCATGCTGATCAACCACCCGGATGAGTTCATAGTGACCGTTATCAAACATGGCCGCCACTGCGAGTCCAATTTCCACCGGATCGCCTTGATGCTGACTGAGCGACAAGGCCAGCGTGGACGCGTTATCGGCATTTTTCATGCGCAACTGGTCTTCCAGATAACCGCGCGCACTCAAGGTGGAGGCCAGCAGCCCGCCAGCTAAGCATAACGCTGCCGTCAACAGTAATGAAAGCCATATCTGGCGATACATGGACATAGAATTTCCTCTGGCCGCTAATTAATTTAAAAACCTTCTGTGTGTGCTCTTTGCAAGACATCGGCCCAGCGCGACAGTCGCCCTACTCCGCCGGGTCCGACCGCGGAACTGCCTGCAACCGCAACAAACACCCCTTCGCTGTTAAAGCTGAAGACCGGCTGCAAATCCGGCCGCCGCGACGCCGGACGTATATCGGTAATCAGATTATCCAGAATTAACGGCTCATCATCCGGCGTGGGGTAATAGGCCAGAATCATGTGAGCCTGTTGTATCGGACTATCTAGCCGGCCTATGCGTGCTTTGACGTATATTAGACGAAGTTGCTTTTCTGGAACATTTAATTCACGCAAGGCAAAGTATTTGGAAATCACATACGCAACACAATCGCCTTTACCCTTAGCCAGAGATTGCATGGGTGTAGCCCAATAATCTGCCTGTCCCCAGACATCAATATCTTCACCATAAACCAGATAGCGGTTAAAGAATTCATTCACCGATCTGAGTTGCTCGTTGACAGGCTGATCTTTGGCATGGATCAATAAATTTTGCCAATCCTGCAACACTTGAACTTGCCCACCCAATTTTTTATAACTCAACTGCAATTGTGTCAAATTCACCCCATAGGCCAATTGCCAGGATTGCAGTCCGAGATTGAGCAGCATGACCAGTATCATCAGCAGGGATGAAACAACAATAGGGGCTGGTCGATTCATCAGGGTATTTACTCATGAGCACTTTAAATAGGTACTAAGAATTTTAGTGCTATTTATTTATTTTGCTGAACTAGTTTACCGGAATGCTGCTCCGGCAAATAATTCCTTTAAAACATAAAATAAAAACAACAGCTATTTACTTAAATGTGTACAATTTAGTATCACGTAAGTAGCATTGCTATCAAATCAATGAAAATCTGTGCGAAAATGTTACAACGCTTACATTTCAAGGTTATTTTTTTCCAGCGTTCAGATACTTAGTTAATTGTTTATTAAGCTCCCTTTTTTAATTAGATGGACAGAATGTGCATATGCTGAACAGAAAAATTGTGTTGCTGTTAAATTTCCTTCCCCTATTCGCTCTTGCACAAGTGCAGACGTTGAAAGATTCTGCCCAGGACGCCGTGTTGACCAATCCGGAAGTGCAGCTGAAATGGCATACCTTTGAGGCCGCCAACGGCGAACGCGATGTGGCTGCGGGGGGCTATTTACCCAAAGTGGATGTTCAGGCCGGCAGTGCCTTTGAAATGCACAATGATCCATTATTAAAGAATAACTACAATTCACATTCGCAGTCGATCACCCTGACCCAGATGCTGTACGACGGTTTTGCCACCAGCAACGATGTCGATCGGCTCGATCACAATCGGCTGGTGCGTCTTTATGAACTCTACGACGTGACAGAAACCACCACCCTGGAAGTGGTCCGGGCGCACTTTGATGTGCTGCGCTATCGCAAACTGGTTGCGCTGGCAGAAGAAAATTATGTCCAGCACCGGGCGCTTTACAATCAGTTGCAAAGCAAGGCCAAAGCGGGTGTTGGTCGCCGCGTGGATCTGGAGCAGTCAGCCGGACGACTTGCGGTAGCCGAAGCCAATTTATTAACCGAAACGTCCAATTTGCACGATGTCAGCGCACGCTTTCAGCGGCTGGTCGGCAAACGTCCGGCCAAACTCATGGATGAACCAACCGGCCTCAATGCTGGCCTGCCGGCCGAACTCGGCAGCGCGATCCGCATTTCCAATTCCAGCAATCCGGCCATTCTGGCGGCGATAGAAAATATCCGCGCCACCAACAGTGAATCACATGGACGTCGCAGCGCCTTTCAACCTAGGGTGGATGTACGCTTAAATGGCCAGCATGGGACTAACATCAATAGCGAAGTCGGTGAAAGTAATGACAAGACCGCGCAAGTGGTGCTGAGCTGGAATTTGTTTAACGGTTTCAGTGACCGCGCCAAACTGCATCAACTGGCCGATCAAATTAATGCTACCCGCGATTACCGCGACAAGGTTTGCCGCGATTTGCGTCAAAATCTGGAAATCAGTTACAACGACAATCACAAAATTATTGAATTACTCGGCTATCTGGATCAGCATCAGCTGTCAATAGAAAAAGCCCGCGATGCATATCGTCAGCAATTCAATATCGGTCAACGGACGCTGCTCGATCTGCTCGACACTGAAAACGAATTGTTTCAGGCACGACGCTCCTATGTGGAAGCGCAGTACGATCAGCAAATTACTTATGCGCGTATGCAGGCTGGCATGGGCAATTTATTTAAAGCTCTGGGTCTGACCCGGCCAGATGCCGGTTCACTGCCAAAATTCGATAACGATGAAGAAGGTCAGGCTGGCAACTGTCCGGTAGAAGCGCCCGAGACTTATGTCACCAACAAGGAAGAATTGGATTTGCGCGCGGTAAATCTGCTAAAAGATGCTGCCCCGGTTGCCAATAGTGCGACTACTCCGGCAGAACCCGGATTGACTGCGGTGGTGACTCCGACCACAGAATCGCTCACGCCTGTGGCAGGTAACATCAACCGGCAGACCGAACAGGCGTTAGTAATGGCGGTGAATCTGTGGCGACAATCCTGGGTGGCGCGAGATATTCCGGCCTATCTGCATTGCTATGCCGATTTTTTCCGGCCTAATCACGATACTTCCCATGACAACTGGGTAAAATGGCGCAAGCAGCGGATCTCGGAGAAGAAACTCATCACTCTGGCTGTGGAGAACATCCACGCAGAATTAAAAGATGCCACCCATGCTGTTACTCGCTTTCACCAGATTTATCACAGCGATATTTATAACGACGTGGTTGAAAAAACCCTGGAATGGGAAAAGGTTAATGGCATCTGGCTCATTACCAGTGAAACTCCGGAACCGCGCTGAAGTGAATGTTAAAAATAGGTGTTTTGCGCTATATTGATACAATCAACCATGGCGAGACGGCTCGCTCTCCTGCTATAACACCGGAAAACACATGACACCGAACGACCATTCTCCACCGCCGGGTTCGAATCCCATCCCGGCGGCAGAAGTTCCGCCCAAGTTTGTAACAGCGGCTGACATGGATTTACCTGAAGATCAGTTGCATACCGATCCATTGCTTGACTGTCTGGTAGAGCTTACCCGCATTTATGGCCGGCCAAGTACCCGCGCGGCTCTGAGCGCAGGCCTGCCTTTATCTCGCCAGGGTTTAACGCCGGCGCTGTTTGCCCGAGCCGCCTCACATGCCGGTTTTTCTGCCAGGGTGGTGCGACGAGAACTGACTAAAATTGATGACGCTTTGCTACCAGCGATCTTGCTGCTCAAGGACAATCAGGCCTGTGTATTATTAAACTGGAACAGCGTGACCGGCAATGCCAAATTGTTGTTTCCGGATGCCGGCCAGGGTGAAGTGTTTTTAACCCGCGAACAATTACAGGAAAAATATATCGGCATCACCCTGTTTTCACGTCCGCGCTTTCGTTTTGACAATCGCACACCACCCGTGGCCGTCACCGCCCACAAGCACTGGTTTTGGGGTGCAATTCTGGAACAGACTTCGTTATTTAAAGATATTTTGGCCGCCGCCTTACTGATTAATATTTTTGGCCTGGCCATGCCGCTGTTTTCCATGAATGTGTATGACCGGGTGGTTCCCAATTTTGCTCAGGAAACTCTGTGGGTGTTTGCCGTCGGGATGGGCCTGGTGCTACTGCTCGATTTTGTGGTGCGCATTTTGCGCGGTCATTTTGTCGATCTGGCCAGTGCACGCATCGATTTAAAATTATCCAGTCTGATCATGGAACGGGTACTGGGTATGCGTCTGTCGCAGCGTCCCGCCTCGGTAGGGGCTTTTTCTGCCAACCTGCGTTCATTTGAAGTGGTGCGCGACTTTATCGCTTCGGCTACCGTCACCACCCTCATCGACTTGCCGTTTGCTGCATTATTTTTACTGGTGATTGCCTGGATTTCCTGGCCGCTGGTATTTTTGCCTGTCATCGGCATTCTGGCCGTGATTCTGTACAGCTACATTATTCAGCATCGGATGCGCGAATTATCCGAAACCACTTTCCGTGCCTCGGCGCTGCGCAATGCCACACTGGTGGAGAGTCTGACGGCACTCGAAACCATCAAGGCCAATGGTGCCGAAAGCCAGATGCAGGCCAAGTGGGAAAAAACCACGGCATTCCTGGCCCGGGTCAGCGCACAACTGCGACTACTGTCAGCCTCCAGCATGAACGGAGCATCGGCGATTCAGCAATTCGTCAACGTCGCTATCGTCGTCGCCGGGGTGTATTTGATTCATGAACGCCAACTCACCATGGGCGGCCTGATTGCCGCCACCATGCTGGCCGGGCGTGCCATGGCGCCACTAGGTGCGGTAGTCGGCTTGCTGCTGCAGTTTGAAAACGCCAAAAATTCAATGAAGTCGCTGGAAATCGTGATGAATACGCCCAATGAACGCAGTGATGCCGCCGCCTTTGTTCACCGGCCGGAAATCCTTGGTCATATTGAATTCAAAGATGTGCAGTTCAATTATCCGGGACGCGATGAACAGGTTTTACGCGGCATCAATTTCAGCATCAAGCCAGGTGAACATGTGGCCATCATCGGTCGGGTCGGTTCGGGAAAATCGACGCTGCAAAAACTCATCCTTGGTCTTTATGTACCCACGAGCGGCGCCGTGCTGCTTGACGGGATCGATCTGCGCCAGCTTGATCCGGCGGATCTGCGCCGCTCTCTGGGCTATGTGGCGCAGGAATCGACGCTGTTTTATGGCACCCTGCGCGAAAACATCGCCATCCGGGCACCTTACGCCGATGACCGTGCAATGGTGGCTGCGGCCGAACTGGCGGGATTAACTGATTTCGTTAACAGCCATCCGGAAGGGTTTGACATGGTCGTTGGTGAGCGCGGTGAATCGCTCTCTGGCGGTCAGCGCCAGAGTATTGCGATTGCCCGTTCAGTCTTGCTCGATCCCCCTATCATGCTGCTCGATGAGCCGACTAGTTCCATGGATTATATTTCCGAGACCCAGCTCAAGGACCGTATCCGTCAGTTCGGACTACATAAAACCATGATTATCGTCACGCACCGATCCAGCCTGATGGAACTGGCCGAGCGGATTATCGTCCTCGATGGCGGCCAGATTGTTGCCGATGGCCCCAAAGACAGTGTCATTGCCGCACTGCAGTCCGGCCAGATTGCGAGGGCCAAATGATTCGCCCACTGGCACTGGCACGACGTTTCGGCCGTTCGCTGTTGCGAATCATGGAAGCCATCCGGATGCGTGTGGATGTGTATCTGGCGCCTTTTCTGGATCGCTGGAACGACACTGCCGTCACGCCTGATCCGGATTTCATGCAGGACGCTGACCGGGTGATTCTGGAGCAGGAACCATTGCGTGCGCGGGTATTGTTGCGCGCCCTGCTGGCCTCTTTTGTGTTATTTATTCTTTGGGCCGGGCTGGTAGATATTGACGAAATAACCCGCGGTGACGGCAAAGTGATTCCCTCTCAGCAGTTGCAGGTACTGCAAAGTCTGGATGGCGGGATCGTGTCGCAAATTCTGGTCAAAGAAGGGGACTCTGTCACTTCCGGTCAGGTGCTGCTGCAGGTAGACTCGACCCGCTTTGAAGCCTCGGTGCGGGAAAATCGTTCGGAATATTTATCGCTTTCTGCCAAAGCAGCGCGCCTGCAAGCCTTACGCGAAGGCAAACCCTTTACCCCGCCAGCCGAGGCGCTGGCGGAAGATCCAACCACGGTAGAACAGGAACGGCAGCTTTACAACAGTGCCAACAGTGAAATTCAAACGCAAATTCTGATTGCGCGTCAGGAACTGACTCAGCGTCAGCACGAGTTGGCTGAAGCGATAGCCAAACAAAACCAGAGTGCCCAAGCGTATGAATCGTCGCTGCAGGAACTCACTGTCACCAAGCCGTTGTTAAGTTCCGGCGCTGTTTCGGAAATGGATTTACTGCGACTGCAACGCGATGTCGACCGTTATCACAGTGAACGCGACATTGCCAGCTCGCAGATATCCCGGGTACGCGCGGCCGTCAATGAGGGTGAACGTAAAATTCAGGAAGTAGAATTAAATTACCGCAATCTGGCCAGTAAGGAATTTTCCGAAACCATGGCCAAACTCAACGCCCTGACCCAGTCGAGCGCCAGCCTGAGCGACAAGGTCAAACAATCGTCAATCCGCTCGCCGGTCAAGGGCAAGGTCAAGCGCCTGCTGATCAATACCGTGGGCGGCGTAGTTCAGCCCGGGCGCGATATTGTCGAAATTGTGCCCAGTGAGGGGCGTCTGGTGCTGGAAGCCAAAGTTCAGCCGCGCGATATTGCCTTTTTACGCCAGGGACAAAAAGCTATCGTGAAATTTACTGCCTATGATTTTTCCATCTACGGCGGACTCGATGCCACGCTGGAATTAATTGGCGCCGATTCAGTCACCGATGATCACGGCAATACGTTTTATACCGTCAGAGTCAGCACCGCCAAATCGGCTTTGGGCAGCAACTTACCTATCATCCCGGGCATGGTCGCTGAAGTCGATATTATTACCGGCCGAAAAAGCATACTCTCGTACCTGCTCAAACCAGTATTAAGGGCCAAACAGGCCGCCATGACCGAACGTTGACCATGACCAGCCACCTTTTCATCACGGCCAATGCCAGAATGCTGCCGCACTGGCAGCAGGCGTTTGCCATGGCACAGGTGGCAACCCGCGTTCAGCAGCCTCCAGCAGCCGATGTTATCTGGCTGCGTCTGCGTCACGATCTGACTGCGGCAGAACAAATCCGCCAGCTGCAACCGGGTAATGCTTTGCTGGTCGTGTTAAGTGACACCCCCAATGATGAAGAAGGCATGCAGGCATTTTTTGCCGGTGCGCGCGGCTATTGCAACAGTCACGCCAACAGCGCAACCCTGCAACAGGTAGCCACTGTTATCGGACAAGGCGGTCTGTGGGTAGGAGTGGCGTTAATGGCGCGCATTCTGGGTGGGGTTGATCGTCTGCCCGCACCCGCTCCGGCGGAAAATCCTCAATGGCGCTCGCAACTGACCAACCGGGAACTCCAGGTAGCCAGACTGATTGCCAGCGGAGCGAGCAACAAGGAAGTCGCACGTGCTCTCGCTATTACCGAACGTACCGTCAAAGCCCATGTCAGCGGCCTGTTTGTCAAACTGCAGGTTCAGGATCGTCTGCAACTGGCGCTGAAAATGCGTGCATTGGGCACCTGATACCGGTCAGCCCGTAAGCTACCTGTACTTCAGTACACTATCCCACTCCTATTGCCACTGTTACAGTGTCGCCACATCTATTTAATGGCGTGAGGTTTAACCATGGCAAATTCAGGCATCGTAGCGGGCAACATCATCGGCACAGTCAGCGCACTTCAGGGGCACGCCTATCTTCTGCGCGCGGATGGCAGCAAAATCACTCTCAATCTCGGTGATCCGGTGCATGAAGGCGATGTCGTGATGACCGATGTTGGCTCCAGCGTAGAAATCGGTTTTGCCCATGGCCCCAGTTATATCGTGCATGAAAATGAAACCCTCAGCCTCGACGCCAGCGTGTTTGCCAGCGACGCTCCGGATGCACACAGCGCCGCGCTGATGACGGCTCAGCCCGATATTGCAGCCCTGATTGCCTCTGACGCCAATTTGAATGAATTACTTGATGGGGTAGCAGCCGGTTTTACCGCTGGTGCCGACGATGGCTCTACGCATTCTTTTGTGCAGTTGTTGCGCGTGGTGGAAAATTACACTACCGGTTCACTGTCCGTCACCGGTGCAGAAACCAGCACCGCACCGATGATTTTATCCGGCAATGCCCATCTGGGCGCTTCCGCCCAGCCCGCCGTTACTATTGATTCTTTCCCAACTATCAATGGCGCACAGGCAGCCAATGCAACTCCCATTAACATTACCGGTACAGTCAATGCCAATGTACCGGTCGGCGATACGATCAGCCTGACTATTGATGGGCATACCTATAGCGGCAGCGTGCGTACCGGCGGCACTTACAGCATTGCCGTACCTGCAAATATTTTGGCCGCGGCCAGCACAGACAGCATTACCGCCATCGTCAGCATTCCGGATGGTCGCGGCGGGCTGCTTTCTACCAGCGTTACTCACAGTTACAGCGTAGAACTCACTGCCCCGGCGATTACGGTCAGTATTGATCCGCTGTCACCCATTAACGCAGCCACGGCAGCGAGCAGTAATCCAATCGCTGTCACCGGTAAGGTTTCAGCCAATGTGCCGGTTGGTGAAACGGTCAGCATCACGGTGGACGGCCATCTCTATACCGGCACAGTACAGGCAGGTGGCACTTACAGTATTAATGTCCCAGCTACAGTGCTGGCTCATGCCGGTGTTGACAACATCCACGCCACGGTAGCCTCCATCGATGCTGCCGGCAACACAGCCACGGCCAGCAATGATTTGCCCTATAGCGTTGATCTGACTATCCCCGCCACTCCCGGCGTGACCATCGCCGGTGCCGACAGCAATGGTTTTTTCAGCTCTGCCAATGGCAATGTGAATGCCAGCATTACACTAGACACGTCCGGTCAGAATATTTTGACTCAGGGAGGCAGCCTGCAAATTAGTGTGCATGACAATGGCGTCACACAACTGTTGACATTACACTTAAATCCCAATGGCACGCTGATTGACATTAGCGGCACATCTTACGCTTACAGTAATGGTGTCGTGACGCTCACGGAAGTTGCCCCAGGTAGCGGAAACAGCATCAGCGTTACGGCTCAGGAAACCGATATTAATGGCAATTCTTCCGGCAGCGCGCAGGCCAGCGCCACAGAATACACGCCGGCATCAGCAGCACCGGTGGTAGTAATTACTGATGCTGTTAATGGCACCATCAGCACATCAAGCATAGGCGCCAACATCAACGCTACCATCAGCCTGACTGCTGCAGGCCAGACAACTCTGGCATCCGGTGGCAGTGTGCAAATCAGCATCAACGACAATGGCACTCTTCAACATTTGAATCTGGCATTCAACACCGGAGGCCATCTGGTCGATGCCAGCGGTCAGGTGTACAGCTATACAAACGGAGTTATTCAATTACAGGAAACTGCACCGGGAAGTGGTCATTCCATCAGCATTACGGCGATAGAAACGGATGTTACGGGAACTATCTCCACGGCGTCCAGTGCTGCAGCTCTTGAATACACCCCTAACGCAACTGCCCCCGTGGTGGCCATTACCGGAGCGGTTTCTGGAGAACTCAGCACCACCGCCATCGCAGGAGGCAACGTCAGTGCCACCATCGCTTTATCGCCTACTGGTCAGGCGACGCTGGCATCCGGTGGCAGTGTGCAGGTGGATATCAACAATGCCGGTATCATGCAACACCTGAATCTGGGACTGAATTCTTCCGGTTTGCTGGTCGATGGCAGCGGACTAAACTACAACTACAGCAATGGCGTTATTACAGTAACAACCGCCGCCCCTGGAAATGGACTAACCATAACAGTATCAAGTACGGAAACCGACGTCACTGGCGGAATTTCTGCTCCGGCTTCGGCCAGTGCAAATGAATATACCCCAGTCACTGATATTCCAACAGTCGCCATTACTGGCGCAGTGAATGGTGAATTCAGTACAGCTGCTGTTGCTGGTGGCAATGTTGGTGCGACAGTCACTTTATCGGCTAACGGTCAGGCTGTTCTGTATTCCGGTGGGACGGTTCAACTTGCCATTAATGACAATGGTGCTGCGCAAAGTTTAGTGTTACATCTCAACAGCGCTGGTGTACTGGTGGATGGTGCTGGCACAACATATGGTTATAACGCTGGTGTGATTTCCCTGACCGAAGTAGCTCCAGGCAACGGTCATTCCATCTCGATCACCGCCACTGAAACGGATGCAAGTGGCCTGGTTTCTGCTGCTAACAACGCCATTGCAAACGAATATACCCCAGTCACTGCAGCCCCTGCGGTCGCCATTACTGGCGCGATTAATGGTGAACTGAGCACGGCTGCTGTTGCTGGTGGCAATGTTGGTGCGACGGTCACTTTATCGGCTAACGGTCAGGCTGTTCTGTCTTCCGGTGGAACGATTCAACTTGCCATTAATGACAATGGTGCTGCGCAAAGTTTAGTGTTACATCTCAACAGCGCTGGTGTACTGGTGGATGGTACTGGCACAACATATGGTTATAACGCTGGTGTAATCACACTCACTGAAGTAGCTCCAGGCAACGGTCATTCCATCTCGATCACCGCCACTGAAACGGATGCGAGTGGTCTGGTTTCTGCTGGCAATACAGCCAGTGCAAATGAATATACCCCAGTCACTACAGCCCCTGCGGTCGCCATTACTGGCGCGATTAATGGTGAACTCAGTACAGCTGCTGTTTCTGGTGGCAATGTTGGTGCGACAGTC
>CAIOYD010000040.1 GCA_903862415.1 uncultured Oxalobacteraceae bacterium | reverse complement strand
GGATCTGCAACGCAAAGGTTGCCAAAGTGGAAGCTGGCAAGATGTTCGTCATCGAGCATAATGAGGATGGCAGCGTCAAAAAAGAACACGAATTACCGTTTACCTACTCCATGATGCTACCGGCCTTTAAAGGCATCGATGCAGTATTTGGCATCGAAGGGTTGACCAACCCGCGCGGCTTCATCACCGCGGATCCCTATCAGCGCAATACAAAATACAAAAACATCTTCTCGGTAGGTGTTTGTGTAGCGATTCCGCCGGTTGAAGCCACGCCTGTGCCGATCGGCACACCTAAAACGGGTTACATGATCGAAAGCATGGTTACTGCCACCGCGCATAACATACGCGATTTACTTAATGGCAAAGAACCCGCCGAAAAAGCCACCTGGAATGCCATTTGTCTCGCCGACTTTGGCGATAGCGGTGCGGCCTTTGTGGCTTTACCGCAAATCCCACCGAGAAATGTGAACTGGTTCAAGGAAGGCAAGTGGGTGCATTATGCAAAAGTTGCCTTTGAGAAGTATTTCATCCGTAAAATGAAAAAGGGTTCCACTGAGCCTTTTTATGAGAAATACGTGCTGGGTACGATGGGTTTAACCAAACTTAAATCCAAGTAAGGCGTGCGGTAGCCGGACTTCGTCTGGCTACCCGCAGCGGATACAGGTAAAATTGCGCACTTATCCCTTGTCCACTAAAACATGAATTCACTTACTCACTTTTCCGACTCAGGCCGTGCGCGCATGGTCGATGTCTCAGCCAAATCAGATACGCTGCGCACAGCACTCGCCAGCGGTGTGCTGCGCATGCTGCCGGATACCCTGGCGCGCATTCGAGCAGGAAAAATGGCCAAGGGCGATGTACTGACGGTTGCCGATGTAGGCGCTGTGATGGCCGCTAAACGCACACCGGATATCATCCCCATGTGTCATTCCATCGCGCTAACCGGAGTGCAAGTCGAATTTAGTGAAATCAATCAGTTGGATGATAAAGGCTGTGTCGGCATCAAGGTCATCACCACTGTCAGCTGCACGGGTCAGACCGGTGTTGAGATGGAAGCGTTGACCGCAGCCTCTGTCGCCTTGCTGACCATCTACGACATGTGTAAGGCCATTGATCGCGGCATGCGCATCGAGTGCGTACAACTGGAAGAAAAACGCGGCGGAAAATCAGGTATCTGGACCAGATCCTGAATTAGCACCGTCTTGAATGCACTGCGAATTAGTGATTTTTCTTGCGGCGCGCCATAAAACCCATTAAAGCCAGCCCGGCAAACAGCATCGCCGGGGTTTCCGGCTCAGGAACAGCGGAAATATTACCCGTGAAAGGCGAATTTTCCACCTCCACACCGCTACTCCAGTTATTGACCACCACCTGACCAAACACTGCACCAGTACCACCGGATACCGTTGCCAGCGGTGCTAGAATCGACCCATAAACAGATCCCAAGCCCAGCGTCGTGGCGTCAGATAAATTGAACAACACCTGATTATTGAAACCCGCATAACCGTGGCTGCCGAAATCAACCGTAGCGCCCGACACGTTGATGATCACCGTGCCAGCGCCCAAGCCTGTAATCGTCATATTGTCCAATGCCTGAGCTGCCGTGATGTTAAAGACGTTCATGCCATTACCGGCATTGAAAGTCAGCTCATTATTCACATCACTTACGCTCCCGGTTACTGCCTGAGCAGTCAAGTTTGCGGAAAGGCTGGTTAAGCTCGTTTGCAATGAGGAAAAATTCATCCCCTGACTGAAACTGCCTGACGCCTGCACCAAGGTTGGCGCATACCAGGATTGATAACCTGTCGTGTTGCCAGAGACTGTCACTGTGCTATTAGCAGGACCGGACACACCGCCGCTTGCATCCAGATTTCCACCCACTGCAACCGAACCACCCAAGGAGCCGTTATAATTAGTAGTGAGATTCCCCCCGACCACGGTATTGCCATTGATGCCACCGCTGCTGAAGTCCAGATTCCCTCCCACGGTCAGCGCAGTACCCGGCGTATTGTTTGAGCCAATAGAATAATTGGAAATAGTTGCATTTCCTCCTACCGCCACCGCGCCTTGAACATCGCTTGAGGTCACGGTAAAGTCATTGAAAACCAGCAGATTTAAACCGGAACTCAATGGCAATCCGCTACCCGCCATCGCAGATCCAGCCGTCATCAACGCTATCGTCATAGTCGCCAATTTCAACTTAAAAATGTTGTTCATCGCAGCAGCTCACATCAAAATTATCTATTACTGATACTACTTCTTGACGTAGATAACTAGATATAGTCCATCCGGACTAATGATCCTAGAAAAAGCATTTGGCCACAG
>CAIOYD010000039.1 GCA_903862415.1 uncultured Oxalobacteraceae bacterium | reverse complement strand
CATTGCTTCTTCTGACCGGGAGGTCAGATAGGACAATTACATCATGCCATCCATACCACCCATGCCGCCCATACCACCCATGCCGCCCATTCCACCGCCGGCTGGTTTGTCTTCAGCGAGTTCACATACCATGCAATCGGTAGTCAACATCAGGGAAGCGATCGAAGCGGCATTTTGCAATGCTGAACGAGTTACTTTGGCTGGATCGAGTACACCCATTTCAACCATGTCACCATACGTACCATTGGCAGCGTTGTAACCAAAGTTGCCTGTGCCAGCCAATACGGCAGCTACCACAACAGAGGCTTCTTCACCGGCATTTTGTACGATCATGCGCAATGGTTCTTCCATGGCGCGCATTACGATTTTGATACCTGCGTCTTGATCAGCATTGTCACCTTTGACATTCACTGCAGCACGGGCGCGCAACAGCGCAACACCACCGCCAGGAACAATGCCTTCTTCCACAGCAGCACGGGTTGCATGCAGAGCATCTTCAACGCGGGCTTTTTTCTCTTTCATTTCGACTTCAGTAGCAGCACCAACTTTAATGACAGCAACGCCACCAGCCAGTTTGGCTACACGTTCCTGCAATTTTTCACGGTCGTAATCCGAAGTAGATTCTTCGATCTGAACGCGCAATTGTTTCACCCGTGCTTCGATAGCGACAGTCTGACCGGCGCCGTCGATAACGATGGTGTTTTCTTTGCTGACTTCAATGCGTTTGGCTTGGCCTAAATCGGTCAAAGCAACTTTTTCCAGCGTCAGACCAACTTCTTCAGCGATGACCTGACCACCGGTAAGAACAGCGATATCTTCGAGCATGGCTTTACGACGATCACCAAAACCAGGTGCTTTAACAGCACAAGTTTTCAGGATGCCGCGAATATTGTTGACTACCAGAGTAGCCAGAGCTTCGCCGTCGATATCTTCGGCAATGATCAGCAATGGACGACCAGCTTTGGCAACTTGTTCCAGTGTTGGCAGTAAATCGCGGATGTTGGAGATTTTTTTGTCATATAACAAGACAAACGGATTTTCCAGAATCGCGACTTGTTTTTCTGGTGTGTTGATGAAGTAAGGTGACAGGTAGCCACGGTCAAACTGCATACCTTCAACGATATCCAATTCGTCGTTGAGTGATTTGCCGTCCTCAACAGTGATCACGCCTTCTTTACCTACTTTATCCATCGCTTCTGCAATACGATCACCAATCGATGTGTCGCTGTTGGCTGAGATGGAACCTACCTGAGCGATTTCTTTGTTAGTGGCGCAAGGTTTAGCGATTTTTTTCAGTTCTTCAACCGTCGCTGCAACAGCTTTGTCGATGCCGCGTTTCAAATCCATAGGATTCATACCGGCAGCAACAAATTTCATGCCTTCGCGTACGATAGCCTGAGTTAATACCGTTGCAGTGGTAGTGCCATCACCGGCGTTGTCGCTGGTGCGGGAAGCCACTTCCTTAACCATTTGCGCGCCCATGTTCATGAGCTTGTCTTTGAGTTCGATTTCTTTTGCTACGGAAACGCCATCTTTAGTCACGGTCGGAGCGCCGAAAGAACGCTCTAAAACGACATTGCGACCTTTAGGGCCTAAAGTAACTTTAACGGCGTTAGCCAGAATATTAACGCCTTCAACCATTTTGGCGCGCGCTGCGTCGCCGAAAATAACTTCTTTAGCTGCCATGTGAAACTCCTGAATTATTTAAAAAATTAATTGCATTGGTAAAGCGCAAAATGAGAATTACTTCTCTACGATGGCCATAATGTCTTCTTCGCGCATCATCAACAGCTCTACGCCATTGTCTTTGAATGCCTGACCTGAATATTTGCCAAATAACACGCGGTCACCGACTTTAACTTCCAATGGACGTACTTTGCCATCATCTAAAATTTTGCCATGACCAACAGCCAGAATTTCACCTTGATCTGGTTTTTCAGCAGCCGCTTCCGGCAGTAAAATGCCAGATGCTGTTTTGGTTTCTTGATCCAGACGCTTTACGATAACGCGATCGTGCAAGGGACGAAGGTTCATACACACTCCTTAAAATAAGTACATTGTTTGTCAAAAAAATAGAACAGGATGCTCAGGGGGTGTCTCATGCCCTGAAAGGACTTTGTTAGCACTCTGTCCTGCTGAGTGCTAATTATATGGGCGAAGGGTAACTTTTTCAAGGCTCAGGTAGAAAGTTAATATCGCAATGTGTGCGCTAAAATGTAATTTTTGTTTATTTTATTTCCATAAACACACTATTTTTGTGGGGATTTGGTGCTTTTGATTAATGGAAAACGACAATTACCCCAAAAAATGCCAAGATAATTTGATATTTCCGGTTATCTTATTGGCTGTCATAAATGCGTCATAAGTCATTTCTATACTGCCGTGTGAAATGCAGTTATGCCACCTGCACTTAACTGACGCAACCTGAAAAAACTTATCTGAGGGGTATTATGAAATTTAATTTATTGGCCTGTGCCGCATTGCTTGCGCTTGCTGGCTGCCATAGTGGTTCATCGTCGTTGCCGTCGAGTTCGGTCAACGGCATTGCTTCCGTCGGTGCTCCTTTGGTTGGTGTAGTTGTCGTTGCCACCGATGCGAGCGGTAACGCCATTCAATCCAGCGTCACTGATGCATCAGGCAAATACAGCCTGAAATTGACTGGCAGCGGCCCCTATGTGTTGACGACACCGGTCAATGACGCCGATGGCTCACCGGCAATACTGACTTCGGTGATTGTGCCAGGGAATACTGGTGCAACCTTGCAGGCCAATATTAATCCGCTGACTTCGTTGATTACTGCCCGTGTCCTTGGGATGACTCCGACAGGCGTCCCAACGGGTGGACAAATCAGCAGTGCCGCGATTACTGCGGCAACCATTACCAAAGCAGAGCAGGATATAGCGACGCTGTTTGAGCCGGTCTACACGGCGCTGGCTATTCCTGCGACTGAAACCGCAGATCCGATTGGAACCACGGTATATAAAGTCGCGAGCAGTGATTTGCTGGATGGTTTTTTTACTTCAGCACACTTTTTACTCAACGCAGGTCAGGTAGTCATTGGTACTGATGTTAATCGGACTGTGGTCAGTGTACCGGCTACCGGCGCATTGTCAGGGCAGATTCCTGCTGCTTCGATTGCTTCGCTGGTTAGTCTGACCACCGGCGCGACCACGACCCCGATTACTAATGTGATTGTGGTCATTGGTGAAAATCAAACCTTTGATGCAGTTTTTGGTGCTTACTCCGCACCACAGGGACAAACAGTTAATAACCTGCTTTCTCAAGGTATTATTAAAGCCGACGGTACTCCTGGCGCCAACTTTGCTCTGGCGCTGCAAAATCAGGCCGTGAACCAGACTGCCTACAGCATCAATCCAACCCGTTCTACGGCCTATGCTACCTTGCCACAACCTTTGCAGGTTGGCGAGTTGCAACCTACATTCCAAACCTTGGGCGGTACGCCTGACCCACGTTTTCCGGCTAATTTACCCAATGGTCCGTTCCAGTTGACCAACTACGTTGCCTACACCATGCCTCCGGCAAGTATCATTGGTATTACCACCGGTGATCCAGTGCATCGGTTTTTCCAGATGTGGCAACAAACCGGTGGCGATAATGCCAAACTGGATATGTTTACCTGGGTGGCAGATACAGTAGGTCAGGGCGGTGATACTCCCGGCATTACCTCGACCAACCCTTCTCAGGGTGGCGAATTGATGGCGTTCTTGAACGTAGCATCCGGAGACGCTCCTTACCTGACATCGCTGGCACAAAATTACGCCATGAGCGATAACTACCATCAATCGATTCTGGGTGGTACCGGCGCCAATTTCTATGCCATCTCAACAGCGGATGTGGCGTTTTTTAACACCGCCGGAGCGGTCGCCACTCCACCAGCGAATCAGATTGAAAACCCGAATCCGATGGCCAACACGGCTAACTTTTATACTCAGGATGGTTATAACGGCGGTTCTTATGTCAACTGTGCTGATTCCACCCAGCCAGGCGTGGCACCGATTCTGGCGGTATTATCGGCCCGCAACGTGCTGAGCAATTGCGATGCGGGTAAATACTATCTGGTCAACAACTATGGTCCAGGCTATGATATGAATGGCGTAGTTCAGCCTATCGGCCCTAATAATTACAACTACCCTCCGCAAACCAACACCACGATTGCCGAAGCTCTGGCCAATAAAGGCGTTTCCTGGAAATGGTACACCGGCGGTCGTGAACTGGCCGACGTGACCGCTGACGCCACTGCTACCGGTTTGCCTGCATCGCTTGTGCAGGGCGCCCAGTACAATGCTATTGGTGATCCTTTGGTGGCTTCGCAAAAAGTGATGACCACGCCGACTTTAAAAGCAGGTCTGGCCGGATTAACCAGTTTTTATAATGATGTGCAAAACAGTACCTTGCCAGCCGTTTCATTTGTGGTGCCAAAAAATCTCGATAGTGGCCACCCTGGTTATTCTGTGGAAGTTAAATATGAAATGTTCATTCAGGATTTGATTACCAAGGTTAAAGCTAATCCGACCTTGTGGGCTCATACGGCCATTATCATTACTACCGATGAGGGTGGCGGTCATTTTGATACCGGTTCTATCCAACACCAGGACTTTTTTGGTGACGGTCCACGGATTCCATTTCTTGTGGTGTCACCATATGCGCGCACTAATTTCATTGATCACACCTATCATGATCATGCATCGGTATTGAAATTTATTGAGCGCAACTGGAAACTGGCACCATTAACAGCACGCAGTCGCGATAATCACCCGTTACCGGTGACAACCGCAGCCAATTTGTACAAACCAGTCAATGCCACACCTGCGGTGGGCGATTTGATGACTATGTTTAAATTCTGACCGCTTCAGATAACAAACATTCCAACGGGGTCGCTGCATTTGGCAGCGGCTCCGTTGTTATTTTATTTATTCATTACAGGTTGTAGAAATGCAGAAATGTTTGATCTGGTTGTTGTTTCTGGGAGTGCTCGCCGGATGTCAAAAGCCAGACTCTCCGGCTAAAACAATCCTGGCCCCAACCCTCACCCCAGCGCCAGTCGCCAAAAAAAATGCCAGTTGGGTGCGTTACCCCAATGCTCAGATAACCTTAAGTCCCCAGGCGCAACTCGGCAAACACTTGTTTTTTGACGCCAGCCTGTCTGCTTCCGGTCAAATGTCGTGCGCCACTTGTCATCAACCTGAACACGCCTATGCTCCCGCGAATACGCTGGCCGTGCAACTGGGCGGAGAGAAACTGGATCAGTCAGGCACGCGCGCCGTGCCATCCTTGCGTTACCTGACCTATACGCCGATGTTTACGCGCCACTATTATTTGCCCAATGCAGAAGGTTTGGAGGACGAAGGCCCTGCTGGCGGGTTTACTCACGATGGTGCTGTGTCGACATTGCATGAGCAGGCCCTGATTCCCTTATTGAGTTCGAATGAAATGGCGAATCTGACGGCGGCAACAGTAGCCAAAAAAATTCACTCCAGCTCTTATTTCGGTGAGTTTCAACAGGTGTTTGATGCGCAGGCAGAGGATGACATGATCTTGCATCAGGTCGGTGTGGCGCTGGAAGCTTTTCAGTTCGAAGACCCCAGTTTCCATCCGTATACCAGCAAATTTGATGCGGTGGTCTCGGGCAATGCGACGTTCAGTGAGGCTGAAATGCACGGTTATCAGGTGTTTAACAATCCGGCAAAAGGAAATTGCGCCAAATGTCACATTGCTACCGTGGGTGCCGGTGGTAAGCCTGCACAGTTTACTGACTTTGCTTTTGAAGCGGTTGGCGTTCCACGTAATCCCGCCATTCCGGCCAATAAGTCACCGGGATATTCCGATCTGGGTATTTGCGGGCCGTACCGCAAAGACATGGCCAAAGAAACCCAGTTTTGCGGTATGTTTAAAACCCCGACCTTGCGCAACGCATCCGAACGCAAGGTATTTTTCCACAATGGTTATTTTCATTCCATGGAAGAGGTCGTGCATTTTTATGCCGAGCGTGACAGCAAACCCGAAAAATGGTATCCCCAAAAAGCTGGGCGGATACAGATGTACGATGACTTGCCACGACAATATCACGCCAATATCGACCATGCGAATGCCCCTTTCAGTAAAACTGCAGGAAAACTGTCTGAGGATGAAATGAACGATCTGGTGACATTTTTAGCTACACTGACAGATGGCTATACGCTGACCGCCGGAGGAGAGTTGCCGTAAAAGAAATAAGGGAACAATTGCCTCAACTGGCAACTGGCGCGTATCATGGCATACTGTTCAATTCGGTGTGCCTCATGCCTATCAATTTTCCGACATGATTAAACTCTATTCTTACTTTCGCTCTTCTGCTGCATTTCGCGTGCGCATTGTGCTCAATTTGAAGCTACTACCGTATGAGACAGTCGCGGTGCATCTGGTCAATCAGGGCGGAGAGCAGCATGCGCCCGAATATACGCAACTCAATCCTATGCACGTGGTACCTAGTCTGGAGCATGAAGGTCATATTCTGCTGGAATCGAATGCCATCTGTGAATATCTCAATGAATGGCAACCGGCAAATCCGCTGCTCCCTGTTGAGCTCATCGAGCGTGCCTGGGTGCGCTCGATTTGCCAGGTGGTCGCCTGTGATATTCATCCGGTCAATAATCTGCGGGTTCTCAATTACCTTACCGGCACTCTGGGTCACAGTGAAGGCGAAAAAATGGCTTGGTATCGTCACTGGATCGTTCGTGGTTTTGAGGCGCTGGAAACCATACTGTCAAAACGTGCTGCCGAGCATTGCTGGGGAAATACCATTACCTTGGCGGATGCCTTTGTGAGCCCTCAGGTTTGGAATGCACATCGTTTTAACTGCCCGATGGAAAATTATCCGATTTTAAACCGGGTGTATAACAATGCCATGCAATTACCCGCCTTTCATCAGGCGGCACCAGCCATGCAGCCAGATGCCGAGTAACGCAGGTTTGCTGGGCACAGAAAAATTTGTATTAACTTAGCCAGGAGAAGTAATGAATAAACTCTACCCCGATGCTCAGACCGCGTTGCAGGACATCGTCAAAGATGGACAAACGATTGCAGTAGGTGGTTTTGGTTTGTGTGGCATTCCTGAAGCGTTGATTGCCGCCTTACGTGATTCTGGCGTGCAAAATCTCACCGCCATTTCCAATAACGCTGGTGTCGACGGGTTTGGTCTGGGGCAGTTACTCACGACCCGCCAGATTAAAAAAATGATTTCATCCTATGTGGGTGAAAACAAAGAATTTGAACGTCAGTATCTCGCAGGTGAATTGGCGCTGGAATTTACCCCGCAGGGAACGCTGGCAGAAAAATTACGCGCCGGTGGTGCTGGTATTCCTGCATTTTTCACCAAAACCGGTGTCGGTACCATTGTGGCTGAAGGTAAAGAAATTCGCGAATTTGACGGTCATCAATACGTCATGGAACGCGCACTGGTGGCCGATGTTTCTCTGGTCAAGGCATACAAGGCCGATAAGGCTGGCAATCTGGTATACAACAAAACAGCGCGCAATTTTAATCCCAATGTCGCCATGGCAGGCAAAATCACGGTAGTTGAAGTGGAACATTTGGTTGAAATTGGTGAGCTTGATCCGGATGAAATCCATACCCCCGGTATTTATGTCCACCGCATTGTGGTCAATGCTCACCCCGAAAAGCGTATTGAACAGCGCACAATTTCAGCAACCAAGTCAACCGGAGAATAAAAAATGGCATGGAATCGTGATGAAATGGCTGCGCGTGCAGCAAAAGAATTGCAGGACGGGTTTTATGTCAATCTTGGCATTGGCTTGCCAACCATGGTTGCCAATCATGTTCCTGCCGGTATGGAAGTCTGGTTACAGTCGGAAAATGGTTTGCTTGGTATCGGACCGTTCCCTACCAATGATCAGGTGGATCCGGATTTGATTAATGCAGGCAAGCAGACGGTGACAACCTTGCCGGGCTCGTCGATTTTTAGTTCGGCAGATTCTTTTGCCATGATACGTGGTGGCAAAATCAATCTGGCCATTCTTGGCGCGATGCAGGTTTCCCAGAGTGGCGATTTGGCCAATTGGATGATTCCCGGAAAGATGGTCAAAGGCATGGGTGGTGCCATGGATTTGGTGGCGGGTGTCGGTCGTGTTGTTGTTTTGATGGAACACGTTGCTAAGGGTGACGCGCCCAAAATCTTGAAAAAATGTGATTTGCCCCTGACCGGTGTTGGCGTGGTCAACCGTATTATTACCGATTTAGGAGTAATCGACGTTACACCGCATGGATTAAAGCTCATCGAATTGGCACCCGAGGTAACTGCGGCTGAAATCAGCGCTAAAACTGAAGCCGGGCTGGATTGCAGTGCTTTTAACTCATAATTATTAAATAACTTTTCCGTCAAAAAATAATTATTTGCAAGCCCGCCCTGTGCAAGTTCGCCGCAGGTGGGCTCTCACTCCGTACCGTTATAGCGTCGTTAAAAATCAACATTAATATTTTTCATTAACCAGACCTTATCTGTTCGTACTTTTTGAAGAAATAGTGAGTATCATGTTATCAGTAAGTAATTTTTACTGACAACTCTTGTTGAATGATTTGTCCATTTCGTTATCGGTTTCACCGTTGCGGCTGTTGTGCGCAAGGCAGGATAGACGGAATGAATACGGAATCCGTTAAGCGAACTGGAATCACCTGGGAATTAAGATGATACGCAAGTCTGCTCAAGTTCGTATGGAATCAGTACAGTGTTTTTCCCCCGATGGCCTGCACAATATGGCTTATAAGGAATGGGGTGAAGCAGATAACTCTGATGTGTTACTTTGTGTGCATGGTGTAACCCGGGTCAGTGATGACTTCGATGATTTGGCGCGTGAACTATCGAGCCATTACCGCATTATTTGTCCTGATGTGGTCGGACGTGGGCGTTCTGGCTGGTTACGCAACCCTCAACACTATCAAGTTCCTCAATACGTGAGCGACATGGTGACTTTGCTGGCTCGCGTGAACGCACCCAATCTGAGTTTTTTGGGTACCTCCATGGGCGGCTTGATTGGGATGGGGTTAGCATCCTTGCCCGGGAATCCGATTAAAAAATTAATTCTCAACGATATTGGCCCGGTGTTAAATCTTCCGGCCTTGAGTCGTATCGGCAGCTATATTGGTCAGCCTATGCGCTTTGACACCTTTGAAGAAGGTGCCAATTTTATCCGCAGCATATCCTTGAGCTTTGGTGAGCATACGCCTGAACAGTGGCATAAATTTTGCAAGGATGTTTTACGCCAGGATAAAGATGGCTTATGGATACGCCATTACGATTTGAAAATCGCCATGTCGTTTCAGGCGATCAATCCCGATCTGGCCCAGGCCATGCAGGTCATGATGTGGGCGGCCTATGATGCTATCACCTGTCCAACATTGCTTTTGCGAGGTGCCGATTCTGATTTGTTATCGATAGAGACCGCAAAAGAAATGATGAAAAGAGGACCTAAGCCACAAATGATTGAGTTTGAAAAAGTCGGACATGCCCCCACATTAGTGCATCAGGACCAAATTGATGCAGTAAAAAATTATCTGCTGGGATAGTTGGCAGAAAAAATCACAAGGATAAAAATGTCTAATCAGGAATTAAAACGTTTTCATGTTGGTGCACGGATGTCAGAAATGGCCGTTTTCAATCGCACCGTATATTTGGCAGGGCAGGTTTCTTCGGATGACAGTCTGGATATCGCCGGACAGACGCAAAATGTGTTGGGACAGATAGACAGTCTGCTGGCCGAAGCAGGAACAGACAAAGCGCATATTTTAATGTGCCAGATTTACTTATCCGATCTGGCCAACTTTGCCGCCATGAATACCGTTTGGGAAAGTTGGGTTATGACTGGGCAAACTCCTCCACGAGCCACCGTACAGGCCAGTCTGGCAAAACCGTCCTGGTTGATCGAAATGGTAATAACTGCCGCCTTAAAATCTGCCTGATGGTATCGACAGCCGCCGCTAACAGCGAAAATCTGGATAATCTGGTTGCGGGTCTTTCTAAGGAAGATGCGCAGCGGGTTTTAGTCGCGCTGGAATTTGTTACACCGCACTATCATGATGCTGAATTAATTACCGGGCAAAATGCCTTGCAGTTTTCCCGTGGCGTGGCGGCCGCGCTGGGGGCTTTGCGCAGCGACGCCGATACCCGGATTGCCAGTTTGCTGTTTGAATTACCTCAGCTTGATCCCAATGTTGCCTTGGGGATTGAGCAGCGTTTCGGTAAAGAAATCGTTGATCTCGTTGGTGGCGTGCGCAGTCTCATGCGTCTGAGTTCACTGCATCTGATGCAGCAGGCTGCTCAGCCCGAAGCGGCGCGCAATAAAAACGCCGCCCAGCAAGCATCTACCCAACTTGAAACTCTACGTAAAATGCTGTTGGCCATGGCCAGTGATATGCGTGTGGTCATGGTGCGCCTGGCTTCGCGTCTGACGACGCTGCGTTATTTTGCCGAACAAAAACGGTTTGACGAAACCAGCAAGCAGTATGCGCGCGAAACTTTTGATCTGTATGCGCCGCTGGCCAATCGACTGGGTGTATGGCAGATGAAATGGGAGCTGGAAGATCTTTCTTTTCGCTTTCTGGAGCCGGAAGCATATACCCGGATTGCCCGGATGCTGGAAGAAAAGCGTACTGAGCGCGAAGAATTCATTGCCAACTCTATTGAGCGCCTGCAGCGCGAAATGAAAGCTGTGGGTATTCAGGCCGAGGTCTTTGGTCGCCCCAAACATATCTACAGCATTTGGAATAAAATGCGCGGCAAATCGATCAGCTTTGATGAGCTTAACGATGTACGCGCCTTCCGGATTATCGTCGATGATATTAAAGCCTGTTATACCGTCTTGGGCATCGTGCACAATATCTGGACACCAGTTACGGAAGAATTTGACGATTACATCGCCAGACCCAAGCCGAATGGCTATCAATCCTTGCATACCGTTGTGATTGCCGAAGATGGCCGCGGTTTTGAAGTGCAGGTGCGCACTAAAGACATGCATCATTTTGCTGAATATGGCGTTGCAGCCCATTGGCGTTATAAAGAAGAAGGCAATTCGAATTTTGCTGGGCGCGAATACGATGAAAAAATCGCCTGGTTGCGCCAGTTGCTGGCCTGGAAAACCGATATTACCCAGGCTGTTGTGGGTGATGAGGATGTGCAGCGTGAATGGGTAGAAAAACTCAAATCCGCTACGCTGGACGATCGTATTTACGTGCTCACCCCTCAGGCACGCGTGATAGAACTGCCCAACAATGCCACACCAGTGGATTTTGCCTATCATTTGCATACCACGGTCGGTCACAGTTGCCGTGGCGCACGCGTCAATGGCGTGATGGTACCGCTCAATACGGCGCTTAAAAATGGCCAGACGGTAGAAATCATTACGTCCAAAGCCGGGCTCGAAACCGGGCCGTCGCGTGACTGGCTAAGTCCGGAATATGCGGTAGGAACTCGTACCCGATCAAAAATCCGAGCCTGGTTCAATGCACTCGATCAGCAGGAAACGCTCAATAAAGGCCGCGCCCATGTGGAAAAGACCTTGCAGCGCGAAGGTAAAACCGTCGTTAATCTGGAAGAGTTGGCACGTAAATGCGGCTTTGATAAAGTAGACGATCTGTTTTTATCGGTAGGTAAAGAAGAATTCAGTTTGCGACAGGTCGAACATGCCTTGCATGACGATGTGCCTGAGGTGGTTTCAGATGCGGTGCTTGTCAATAAAAGCCGTGCTTCAAGCGTGGTACAGGGCGCCAAGTCCGGGGTGCTGGTGGTCGGAACTGAAGGTTTGTTGACCTTGCTGGCAAAATGCTGCAAACCAGCGCCGCCGGATGTCATTGTTGGCTTTGTGACTCGCGGTAAGGGCGTATCAATTCATCGTGCCAACTGTAAAAATTTTGCAGAAATGCGTAAAAAATCCCCCGAACGGGTGATTCTGACGACATGGGGTGAACCGGGCAAAGAAACCGTGTATCCGGTTGATATTTATGTGTTGGCGCAAGATCGTCAAGGTTTGTTGCGCGATATTTCAGAAGTGTTTTCACGTGAAAAAATCAATGTGATCGGCGTCAGTACCCAAAGCGCCAAAGGACAGGCGCGCATGTCGTTTACAGCAGAAATCGGTTCGACTGCACAATTGCAAAAAGCCTTGCTGGTGTTGCGTGAGGTCAGTGGCGTACAGGATGTGCGTCGCCAGTAATCGTTGGTGCATTGCTTTTTTGTTATTCACAAAAAATGCTTTACGCAAAAGCTGAACTTTGCTATAGTCTCGGCTCTTCGGGGCGGTTAGTTCAGCTGGTTAGAATACTTGGTCGACATCCAAGGGGTCGGGGATTCGAATTCCTCACCGCCCACCAGAATTTTTAAAGTGCATTAAGAGCGAGAAAGCGCGGCTGGTCCGCGTTTTTTTTCGTTCTGCTTTTCAGTGCTGCTTTTCAGTGTCGCTTTTCAGTGTAATAATCAATACATTAGAGTCTTCGATATAGATTCATTCACATGATGTGGTTTTGAGGAAAAAAATGACTTCCATGATTTCAGTTCGGCTTCCTGACGGTTCGCAGCGTCAGTTTGATGCACCCGTCACCGTAGCGCAGGTCGCTGCCAGTATTGGCGCCGGTCTGGCCAAGGCCGCGTTGGCTGGCAAGGTAAATGGCCAACTGGTTGATACTTCGTATTTGATTAACGCCGATGCCGATCTGGCGATCGTGACCGAAAAAGACCCGGAAGGTCTGGAAGTCATTCGTCATTCCTGCGCCCATTTGCTGGCTTATGCCGTTAAACAACTGTATCCGGAAGCGCAAGTCACCATTGGTCCGGTTATCGATAATGGCTTTTACTATGATTTTTCCTACAAGCGTCCGTTCACCCCGGAAGATCTGGTACTGATTGAAAAGAAAATGCTGGAGCTGGCCAAAAAAGATGAGCCTATCACTCGTCAGGTGTTGCCGCGTGACGAAGCTGTGGCATATTTCAAATCTCTGGGTGAAGCCTATAAGGCTGAACTGATTGCCGCCATTCCTGCCGATCAGGATGTATCCCTGTATACAGAAGGAAGTTTTACCGATTTGTGTCGCGGCCCGCATGTACCTTCCACAGGCAAAATCAAAGTATTTAAATTAATGAAATTGGCCGGTGCATACTGGCGTGGAGATTCCAAGAATGAAATGCTGCAACGTGTCTATGGCACTGCCTGGGTAAAAAAAGAAGATCAGGAAGCCTATCTGTTTATGCTGGAAGAGGCTGAAAAGCGCGACCACCGCAAGCTGGGTAAGGCACTCGATCTGTTTCACATGCAGGAAGAAGCGCCGGGACTGGTTTTCTGGCACGCCAAAGGCTGGACCATCTGGCAGCAGGTAGAGCAATACATGCGTCAGGTTTATCAAGATTGCGGTTATCAGGAAGTGAAAACACCGCAAATTCTCGATCGTACTTTATGGGAAAAAACTGGTCATTGGGAAAACTACCGTGAATCCATGTTTTCGACCGAATCGGAAAATCGCTCGTATGCGTTAAAACCGATGAATTGTCCTGGTCACTTGCAAATTTTCAATACCGGCTTGCGCAGTTATCGTGAGCTGCCATTGCGCTTCGGTGAATTTGGTCAGTGTCACCGCAATGAAACTTCTGGCGCTCTGCACGGCATCATGCGCGTGCGCGGCTTTACGCAGGATGATGGTCACATTTTCTGCACCGAAGAGCAAATTGCTCAGGAAGTCATGGCTTTCCACCCACAGGCAATGAAAGTGTATGCCGATTTTGGTTTCCATAACATCGACATTAAAATTGCGACCCGTCCGGAAAATCGTATCGGCACCGAAGAAGCCTGGGATCGTGCCGAAGAAGCCTTGCGCTCGGCCTTGCGTGCCTGCGGACTGAGCTGGGAAGAATTGCCCGGTGAAGGTGCCTTCTATGGCCCTAAAATCGAATATCACCTCAAGGATAGTCTGGGGCGCTCATGGCAGGTAGGTACCGTGCAAATTGATCCCTCCATGCCGATGCGTCTAGGTGCTGAATATGTAGCCGAGGATAATTCTCGTCGCATTCCTATTATGTTGCATCGTGCAATTGTTGGCTCAATGGAACGTTTTATTGGTATTTTGATCGAAAACTATGCCGGTACTTTCCCGCTATGGTTGTCACCTGTGCAAGTTGCGGTGGTAAATATTTCCGATGCGCAAGCTGACTATGCCCAATCTGTTGCCAAAAACCTAAAGAAACAAGGATTTAGAGTTAACCTTGATTTGCGTAATGAGAAAATAACCTATAAAATACGCGAGCATTCTGTTCAAAAAACACCTTACATCGTTGTTGTTGGCGATAAGGAAAGGGATGCAGGTACAGTGGCCGTGCGTACACGAGGCAATCTGGATTTGGGTGCTATGCCTATTTCTGCTTTGGTTGAGCGATTAAATACTGAAATCGCCACAAAAGCCTGAGGGATGCCTGGTGCAACAGAGCACGGCCTGTTTATTTGATATTTAAAAGGAAACTGCAATAGCTACTGATAAGTCAACACATCGCATCAACGGTGAAATTACGGCACTCGAAGTGCGTCTTTCAGGCGTTGAAAATGAACCGCTAGGTATAGTTAAATTAGCTGAAGCAATTCGTTTGTCTGAAGAGGCAAATGTCGATTTGGTTGAAATTGCACCGAATGCGCAGCCTCCAGTGTGTCGTTTGATGGATTACGGCAAATTCAAGTATCAAGAGCAAAAGAAGGCGCATGAAACCAAACTGAAGCAAAAAATTGTTTTAGTGAAGGAAGTAAAATTCAGACCTGGTACGGATGACGGCGATTACAACATTAAGTTGCGTAATCTGGTCAAATTCCTTGATGACGGTGATAAAACTAAAATTACACTGCGTTTCCGCGGTCGTGAAATGGCTCATCAGGATATCGGGATGCGTATGCTGGAGCGTTTGAAACTGGATTTGGAGCCTTACGGTCAAGTTGAACAGTTTCCCAAGATGGAAGGTCGCCAGATGGTCATGGTTCTGGCACCGAAGAAAAAGAAATAAAGACCTAGTTGTACCAAATTTACCGGTCGCAGCAATGCGGCAGGTTAAATAGCAGTGAACTCGATTTCACTGTTTTAAATAAGTGAGTGTTAGGCATACAAGTGTAACGAATTCGTTACCACCTGCAATCACGTTAAAATTGGAACTGTCCTTAACAGGCAGTAAAGTTATGCCAAAAATGAAGACCAAAAGCTCTGCCAAGAAACGCTTTCGCGTTCGTCCGGGTGGAACGATCAAATGTGGACACGCTTTCAAGCGCCACATTTTGACAAAAAAGACTACCAAAAACAAACGCCAATTGCGTGGTATCACGAACGTTAATGCCGCTGACGTAGTATCAGTCATGCGCATGATGCCAAACGCTTAACCTCATACTCACTATTAAGGAGTTATCATGCCTAGAGTAAAACGTGGGGTTACAGCTCGTGCCCGTCATAAGAAAGTTCTCGATTTAGCCAAGGGTTACCGTGGTCGTCGCAGCAAGGTTTACCGTATCGCCAAGCAAGCAGTTATGCGTGCTGGTCAATACGCTTACCGCGATCGTCGTAACAAAAAACGCGTATTCCGCGCTTTGTGGATTACCCGTATCAATGCCGCGTCACGTTCACACGGCCTGACATACAGCGTATTCATGAATGGCCTTAAAAAAGCTTCTATTGGTTTGGACCGTAAGGTTCTGGCCGATATGGCTGTGATGGACAAGCCAGCTTTTGCTGCGATTGTCAATCAAGTTAAAGCTACCCTGGCTGCGTAATTGCTGGAGCTGATGCTGGTGTAGTTACAGCATCTTAAAAGAGACAGGGCAAAGGTCATACTTTGCCCTGTTTTATTTTGTAATTTGAATTGCTTGTGCAATTTGATCTTGTGCAAAAGCAGGAAAACATTCATGAATTCATTAGATATTCTTGTCACAGAAGCCAGCGCCGACTTTGCTGCCGCTGAAGATGCCGCCGCACTGGAAAATGCCAAGGCCAAATACCTTGGAAAAACCGGGCAAATTACCGAGCAAATGAAGGCGTTGGGCAAAATGCCGCCCGACGAGCGCAAAGTGCAGGGCGCTATTATCAATGCGGTCAAAGTACAGATTGAAGATTTACTCGGAGCGCGCCGCGATCAACTCGCGAACGCTCAAATGCAGGCACGCCTGAATGCTGAAGCCATCGATATCACCTTGCCAGGACGTGGCCGTGGACGCGGTGGCATGCATCCGGTGATGCGTACCTGGGAGCGGGTGGAAGAAATTTTCCGCTCGATTGGCTTTGATGTCGCCGATGGCCCGGAAATCGAAACCGACTGGACCAACTTCACCGCGCTCAACAGCCCGGAAAATCATCCTGCCCGTTCGATGCAGGATACTTTTTATGTTGAAGGTAACGATACCAGCGGCAAACCATTATTATTGCGTACCCACACGAGTCCGATGCAGGTGCGCTATGCACGCATGAACAGTGCGCCCATTAAGGTTATCGCTCCTGGCCGCACCTATCGGGTTGACAGCGATGCGACCCATTCGCCGATGTTCCATCAGGTCGAAGGATTATGGATCGCTGAGGATATCAGCTTTGCTGATTTGAAAGGCGTGTACCTGAATTTTGTGAAAGCGTTTTTTGAAACTGATGATTTACAGGTACGCTTCCGTCCTTCCTATTTCCCCTTTACTGAACCGTCCGCAGAAATTGATATTGCCTTTGGTAGTGGCCCATTAAAAGGGCGCTGGTTAGAGGTTTCCGGTTCAGGTCAGGTGCATCCGAGTGTCGTGCGCAATATGGGACTGGACCCGGAAAAATATATCGGATTTGCTTTTGGTTCTGGTCTGGAGCGTCTGACGATGCTGCGTTATGGAATCAATGATTTGCGTTTGTTTTATGAAGGCGATTTACGCTTTTTAAAACAATTCAACTAACACGAGACGACATCACTATGCAATTTTCTGAAAACTGGTTACGCACTATGGTCAACCCTGAAATGGGTTCCGACGCACTGGCACATTTACTGACAATGTCCGGTCTGGAAGTGGAAGAAACTGAAACCGTTGCGCCACCGTTTACCCATGTGGTGGTAGCGCAAGTGGTTTCATTGGAAAAACATCCGAATGCTGATCGGCTTAATGTCTGTCAGGTTGATGTTGGCACTGGAACATTGCTGACCATCGTCTGTGGTGCGCCCAACGTGCGTGCCGGAATGAAAGTCGCCTGCGCTCAGGCCGGTGCGGTATTGCCGCCGGGTGCCGATGGCAAGCCATTTGAAATCAAGCCCGGCGAGTTGCGCGGTGTGGTTTCTCAGGGCATGTTATGTTCAGCGCGCGAATTGAAATTGTCTGAAGAGCACAGCGGCTTGATGGATTTGCCTGCGGATGCGCCGATCGGTGTTTCTGTGCGCGAGTATCTGGATCTGGATGATTTGAAATTCACTATCAAATTAACTCCTAATAAAGCCGATTGTCTCTCTGTGCTGGGCGTAGCGCGTGAAGTTGCTGCACTCACTGGCGCTGCTCTGCATGTGCCGACGGCCAAACAGGTGCCGGTGACACTCTCCGAAGTATTGCCAGTCACTATTTCCGCCCCCGATTTGTGCGGACGTTTCACTGGGCGGGTAATTCGCGGTGTGAACGCCAAAGCACCCACGCCGGATTGGATTAAGCAACGCTTGGAACGTGCCGGACAGCGACCAATTTCCGCGCTGGTCGATATTTCTAATTACGTGATGCTCGAGTTAGGTCAGCCCAGCCATGTATTTGATTTGGATAAACTGAGCGGTGGAATTGAAGTTCGCTGGGCCAAGGCGGGTGAATCCATCAAATTATTAAACGGCAATACCGTCGCCGTCGATCCATGGATAGGCGTCATTGCCACCGCCACCGAACCGGCGCTGCTGGAATCCATCGCCGGGATCATGGGTGGCGACGCAACAGCAGTTTCACTCGACACTCAGAATATTTATCTGGAAGCTGCCTTCTGGTGGCCAAGTGCCATTCAGGGACGTGCCCGACGATTTAATTTTTCTACCGATGCAGCTCACCGCTTTGAACGTGGTGTCGATTTTGCGTCCACTGTGGCGCACATCGAACGCATTACTGATTTGATCGTCACTGTCTGCGGTGGTTCAGTCGGTCCGGTAGATGATCACGTGGTGAATTTGCCAGCACGCCCGGCGGTCAAATTGCGCACCGCGCGTGCGGTCAAAGTCATAGGTGTGCCCTTGTCCGATGTGCAGATCGCCGATATTTTCAGCCGTCTTGGCTTGTCCTTTACCCAGGAGATCGACGGTTTTCTGGTGACACCGCCATCCTACCGCTTTGATATTGAAATCGAAGAGGATCTGATTGAAGAAATCGCGCGTATTTATGGCTTCGAAAACATTCCTGCCCTGCCACCGGTGGCGGCTTCAGCTATGCGAATTTTGCCTGAACAAATTCAGTCATTGTTTAAAATCAGACGTCAGGTTGCCGATCTGGATTATCAGGAAGTTTTGAACTACAGCTTTGTCGAGGCTGCCTGGGAAAGTGATTTTGCCAACAATCAAAATCCGATCAAAGTGCAAAATCCGATAGCCAGTCAAATGAGCGTGATGCGCAGTAATCTGATTGCCAGTTTGATTGCCAATGCACGCTACAACCTGAATCGCAAAATAAATCGCGTACGTATTTTTGAAATTGCCTCCGTGTATCTGCGCGATGAAGCAGTACAAGATGGTGGTTTGACCGTGGCTGGATTTAATGAGCCCAAAAAAATAGCCGGTTTGGCTTACGGCCCGCAAGCAGAAGAGCAATGGGGTCAAGAAACGCGTCAGGTTGATTTTTTTGATGTGAAAGCCGATATCGAAATTTTATTTGCCCCCAAAACGCTGCGCTTTCATAAAATTGACCATCCGGCATTGCATCCGGGACGCTCTGCTCAGATTGAATGTGAAGGCAAGATGGTCGGATTTTTGGGCGAGTTACATCCGGCACTGCAGCAAAAATACGATTTACCTCTGGCGCCGGTCGTATTTGAGCTCGATGCCAGTGTATTACAGCAAGTGCATGTCCCGGCCTACAAGGAAATTCCTAAATTTCAGGCAGTCACCCGGGATTTGGCGCTGCTGGTAAATCAAAAGGTGGCGGTACAGGATGTGCTGGATGTATTTTTGCGTGAACGCAGCTCTAATTCTGTTTGTCAAAGTGTGCAAGCTATTGTTTTATTTGATGAATATCGTGGAAAAGGTTTGCAGCAAAACGAAAAAAGTCTTGCTTTCCGATGCACCTTACAAGATACTCAGTCTACTTTGCAGGACGATGTAATTGAGGCTGCCATGGCAGCTTTACTGCTGGCCGCACAAACACACTGCGAAGCCAGACTTCGTTCCTGATTTTCGCCATAAACAACAGCAGTTAATTTGTTCAGACATAATTTAACGCATTCAAGGTAGGACAAAAGCAGACAATGGGTGATGAAATTTCGACTGAATCACAATCAGAATTAGATGCCAATCTGAGCCGGGCCATGCAAGAAGCACGTGCCCGTCTGCTGGCGGCCAAGCAGCTTTCTACACTTACCAAAGCGGAACTGGCCGAACTTTTATTTGAGCAGGTAGGCTTAAACAAGCGTGAAGCCAAAGATATGGTGGAAACTTTTTTTGATGAAATTCGTAATGCCTTGGAGCGTGGTGAGGCGGTAAAATTATCGGGGTTTGGCAATTTTCAATTGCGTGACAAACCTCAACGCCCTGGTCGCAACCCTAAAACGGGTGAAGAAATTCCGATTTCAGCACGCCGCGTTGTGACTTTTCACGCCAGTCAAAAAATGAAAGCCATGGTAGATCATATGTCGGAACAATTTTCTTCTACTGAAACTGTTTGATAATCAATTAGCGAGTCATTGGATATAAACGATGAGTGAGACTTTGCAGAAAGACGAATCTCTGATTTTGCCGGCAATCCCTGTCAAACGCTATTTCACCATAGGTGAAGTTAGTGATTTGTGCGGGGTTAAAGCGCACGTGCTGCGTTATTGGGAGCAGGAATTTTCACAGTTAAAGCCGGTTAAACGCCGGGGTAATCGTCGTTATTATCAACACCATGAAGTTTTATTAATTCGCCGCATCCGCGAATTATTGTATGAACAGGGCTTTACTATTAATGGGGCACGTAATCAGCTCGGTGGACAGTCCAGCATCGAAGTAAAAACTGTTACTCCAGAACTGGTCTTGTCTGGGGAAGATGTTGCGCAGTTACGCGCTGAGTTAATTGATATCCAACAACTGTTGCGTTTGTAATAGTTAAAAATATCTTTTTAATATTTTTTTGTGGTAATTTAAATTATTCTCATAAATGTGTAGGTGTTTTATATTTATGAAGTATAATTGCTTATCGTTGAAATTCTAGGTAGCAGTGCAGTATCAGTCTGTCATTTCTTACTTGGTTGAAACGATCTAACGGGCATATGCCCACTTAACTGAAATAGGAAATTGTAATGGCAACAGGTATTGTTAAATGGTTCAATGATTCTAAAGGTTTTGGTTTCATTACTCCAGACGAAGGCGGCGAAGATTTATTTGCTCACTTCTCAGCTATCCAGTCAGCAGGCTTTAAAACTCTGAAAGAAAACCAACGTGTTTCTTTCGAAGTAACTACAGGCCCTAAAGGCAAACAAGCTTCAAATATCCAAGGTATCTAAGCTCAGGCTTGGTAACTGGTATTTAAATTTTGTGAAAAATCCCCGCTTCGGCGGGGATTTTTTTTGGGTGAAATTTGTACCTGAAGCCAAGTAAGGGGAGTTGCGATCCCCTTACTTTGATGGTTTTGTTTACAGTGAACTACCTAGGGGCATGAATACATGTACATCACCATTGGTTGTTGTGATATTGGGGAAAGCATGACATGCCGGGCAAATAAATTCCCCAGTGCTTAAATTAACCGTTGCTGCCAGAGTGCGTTGAATGCTGGTGGTAAAAATAAAGTCGCAGACGGTAGTGCCAGATGTCGGCGTAAATGCAAATTGCCCACCCAATCCATTTATTGTCGTTGCTCCTGTTACTGGACAAGCCATACTTGTCACACTTGTGTAGCCTGCTGATAACGCAAGAAAATCATTGGTTGTTGAAGGTGGCGCAGCAGGTGCTGCAGGGCCTTGAATGTCCTGATTGGTATTGGGATTGATGTAAATGCCATTGCAAATTGAGTTGGAAGAATTATCTGTACACCCGCTTAACTGCAGCATGGAATTGTTGTCAACGTTTACCACCAATGTGGCAGTCAGTTTGAAAGGTGTTGCAAGCTGGATGCTGCATTTGGTCGCGGATCCTGGAAATGTAAATGGTGTTGATGACCCCGTAGTTGGGTTAAGTTGGATTACGTTGTTAGCTTGATTGCTCTCAGTACACAGTGAAATTTTGCTCCAACCAGGTCCTAAGTTAAGGTGGAATGGTGAAATTACCTGTTTTTGAGCTTGTTGTTGATTAGGCAGGTTCTTAAGTCCGCCGACGGCGATAATTAACTTGCTTTGGGTTGGTGCATCGAAGTAACCAAGATTGTCATCAATGGAGAAAGCATAGACATTCATACGAAAATTTTTATGAATGGCGGTGACATAAGGGTCAAGGTTATAACGGCTATTGTAATCAGGGTATTTGTATTTTTCATATTCGGGACTTTCACTGGGTACACCCTGCGCCAGGGCGATCCAGGCAGGTCCGACCACAGCTGGCTTTGAGTCTATCCCTGTCCAGTTTGCATCATCACCAAAATTAACATAACCGGTAATATGTTGAGCCAGCTGCATTGGTGTTGGATTGATGCCATGAGCAATGGCGTTTTGAGTAAAACCATTCCAGACAGTGATGACGGAATTTTTAAACTCAAAGCAAAATGTATCATCTCTGTCACATACCTGAACACCATTGACCCAATCAGTCCATCTTTTGGTGAGTGTTGCCGGATTAATTGGTGTGGCCGAGTTGTACTTCAACATATTGCCGCCGGCTAAGGCATACAGATTATAACCACCGGGAATTTTAAAATGTCCATTTGCACTCGAACGTGGGAAATAGGGCCAGCCTGCTATAACCAGTTGTCGGAACTGACTGTTTAACTGAGTCAGATCCTGGTCGGTTTGGCTGGTCATTAAGTTTCCGGTATAGGGCAAACTGTTGCCTGCATTCTCTGCAAAATCAGTTGCTTCCACACCCAATTGTAATGCGCTGGAAACGCTGTCAACAGCAGAATAATTATAGCCAATGCCTTGACCGTAGGTGCCACCAGTCCCCTCTGGGCCTCGGAAAGTAAACTCAACGAGCTGAAAGTTGCCATCGGAATTGTTTTCAGTGTTAATTCCAGTGATATCCCGGTCATAAATATAAGCCCGGCCTGCATTCCAGTGAGATATGGTGACTGCCTGTGAGATGCATTTCAGCGGAAGGATTTTTTTTGTACTCCAGCGTTGCTCTATGCCCCCAACAGGAGTTGATGACAAGGTGGCCCAAAGTGGCATAGTTGAAAAGTTGTTGCATATTTTGACGACTTTGTCCGTTGGCTGCAATGCCGCAGCAGTAGACCATACTGGTGTCAAACCCAGTAGACCAACTAAGACTGTTGAAAGGGTGAATTTGATATTCATTTCCTGAAAGCTCCGATAACGATAAAGGAAGAATGCAAGCGATGGACAATGAATTTACAATCCGGTTGAATTCAAATCCTTAAAGGATGTTGCCAACCATAAACAGATAATCATCCGTGGAACTATCGTTTGCGCTGTACAGAGTTATCATTGAGCCTGTGAAGTGCGGCAAAGTATATAAGTAATAATACTAAGGAATAGTATGATTACCGGAGTAATTTGCGCTACCTAAACGAGGGGCAAGTAAAAAAATTAAGTTTCTTGATTCCAGTAATTCGGCGAACTGTAAGCGTGTCGCAAAAAATCCACGAACAGTCTGGTCCTTAAAGGTAAATGTCGTCGTTGGGCAAAAACCGCATAAATATCATGATCTGGCGCGGTGAATTCATTCAGAAGTGCTACCAGCTTACCGGAAGCCAGTTCCGCACCTACCTCCCACATGGACCGCCAGGCAACCCCCTTGCCAGCCAAAGCCCAGTCATGCAACACTTCGCCATCGTTGCAAATCATATTTCCAGCTACTTTGATGGTCATATTTTTCCCGTGTTGGCGAAAAGTCCAGCCACGTTGACTGCCATCATTGTTAAACGCCAGACAATTGTGATGTGATAATTCATCTAATGTTTTTGGTGTTCCATGACGTTTTAGATAGGCAGGAGATGCCACTACCACTCGTTGATTGTCCGCTAGTTTGACGCCGATCAGATTTGAATCATTTAATGCGGCAATACGGATGGCCACATCCACGCTGTCGCCTATCAAATCTACAAAACGATCATTTAGATTCAATGTAACCTGTACCAGTGGATGTTCTGCCAAAAAAGAGGGGATTAATGGCGCCACATGTTGCCGTCCAAAGCCGGCAGGTGCCGAAACGATCAGTGAGCCGATCGCACTGGCATTACGTTCTGAAACAGCGGCTTCGGCTTCTTCCAATTCAGCTAGAATACGGAGGCAATCATCAAGGAATGCCACTCCCTCATTGGTGAGAGCTATTTTACGAGTACTGCGCTGAAGCAATTTAACCCCTAATCTTTGCTCCAACGCATCGATGCGTCGGCCTATCATGGATGGAGCAACCCCTTCGGCCCGAGCTGCAGCAGACAGGCTGCCTTTATTGACGACTTCGGCAAAGGTGGAGATTTGTTTAAATTGATCCATGGAATTAAATATTAAGCAGAAGGAGCTCCATCATCCTCCATTTGTCACCTGTTAGCAAAGATGATTTGATTAAAGAGATTATTTATCTTAATTAGTATCTAATATACTGTGGCTTGATACAATTACTAAATAGTTAGCCGCGAGGCCGATTGCATGCAATTTTTAACATGGAGATATTACGATGACTCAACTTCAAACACCGGCAGGACTCGAAATTCGTGGCGAAATGAAACCTGGATTTGCTTCGATCTTAACTCCGGAAGCCTTAGCGTTAATCGTTAAACTGACGCGCAGCTTTGAGCCGCGCCGTCAGGAATTATTGGCCGCCCGGGTAGCGCGCGCTGCCCGTATGGATGCTGGAGAGCGCCCCGATTTTTTGTCGGAAACTGCCGCCATTCGTGCCGGTGACTGGACCATTGCACCTATCCCTAAGGCGCTGGAATGTCGTCGGGTAGAAATTACCGGTCCGGTAGAACGTAAAATGGTCATTAACGCGCTCAATTCGGGCGCGGATAGTTATATGACGGATTTTGAAGATTCCAATACACCTAATTGGGATAATCAGCTCACAGGCCAGTTAAATATGCGTGATGCGGTACGCAAAACCATCAGCTTGGAACAAAACGGCAAATCTTATAAATTAAACGCAACCACAGCAACGTTGGTGGTACGACCACGTGGTTGGCATTTAGACGAAAAGCATGTGCTCGTTGATGGCAAGCGTATCTCTGGCGGGATTTTTGATTTTGCACTCTTTATGGTACATAACGCCAAGGAACAACTCGCACGTGGTGCTGGACCGTACTTTTATTTACCTAAACTGGAATCGCATTTGGAAGCCCGCCTGTGGAATGATATCTTTGTCATGACCCAAAATGAATTGGGCCTGCCACAGGGAACCATCAAGGCAACAGTACTGATAGAAACCATTGTTGCAGCGTTTGAAATGGATGAAATTCTGTACGAGCTGCGTGAACACAGTGCGGGCTTAAATGCAGGACGTTGGGATTATATTTTCTCCTGTATTAAAAAATTCAAAAATGATAAAGAGTTTTGCCTCGCGGATCGCGCCAAAGTGACAATGACAGCGCCGTTTATGCGTGCTTATGCACTTCTGTTATTGAAGACCTGCCATAAACGGAATGCGCCGGCCATTGGTGGTATGGCGGCATTAATTCCAATTAAAAATGATCAGGAAAAAAATGACATTGCCATGGGTGGTGTTCGCACAGATAAAGCCCGTGATGCGACTGATGGTTATGATGGTGGATGGGTTGCTCATCCCGGTTTGGTTGACTTGGCAATGACGGAATTTAAAAAAGTATTGGGTGATAAACCCAACCAGATCGATAAGCAGCGCCCTGATGTTCAGGTAGTCGCGGCAGACCTATTGAATTTTCAACCGGAAACACCAATTACCGAAGCCGGCTTGCGTTACAACATCAATGTGGGAATTCATTATCTCGGTGCTTGGTTGGCTGGTAATGGTTGCGTACCTATCCATAATCTGATGGAAGATGCTGCCACGGCCGAAATCAGTCGTTCACAAGTCTGGCAATGGATACGTTCCTCCAAGGGCTTACTCGACGACGGCCGCAAGGTAACGGATGAAATGGTCAGGGCGATGATTCCGGAAGAGCTGGTCAAAGTAAAGCAGTTAGTAGGTACTGGTGCTACTTATGATCGCGCAGCGCAAATTTTTGAACAAATGTCGACGTCAAATAATTTTGCAGAATTTTTGACATTGCCTTTGTACGAAGAAATTTAATCAGTCACATTAACGCGCTCATCCTGATGAGCGCGTTTTTTTACGTGCAATAGCGTTGTACCACTTATGATTTTTTCTCTTCGACCTTGAATTCCGGCTCGCCACTGTCAGGCACGACAGATGGGGTAATGAGTAACGGATTATCAATAACTGGTAGGGCGTCAGCCTGATATGCCATCTCCACCTCCTGTAACCACAGCACAATGCGTAACACATCTTCTATCATATCTGCCGGTATGAAAGTATAGGGCTTAACGGTTTTATACAAACGTCTGGTCAGAGGTTTATCACGTATAACTGGAACATGATTTTTTTCAGCGTACGCAATCACGGCAAGTGCACGCGCATCAGTTTTTACCATGGATACGAAAGGAAGATGGCTGATATTGGGGTTGATATAAATACCAATTGCAATGTGGGTCGGGTTTGCCAGAATAAAATTGGATTGATCGACATCATTGCTGTCCTGGGCAGAGAGAAGTTCATATTGCAAGTCGCGGCGCCTTGATTTTACCTCTGCGCTGGATTCTTGTTCCTTGTATTCCTGCTTTACTTCATGTTTGTCCATCCTTAAATTTTTAATGTAAAAATAATAGTCTGCCAGAGCATCTAAAAGAATAATAAATAAAAAAGCACACAGGCAAAGAAGTATTAGTTTGATGCCTAGTTTTAACCAGATAGCAGAAACCGAAGCAGCTTGTGCATAAATCAACGACAGAATCACATGACGGAATTCCTTGTAAAACAACAGCAGTACGGTAAAAAAAACAGTCAGATATAACAAGGCTTTAATCAACTCTTTAATGGTTTTCATATTGAAAATTTTAGAAAACCCCGATACTGGATTGATCGCATTAAAATCGAACTTGATCGCTTTGAATGCCAGTATAAGTTTGCTTTGAAATAAAGAAGGAATGACTGTGGCGATGATACAAACACCAATAAAGGGTAACGCCAGGTCAAAGAAAAGCTTGGTACATTGTTGAATAGCAAAATCAGGATTAATGTTTTGACCCTGATTGATGAAATCTTTAAAGAGTTCACCTACACCAGAAAGAGAGATGGTGGAAAGAAAAAACATGCCTAATCCGAGTATGCAGGCGGCGACTATATCCCGATTTTTATAGGAAGTGCCTTTTTCTGCCGAGTCTTTTAATTTCTTTTGGGTCGGTTCTTCGGTTTTTTCTCCGGCCATTATTGGCTACTTCCATTAAGCATAATTAAATGGGTTGATTCTCCCATAAAGCTGTCGAGCCGATCTGGTAAGGATTGCCAGAAGTAGAGAGAGAGAACAAAAAATGCCAAAAAAGTTTTGACAGTCAGGGAAACGGAAAAGGCATTTAATTGCGGAGTAAATCGGGATAACACGCCCAGTAATGCTTCGGTGAGTAACAACATCAATAAAACGGGCGATGCCAGAATAAAACCCTGTTCCATTATTTTGGGTAAAAATGTAAAGAAACTGGCAGGATTTATCTTGAAACCCTGAATTAATCCGATTTGATGATAACTGCTTACCAGTGTTTCTAGTAGTAATCGAAATCCTCCCAGTTGAAAGTAAACAATGCAAACACAAAAATTAATAAAATTGGCGGATTCGGTTGATTCCTGTCCATTGGTCGGATCAATTAAATTTCCCATCGATGCGCCACGGGCAACATCGATGTAAGCTCCCATGGCATTAAAAATCCAGAAGGGTAATGCCAAAGTAAAGCCGATAGTTGCGCCAACTAGTGCTTCTTTAATCACCAGTGCAAAATAGTTAAAGTAATTCAGTTCGGGAAGAGAAAAATCTCTGTCGATGATTGCTGGCCAGATTCCAACAATAATGATAAATATCACTGCATGCCGGACAAAGTTAGAGCTGATGACACTGGTATTGATGATAGGCAGCAGCATGAAAATTGGTAAAATTCGCGCATACACCAAAGCAATGATGGGTAGATTTTGCTGCCATTCGGCAAATAGAGATAACGGCATGTTGATTAGCGGCTGGGTTCGGTCGCAATCGTCATCATTTCAGTGGCATAATTTAGCAGGTGCTCGCCGAACCAGCCTGACATTAAAAACAAACATAAAATAACAGCGATTAATTTAATACCAAATGGCAATGTTTGCTCTTGAATTTGTGTGACAGTCTGAAATAATCCCACAATCAATCCGACGATGGTGGCTACGCCAACCGGTGCCATGGATAAAATCAAAGTCAGTTGTAATGCTTTATTGCCTGCATAGACGAGTTGGTCCATAGAGTGCCTTATAGATTAGTTATGTTTTTGCCAGATCGATGTATTGCATGACCAGCCCCTTAGTCAACAACCCCCACCCATCCATAGAAACAAAAAGAATTAGTTTAATCGGAGTGGAAATGGTGACTGGGCTCATCATCATCATCCCCATGGCCAGTAATACGGAGGAAATCACCATATCAACAATAACAAACGGCAAATACAGATAAAACCCAATTTTGAATGCCGCTTTGATTTCACTTAGCGCATAGGCAGGCAGCAGGGCAATAATGGAAGGGTTTTCCGAAACATGTTCATTGGGCTGGAGTTTTCTTTCGGCTAAACGATTTTCTTGGGCGCGTTGAAAAAAATCGAGTAAGTCAGGATCGGAGTATTTTTTTAAATAACTGCGATAGCCACTTAGTCCTGTATCAGCAAATTCTACAATTGATTCAACGTTATCCAGTTTGACGTGGTCAGCGACAAAGCTTTCATATCCCTGTTGAATGATAGGCAGCATGACAAACAGTGAAAGAAATAGCGCAATTCCATTTAAGGTCATATTGGAGGGAACTTGTTGAATTCCCAAAGCATTTCGAATGAGCACAAAGACGATGGAGAATTTAACAAAACAAGTTCCTGCTGCAATCAGAAATGGCACCAACGCAAGCAAGGTGACCAGTGCAATGAGTGAAAATTCATTATTAGGCATGAATGTTTTCCTGTGGCCAGCAACTTTGAATTTCCACACCTAATTGACCAGTGGATAATTGAATTAATTCTCCCCGGGCTATGCATTGATTATTTGCACGTACCTCAATATTTAATAAATTATCCGCAGAAATTTTGACAATATCACCAGGGTGGTATGAGGTTAATTCCGTAAGTGGAATTAACTTGCGCATTAAAATAATGCTGAGCTCAATCGGGAGGGAATTAAGTCCGGAGAGTGATTCGGTGTTTTCAGTGTCGGTAGTTGCTGGAACTTCATTTGTTTCGGTTGCGGGTGAAAGCATGATGTACTCCTGTTCAAATTGGAATTGAAATAAAATTTTTCCGTAACTGGAAATATGACCAGAAATGATTTCAATCAGCAGTACATCCCCAATTTCCATCGATGAAAAAACATGAAATGGCAGTATGCTTTTACCCAAGCTGAACGTCAGTGGAACTGGTATCTTTCCCATCCGTTCATTCACAGGCAGCGTTTGACTTTTGGCTAAGGATTTGTAGCTTTCAATTAGCACTAACCCATAGTCAGTGTCCAAACTCATGAGCGGATAGGTTGAATTTGAAAGAGAGACTAATTCCAACGCTTGAGTTTGAGAAAATGAAGTATCTCGGTTGGTAATTTGAGGATTGAAACCTTGTTCGGAAAATAAGGGAGGTAATACCCGTGCATCAACCGATAGCCAGTCGATGCCAGTTAATTGCGGCAAGGCGGAATTTCCCCATGTCGACAGTTCGATCAAACCCTGAACTAGCGCTTGATTTTTAAATTCACCATAAAATCGCAGATAGCGTTGGCCATCCACAGTGGATGTCCGAACAGGTTTATAACCGTGTTGAAGAAGTTGTGACTGAATTTCATGGAGATGAAATTTCTGTTCACTGAGTTGCCGTAAAGCAGAAAATGTATTCATTTTTCAGTTTCATCATTGTCCGGTTGTGGACGGTGGTGGCGACGTTGCTCATCACTGGAATTGGCAACGCTGTCAATTTTCCATGGCAGATCACTTCCTTGTCCTTTAACATGACTTTCAATATTTTTTTGCACCTGTTCATTTGAAGGAAGTAAATGATAACCAGTCTTGCTATCACCTAAAATTTGAATTGAATTATCATCGCCCCACGAAGTAAAGTAATAGCGTGATTCCGAAGGTTTATCTGTTTCCTTGCTCTTGAAGCTAATTGTTTCAGAGGTTTTTTTCGGTAGTGTGGTCGGTAACGCAGGTAAAGGCTGTACGAAATTTTCTGTTGATGCGCCAGTGGGAAATGGAACCGCATTAGCTATTCCAGCTGGATTGCTGACTGAATCAGACTGTTTTGGCGCATTTTTTTTAAGCTTGGCCACAGTGTTATGGATGACGGCTGCTCCTTCGGACTTCACGAAAGGTAAGTCAGATGGCATGTCACTTGTGTTAATGCGCAAAAGGATGGGGGAATCTGTCAAGCGACTTGTTGACATGGCGGTTGCTGATCTGATGCCTTGATATTCAACGCTGAAAGATGGTGATTTACTATCCTGAACACTCTGCAACGAGGGAGTATGCATTTGCTGCGTTCTGATTACTACGGTCGCTGGTGATACAGCACCCTGTTCTTTTGTCTGAATACTGGTTTGTTTCGACTTGTTGGTTAGGGAAATATCTGGCGCCATGAATTCCACGTGGGTAGTTTTAATGTTGCTTGTCTCCGAATGGTCAACGATGAATGTTGAAGTAGCAGTAACTGGAGCAGGAACAATAGCAGGAACAGAAGCAGTAGAGATAAAATCAGAATGTTCAGTTGCAATGAAATTTTTTCCGGTATTTTTAAAGGTAATTGCATTGCGGGTTAGATCCGGATTTTCTGAGGCCTTGATCGATGTTGGCATTTCCAATTCTGAATGGTGAGTCGTTG
>CAIOYD010000038.1 GCA_903862415.1 uncultured Oxalobacteraceae bacterium | reverse complement strand
TAACTTTGAGCTGTCTTACCATGAAAATAGAGTTGGAGTAGTTGTGTTTTTGGTTATTTTTTTGATTAGTTTTAATGAACTTTATTTAATTTTATATAAAAAAAGGAAAAGTATAAATGGCTGAATTTACTCCAATGGAGCAGGGAATGCTCACTAAGGAATTGACTGATCAACAAAAAATGTTATTTTCACAGCAGTATGATTCGGTAAAGAAGGATCCTGGGACAATACTCGTGTTGGCAGTAGTTTTAGGTGCGTGTGGTGTTGATAGATTCATGTTAGGCGATACTGGTATGGGAGTTCTTAAATTACTCACTTTTGGTGGATGTGGGATTTTGACAATTATTGATTGGTTTAGTGCAAAATCTCGCACCCATGAATTCAACAGAAAAAAAGCGCATGAAATTTTAATGGCCATTAAAATGACCAGTTAGTATTCTGACGAATCAAGATAAAATTGAACCATAGAACCAAAAAGATGTCGCGAAACATGACAAACAAATAATTTCGCGGCATCTTTTATGCATTTGAAATTACAGCAACTTCTCACAAGCAATGTGAAGATCAAAACTTTCAACAAATTTGCTTGCACATTACCCCACTCTTTTCCATTTGCCACGCAAAGTAAATTAAATTTACGTTGCAAATTAGCAGCTTTAGCAGCTTTAGCAGCGAGAATATTGGCAATATAGCAGCCAAAAAAATAAGTTTTGTGATAATTCAATCTGTAGCGCATATCTCAGTTTTCCGCTGCAAACCGCATGAATATTGGCTTTGTGACTAACGTGTTCCTTGAAAATCCTTGTGTCGGTGGTTCGATTCCGCCACGGGTCACCAAGATTAAGTAGTAAGAACAAAGGGATGCCTGCTTCAGTTGGTAGCCCTTTTGTTTTGGCCATTAATATTAACTCCGGGAATATAAGAATGCCCTTCACACCATTTCATATGGGCGCCGCGCTCATTGCCAAGCCGGTGTTTAACCGCCATTTTAGTGTGATCACCTTTGGCATTGCCCAGATCGTAATGGACATTGAGCCAGGTATTGGCATGTTGACCGGCGCGGAGGTTCTTCATGGCCCCACGCACACCATTCTGGGGGCGTTAGGGATTGCATTTCTGGTGTCACTCATTTCGCCCAGTCTCTGCAAACTAGTGTTGAAGAGGTGGAATAAGGAGATTCATTTCCATCGATTGCTTTGGCTGGAACTGCCAGAAGTTGTGTCAAAAGCTACCGTGATATTTTCTGCGCTTTTCGGCACCTTGAGTCATGTCGCGCTCGACAGCTTGATGCACTTTGATATGCATCCATTAGCACCGTTTTCACAGGCTAATCCGTTAATTGGTCTAATTTCACATGACGAGATATATCAACTGTGTTTGGTCGCCGGTATTTTAGGTGCGATAGTTTGGTTAATCTTGAGGTGGACCGGGCGGGCCAAATAAACTGAATGTAATAGTCTTCCTGTTGATTAAATACAAGGTAAAAGATGGAGCCTAATTTATACATCTACACTGCTAATGGACCTTTTATTCATTATGAATATGATTTTAAAGGCAGGGCGTGGATGTACTACCAGTTAAAAAAGACTGAATTACCTAAAATTGTCACGATCAACCTGAATGGCCATTCGTGCTGGACCGGAATACTTGCCTCTATCATTTGCCAGCAATACCGTGCCTTATCATTTTATTTTTAATGACCATACCTCCAAGAGCAACTCCTTAATACTCCCGTTATATAACCAAATAATTCCACAGATCCCATAGAGGGATAACGACGCCGGAAAATTAACTTCTCTCATCAAGTCCAGCGCAACCGGATTTTTAAAGTGCCAATAGATCGCATAACACCCATCAACAGTAAACCATGTAAGGAAAAGCATGGCGGGCCACATTCTCCACCGCCTTTCGAGTATGACACGCATACTCCAGGGAGCGAATAAGTAGGCAAATAACGCCATAATCAAGCTAATCGGAATATCCCAGTCTGGAGCCTGGTAATAAAATGATCCGATAACAAGCAAGCCGACGCCAACAGCCAGCGTTGCTAGCTTCCATGGTCTTAAGTATTCTTGAAAAATGGCGGCGGCGCTGTTCATCTATTTCAACCCATGTGCTTGATTGCGGTTTTGGATACTTTGCCGCCAACAGATTCGATTAAACATATATACCTGGAAAATGGTGGCAATCCTACATAATGTTGTACAGCAGAAAATGGCATTCGTATATGCTTTATCATGGGAAGATTGAATTGTTGAGGCACGTGAGTGGTCATCAACGCCTTAAATAAAATTTAAACCTGCGACATACATATGCTAAATTGGCACATATAAAAAAGGAAACAAATTTACACACACTATCAAAGCAAAAAAAGGCTGATATGGACGAATCGAAAAAGACCAATGAAATCCGTGGAGAGCATTTTATTCAAAAATATCTGTCCGGCAAAGTTATCGATATTGGCGCAGGAAATGATTTGGTATGTGCCGGGGCTGAAAGGTTTGATCATGAAGAAGGCGATGCGAACCACATCACGCAGTTTCGCGAAATAAATTCTTACGATGCAGTTCATAGCAGTCATTGCCTGGAACATATGTATGAACCAGAAAATGCTCTATTGGAATGGTGGAAGCTTATAAAACCAGGTGGTTATCTGGTTCTTGTGGTTCCGGACGAGGATCTGTATGAACAGGGGTTTTGGCCGAGCCGTTTCAATGGCGATCACAAGGCAACTTTTACACTGAAAAAAGAAAAAAGTTGGTCTCCGGTTTCCTATAATATTTTTGATCTGGTTTCCTCATTGCCGAACTCAGAAATAGTCTCCGTCGAAACCCATGACAGACATTATGATTACAAGCTGCAAACTAAGCACCCGGTACCTGACGTTGTGAAAAAATTTCCATTGTGGTATCGCGCTTTCAGAAGATTATCTAAGAAGCTAAAAATGGATGGCACTCTGCTTGAAAAATTTCAAAATCAATTATTTTTAAGTCGTCAAATACCCATCGATCAGACAATACGGAGTGCGGTTGCTCAGTTACAGGTAGTGGCAAGAAAAAATATTGTTTCGCTTCCATAATGCGTTGCCAAAAGCCCATGTGGAATCGAAACGCTCATGAAGGAATTTTGTGCCTTTACTTTTAAACTGGCTGCACGGTTTTATCCCGCGGCAGGCTACTGTCAATCATACAGAACGGCTGCGCGCCTGCTGTGGCGCCTTGCTCGGCATTTTTTTAACGGGTGTGATCAGTCGCCTGCTTGTCGGTAACGATTCATCTCTGCCACTGCTGGTAGCTCCCATGGGCGCTTCGGCGGTGCTGTTGTTTGCACTGCCATCCAGTCCGCTGGCACAACCCTGGTCTATCATGGGTGGCAATCTGATTTCGGCAGCGCTGGGGGTGACTTGTACGCAGTGGATCGCCGATCCGATGCTTGCTGCGGCTTTGGCGTTGGCGGCATCAATTGCTGCCATGGTGGCATTGCGCTGTCTGCATCCACCCAGCGGCGCGGTCGCACTGACGGCGGTGCTGGGTGGGCCACTGATACACGCCCAGGGTTATCACTTTTTACTGGTGCCTATCGGTATCAATTCTCTGCTTTTGCTGGGCGTCGCACTGGTATTTAATAATCTGACCCGTCATCGCTATCCGCACAGTGTCCTGGCCCGCCATGCGGCAGCAGAAAATGAAACTCCGGATGCCGCCCGACCAGGCTTTAATTCCGCCGATCTGGATTATGTGCTGGCGCGCCACAATGAAATTCTCGATGTTAGTCGTGACGATCTGGAAGCGCTGCTGCTGCAGGCTGAACTGCATGCTTACCAGCGTCGCTTTGGCGCCATTGTTTGCGCTGACATCATGTCGCGCGAAGTCGTCACGGTGGAATTCGGCACCGAATTGCAACAGGCCTGGACATTGCTGCATCAGCACCATATCAAAGCATTGCCAGTGGTGGATACGGTAAGACGAGTCATCGGCATTGTCACGCTGGCTGATTTTATCCGCCATGCCGAATTACATCACTATCGCGGTTACGCCGATAAATTTCGTCGCTTCCTGCGCGGGACACAGAGTACCCATTCGGATCAACCTGAAGTGGTTGGGCAAATCATGACGCGCAAGGTCCGGACTGCCATGGAACAGATGCCGGTCACAGAATTGGTTGGTTTAATTTCAACCCAAAGTCATCGACATATTCCTATCGTCAATTCTGAACGCCGACTCGTAGGCATCGTCACTAACTCGGATTTAATCGCCGGACTTTATCATGGGCGCCTGACGGAAATGACTCGTCAATCAGAGAGTTGAGGTAGTGCAGACTTGGGTCGGGCAATCAACCCGCCTGGTACAAAGCGAGGTTGACTGCAGGCTGCGGTTGTTCGTGGATGGTGTTACTTAGTTTTGAACGATCCGCACACGATTATTGACGCCATTTTGATTGGCTGACGCTATGTTGAAATTGCCAGTTTGCGCTATATAAGCCAGGTTTTGGGTATTGCCGTTAGTAGCCTGGGATACTTGCATGATAGTGGCATTATTTCCCAGACCTGTCTGATCAATGCTGGCATCATTAATGCCTTGTTGATTAGAGAAAGCCATATTGTTGTTACCATTTTGGTTCACCACTATGGTGCCGCCAGGGCCTGACTGACCTGAAGTCGCCACGTTGTTTTGGCCAACTTCAGTGATGTGAATAAAATCAGAACTCTGTCCACCAATGGCGGAATTATCGACAAAACTCTGGATTGCCTGGGCAAAGTTACCTGTACCTGATTGTACAATCGTTGCCTGCTCACCATTGGTTTGGTATTGACTGACCACGCCGGTATTTGAACTGCCGCTTTGGGTAATACTTCCCAAGGTCGCAATCGTTTGATTCTGCTGCATCTGACCTTCGTTATTGTCGCCATTTTGCGTAATTTTTCCGGAGGCACTGATGCTATCCCATTGTCCGATAAAACCACGATTGCTGGTGCCGCTTTGGCTCACAGTCGCATCGGAGTTGATATTGTTTGACTGGTAGATCTGAGAAGATCCATTGTTTGATGCCAGCTGGCTGACGGTTGCCGTGGTCGCGCTATTGCCGTTTAGCTGGTCGTCGCGGGCATTATTGCTGTTACCTGACTGACTCACCGTCACACTACTAGATAAGCTGCTTTGATTTTGGGTATTGTCTGATGTATTGCTATCGCCGCTTTGACTCACACTCACGCTGGTGCCGTTACTGGCGATTTGTTGAATGGTGGCCGAATTGGCGTTGCCATTTTGATTGAGGACAGCGGTAACATTGGAGGAATTTTGTTGAATGATTCCCAGGACTGACTGATCAATCGGGTGACCGGCTACGTTATTGGTACCCTGTTGAGTCACACTAATGCTGGAAGAATCCGTCAACAGTTGTTGCAGATAAGCACGGTTGTAGGTGCCGTTTTGGGTTGAATTGGAGGTATTGTTATCACCAGCGTAAGCTCCGGTGCTGATGCAGGCAATGATAACTGCGGCGATTTTGGTTAATTTCATTTTTATTCCCTTGATTGATAGAAAAGGGTGGAGTAAAAAAACAATTCAGTTCCCCTTAATGCTGAATTATTGTTGCATGCATATGACTGCCATATTGCGTGATGGTGGCGATATGGCCGTTACCCAATTGCTCAATTAAGGCGCTGTCCTGAGTTCCCAACTGATCGACATTGGCTTTGTTTCCCACACCACCCTGCGTAACCGTGGCCTGGTTATACAGACCGGATTGGGTGATGGTGCTTTCATTTAAGGTACCGGTTTGCAACAGGCTGCTGCCGTTGGCGTAACCCGTTTGCGAAAGTATCGCCTGATGGCTGCTGCCGTCCTGTTCAACCAAGGCATGGTTGCTGCCATGTTGTGCATAGTCGCTTATCTGCCCCTGCAAACTGGGTTGTTCCAGCATGCCAGCCGTGTTAATTCCGGACTCGACGGCCGGTGTCAACTGCAGGCACTGCATCAGACTCAATGTGGCGAACACCAGGCTAGCGCGGGTGTTTTTTACAAAAGGGCGACAGGGTTGCATAAAATCCTTTGGGTTCATTTCGCTGCCGTCCTCTCATAGACCGTATCGCGTTCGCTCAGATAACGTTGCAACACCGGATTGACGATGGCTTCCGTATCTTTTAAGGCCCAGTTACCATCCTTTAATCCCTGAGCGATTAAATGTGCCACACCGGCTTCAATGGCTTCGCTCACACAAAGCTGGGTTGGTTCATTGCGGGTGAATCCGGCTTCCACTTCCACCAAATCGTGTACGTTGACGAACTTGTAGACGCTGGGATTAACTTCATAGGAATAAATGGTTTTGGTGGTCGATATGCTTTGTAAAATCTGACCCGTGCGTACATCAACGGTACGTAAATTGACTGTCACCTGATCCACTTGATATTGTGTAGCCAGACCAACGCCAAAAAAGCGCGCCCCTGCGCCGCCGGTTCTGACATTGCTCTCGTAAGCAATAATGCCGCCCTCAATTAACACCGAGGCAGAAATCAATTGCGGTATCTGTATCGGCGGGGTTCCGGCTGGCTGCGGCACTTCCATGGCACGCACGATTTTGCGTTCGGTGAGCAGGTTTTGCAGGTTTTCCCGTTCGACCGGAATAAACCAGCCTGAATCACGCAACGCTCTAATCAGCATGGAAGAAGCGCCTTGCGTGACAGCAGTGGAAAACGAACTGTCAGGTGCTGCCTTGTATTGACCGGTCTGATCGCGTATGCCATACACTGCCACAGCCACTTTTCCTTTAGGTTCCGGCAAGTTGAGTAAATCACGGGCAGCGGGTGTCAGCGCAGACAGGTGCGCATTGGCCTGCAGATCAGATGGCGGATGGGTGACGGTGCAGCCAGACAAAAACAGCAACGCTCCAAGCAGGCAGGCAAACATGAAGGAATTTCTGAACATTATTTCGACACCTCAAAGGTCGTGGAAGCACTGGTTTTTTTATCTACCGTGGTGATCATTAACTTGCCATTGCCTTCATCAACAACCGTAATGCTGAATGCACTGGTGGAAAAAGTTCCCGGAACCAGTTGACCATTAGGTCCCAGCAACTTGGTGGTCGCTGCCGAGGCCAGTTGACTGAGTACCGTTTGCTCCAGCGTCTGATTGAATTGCTCCAGTGGAGTCTGATTGAAATAAGACGATCCGCTACTGGCCGTATGTTTGTTGGTGGCTTGCGCCGATGCCAGCAGTCCGGGGGCATTGTTGGGATTGCCGCCGAAATCGGGATTGGTTGGTACATATGTCAGTGGACCGGCATGAACGCCGCTCATCACTACCAATGTGCACAAGAATGTCGTCAGAAGAACTTGGTGATTTAGTTTCATTGTCGGGTCAGGTTGATTGTTTAAAATTCATCACGGGCAAGGTCAGCATCAACCAACAGGCGGCGCTGAAAATCGGTTTGCTGCACGGTTCTGAAGGTGGCTTCGGCGGCCTGAAGGCTGATCGCTTTAATGGCTGAACGCGATGGCGGCAAATTAATCCGGAAAACTTTGCGCTGCGCGAATTCAATCCAGATTTCACTGCCCCAGCGCGCCGAGGGCAGTTCATGCACAGCTAAGGAGTATTGTTCGCTGCCTTCCTGATCGCGCCAGGCGCTGGCAAAATAATAAAAAAAATCCTGGCCTGCCACGGTCACCACTTGATTAGTCACGACGCCGCTGTCGATGTCGTCTTGAAATATCTGATGGTTGAGTTCAATGGATGCGGATGGTTTTTCCGCAGATGGCAGAGTCGGTGATGTGGCGTCAGCCCTCCCCGTCTGCCACTGCAGCGTGAACAAAAGAAAAAATACATATGGCACAGCACGCATAGAATGATTTCTTTAAAGAAAGTATTTTTAACAATAAATTAGCGAAAGCACATGGAGGATAGCGGGGATGCGGGAATTTACATATATACAAAAGTATATGTGTTGGTTTATTTACACGAGGGGCATGAGGCTTTGCTCTGACGAGTTCGAATCACCCGTTTGATCAGCCTTGAAAATAGGAAGGTAATGACTTATGACTTAAAACTTTTCACAACACGCCCGCATGGCAAACTGACACGCGGGCGTTCAGATCACATTCAGAATTTCTGCCGCAGCCCTATCATGAAGGCGGTTGTGGTAATGCCTTGTGACACGGCACCCTTGCCGCCGGCCGTTACTGGCACACCATATTCCGGTGCCATATTCATGTTGCTGCCGACGTTGTCGACGCTGGCGGCATTCAGATACAGCTTGGTTTTGGCTGAAAAATTATAATCAGCACCGATGGCGAACATATTGGCATGATTACCTGCATTGGCCTGATCTTTTAGTTCGTAATAACCAGAGGTCAGATTCACAGTCGCCGATACTTTGTAGCCCAATCCCAGACTGAACATAGTCAGATCACCCGACGTTTGTGCGCCGCCCAATAACGCCGGATTCATGCCCGCTACTGATTTAGAGGGGTTACTGCCTTTGAACCAGGCGGTGGCAAATGACCAGGCACCATCCGTGTATAAGCCACCCATCTGCATGAGACGATCGGTGTTGTTACCGGTCGGAGTGAAGGAGGCGATGAGGCCATTATCGTGACCGCTGTAAATCAGGGCATCGAACTTCCAGTTAGGATCCGAGTAAGTCAGTGTGGCGGCTGACTGACGCAGTGCAGTAGCATTACCAGATACGCCACCGATGGTGACTTCAACCGAACCAACAAAACCATTGATCACCGGGCTGGAATAAACCAGTGCATTATCGTTATAGAGGGAACCGATCGAGGCATTGGAATTGGCACCTGAAAAACTGCCGGTCGCACTGTTCATCCCCACCACGGCGGTAAGTCCGCTGCCGAAATAGGCGCCGGCACGTACGTCGGTGCTGGTAAAGGCGGAAAAGATCGGTGAAATTACCCGGCCGGCTTTGATCGCACCGAAGGCGCCTGAAATACCGACATTGGCTTGCTGATTAAACAGCGACGTTGCACCTGTGCTGTTGGGACCACCGGCGGTTCCGTTCGTGGCATTGAAGTTACCCTGCAGGGCAAAGTTAGCCTTGAGCCCATCACCCAGATCTTCACTGCCACGAATACCCCAGAAACTGAGTGCCACACCACCGTCTTTCATTTCGGTCAGGTGGCCGCGATTAGTCGGATTGGGCAAATAGCCCAGTGCCGGGTTGGAGGTATTCGATTCGGAAATAATACCGGCGTCAATGGCGCCATACAATTCTGCCGAACTTTGTGCTGCTGCCAACATGCAGAGAGCCGACAAACCGGTCAGCGCCAGCGCTTGCGTGTAATAGATGAACTGCTGTTTTTTTGGGATGTGCTTCACTGTGTCTCTCCGTTGATTTTTATAATTAGCCAAACGCAGGCGCCTGGGCGCCCGACATTCCTGCATTTTTATCTTCAGGGAAACGAGTGTTGTCTGTCCAATGAATATTATTTGGCTTTTTGATGCATCCCAATTATATGACCCAATACGATGAACCAACCGCAGCAACTACAGCAGCAGCGTTGAGGTCAAGTTCAATTGTCCGACGAGGCCCCTGTTATCAATTGACTCATGGTTAAAAAAGTCTGTTTGTCATGTTGGTGCAACAGTTCAATGAAGCGCGTTTCACTGCTGGACAGTTCACGACGACCGCGGTAAGCCAGAGCCAGATGAAAATCGAAGCCGATATCAAAGGGCGGAAATGTGTGCAGCAAACCTGAACGTAACTCGTGTTCTATCACAAACAGCGGTGCCACTGCCACAGCGTCAGAATTGAGCACAACGTCGATCAGGATACGCCACGAATCACACTCCACCGTGGCCAGATCGCGCGCCTGACCAGCAAAATCGGGGGCTGCCACCAGTAATTTGTTTTTAAAACTTTCAGCCAGTGCCGGTGGCATTTTGGGTGCCGCGAGGGGAAATAACAACATGTCGCTCAAATCGACTTTTTTCTTAGCCTGCAGCGGATGTCCCTTGCGACACACCAATGTGATCGGATGGGGCGACAGGTTTTCGATCTCAAACTGATCGCTGTCGGTCAGCAGCGATTTTTCCATCACGATAATGTCGAGGTCGCCGTTGAGCACCCGTTCCGGCATTTCATGATACGGTGCCACTGTCACCCGTACTTTGATGCGCGGATGAAGTTGATTCAATAAGCCGATGGCCGGACCAATCAGGCCTGCAGCGCCAAACATGCCGACGCCGATACGCAATTCACCGAGTTCCAGCCCTTTGATCATAGTGATGCGTCGCTGCAGTTCGCGCTCGGCCTGATCGAGATGACTGGTGTGTTCCAACAACAACTGTCCGACTTCCGTCAGCACAAGTCCGCCACGCTGGCGGTTGATCAGTTTGCTGCCGATATTGCGTTCTAGCGCCTGAATGCTGCGCGTGAGTGCGGGTTGGGTCAGATGAATGGCTTCACTGGCACGGCCAAAACCACCGTGTTCAATCACGGATTGCAAATGAAACAGCTGGCGGGGATCAAGTTTCATGATTAATAATTATTGAATATAGGCGCAACATGCATTAGACAACATGCCAGCAAGTACTGCAAGATATTAATTCTGGGCACTATTAACAGTCAGGAAAACAGTATGAGCATTCAGGAATTTGATTATGTCATCGTCGGCGCAGGATCCGCTGGCTGCGTGCTGGCATCACGCTTAACAGAAAATCCACAGGTCACGGTATGCCTGCTTGAAGCGGGCGGAACGGATTCCAGTGTGCTGATTCACGCACCAGCGGGGGTGGTCACGATGGTGCCAACCAAACTGAATAATTACGCTTATGACACCGTTCCGCAACCGGGCCTGAATGGAAGAAAAGGCTATCAACCACGTGGCAAAACGCTGGGTGGATCGAGTTCGATCAATGCCATGTTGTACGTCAGGGGTAATCGTCAGGACTATGACCATTGGGCTGAATTGGGCAACTCCGGCTGGAGTTATGCTGATGTGCTGCCGTATTTCAAACGCGCGGAAAACAATGAACAGTTCAAGGATGAATTTCATGGTCAGGGCGGTCCGCTGAATGTGACTTACCCGCGCTATGATAGTGCGGTGTCGGACATGTTTCTGCGCGCCGCAGCAGAGCAGGGAATCGCACACAATCCCGACTACAATGGCGCCACCCAGGAAGGCGCGTTCCTGTATCAGGTCACGCATAAAAATGGTGAACGTTGCAGCGCGGCCAAGGGCTATCTGACACCGAATCTGCAGCGTCCGAATCTGACCGTCATCACCAACGCGGTGAGTGCAAAAATCGACATCAGCAATCGTCGCGCCACCGGTGTCGAGTTCTATCGTGGTAATGAACTGACCTCGGTAAAGGCACGTCGTGAAGTGCTGGTCAGCGCCGGCACCTTCGGCTCACCGCAATTATTGCAATTGTCTGGTATCGGCAACGCCGATCAACTGACCAGACTGGGAATTGAGGTGCGCAAGGATTTGCCGGGTGTCGGAGAGAATCTGCAGGACCATATCGATTATGTGCAAAGCTGGACAGCGCCCTCCACGAGTGCTACCTTTGGCGCTTCGCTGCGCGGCATCGGCAATGTGGTCAGTGCGATTGGCCAGTGGCGACGCGAAAGAAGCGGCATGCTGACCAGTACCTTTGCATCGGCCGGCGCCTTCCTTAAATCCACGCCGGAGCTTGCGCTGCCGGATCTGCAATTGGTGTTTGTGCTGGCTCTGGTAGATGACCATGCGCGCAAGCCGCATCTGAGTCACGGGATTTCCTGCCATGTCGATGTACTGCGACCCTACAGCCGCGGCAGCGTCAGTCTGCACAGTCCTGATGCACGTATGGCGCCACGAATTGATCCGCGCTTTCTGAGTGACGAACGCGATTTACAACTCTTGATGAAGGGTGGCATGATACAGCAGCGCATCATGGAATCGACGCATCTGGCGACAGTGCGCAACAAGATGTTATATCCGGTTGACGCTACGGATGTGAAGGCAATGGAACGGGATATTCGCAACCGCGCCGACACGCAATACCATCCGGTAGGTACCTGTCGGATGGGCCCGCAGGGCGATGCGATGGCGGTGGTAGATGCACAGTTGCGCGTGCACGGCATCGAGGGGTTACGGGTAGTCGACGCATCTGTCATGCCGACCATTGTCAGCGGCAATACCAATGCACCGACCATCATGATCGGCGAAAAGGCGGCTCAGATGATTGCTGCCGCAGGATAAGCTGCTGGAAAAATGAATTACGTAACGACACTGGATTCCCGCCTGAAACCGCGGGAAAGACGAAATAAACTCAGCTTGACTGACTACTACCTTTAACACCGACAATGAAACCTTTTTCCATTGCTGCCATAATGGCAGCCGTCATCATCAGTCTGGCGCTGTACTTTACCCGACACACTGTGCCAGCTAACAGCACGACCGCAGCGACAGTGTCGACAGTACAGTCCAACTCCATTTTCGCCAACAGTCTGAAACTCGACGATCCGGTTGACTTCGACGATGCCCGTCGCGGCCTGATCGCCAGCCCAAGCGGAAAAATACTCAGCGCCAGCGGAGCGCTGCTGCATGATTTTGAAGCTTACAAGTTCATCACTGGTGCGGCACCGGACAGCGTCAATCCCAGCCTGTGGCGTCATGCCAGACTGAATGCAGAAATCGGTTTATTCAAGGTCAGCGAGCACATTTATCAGCTGCGCGGATTTGATCTGGCCAACATGACGATCATCGAAGGCAAGAGTGGCTGGATTATTGTCGACACCCTGACTTCAAGTGAAAGTGCAGCGGCCGCACTGGCTTTTGCGCGTCAGCATCTGGGTAATCAGGCAGTGAGCGCAATCATTTTCACCCACAGCCATATTGATCATTTCGGTGGCGTGCTGGGTGTTATCAGCGCCGCTGACGCTCACGCTCGTCACATTCCGATTATCGCTCCTCAGGGTTTTATGCAGGAAGCCACCAGCGAAAATATTCTCGTAGGTACCGCCATGGGCCGTCGTTCGGCGTATCAGTTTGGACGCGATTTGCCGCACACGGTCACTGGAAATGTCGATACCGGTCTCGGCAAGGATGTGGTGTATGGCCGCTTCGGTATTCTGCCGCCGACACAACTGATTTCACAACCATCGGAAGATGTCCTGGTCGATGGCGTGCGGATTGTTTTCCATAATGTCCCCGGCGCTGAAGCTCCTGCCGAGCTGACGTTTTCACTGCCGGAACTGAATGCTTTTTGTGGCGCAGAACTGGTCAATCAAACCATGCATAATCTGTTGCCCATACGTGGAGCCAAAGTGCGCGATGCGCTCGGCTGGTCAGCCTATCTGGATCAGTCCATTGATCAAATGTCAGGCATGCAAGTCATGTTCAGTCAACATACCTGGCCGGTATGGGGCAACGAACGCATCATTAGCATGCTCAAGCTGCATCGCGACAGCTACAAATACATGCACGACCAGACCGTGCGTCTGATCAATGCCGGTTACACCCCACTGGAAATTGCCGACATGATCAAGCTGCCGGCATCGCTGGCCAATCAGTTCGGGGCGCGCGGATATTACGGCGATCTGCGCCACAACGTCAAGGCGATCTATCAGTTTTATCTGGGTGCCTATGATGGCAATCCGGCCGAATTGAATCCGTTGCCTCCGGTCGAAGCCTCGCGCCATTATCTGGAACTGATGGGCGGTGCTGACAAGGTACTCGCGGCCGCAAAAATCGCCTTCGACAAAGGGGAATACCGCTGGACGGCAGAGTTACTCAATCATGCCGTACTGGCAGATGCAGGCAACAAGCCAGCCAGTGAGCTGCTGGCCAAAACTTATGAACAACTGGGTTACCAGTCCGAGTCCGCCACCTGGCGCAACAGTTACCTTACCGCTTCGTCAGAATTGCGCAATGGCCCGCCGACCAAAGGAGTCAGTCGCGCCGATTTCGCCGAGATGTTAATGCAAACGCCAACCGAAAGATTCTTGGAAGCCATGGCCGCAGCACTGAATGGCCCGGACGCAGAGGGAAAAAATTACCGTATCAATCTGGTGCTGTCGGATCAGAATGAATCGTATGTGTTGTGGATCGAAAATGCGGTGCTGCATTTCCGCAAAAGTGCCGCCAGCAAAGAGGCCAATGCCACCCTGACCTTGACCCGGGCCATGTTCATCAAAATGATGACCGGCCAGGCAGGCATCAAAGATGCCGTGTTCAGTAATGAGATCAAAGTCGATGGCAGCAAACTGGATTTGATCGGCTTTCTGTCGCTCATCGACAAGCAGCCTGGTACGTTTGGTGTGGTGACCAGAGGGGGGAAGTAAGCTGATCCCAGCTTACGCTGGTTTTTTTCACTGCTTGGTGTATTACGGGACTTGGTGTATTACGCTGCGCTAATACACCCTACACCCTACGCCCTTGGTGGATTACGGGACTTGGTGGATCAGCCTAACAGGGCTTCGCGCAGGGATTCAATCTGTTCGGTAGCGTCTTCCATGATCGAACTCAGGGTTTCATCGCCCACCATGAAGTCAACCTGATTGTCGGCATCATGAATGGCGACTTCCGAGGCTGGCTGCAGGGGTGAGAGCGTGGTGGCCAGATCGTTAGCCAGAATCAGCACATCGCCCAGCGTCACTGGTGGTTGCGCACCGATGCCCAGCCACACCTGCTCAATTGCGGCGCACACGGTTTCCGGGATATCGAGCGCCTTTAAGACGCCACGGCCGATAATTTTGTCGCCATACTCCATCCATCCTTCGAGTTCGCCATCGAGTAAGCCGGGAAATTCTTCGGCCCGCGACAATAAATAAAAGCCACCGACTTCATGCACAATGCCGGCAAACAGTGCGGTATCCGGATCGACCTTGGTCATGCGGCGTGCAATCACCTGCGCCAGAGCGGCCACGCAGGCGGTGTGTTCCCACAGTTCGGCAGATTTCTGTTTGATGACCGGATTGCTTAAACCGACATTCATCTGACGCACAATCAGCGACGCCGCCAGCGAACGCAAAGTGCCAAACCCGAGTCGCATCACCGCCGTGGTAACGTTATTGATTTTGGTACCGGAACGGTTATAGGCAGCCGAATTGGCAATCGCCACAGTACGGGCAGAAAACAGTGGGTCGGCGAGCACCAGCTTAGTGGCATTGGACAAATGGGCATCCGGGTCATCCAACATTTGCTTCACCTTTAAGGTGGCATTGATGTTGTTGGAGAAAGTAATTTCTCCCTTGCTGGCCTGTGCGGCGATGGTACGAAAGGCTTCGAGTTTGTCCATGACAGTTCTCCGGTTGCAGCGCTGGAGGCAATTCCAATTTTGCCATGCAAAAAAAACATGCCCGGAAACAGCAAGGTATGGAATTCCCGTGTAACAACTCTATTTATAGGCTTTTGTGGGGAAGGTGTCAAATGGGGATAAGTGAAATCACCGCGCCAACTCAGCCAGTTGCTGTGCCAGCTGATTGTGACGTTCCAGCACGATAGGCAATTCCATTGAGATCAGCAAACCATTGCGCACTACCACGCGGCCGTTGATGATGCTGCAGGCTACGTTAGCAGGGGTGCAAAATACCAGAGCTGCCACCGGATCGTGCAGAGCACCGGCGTAGGCGATCTGATCCAGACTGAATAGCACCACATCGGCGGCCATGCCCGGTTTGAGTGCGCCGATATCGTCACGATTGAGGACTTTAGCACCACCCAGGGTGGCAATTTCCAGCGCCTGACGAGCCGTCATGGCGTCCGGACCAAAGCCCACCCGCTGCAACAGCATGGCCTGACGCACTTCACCGAGCAGATGGCCGGAATCGTTTGAAGCACAGCCATCCACACCGAGTCCGACAGCAACGCCAGCATCGAGCATCTTGCGTATGGGCGCAATACCCGAACCTAAGCGCATATTTGAACAGGGGCAATGAGCAACTCCGGTCCCGGTACGACCAAACAGGGCAATGCCATCATCATCGAGCTGCACACAATGGGCATGCCAGACGTCCGGCCCAACCCAACCGCATTCCCCGGCATATTGCGCCGGTGTCAGATTGAATTTTTCGCGACTGTAGGCAATGTCATTGGCGTTCTCGGCCAGATGAGTATGTAAGGACACGCCGTAACTGCGCGCCAGCAGAGCCGACTCGCGCATCAGTGCGGGCGAGACCGAAAACGGCGAACAGGGTGCCACCACGATACGCTGCATGGCATAACGGCTGGCGTCATGATAACTTTCGATGAGCCGCTGGGTATCTTTAAGAATCGCCGCTTCCTGCTCCACCACCCTGTCAGGTGGCAATCCGCCTTTGGATTGCCCGACACTCATTGAGCCGCGCGCAGCATGAAAACGCATACCGATTTGCTGAGCCGCCTCAATACTGTCGTCAAGACGGCAACCATTCGGATAAATATACAGATGGTCGCTGCTGGTGGTACAACCGGAGAGCATTAATTCGGCCATGGCGGTCAGGGTTGACACCTGCACCATCGCCGGCGTCAGGTTGGCCCAGATGGGATACAGATTGGTGAGCCAGTTAAAGAGCTCACCATTTTGCGCCGCAGGGATCACCCGGGTCAGGCTTTGGTACATGTGGTGATGGGTATTAATCAGCCCGGGAACAACCACGTGCCCACTGGCATCGATGACGTCATCCGCTTCTGCAGGTAAATCTGCGCTGTAACCGACCTGCTCAATCACGTTGTTGCGTATAAAGAGGGCACCGTCGGCAATTTCTCGCCGTTGCTCGTCCATGGTGACCAGCACACGGGCGTTTTTGATCAACAAGGTTGTCGTCATGGCGTGGTTTTCTGGTTGTGAATGTTATGCTTGCGGCTTGAGCTGTCGCAAAAAGTCGAGAAAGATCTGAGCAGAAAGTTCGGCATCATCGGCGGTCATGGTTTCGAGCGGATTGTGGCTGATACCGCCATTGCCGCAACGGGTAAACAACATCGCCACATCGGTGATGTTGGCCATTGCCATGGCATCGTGGCCGGCGCCGGAAGGTAACACCACCACCGGCACGCCAGCGTTTTCGGTTGCACGCTGCAATTGGTTCATTAACCACGGGGCGCACTGCACGGCCGGGATGTCGATAATTTTATTGATGGAAAACTCAATTCCGCGGCGCTGGCAGACGGTGTCAATTTGCTGCAAAATGGCGGCCACGGCAGCTTCGCGGACCAGATTGTCAGCTGCGCGGATATCCATGGAAAAGACACAGCGCTGCGGGATCACGTTGACGGAACCCTCAGGCACCTGCAATTGTCCAACGGTGCCAACAAGTGCTGCTACCATCGCACAGCGTTTTTCTATAAAAAGAATAATTTCGGCCGCCGCCACCGCCGCATCCTTGCGCATGTCCATTGGCGTGGTGCCGGCATGACTGGCCACACCAGTGAATTCAACCAAGAAGCGACTGCTGCCAGCAATGGAAGAAACAATTCCCACTGGCAGATTTTTTTGCAGCAGTACCGGGCCCTGCTCAATGTGCACTTCAACAAAGCCGAGTATATCTTGCGGGTTACGCGCAATAGCGGCAATGCAGCTGACGTCATGACCGGCTTCGGTGAGCGCCTCGCGCATGACAACACCAGCGGCATCGGTTTTATCGAGCAAACTCAGATCAAACTTCCCGATCACAGCGTTGCTGCCCAAGAAGGTGCTTTTAAAGCGCACGCCCTCTTCTTCTGAAAAACCGATGACCTCAAGATGGTATGGTAGCTTTTCACCACGCGCATGCAAATGCCGCACGACCGCAATCGCCAGCAAAATCCCTTCGCGTCCATCGTATTTTCCTGCATTGCAGACGGTGTCATAATGCGAGCCTGTGATCAGGGTTTTGGCATCCGGCTGATCCGACAGATAACGGCCGACCACATTACCGATGGCGTCAATACTAACCTGCATACCAGCAGCGCACATCCACTCAGCGAGCTGGTTTGCCGTTTTCCGGTGCGCCGGAGTCAGGAAAGCACAGGTCAATCCGACAGCTTCATCACTCCAGCTACCAATCACCTCGGCCTGTGCCATGATGTCATTGCCAAACTCGAGCGTCACGTTAAACAAATCATTGAGGCGCATTTCGGCAATGCGGTTAATCTGCTGCAGACACTCGCTGAGTTCTTCTGCACGCTGATTTTTCACCCGCCGCATGAAGGCACTGATGATGTCATTGCGTTTGAGCCCGCGTCCATCGGGGCCCTTGACGGCGATAATAAAGGGAAAACCAAACCGGGCACGATACGCGCTATTGAGTGCGCTGATGACGTCGAGCTGCTCCGGACTGCAATTGAGCAAACCCACCTGCGATTGTTCACCCGTCGATTCGGGTGTAAGTTCTCCCGACAGCGCTGCAGCTCCTGCCAGATCGGGATGTTCACAAATCAGCCCCAACTGTTCTTGTCCACTGGCCTGGGCAACCACCTGCTGCATGGCAATTTTGAGTGCCGCCAGCGAAACAAAGGGACGCTGCACTTCTGCCCGCTGAGGAATCCACGGTGAGTGTTCATAAATGCCGCTCAACAGTTCAACAAAATGGCTGGCGGTACAGCTGTTCAACTGGTGCAAAGTAATTGTCATAAATGTTTTGTGTAAGGATGCGTCTTGCGCCAGTGGTTGGCAATATCGATGCGGCGAGTAACCCAGACCTGCTCAAACGATTGCACGTAATCGAGGAAACGCGCCAGAGCGGCGGCGCGTCCTGGCCGACCGATGAGTCGGCAGTGCAGACCGACAGAGAGCATTTTGGGTTGGTTGAGTCCCTCCGGATCACCTTCGGCATACAACACGTCAAAGGCATCTTTAAGATAATCAAAAAACTGCGTGCCGGAATTAAAACCCTGTTGCGCGGCAAAGCGCATGTCGTTGGTGTCGAGCGTGTAGGGCACAATCAGTTGCGGCACCATCTTATGATTACCTTCGGCATCCAGATCGGAGACCGCAACGTTTTGCCAGAAGGGTAAATCATCACCATAGTTGTCGGCATCGTAGCTAAAGCCGCCGTGCTCGACTACCAGCCTGCGGGTATTGGGCGAATCACGACCGGTGTACCAGCCCTGTGGCGCCGCGCCGGTAAGTTCTTTAATCATCTGCACAGCTTCGGCGATGTGGGTGCGCTCAGTGGCTTCATCCATATTCTGGTAACTGATCCAGCGCAAGCCATGACAGGCAATTTCGTGACCGAGTTGCTGAAAAGCGGCCACGGCTTCGGGATTGCGTTTGAGTGCCATGGCCACACCAAAAATAGTCAGTGGCAAGTTACGCTCTTCAAACATTCTTAACAGCCGCCACAAACCGGCACGTGAGCCATATTCATACAGCGACTCCATGCTCATGTGGCGCATGGGAAAGGCTTGCGCACCGATGATTTCAGACAAAAAAGTTTCTGACTGCGCGTCACCATGCAAGACACAGTTTTCACTGCCTTCTTCATAGTTGAGCACGAACTGCAGCGCAATCCGTGCCTTGCCCGGCCAGGCAGGATGCGGCACTGTGCGCCCATAACCAGCGAGATCACGCGGATAATTCTGGTAGCTGGTTGTCATCATGTTCTCTTCACAGTAGTGGTTCAATACAGGTTAGACTGAAAACCGCCGCAGGTGTTTGCGTCATGGCATGGTTTGTATATGCTCAATAATATAGTGCCCGGAGCGCGGTGGTATATGATTTAGCTGATAGTTATTTTCAACACCTCGATATAGGAACTCGTCATGGGCAAACTTAGTACCCACGTTTTAGATATTACCGCTGGCAAACCGGGCGCTGGTGTACAGGTGCTGCTATACAGCATAGCGCCTGACGGGAAAAAGTTATTAAAATCGACACTCACCAACCAGGATGGTCGTTGCAGTGCCCCCTTACTGGAAGGCGCAGAATTGCTGGCGGGAGAATATGAACTGGTATTTTTGGCCGGCGATTATTTTGCCAGCCAGGGCATCGATTTACCCACTCCGAAATTTGTTGACCGCGTGACCATCGCCTTTGGCATCGCTGATCCACAGCAGAATTACCACGTACCGCTGGTGGTTTCACCCTGGGCGTATTCCACCTATCGCGGTAGCTGATTACGTCGTGATGAGCAGCTTGGTGGCCGCCGTAATTTGTTCGCGCAGCCAGCGATGTTCCGGAGCCTGATGCACCCGGTCATGCCAGAGCTGGTAATAGCGCATGGGTGGAAATTTAATCGGCACGGTAAACACTTTTAACTGCAGATTTTTTTGATACATCCGCAAATACTGCTTGCCGCTGGTGAGCACCAGATCGGTGTGGGTCAGCATATACGGCATCAAACCGAAATAGGCGGATTCCACCACGACATTGCGGCGCAGATTGTTACGCGCCAGATGGGCATCGATTACTCCGTGATAGCCTGAATTGAACTGCGCCGGTGCCACGTGTGGCAAGGTCAGATAATCTTCCAGCGTCATGTCATCAACACCGGTGCGCTTGGCATACGGGCTGTCAGCGCGCATGGTGCAAACGATGGGATCTTCAAACAACTTCAGCAAATGCAAGTGTTCAGGCGGGTTATCCCAATTGGCAATCACCAGATCCAGATCGCCATCGGCGAGCTGACGAATGTAATCCACTTCGGAACCCAGCCCATGCACCACAATCCGGCTGTTGGGCGATTCCTGTCGCATGCGTTCAACGATCAGGGGTAAAAACTGGATGTCGAGCGAATCGGGTGCAGCAATATGAAAGGTTTTGCTTTCCTGCTTGGAGTCAAACGGCAGCTTGCGTTCAAATAGCAGTTCGGTTTCATCCAGAATACGCTTGGCCGGAATAATCAGGCTTTCACCATGCGGCGTGGGTATCATGCCACGGCCACCGCGCACCAACAGCTGATCACCCGTGAGTTCACGCAGTTTGCGCAGCGATGAAGAAATCGACGGCTGCGGCTGATTCAGTTTTAGCGCCACTCTGGAGACATTGCGTTCGCTCAATAGCAGATACAGTATGCGTATTAAGTGCAGGTCAAGATGATTAGGTAAATGAGCCATGGTGCGCTATATAATGAAATGAGTATTTTGAATATACTGTAATTTCAATATTAAGATATATAAAAGCGCTTATATTTCATATGCTGGTTCATAGACTGACTGACTGACGTTGTAAATCAGCAGCGCTAACGACGGTATATATACTGCCTGGCTTTTAGTCAGACTTGTATTGACATTTAATCATCATGATCGCAGCGGAGCTAGTGGTGTCATACCCAGGTTCGCGATTTAACAGGGATATCCTCCCTCTCGTCTGAAGAGCCCGCGGTGGCAGATGAGCTTCAATCAAGAAAGCAGACATGGAAGCTTTATTACTCTCCTACAGCATTGAATGGCTCAATCTGATCACCCGCTGGCTACACTTAATCACCGGCATCGCCTGGATCGGGGCGTCGTTTTATTTCGTCTGGCTCGACAATACCATCCGCCCTCCCAAGCCGGGCTCGGATCTGGCCAGCAAAGGTGTTTCAGGTGAACTGTGGGCCGTGCATGGCGGCGGATTTTACAATCCACAAAAATATCTGGTCGCCCCAAAAGAACTGCCGGAAGAATTACACTGGTTTAAATGGGAAGCCTATGCCACCTGGCTGTCGGGGTTTGCGCTGCTGTTTATTGTGTATTACTTCAACGCCTCGGCCATGATGATCGACAAGTCGGTCGCCGATCTGAGTGAGTGGCAATCGATCGCCATCGGCCTGGGAACCCTGGTCGCTGGCTGGGTGGTGTACGATTTACTGTGCCGCTCCCCGCTGGGCAAACGTGATGGCCTGTTTGGCGTGGTGATGTATGTATTTATTGTCGCTGCCGCTTTTTTTCTGACCCATTTTCTCAGTGGCCGCGCGTCCTATATTCACGTCGGCGCCATGATGGGTACCATGATGGTCGGTAATGTACTCATGGTGATTATTCCCGGTCAGCGCAAGTTGGTCGACGCCATGCTGGCCGGTAAAGCACCAGATCCGGTCCATGGTCAAAAGGCTAAACAGCGCAGTGTGCATAATAATTATTTCACCCTGCCGGTGTTGTTCATCATGATCAGCAATCACTACGCCATGACGTATAACAATGCCTATAACTGGCTGGTATTGGCCGCCATGATTGCCGCCGGTGTTTTGATTCGCCACTTTTTCAATTTACGCCACAAAGGCAAGACCGACTGGCGTTTCCCTGCTGCCGGCATAGTCATTCTTCTGGTCGTGGCAGTGGCCATTGCCCCCAAACCGATGGCTCATGCCAGCGTCAGCGGCCAGGGAACTGATTTTTCACGGGTGCAGAGCATTATCGAACAGCGCTGCGTGACTTGCCATTCAGCCCAGCCTACCCAAGCCGGTTTTGCTTCGGCACCGGCGGGCATGTTGCTGCACACCCCGGCACTGATTCATCAAAATGCGGCCAAGGTATATCAGCGTGCCGTGCAGCTCAAAAATATGCCGCTGGCCAATCTGACCCAGATGACCGATGCCGAGCGCGCTGTGATCGCCGCCTGGTTTGAAGCCGGTGCCAACTAAGCTTTTCCTGAAATGAATTTACCTGAGAGTAGCGACATGACGAATCAAGACCAACAACTCGATCACTGGATAGACGAACATTTTAATGAACAGGTGCAGTTTCTGCAGGAACTCATCCGCGTACCCACCGACACCCCACCGGGCAACAATACTCCACACGCTGAACGCACGGCAGAATTGCTGCAGGCGTTTGGGCTGGAAGCCGAGAAACATGTTGTACCGGAAGCCGAAGTCCGTGCCGCCGGTCTGGAAAGCATTACCAATCTGGTGGTGCGGCGCCGCTATTCTCAGCCAGGCAAAACCATCTTACTCAATGCCCATGGCGATGTGGTGCCACCGGGTGAAGGCTGGACTAAAAATCCGTATGGCGGTGACATTGAAAACGGCCAGATTTACGGTCGTGCCGCCGCGGTCAGTAAAGGGGATTTTTCCACCTACACCTTTGCCCTGCGCGCACTCGAAGCAGTGGTCCGGCCACAAAAAGGCGGGGTAGAATTATTATTCACTTATGATGAAGAATTTGGCGGCGAAGTCGGCCCGGCCTGGTTATTGAAACACCATATCGTCAAACCGGATCTGATGATAGCTGCCGGTTTTTCCTATCAGGTGATCACCGCCCACAATGGCTGCCTGCAAATGGAAGTCACTGTACATGGCAAGATGGCACATGCGGCGATTCCGGAATCGGGTGTCGATGCGCTACAGGGTGCGGTTCACATTCTCAATGCGCTGTATGCCCAGAATACCTTGTACCAGCAAGTATTTTCCAAGGTCAGGGGCATTACCCATCCGTATCTGAATGTAGGCAGGATTGAAGGTGGCACCAACACCAATGTGATTCCGGGCAAAGTCAGCTTTAAGCTCGATCGCCGCATGATCCCGGAAGAAAATCCGGCCGAGGTCGAAGCCAATTTGCGTCAGGTGATTCAGACAGCTGCCGCCACCATGCCCGGCATTAGCGTAGAAATCAAACGACTGTTGTTATGCAATGCCTTAAAGCCGCTGCCAGGTAATGCGCCGTTGGTGGAGGCCATACAAAAGCATGGACAGGAAATATTTGGCGAACCAATTCCGGCGCTCGGAACTCCACTCTACACCGATGTGCGGCTGTTTTGCGAAGCTGGCATTCCCGGTGTGATTTATGGCGCCGGTCCGCGTACCGTGCTCGAATCGCATGCCAAACGCGCCGATGAGCGGCTCAACCTGGAAGACTTGCGCCGCGCCACCAAAGTCATTGCGCGTACCTTACGGGATTTGCTGGCCTAGTCAGGGTGTAATCCGGATAGTTTGGCTCAGGGGTAAATCATTAACTGAGGTGCTCAATACCATCAATTCCATAAGCGCAGAAATAACGCGCATGGAATTGGGTGCATTCGCTGCCACACAGAATTTTTTACCCCGGTATTCGGTTTCCATTGCACAGTCTTTGTTGGAGGCAGCAAGGCCAAACAGCAGCGCATCAGCGCCGATTTTAGCGTCATCGCTGACCAGCATGACTTTACCAGCCTCGTTGGCACTGACTATGCGCCCCAGATAAGAAAAGATGCTGTAGGTTGAGCGCGGAATAATTTCAATTTCAAAATCCCCCTGCTCGGTTTGCAAACGGATATTTCCGCCAGTTAAACCATGCGCCAGATCACCGCAAACTGGGCGAATATTTGGCGCTGGATTTTTTGCCAGCGCCGAGTTAAAACACAATTGGGCAGTTTGTTTGGTGCTCTCAACAATGACTTCATCGGTCGTGCTGTCGACATGAGCCTGCAGTTTGGCCATGGCGATTTTAATATAGCTGTCTATGGTCAGATGTTCTTTGATGCGCGCATCTTCGTGTTTGATTGACACCACATCCGTGGTCAGGCCCAGTTCAATAGCCGCTTGCAAATACTTTTGAAAGATCGGAAATGTGGCGGCCAGCGGGTCATTGGCATATTCAAACCACTGACTTCCTTGCCTGACCCGAATGTGGTCGACAAAAAGATAGAACACCACTTCACGCGGATAGCCCTGAGACAAAAATAGATTAATGGTGTTGAGCGTCACCGGGGTCAGGAGACCTTTGTAGAATTCCGAGGTTTGCAAAATACTCTGGTCAAACGCCGTGGAATTGCTGGCTCCCACGCTGTTAGGCCCAAAAATATATTGCTTGCCAGTGGGCGCCACCGTCGGTCCGACATCCAGATTGGGGATGCCCAAACTGCCGGTCACGGCATTCGATCCATGTACTCCCGTGACGGCTGTAAAACTTAAGGGATAATACTCGCTGGCGCGTACGATATTGGCGAGTATGACTTCCGAACGCGCATCTTCGACTGCCCGATCAATGCGCGTTACCTGCCTGGAGATATTGTCGTTGGTTGAAGCACAACCCGTCACAGTGCTGATCAGAACAAAAACTTGCAGCCAGCGCCTGAAATCAGCGGAAAGTTTGTTTACTGTCCTGACCCGGAACTGGGGTAATTTCATATTATCTCCGCACTGCATACGTTAAATTATTATGGTTTGCCGATATACCGATCCAGAAATTTTTCTACCCGCGACCAGAAATCAACTCTGGTTTTGACCAATTCCCAACCGTGACCTTCGTCCGGATAAACAACCCATTCGACATCCGGATTGCCAGCTTTAACAGCGGCATAAAATTTTTCGCCATGCACCATCGGCACACGCTCATCATAACCGCCATACGCCAATAAGAGTGGTTGCTTAATGCGCCCGGCCTGTTCCAGCGGCGAGGTAGCCTTTAACTGCACGGCATCCTTGACCTGATCGCCAATCAAGACTGGCATGCCGACATATTTTTGTAAGTCGGTGGCATCACTCCAGCCGACAGAGTACATCAAATTGATGTCGGTGACACCTACCCAGTTTATCCCGCAGCGAAACAGTTCTGCATCTCTGGCCAGACCCATCAGAGTGGCATAGCCGCCATAACTGGCTCCGGCAATGCAAATGCGTTTGGGATCGGCGATACCTTGTGCAATGGCCCACTTTGCGCCATCGGCAATATCATCCTGCATACTCAAACCCCATTGTTTCCATCCGGCCTTGAAATGCTGGTCACCAAATCCGGTGCTGCCTCGCGGCTCCGGCTGCAACACCACATAGCCGCGTGAAGCCAGAAACTGTACTTCCGGGTTCCAGTTCCAGTTGCCACCACGCACCCATGGGCCGCCATGAACCAGCACCACCATGGGCAAATTTTTCTGTGTCACACCAGCAGGAATAGTCAGGTAAGCTGGAATAACCATGCCATCGCGTGCCGGATAATGAATCATATCCATCTGCGCCATCTGCTTAGGATCGATATCCGCATGCGACATACCAAGTTTCGAAAGTTTTTTACTGACGGTGTTGTAGAGCAAAAACACATGCGGCTGCACATCAGAAAAAGCATCCACGACCACATAGGGCGTTTCCGAGCGCGATCCGCGCTCAATCCGATTGGTGGTTTTGGGCAGCAGCACATCGACGGTTTTTTGTATAGCGGCCATATCGGCATCAAACCAGGTGGTGACTTCGGCGTCAATCAGATAACGCACACCGAGAAGTTTGTTATCGTCGAATATCAATCCACCGTGAATATCATAATCGTCAGATGCCATGATAGCAGTGGGCATGATCTGATCGTGTTCCAGATCGTAACGATAAAGCGCGGCCTTGTCCCTTCCATGATGGGAAACCACATACAGCGTGTTATCAGGTCCGATCGCGCTGACTTCCAACTCAGGAAACAGCAAAGGGAATTCAAGCAGCTTTTTCCATTTCCCTGTCACCGGATCGTTATAGCGGACAGCAACCTGCGTTCCTTCCAGAGTTTCGACGATGCGCAACGTACCAGTCTGATCAAACAGCCAGCTATTCGAATAGGTTGGCGTATCGATTTCAGCGACTCGTCCCGTGCGCGTATTGAGTCGCTGCACACGCGAAAATGTATTCACACTCTTACCATAACCCTCCACCAACTGAACCCATACCTCATCGGTATCACGCTTACCTATAACGTTCAGATAAAAGGTATTCCAAGGCAATAAATCATCACTGAGGGTCGTCTTTATAAACTGCGGTTGCCGTTCAACCAATTGTTTATAAGCGCTGCCGTCACGATTGACTGCATACAGACCAGGTGCCATTTTTTTATCGGCTTTGGCACTGCGCAGATCAGCCAGATTAAAAATCAGCCGCTCATCATTAATCCAATGAAACATGGCTATATCATCGTCCTCGAACGAGGCGACCGTTTTTGGCTGCATCGTTTCCAGATTCAGTACGACCAGGGAAAGTCGCCTGTCACCGTTGGCATACCGAAGCGCCACGAAACGGCCATTCGGAGACATCACGGCATCATTAAAGGCAGGATTTTTGAAGAAAGATTCAATCGCGGGTGGGGCCGCATTCACCTGTATCGCCAACATCAGGATGCCAAACAACAGGACATTAACCCAGCGCAGACTGGTTTTAAATGCATTCATACTTGTACCGGATAAGTTCAGACATATTAAAAGTTAAGGGATGAATACAGGCGATAACGTGATCATCTTTTATTATCCCTTATAAAAGCAAATTCCGGAAGGTTTTAATAACCCATCCGGAATTGGCGTACTACACACTAATTAATGATCAGGGCTGCACAAACACCGCTGTCGTACGTGCCGGAACACTGAAGGTACCACTGCTGAAGCTCGCCGTTTTTACGGTTGCATCACTACCATTGGACTGCAGGGAATGCAGATTCACGCTCAATCCTGCATACGAAGCCAGGGTAAAATTTTGCGCAATTTTGTTCGCATTAAACAGCACGATAATGCTCTTGTATTTGCGATCTCCACAACCTGCAGCACCTGAGATTTGCATCACAATTAAACCGGCCTGTTGTACACCCTGATCCGGGAAACTGACGCAGGCTGAAATTGCCGCCGCCGTTTTCAGACGGAACATGCTGGTGTCCTGACGAATGCTCAGGAAGTTTTGGAATGCCAACGTCGTGTTGTTGATATCTGCACTCACCGGACTCAAGGCTGTGTTGTTCAGGAATGGGGTTGCGGTGGCCAGGTTGGCGGCATTGTTGCCGGTGTTTTGCGGAGCTGCGCCCACAGCCCAGTTAGCACCGTTACCAGTCCAGTTAATCAGATTGAAATAGTCACCGGAATCATAGCTGTTACTGTCCATGGATTTGGAGCGCAACATATCATCACCACCGTGGAAAAACGGCACGCCCTGCGCTAACGCCACCAGTGACAGACCAACCACCTGAGCACGCGCGCGATCCGCACTGACTGTTGCCATCGGATGTTTGTATTGGCTCACGTCAAATAAGGTTTCGTTATCATGCACGGAAACATAAGCAATATTTTCTTGCGGCGTGCCGGTATAACCGGTACCCGAACCAAAATAATCCAGCTGTGCACCGGTCGTGCTTGAGTTCAGCGGGAAGGCAGACAGATTGCCAGCCAAGCCCACACTGATCCGGCTTTGCAACAGGAACAGACATTGCTGCTGTGTCTGTGCCGTGCTGGAACAAGCTGTATTGTTAGCAATCGTCGTATTGCAGCTCGAGCCGTCGTTATTGTCGTAGCACAGACCATTCACGAAACCTTGATGCACCACCATATTGGCACCACTGTCAAACGGTCCGCCACCACGTACCGCATCACGCAGGCGATCATTGAAGGTGCCGATGCCAGTTCCTGCCATATTGGACTGTTGGGCATTCACAAAACCTAATGCCGATTGACCCCAACCCTCACCATACAGATAGATACCAGGACCGCTGGCAGTACGACGTCCATCGGCCAAGGCAACCTGATTGAGCGCTGCCTGGGTATCAAGCATGACTTGTTTAGGAATCAGACTCATGATGTCGAAGCGGAAGCCATCGACCTTGTATTGGCTGGTCCAGCGTGTCAAGGTGTCGATCATCAGCTTTTCTGTCATGGCGTTTTCTGTTGCCAGATCAGGACCCGCGCCGGAGACGGATGTCGGATTACCGTTGGCATCTAAACGATAGTAGTAACCTGGAACAATCTTATCCAGAATCGAATTATTGTTTTGACCGGCGGCAGACGAATGGTTATACACCACATCCATAATGACGCGTAATCCTATACTGTGCAATCCGAGCACCATGTCACGGAATTCACGCACCCGGGTTGAGCCATCATTGGCGTTACTTGAATAACTGCCTTGCGGCGCGCCATACACCAGCGGATCATAGCCCCAGTTAAAACAATCGCTGCTTTGATTGCTGACCACGGTAGCCTGTGCGCTTAAATCGGCACCGATGGAAGGCGGAATATTAGGTGCCAGGCAATGCAACTGATCAATGCTGGCAAAGTCAAAGGCGGGCAATAAATGCACGTGTGTCAAACCGGCATGACTGAGCGCAGCCAGATGCGACATGCCGTTACCAGTGCTGGTAGCAGCAAATGCTTCAAACTTGCCGGCTGAGGCTGCAGCCACACTGCTGTCACTGGCTGAAAAATCCCGCAGATGCAATTCATAGATGGCGCTGTCGGTGCCATCGAGAGTAGCAGGTAAAGTTTGGCCACTCCAACCACTTGGGGTAGCTGCTGCATCGGCCAGATTCAACACCATGGAATGATGATTGCCAGGATTGGTCAGGTCCAGCGCATTCAATGAAACCGAATACGGATCAGCCACGGTATTAGTCACCACGGAACCGCCGCCGGCATAAAGTGAATACACATTGACGGCATAACTGTAATACGCACTGTTAGTCCAGCTGGTGTTCGCTGCCGTATAACTCCAGACACCGGTGGCACTGTTTAACGTCATCGTCTGAGTTGCCGATGGCGTGGTCGCGGTTGCGTTGGCGTAAATATTGAGTGTCACTGATTTGGCCGTTGGAGCCCAAACACTGAAGGTCGGCACATCCGCGGCAAAAGTGATTCCAAGATTGGACGTTTGGGTGGCACTTTGCTGGGTCGGTGAATAGATGCTGTCCAATAAAGGCGCCAGTTGCAATTGCGTGCCGTCAGTAGCAACGCCGGCGGACGATGTTTGCACGATGGCGAGCTCGCCGGTAATCACCGACGCCAGTTGCGTGGCCGTTAATGGGGTCGTTAATTTCAGCACGGTTGCACCGGCATAGCGAGGATACCTGGCTTGCAGGGCAGCAGACAAACCGGTAAAACCAGAGGACGAGACAGTGAGCGGATATTGGCCGCTGCTGCCGCTGAATACACCTGCCGTACTCACGGATAAGCCACCATTATTGGCGCTGACCAATTGGTATTGCGCACTTGCAGAAGCACCAGGCCAAACCATGGTATCCGAGGTGAGCCAGATCGCTTTGGCGTTATTAAAACTAAACGCGGCTGGTTTGGCAGGCTCAGTTGCATAGGCAATACAGACACCCGAGACAACCCAGATTTCCTGACCGACCGTGGCCAGATTGGCGCTTAAATTGACCGGCGTGTTGTTTCCCGACGGGCAATCTTTGGCAGCATCGGTTCCAGCCGAATTCGGCATCGAAATCAAATAAGCCATTTGAGTTTGCGTGGTATCCATCGGAATATCCACATGCTTACCCCAACCATCGCCATCGGCGGTGGTGAATTTGAACGGACTGCCGGGCCAGCCACTCGAAGGCACTTTAGGACCCTGCCAGGAATACACGCCCCAGCTGGCAGCGTCATTTTGACTGCGATAAAAGTGCACCCGCAACACCCCGGCAACAGGTGGCGTATCTACCACGACAGGGGGGGGTGTCACACCACCACCAGGCGTTCCGGCAGCGGAACCTCCGCCGCCACCGCCACCGCAGGCGCCCAGTAACAGCGTGAGTGAAGTCAGCGCAATGAGCGCTGTACGTTTTTGCCTGTCTTTCGCGCCAAAAATTGTGGCCACCAGATTGCCACAGGATGCAGCAATACCTGGTTGAGTCGAACAAATCGCCATCATTGTCTCCGGATTTTTAAATGTATTTTTATATGTTGGCGATCTATTCGCCTGCGAGATCAGCAATAAAAAGCCAATCTCCTCATTTATTATGTAACAAAACTAAATTGAATGTATACATAAAAATGAGAATTTACTTTATAAAAAGCAACAAAAATCAATATAACCTCTAAAAATCAATGAATTGCGAAATGTTGAATTTATTTCACGTAGTTAAACTACATTCAAATGTAGTTTTTAAGAAAATTTTACTTAAATATCAAAGCGCTTTAAATGCAGGCCGGGACTTGCTGGAATAATCGATAAGATAGTCATACGCCTGTGCTGTACTCAGGAACAGTTGATTTTCTGTCAGGCCAGCGATGAAGTTACTGCGCTTTAAGCGGTCCATGACCGGCCCCTTGATCTCGGCGAAATGCAGCGTGATGGCGCGTTTTTGTAAATTGCGGTTGAGCTCAACCAAGGCATGCAGTGCCGTCGTGTCGATGACATTGACTGCGGACATGACCAACACCACATGACGTACTGGTGCACGCATTTGTTCGCGCTGCTGCAACAGAGTTTCAAGGTGTTCGACGACGACATCGGCATTGCCGAAAAATAAATCGGCATCAATCCGCAGTAACACTACATCGGGCAACGTTTCTGCGCTGTAGCGATCAACATTACGGAAATGTTCGCTGCCCGGAATACGGCCAAGTATGGCCATGTGTGGTCTGCTGGATCGCCAGATGATGGTGGCCAGTGACAGCACCACACCAAGGATCACACCCTCTTCCACCCCCAGCACCAGCACGCCACCGATGGCAGCAAGCATTGCTGCGGCATCACTGCGGTCATACCGCCAGGACTCCTTAAGTGCCGCCAGGTCGACCATACTCAGAACAGCAATAATGATGGTGGCCGAAAGTACCGGCACAGGCAGCAGGGATAACCACCCTGTCGGCGCCACCAGAATCAGGCCCAGAAACAAGGCAGAAATGATGCTCGCCAGCGGCGTATTGGCTCCGGCGGTGTAATTGACGGCTGAGCGCGAAATGCTGCCGGTGACCGGAAAGCTCCCGGATAAAGCGCTGGCCAGATTGGCAGCGCCCAGGCCCAGCAGCTCGTGATTGGCGTAAATGCGCTCGCCACGTTTTTGCGCCAGGGATTGTGCCGCTGATTGACTGAACAGAAAAATCACGAACGCCAGCAACAGAGAAGGCCTCAGCAATGGCCGCCAGTGTTCTGCCGAGACAGAGAAAGCAATCACCGGAAGTCCTGAGGGAATCACACCCACCACAGCAACACCAAGCCGGTTCAGGCCCAGAGCAGCGACCGTGATGGTGGCCGCCGCAACTATGGCCACGGGTGCCAGCTTGGACAGCATGTCAGCCTGGTTTTTGCTAACCCCGATCCGGATAAGGAGAGTGGCCAGGTGGTGTTTAGCCAACCACAAGGCCAGCAGCGAAGCAAGACCGATGGTCATACCAGCCAAGTGCAGCTTACTCAACGACCCGCCCAGCAAAGGAGTGATCTGTTCGCCCGCAATCACCAGCGCAGAACCGGTGGTAAAACCACTCATCACCGGGCGGCTCAAAAAACTGGCCAGAAAACCGAGGCGCAACACACCGAAAAGCAGTAAGGTGGCTCCGGCGATCAAGGCCATTTGCGCCGCCAACACCAGACTCAGCCCCGATCCTGCGGGTGCCAACGCAGCCAGAGTAGAGCCTATCATTAACGAGGTAATCGCCTGCGCTCCCACCGACTGGACCATGCTGCTGCCGAACAGTGCGTAAGCAATCGGCGGCAGTATGCTGGCATACAAGCCCGTCACTGGAGGCAGACCAGCAAGGATTGCATATGCAATCCCTTGTGGAATGAGCAGCAGGGTAACGATCAAACCAGCGCTCACATCACCAGCGAGGGAAGCGCGCTGATAATTTTTAAACCAGGACAACATGCCAAGTCTGGCATGTCCGACGTTCTCATGCATACGATGACTCCTTATTTTCAGCACAGATGGTCCATTCTCAGGCATTTTGATCGAATGTGCAATGTCCGGCCTGATCACTAATTGACCGGACGGGGATGCGGATATTTTCTTGGACTGATTTACGTTGTTAAGCCTAAGCTCTCACGGTACTCGATCGGACTAAGATAGCCAAGGGACATTTTAATCCGTTTCTCGTTATACCAGCGAATGTAGGTATCGAGAG
>CAIOYD010000037.1 GCA_903862415.1 uncultured Oxalobacteraceae bacterium | reverse complement strand
TGGAACACGCCGGCAAGCCAGGTTATTTAAGCGTCCTCAATCAACGTGTGGTGACTGTGTCGAGCCTGTTACAGGATAGCGGTTATCGCACTTATATTGCCGGCAAATGGCACGTCGGTAAAGAAGCCCATAATCTGCCGGATCAGCGCGGCTTTGATCATTCGCTGATTCAGGGCGACAGTGGTTCGGATAACTGGGAAACCGACAAGCGTTATCTGGCACTGACCGATAAAGTGTACTGGTTTGAAGATGGTCGCGAAGCAGTGATGCCGGCGGAATTTTATTCATCGCAGTTTTATGTCGATAAAATGCTGCATTACCTGCAGACCGATGCCAAATCGGTCCAGCCATTTTTTGCCTATATCGGTTTTCAGGCCAACCATATTCCGGTGCAGGCCCCGAAAGAATTTATTCAGAAATACCATGGTCGTTATGATCGTGGCTGGACAGTATTGCGTCAGGAACGCCGCGATCGGGCAGCTTCCATGGGACTGATCGCTCCTGACACGCCGATGATTACCATGAAAACCACGCTCGACTGGGATAAATTATCGGCCACGGATCAGGGTTATCAGGCGCGCCGTATGGAAGTGTATGCCGCCATGGCCGATGCCATGGATTACCATGTTGGCCGGTTGGTGAGTTATTTAAAACAATCCGGTCAGTACGACAACACCGTATTTATTTTTATGTCCGATAACGGCGCCGAAGCCAGCGATCCGTTTACGAATTTGAGCGCCAAACTCTGGATAGACTGGTATTACAACACCGATCTGGATCAACTCGGTGCCAAGGGCGCTTACAGCATTATCGGTCCGAGTTGGAGCAGTGCCGCCGCTGCACCCCTGAGTACCTATAAATTCTATGCCGGTGAAGGTGGTATTCGTGTGCCGCTGGTGATTTCCGGCATTCAGGGTATGCAGAAAAATACCATTGAGCACAGTTTTACCCACATCAATGATCTGGTTCCCACCATGCTGGAATTGGCCGGTGTGACACATCCGGGTCGCAGTTACAAAGGCCACGAAGTGGAACCAATTACCGGCAAAAGTTTGTTGCCGGTGATGCTGGGTTCAGATACCCGCGTGCATGCACCGACCGAAGCCATTGGCTATGAATTATCCGGCAACCAGGCACTCTTCAAAGGTGATTTAAAACTGCTGAAAAATATCCCGCCGGTGGGAGATGGACTCTGGCATCTGTACAACATCCAGACCGATCCGGGCGAAACCCGCGACTTGCAACAGCAACTGCCGCTAGAATTCCGGCAGATGCAGCAGGATTATCAAGACTATGCCAAACGCAATGGCGTGCTGCCCATGCCAAAAGGGTATGAACCGATACGGCAGGTGATGATTAACTCCATCATCCATGTATTTTTGCCGCGTTATCTGCCAGCGGTGTTATTCATTTTTGCAGCGCTGGCAGTCTGGTTGCTGCGTCGACGCTATCAAGCAGCCCGCCAGGGTAACTAATTTTAATGGGAGTCAGTATGAAACGAGCACTACTTATCAGCAGTCTGGTCGTCAGCATACTCGCTGTGGGCGTGTATCTGGCACGAGTGCCTCTGGTCATGGCGCTGGCCGGCAAGGTCGCTCAGCAACGACTGTCAGTCGACAAAGTGAACGAACTCGAAGACGGTTTGCATGTGGGACTGTGTGGTGCAGGTTCTCCCTTTGTGGATGACAAACACAGCGGGCCCTGTACGGTAGTCGTGGCTGGTAAGCACGTGCTGATTTTTGATGCCGGCAGCGGCAGCGCCAGAACACTGGCTAAAATGGGCATTAATGCTGGTAACATTGAGGCGATTTTTTTAACTCACTTTCATTCCGATCATATCGATGGTCTGGGTGAATTACTGTTGCAGCGCTGGGTACTTAATTCCAACCGGGTGCCGGTGGCACTGTATGCTCCCCCGGGAGGCAATGACGTGCTCAATGGAATCATGCAGGCTTATCAGCATGATCAACACTACCGGGTCAGCCATCATGGCGATCTGACCGTGCCGGCAAGCGGTTTTGGCGCCCAACTGCATCAGTTTGATACCTCCGAAACCGGTCGCAGAGTGATCCTCAAAGACGCTGAGCTGGAAGTGGTCGCCTTTGATGTCGATCATGGTCCGGTTCATCCTGCTGTGGGTTATCGTATTACGTACAAGGGGCGCAAACTGGTGCTCAGTGGTGACACCAAAAAATCGGTTGAAGTACAGCGTGAAGCCGAAGGTGCAGATGTGCTGGTGCACGAAGCTTTGTCGCTGCCACTGACCAACATGCTGGCACAGGCGGCAGGCAAAGCAGGGCGTGCCAATCTGCAAAAAATCTTTACCGATATTACCAACTATCACACCACACCCCAACAGGCTGCGGAAGTGGCACGCGACGCCCATGTTGGTTATTTGCTGCTCAATCATCTGGTGCCGGCACTGCCGATGCCAGGGCTGGAAACTGCCTTTTTGGGCAATGCCGGCAGCATCTATGGTGGCCCGCTGACACTGGGGCGGGATGGCGACTGGATTTCGTTGCCATCAGGTTCGAAAGAAATTCATTTTCAGCGGTTGTTCTGATTTTATATTTCGTCATTCCCGCGGTATCAGGCGGGAATCTTGTGTCGTTATGCAATTCAATTACAACTTGACTGACTCACCATTCAACATGAGAAAATTACCCGTCATCCGCGCCTTTAAGCGCACCCCCGAACAACGTTTCGCCGGACTGGCAGACTTTCCTTATGAGCCGCATTACAGCGATCTGGGTGGCGTACGTCTGGCCTACATTGATGCAGGACCCCGTGACGGTGAAGTCGTGCTGCTGCTACACGGCGAGCCGACCTGGTCGTATCTGTACCGTAAAATGATTCCCGTGTTTGTCGCTGCCGGTTATCGGGTGCTGGCGCCGGATCTGATCGGTTTTGGTCGCTCCGACAAACCGACTGGGCGTGTCGACTATACTTACCACAACCACGTACAGTGGCTCAGTGCCTGGGCAGAATTGCATGATCTTAACGGCATCAATTTATTTTGTCAGGACTGGGGTTCACTGATCGGTCTGCGCCTGGCCGCTGAAATGCCGCAACGTTTTGCCCGCATTGTATTGGCCAACGGTGGCTTGCCCACCGGGTTGGAACAAATGCCGCGTGCATTCATCCTGTGGCGTTTATTTGCCCGATTCAGTCCCTGGTTTCCTATCGGTCGCATTGTCAAGTCAGGCTGTGCCCAGGGACTCACGCCCGAAGCGGTGGCTGCCTATGATGCGCCTTTTCCGGGCCGTTCTTATCGCGTGGGTGCGCGTATGTTCCCAACCCTGGTGCCATCGTCACCCAACGATCCGGAGAGTGCTGCCAATCAGCAAGCCTGGGAAGTATTGCGCCAGTGGAAAAAACCCTTTCTGACCCTCTTCAGCAGCCGGGATCCCATCACCCGTGGTGGCGAAAAACTGTTTCAAAAGAGCATACCCGGAGCACAGGGGCAGCCACACACCACCATACGCGGTGCGGGTCATTTTTTGCAAGAAGATAAAGGCGTGGAAATTGCTGAAACCATGATCGCCTTTTTGCAAACGCCTCATTAAGGAAACGCATGCCACTTAATCACAGGCAACACCGTATTCTGGCCGTGATGTCCGTATTGGCTTTACTGACCATCGCAGCGCTGATCTATCTGTTCCAACACAAAATTCCTCCACCAGCGGATATGCGCTGGGTGCCAAAGGGCGATTTTTTGATGGGTAGCGACAGCCGTTACGCGCAGCCGAATGAAAAACCGGCCCACAAAGTGCATATGCACGGTTTCTGGATGGATGTGCACCATGTCACCAACGCGCAGTTTGCGGCTTTCGTGGCCGCTACCGCGTATGTCACCACCGCAGAAAAAAAACCCGACTGGGAAACCCTCAAGGTGCAAGTGCCACCCGGTACACCACGTCCGCCGGACGCTGTGCTCGTGGCTGGCGGTATGGTGTTTGTCGGCACGCCACAGGCAGTGGCACTGGCGGATTATTCGCAGTGGTGGCGTTTTGTGCCGGGTGCCGACTGGCGTCATCCCAATGGGCCGCAAAGCAATATTGATGGTAAACAAAATCATCCGGTGGTACAGGTGTCGTATGAAGATGCCCAGGCCTATGCCGCGTGGGCACACAAACGCCTGCCAACCGAAGCCGAGTGGGAATACGCCGCCCGTGGTGGACTCGAACAAGCCACCTACGCCTGGGGTGACGAGTTTTCCCCCGGGCAGAAACAAATGGCCAATACCTGGCAGGGGCGGCAAAAAAAACCATTTCCGGTTGTCAGCCCCAAAGCCGGTGGTGCTATCGGTACCAGTCCTGTTGGCAGCTTTCCGGCCAATGGTTATGGACTGGTGGATATGACCGGCAATGCCTGGCAGTGGGTAGCCGACTGGTACCGCGCCGATGTGTTTATCCAGCAGGCTGCCGTGAGCGGACTGTCCAATCCTCAGGGGCCCGGCGACAGTTTTGATCCCTCAGAGCCCGGCATGCCGGAACAGGCACCCAAACGGGTGATTCGTGGTGGTTCGTTCTTATGCAATGAAGACTATTGTCTGAGCTATCGCCCCAGCGCCCGCCGTGGCAGCGACCCGTATACCAGCATGTCGCATCTGGGATTCCGCTTGGTGCAGGATGGGGAATAGTTAGTAGGGTGTATTAGCCCAAGGGGCGTAATACACCATGCGACTGAGAAACTTCATTGCTCTTTCACCCAGCCGAATAATTTTTATAAACCCCACAGCCCAGGGCCAGATTTCCCAGTTGAGTCACATACGACATTTTGGCCTGTACCTTGCCGCTGACCGGGTTGTTGATGTCATATTCCACCCAGCCAGGTTCGAGTTCTGCCTGCCTGAAAATCGCCGCCAACAAGGCCGCGCCATTGATGCCCGGAATAGTCTGTACCTGGGTGCCGATTTTGGCAGGGTTGCCGGCGAAAGCCAGATAACTGCCATCACGGTCCAATACAAACACATACATGTCACGATCATAAAATTCCTGCGCCTTGTGGGTTATGTCATGCAAAAATGACTCCAGCGAGGTGCTGCGCTGTTTTTGCGCTAAGGCGCGATTCACCAGCGCGATAGCTTCTTCTGGTGAGCCCTGCAGTAGTTTGAACTGGGTTACCGTGTTGACCAGTGTGGAGGCTCTTTCTTCCAGATCGAAAGCCTGTTGGACAGCCCTCTCTACCATACGACCATTGCTCTGGGTAATTTCATCGAGTTGCCGCATGGCGGTAGTGATTTCGCTCAGCCCGGAGCTTTGCTCGCGGCTGGAATCGGATATCTGTGCCATATTGGTTGCCATGGCGCGAATGCCTCCAACGATGGCAGTCATGTTGTCACCGGCAATGCCGATATGATCGACACTGTTTTTTACCAGCGTTGATGACGTGCCGATGAGTTGGCGAATTTCTTTGGCAGACGTGGCCGAACGCTGTGCCAGCGAACGTACTTCGCTGGCAACAACGGCAAAGCCGCGACCAGCTTCTCCTGCTCTGGCCGCTTCCACCGCAGCATTCAAGGCCAGAATATTGGTCTGAAAAGCAATGCCATCAATGACACCAACAATTTCATCCATGCGTTGGGTGCTGCCCTGAATGGCTTCGACTGATTCAATAGCCTGCGCCATCATAGCCGCCCCTTTGTCTGCCACATTCCTGACCTGAGTCGCACCGCTGCTGGCATCGCTGGCGGTGTGGGCATTACTGCCAACGGTAGTGGATAATTGTTCTACACTGGCCGCTGTTTGTTCCAGATTGGACGCCTGCTGTTCGGTACGTTCAGACAGTTCGTGGTTGCTCTGCAGCAGATTTTTCCCGGCATGAGCAACAAAGGCAGCATTGCTCCGGACATTGGCCACCATGGCAGAAATGGTGGCGCCAATCAGCCTGAGCGAGGCGGCCAGGGTGCCGGCTTCATCGAGGCTGTCAATGTGCAGACTGGAACGCATATCCCCCTGAGCAAGTTTATCGGCAAACAGGGTCAATTGTTGCAAGTCCTGGCTGAACCTGCGGTAAAACGCAGTCAGCAGATAGCATGCACTGGCCATTGATAACAGGCTGATCCAAACCAGTAATGTCTCGGACAATTGCAGAGCAAAAAAATAACGGCTGAGCAGGGTGAAGGGCGTGGTTAGCAACAGGAATGTGGTCAACGCCAGCTTGGCACCCAACTTCCATTGTCGCATTAACCATATACCCGGGAACAGGAATTTGTCCATCATGTTGCCCCCCCCCTTGGAAAACGCGTATTGGCATCTGTTCATCTTAGTATGCCTAATACGTTCCAACAAGTCAGTTTCACTTAGGAGGGAGTGGTGATTTATTGTTCTTGCGCAATGTTACTGCGCCGGGGCGGATGTGGTGACTAAGGCTCCCAAATATCCCTGGCAAAATTCCTCCGGCAAACGGCGGGCACGGCCACTGCTGAGTTCCACGCATACCAGCTGCCAGCTGCCGCGCAAGACGGTGACTTGATCCTGGTCGCGTATGAGTTGAAATTGTCGTTCCATCATCAGCCGGCCATCACTCGACACCAACCACGTGGCCAGCGTCAGAGACTGGCCGATCAGGGTAGGTAACAGGTAATCGTATTCGGCCCGGCGGATCACCATGGCACGATCCAGACGTTGATAATCCGCCAGACTCAGTCCGAGTGATTCCGAATGTGACCAGGCCACCTGTTCACACCAGCCAATATAGGCCGCATTGTTGGTGTGTCCAAGACTGTCGATGTGCTGTGCTGCAGGTACGACAGGCATCGTATGTCCGTTGGTAAAATCCCAGGTCATGCTGTTGGTCATCCTAATGGTTATTGCTGTCAATAAAAGTAGCCAGATCCTGCTTGAATTTTTTCATTGAACCAGGGTGGACATACATCATGTGACCAGCTTCATAATATTGCGTGCTGATGTTGGCGCGCAGGGCGGGGGCGATTTCCAGATGCTGGATCACGGATTCCACCACCCCATACGGACAGGCCAGATCAAAATAACCGGATTGCACCATGACTTTCATTTTCGGGTTCATGCTCATGGTGTAAGCCAGATCGACGGCGGTATTGGGGGAGGGTACTTTAAAACCATTGCTGTCAGGTTGTGCATGGCGGAAATCCCATTCCGGAAATACCGCGCCGTTGATCAGCATATAATCGCGCTCGGATTCTACCTGTAAATCCTTGCGGTAGTAGTCATTGAATGCAGCAACCAGACCGGGCGCAATCGCGGCAGAAAACGGGTCATACACCGTTGTTTCAGCTAGGGGATTGATGTCATTGCCGATAAAACGTGAATCGATACGGCCAACCACTGCACCCTGATTACGTTTGAGCTCCTGCAAAAAATGGGCTTCATCCAGACGCAGATTGGCTTTATCCCAGTAGTCGGCGCTGATGCCGGTGTAGCGCGCCAGACCGGCCAGTGCCGTCTGACGTTCGGCAGCTGTGGCATGGTCACCTTTGAATAATACCGGGGCATATACATCACGGGCAAAGGCTTCGACTTCACGCAGGAAGGGTTGCAGTTCGGCCGGACGATTTGGAATCGCCTTGTGGAACCAGGCCGTGGCCGCGAACGTGGACAGAAAATTGACATGCGGCTGATCTACCCGGAAACCGGCAAAGCCATTCGAGAAATCCAGAAACGGTGACACCAGAATAATACCGTTGAGTGCCACATTGTGCTTGCTCAGTAATTCATAGGATATTCCGGCTGTACGCATACCGCCATAGCTTTCTCCCAACACAAATTTGGGAGAAGCCCAGCGATTGTTTTGCGTCAGATATTTGACGATAAACGACGACACCATCTTGATGTCCTGATCTACGCCCCAGAATTCCTTGTTTTCACTTTTGCCGATGGCGCGCGACAAGCCTGTGCCGATCGGATCGATCATCACCAGATCAGCATGATCAATAATCGTAAATTCATTTTCAACACTGCGGAACGGCCCCCGGGTATTGAAATCCAGATCTGCCAGTTGCGCGCGTTTGGGTCCCAGTATGCCCATGTGCAGCCAGGCCGAAGAAGAGCCCGGTCCGCCATTGTAGGCAAACATCAGCGGGCGGATGGTATGGTCGCCGCCATCTTTGACATAAGCAGTAAAACCGAACAGCGCGATGGGTTCGTCCTTGTCGTTTTTCATCAACAAGGTACCAGCCGTGGCCGTGTAAGCCAGCGCTTTGCCTTCAATCGTGATCTGATGTTTGCTGACCCAGACTTTGGCTTCCGGGAGCTCGGTTTTAGCGGGCGCAGGTGTGGCCGGTGTCGGGTCAGCGGCATACACCAGGTTGCAGCAGGCAAGCAGCAGGGCAGTCAACGATGATTTTTTCATGGGCGGTCTCTGGGTCGATGGATAGGTGCAGACAATCAATGGCGTTCAGTAGATAGCAGAACACCATGAAATCATAGCATTTAGTTACCTTGTTGCAAGTGTTAATTGAAGGAATATGTTCAAACGACAAAAAAGTGACACTGTATTCAATAGTGCATTGACAATCAATTGCAAGTCCTATAACCTCTGAAAAAATATCAAATTGGAACATTTTTCGATCGAGAAAAGCATGAACGTGAAGCCAATTTCGTTGATTTTTTTGTTTATATTCTGTGCCGCCCATGCGTAGGAAATGCCCTGTGTCGGGCATGAGTATGAGCTGATGGATAAAATGAACTCCAAAGCCATCTATAGTCAATTCGATTTTTCGAATTGTGTGCGCAATTTCCGGGTCTGTGTCGTAACCCAGGAAGGACTTATATTGCAGGCGCAAACCATCCGCGAACTGAAAAGCACGGGCAAGATCGATACGGCGACTCTCGGCATCTTGCAGACTTCGTCAAAAGAACAAGTAGCCGCATGCCTGAGCGCCACCTATATTGGCTCGACAACGACATCTTGGCGATTTGAAGGATGGGAAACCAAAAACGGCTTCACCACAAAAATCGGGACGATGTCCAAAGCCGCATTGGACAATAAAGATGTCCCTGCAAAATTGTTATTAAATTACATCTACAAGATGTACGAAAACGGTCGCTGATTCAAACAAAAAAGCCTGACGGAATTCCGGGTAACAGGGCAGAAATCAGCGGCGGATTCAACCGACCTGTCCAACCGTCGATCTGATCGTTCTAATTAAATGCAATTAAAATCAATGACTTGTTGGAAATTATCCACAATTTCCAATTGGACTCATTTAAATTTTCACTCACCAATAAATTATTGCGGTCAGTCGATGTATCGTTCAGGTAAATCTAAGGTGAACAAATTTTCAGCTTCGAGTCGTCCCGGTTGCATCGACCCGCGGCAGCATTTCCCGCAACCTTAACAAGGAGATAAAAATGCCAAAATATGTGATTGAACGTGAAATCCCAGGTGCTGGAAAATTATCTGACGGTGATTTGCAAGGGATTTCAGGCAAGTCCTGTAGTGTGTTACGTGAACTTGGTCCTGCAATTCAATGGGTTGAGAGTTATGTTACTGATGACAAAATTTATTGTGTTTATATCGCTCCTAATGAAGAATTAATCAGAGAGCACGCTCGTAAAGGTGGGTTTCCAGCGAATAAGGTTTCTGAAGTAAAAACAATTATTGACCCAACTTCGGCGGAGTAGGAGGGCAGCAGGTTACGGTCTGACATACTGACATTGAAACACAATGAATATCATCGTGTCAGACCTGTCCCTGGAGATTCCCCGTCAGCAGTGATGTTCTGGCATCACCGAACATGGATTAATCAAAAATAATCACACCGCGCGCGTTGCGTCCGGCTGCAAGGTCTGCAAATGCCTGCGGTGCTTCTTCGATGGTATAGGTTCGCGTGATCAATTCATCGAGCTTTAATCGTTTGGCACGATAGAGGCTGATCAGGCGTGGAAAGTCTTCACGCGGACGGGCTGAACCGAAGTAACTCCCGGTTATCGTTTTCTCTTCAAAGGTGAGGCTGGCGGTACGAATTGATGTCATGTCCTTTGGTCCCGCCACGCCGACGACAACTGCTTTGCCACCCTTGCGCAGAACGCCATATGCCTGCGCAACGATCTCGCCCATTCCCACGCACTCAAATGCATAGTCGCTGCCGCCGCCTGTTAATTTGCGCACGGTTTTGACCAGATTTTCTTCTGCTGTGGCGTTAACCGTGTGTGTGGCGCCGAACGTGCGCGCCATGTCCAGCTTGGCGTCGGACGTATCGACCGCGACTATCATGGCAGCACCCGCAATCGCACAACCCTGGATAGCGTTGAGTCCGACGCCGCCACAGCCGAACACGACGGCAATCGAACCCGGTTCCACTTTGGCCGTATTCGTGACAGCGCCAAAGCCAGTCATGACGCCGCAGCCGATCAAGGCGGCCCGGTCGAGTGGCACATCAGCAGCAATTTTAACCACGTTATCGACGTGTAACGTCGCGTATTCGGCCATGACGCCACAACCTGAAAATATATTGAGTGGGTTGCCCGCGAGGTCGCGCGTGCGCAGTGTGCCGTCTGGCAGCGAGATGGCGGCTTTTCCTGCCTGATCACACAGTTGCGGACGGCCTGTCTGGCAGTAGCGACACTTGCCGCACATACTGACGAACGAACTCAGCACGTGATCGCCCACAGCATATTCAGTCACGCCGGAACCGACTGCCACGATGACGCCGGCACCTTCATGACCGAGCACGACCGGAGGAGGGAAGGGGATGGTGCCATTGGTTGCCGACAGGTCGCTGTGGCAGATGCCGCAGGCCGCCAGCTTGATCATGACTTCGCCATGACGCGGCAGTTCAACGTCGATTTCTTCCACGACGACCGGCTTGTTGATTTCGCGGCAGAGCACTGCCTTGGCGCGTTGGTATTTGGTTTCAGACATGGATTACCTTTTCTGGATTCGTTAAACGTTGAACATCGCACCGCTACGGCACTAATTGTAAAGAATTACTCATGCCCAATGCAATATAGCGCGCCAGGTGGTAATCCTCGTCACCCAATTGGTGATCGATCATGATCAGGCGTTTGGCATAGTGGGTGAGCGGCAATTCCCACGTCATGCCTATGCCGCCATGCAGCTGAATGCATTCTTCAGCGACCAGCGTGCCGATGCGGCCGATGCTGTATTTAGCGGCAGAGAGGGCGCGTTCACGCGTGACACGATCCGACTCCAGCGCGGCTGCAGCGTTAATCACGGCTGAACGGGCTTGCTCAATTTCCAGCAGCAAGGTAGCCATGCGATGCTGCAATGCCTGAAAGCCGCCAATCGGGACACCAAATTGTTTGCGCGTTTGCAGATAGTCGATGGTGAATTGCCTGGCTACTTCCATTGCGCCCAATGCTTCGGCGCAAAGCGCAAGCAGCCCCCGTCCGATGGCATGTTCCAGTGGGTATATACCCTGGCCTTCTGCTCCCAGCAGTTGGGAGGTCGGCAATTTGACCCCATCAAACCGGACCTCTGCCGCGCGGCTTCCATCGATCGTCCGGTAACCGCGCATGGTGACGCCCGCTGTGTTGGCGGACACGATGAATAGCGAGATGCCTTGCTCATCATTCGTCTCACCGGCGGTGCGCGCCGACACGACTAGCCACTGCGCCTGATCGCCCAGTGGTACGGCAGCCTTGCTGCCATTGAGAACCCAGCCGTCGGGCACACGGCTGGCGAGTGTCTGCACATGCGCCAGTTGGTAATGCGAATCCGGTTCTGTATGAGCCAGTGTGGCGACGGTGCGTCCTTCGATCATATCCGGTAATAATACGTTTTTTTGCGACTCACTTCCGGCAAAGGTAATGGCACTGCCAGCCAAAATGGCGCTGGGCAGGAATGGTTCTGCTACCAGGCCGCGCCCGAGCGCTTCGAACACTACGGCGATATCAAAGCCTGCGCCGCCATAGCCACCGTCCGCTTCGCTGAACAAAGCGCCGATCGCACCCAATTGCGCAAACTGCTCCCATTGTGTGCTGCTGAACCCTTGCGCCGATTGGCAAATAGTCTCACGAGTCTCAACATCATATTGCTTCGCCACATAGCGGTTCAGGGAATCGGCCAGCATGCGGCGTTCCTCGGTGTGTGCAAAATTCATGGTCCTGGCCTCACAATTTCAGAATCATCTTGGAGATGATGTTCTTTTGGATTTCATTGGAGCCGCCAAATATCGACAGCTTGCGATTATTGAAGTACTGCGCCGCCGCATACGCCGACTCTGGCTGACCCAAGACGTCGCCGGTATACCCTTCGTCGAGCGCAGCGTGAATGTAGGGCTGTGCATAAGGCCCCATCGCACGGCGCATCAGCGATGTCAGCTCCTGGCGGATTTCAGTGCCCTTGATCTTGAGCATCGAGCTTTCCGCGCCAGGCGCGCCTCCACCGGCCACGGCAGCGATCACGCGCAGATTGGTGGTCTTCATGTTCTCGAGGTCGATTTCGACTCTGGCCATGCGTGCCGCAAACAATGGATCTTGCGCCAGCGGTTTGCCATTCTTGCTTACCCTGCCGGCAACCTGTCTGAGGCGCTCCATGGCCGCCATCGAGAGCCCTACGCCGCCAATGTTGGTACGTTCATAGGTCAGCAGATATTTGGCGCAATCCCACCCCTTGTTTTCTTCACCAACCAGATTGGCGACAGGTACCTTGACGTCGGTGAAGAAGACTTCGTTGATTTCAAGTTCACCGTCGAGCGTCATGATGGGGCGCACTTCGACGCCGGGCGTGTTCATGTCGATGAGCAGAAAACTAATACCTTCCTGCTTTCTGGCTTCGCGATTGGTGCGCACCAGACAAAATACCATGTTGGCGAATTGCGCCAGCGTGGTCCAGGTCTTTTGTCCATTGACGAGGTAGTGGTCACCCTGCCGAATGGCTGTCGTGGTGACTGCCGCCAGATCGGATCCTGCTCCCGGCTCGGAAAAGCCCTGACACCACCAGTCCTGACCATTGAGGATGCGCGGCAGCCAGTGCTGTCTCTGCGCCTCGTTACCGTATTTGATGAGCACAGGAGCCAGCATGCTGATGCCGAAAGGAACAATGCGGGGCGTGCAAGCCAGCGCGCATTCGTGATCGAAGATGAATTTCTGTACTGCGCTCCACCCGGCGCCGCCATAGTGGCGCGGCCAGTGGTTGCCCAGCCAGCCTTGCGCGTTGAGAATGGCATGCCATTGTTCCATGTCAGCCTTGCTCAGGCGTAGCCCGTTGCGAACCTTGTCGGTCAGGCGCGTGGGCGCCTTGTCGGCCAAAAAGCGTCGTACCTCATTGCGAAACGACTGTTCTTCAGGCGTAAAATTCAGATCCATTTTCAATCCTCAGTATATTTCAAACAGACCAGCGGCACCCATGCCACCGGCGATGCACATGGTCACGATGGCGTATTTGATGCGACGACGTCGACCTTCCAGTAACACGTGCCCCACCAGTCGCGCCCCGGTCATGCCAAACGGGTGCCCGATCGACACTGCGCCGCCGTTGACGTTGAGGCGTTCTTCGGGAATACCAAGCCGTTGCTGGCAATAGATGGACTGCGATGCAAAGGCCTCGTTGAGTTCCCACAGACCGATGTCATCCATTTTTAAACCGTGGCGCGCCAGCAGTTTGGGGACGGCGAACACCGGGCCTATGCCCATTTCATCCGGTTCGCAACCAGCCACGGCCAGACCACGAAATGCGCCCAGCGGTTGCAGTCCCATCCGTTGCGCCTGCACCGCTTCCATCAACACGCAGGCTGACGCGCCATCTGATAGTTGGGACGAATTACCCGCCGTGATGAACTGGTCCGGTGCGCGCACGGGGGCGAGTTTGGCGAGGGATTCATAGGTGGTACCTGGGCGATTGCAGGTATCTTTGTCCACGGTGACTTCTTGCCTGGTGACTGCTTTCGTTTCTTTATTGCTTATAGCCATGGTGGTCGTCACCGGGACTATCTCATCGAGAAACCGGCCTGCCTGCTGGGCTTGGGCCGTCTTGCGCTGACTGTCCACCGAGAAGCGGTCTTGCGCTTCCCGGCTGATGCTGTAGCGCGCTGCCACGATGTCGGCGGTTTCTATCATCGACAAGTAAAGCGCCGGCTTATGCTCGATGATCCACGGGTCCATGCCAGTGTCACCATCTTCACGGGTGCGGATCGATGAGATGCTTTCCACGCCGCCGGCAATCATGGCTGGCGCGCCATCCACTATGATGCGACCTGCGGCCATCGCAATGGCTTGCAAACCGGATGCGCAAAAGCGATTGACGGTGGTGCCGGCGATGCAGAGGGGCAGGCCGCTGCGGATGATGGCCTGACGCGCCACATTGCGGCCGGTCGTTCCTTCCGGATAGCCGCAGCCGAGGATGGCGTCTTCAATCAAGCCGGGATCAATGCCGGCGCGCTCGACAGCCGCCTTGACCGCAAACGATGCCAGGGTCGGGCCGGGGGTGATGTTAAATTCACCGCGATGTGACTTGGTCAGGGGCGTACGGGCGGTGGATACGATGACGGCTTCACGCATGGTTTATTTCCTTTAAAATTATTGCCGGTTGAGGCAGTCGAAATCGCGGTCTTCTGCAACCAGCTTGATGAGCAACGCTGCAGGCTTCCAGAACAACGGATCTTCCTGTGCGAACCCGAGGATGTCGTCGAGAATTCGTTGCAGGCCAATCATGTCGGCATATTTCATCGGGCCGCCAAGATAACGCGGAAAACCATAGCCGTGCACCAGCGTCACATCGACATCCAGGGGGCGCAAGGCAATGCCTTCAGCTACCACTTTAGCACCTTCGTTATCATTGCCGCCAGATACGCTCAATCATGATCACATTCAATCCTGCGTCCAACATGGAAACGGCGATGCCTGCACCCATAGTGCCACCACCGACCACGCCAACCAGATCAAGTTGACGCGCTTTGGCGGATTGTGTTTCAGGCGACTTGAGCACCTCGCTTTCGGCAAAGAAGGCGTGAATCAGACCCGCAGGTTGCAGCCTGTCCATGCCTTGCATGGACAGGCTGTGCCCGGGTCCGACGGCGATCGTATTGTCGTGATTGTTCATTCTTTAACCTTGGCGTAAAGGAATATTGCTCGTAGTTATTGAATTATGCGTCCAGATATTTTTATTGACAATCCCATTAAACTTTTACACACTGTCAAATATAACTTTACAATAGGACATACTTTCCTATGGAGCTGCATTCCCTGGCAATGTTAGTTGAAATTCTGGATGCCGGAAACCTGAGCGAGGCTGCGCGCCGCCTCAAGATGAGCCGCGCCAATGTCAGTTATCACCTCAACCGGTTCGAGCGTTCAGTGGGACAACAATTGGTACGGCGCACCACCCGGCGCATCGAGCCCACCGAAATCGGACTGCAGCTTTACGAGCATGGTCGCAAGATCCGCGGCGAGTTGGAAGCCGCCCGGGAATCTGTTGCGGGACTGGGACAAAGCTTGCATGGACGCTTGCGTTTAAGTGTGCCGAGCGGCTATGGGCAGTTGGTGATGTCGCCATGGTTGATCGACTTCAAGCGCACCTATCCAGGCATCGTGTTGGATCTGGTGTTTGAAAATCGCGTGGTTGATCTGCTGCGCGAAGAAGTCGACATCGCTGTGCGGGTAATGTCCGACCCACCCGACAACCTTGTGGCACGCGACTTGGGGCCTGTGCGCTATGTGGCCTGTGCTTCGCGCGACTACATCTTGTCCCACGGACTTCCTGCGCAACTTTCTGACCTGGCTTCGATGCCGATCATCACATCCGGCGTGATCAAACGACAGCTGCGTCTGACTGCCTATCTGAAGGGAGAGCGTCATGAGGTCTATTTATCACCCACGCTGACTTCCGAGAACTTTCTCTTCCTTAGGGAGGCTATCCTGGCCGGACTTGGCGTAGGTTTGGTTCCGGACTATGTGGTGCAGGACGTCTTGGCCAGCGGCGAGGTAGCAACTGCGCTTGACGACTGTACGCTGAGCATTTTCGGTACCCAGATGTACATGCTTTACATGCCCAACCGCCACCATACCCGTGCTGCGTCCACTTTCATCGAATTCATATTGGACAAGGCGCGCGGACAAGCGCTGACTCGAACTGACTGAACCATCAGGGTGTGTGGTCGATGGTGTGGCGTTGGCGCGTCTGCTGATTATTGTTCTGAGGATTTCCCGTCAACAGCGTTCGATAGGTCTGCATGAAGCTGTTGATGGAAATGCTCGGATCGATGCTGCGCTGAAACCCCAACCCGATCGCCAGCGACACCGTGGCAGACGCAATCGCTTCGGCGCTCATGGCCGGTTTGGTGGGCATTTCGGCGATCTGGAGTGCAATCAAATGGGCGCAGGCACGCATCATGGCCGCGTTGCGTCTGGCCAGCACTGCACGTAACGCCGGGTCCCGCCGGGCGTGTGCCGAAAACTCCAGTTCCAGCGACGTCCACTGGCCGTCACCGATACGCTGGTCGGCCCAGGTTTGCAATGCGTCGATGCGGCTTTCCAGCGTGTGCACCTGTGCCAGGGCGGACAGCAATACTTCGGTTTCGTCCCGGCGGATGGAATCAAGCACCGCCATGCAGAGTTCGTCTTTGCTGCTAAAGTTGGAGTAGACCGCCCCCTTGGAGTAGCCTGCTGCATCGGCCACTTTTTCGATCGATGTGGGATGATAACCATCACTTAAAAACAGCGACTTCGCAGTCGCCAGCAGGCGTTCCCGGGTCAGGGCCTGATTTTCGGGGCGGGTAAGACGTGCCATTTCAAATTGTGCAAGGTGTTGACAGGCGTTAATTATAACTGATAGTATTCAAATACCGAGGGTATTTGAATACGCTTATAAAAAAATACGGAGACCAGCATGGGCATTTTTTCTAAAAAAGAACTGTTTCCGCCGATCCGGCTGGACGGTGCAGTGGTTGTCATTACCGGCGGTGGGCGAGGTATCGGGCGCGCCACTGCCGAGGCCTTTGCCGCACTCGGTGCCAAGGTGTGTATTGGTGACTTGAGCCTGGAGTTGGTTACCACCACGGCCGCCGAAGTGGGTGACCGCGTGACCCCGTTTCAGGTGGACGTGACCGACAAGGCATCCTTTTCCAATTTCCTCCAGACGGTAGAGCGCCGCGTGGGCCCCATCGATATTCTGGTGAACAATGCCGGTGTTATGGCCGTCGGGCCGTTTCTGGAGGAGTCTGACGCCAAGAGCCGCGCCATGATCGAAGTTAACCTCTGGGGGCCGTTACAAGGCATGCGCCTGGCGCTGCCCGCCATGCTGGCACGCGGCCGCGGCCACATCGTGAATGTCACCTCAATGGCCGGTAAATTTCCGATTCCCGGCGCCGCTGTCTATGCCGCGAGTAAATTCGGCGCGGTCGGTTTGAGCATGGTGGTACGTGAAGAAGTGGCGCACCGGGGCGTGAGCGTGTCGCAGGTGCTGCCCACAGCGGTGCGTACCGAACTGATCACCGGAATTCCTCAGGGTAATGGACTGCCGGTGGTATCTCCCCGCACCATTGCGCGGGCCATCGTGGCGAGTTGCGCATCGCGCAAGGACATCATTACGGTGCCTGACTACCTGAAGTGGAATGATTTGGCCGTGGCCCTGATGCCGCGTTCCTGGATGCAGGCGCTGCGTAAAAAGATCAAGGCTGACCGCATGATGACCAGTCTGGATAGCAATGCCCGAGCAGCATATGAAGGCCGCATGCTTGAAAGTTCGCACAGCCCCGCTCAGTCCACACAGGGCGAAACAACGTGAATAGCGCTTTCCCTGACATCCTTCGCAAAAGCAGGCAACTCGTTTGCTGGTGCGCACTGGCGCTCGTCGGCACTATGGCGGTCGCGGCACCAAGGCCGAACATCGTCGTTCTGGTGGCGGACGACTGGGGGTACACCGATGTCGGAGCCTTTGGCAGCGAGATCGCCACGCCCAACCTCGACGAGCTGGCGCGTTTGGGGGTGAAGTTTTCCAACTTTCATGTGGCTTCTGTCTGTTCCCCTACACGTGCCATGCTGTTGACTGGCGTGGACAACCACCGCAATGGTGTGGGCAACATGCCCGAAACCACGCCCGCCGAGCACGAAGGCAAACCGAACTATGAAGGCGTGCTCAACGACCGCGCAGTCACACTGGCCACCTTGCTGCGCGACAGCGGCTATCAGACCTACATCACTGGCAAATGGCACTTGGGAAAGGCTCCTGAGCAATTGCCGGGCAAGCGCGGCTTCGACCGCTCTTTTATTCAGGCTGACAGCGGCTCCGATAACTGGGAAAACCGCACCTACATGATGTTGTACGACAAGGCCTACTGGTTTGAGCAGGATCGCGAAGCCCAGCTGCCCGAAGATTTTTATTCATCGCGTTTTTTTGTCGACAAGGCCATTGACTACATAGACGCGGGACGCAAGAACGACAAACCATTCTTTGCCTACATCGGCTTTCAGGCCAACCATATCCCCCTGCAGGCACCGCGCGAATTTGTAGAGAAATACCGCGGACGCTACGACAGGGGTTGGGGGCAGCTGCGACAGGAGCGCCGTGCCAGTGCCATTGCCCAAGGTCTTGTGCCGGCTGGAACGGACTTGGCCACATTACCCAGTACAACCGACTGGGAGCTGCTGAGCCCGGACAAAAAACGCTGGCATGCAAAACACATGGAAGTCTATGCGGCCATGGCCGAAGCCATGGACTATCACGTGGGACGACTGATTGCGCACCTGAAAGCGATCGGCGAGTATGACAACACCGTGTTTGTATTTTTGTCCGACAACGGTTCTGATCCTGCCAATCCGTTTGATATTCCCCCGGCGAATGCCTGGCTGAAAATGAACTATGTCACCGTTGCAGAGGAAATGGGCGGAAAAGGCACTTTTTCGGCCAACGGGCCGAACTGGGCCAGCGCAACCGTGTCGCCATTGCATGGATATAAGTACTTCGCAGGTGAGGGTGGGCTGCGGGTGCCGCTCATCATTTCGGGCGTTGCCGGCATGCAGGGAAATCGCTCGGTGAGTGCGTTTGCCCATGTGAATGACATCGTGCCGACCATGCTGCAAGCCGCTGGCGTAGCGCTCCATACGAATACGTATAAAGGGCAGCCGGTGGAGCCGCTGAGTGGGAAAAGCATGCTGCCGCTGCTGCTCGGACAGGCCCGCACCGTGTATGGTCCCGATGAACCTGTCGGGTATGAGCTTGCCGGCTCGGCCGCCTTGTTCAAGGGCGATTTCAAGTTGGTAAAAAACATCGCTCCCCTGGGCGATGGCCAATGGCGCTTATATAACCTCCAGGCCGACCCCGGTGAAGTGCACAATCTGGCCACCGTGCAGCCTGCGCGCTATCAGGCCATGCTTGCCGACTACCAGGCCTATGCACAATCCAATGGTGTGTTACCGGTGCCTGACGACTTTGATTTGCAAAAGGCCGCTCTGCACTATGCGCTGCACCATTACCTGATTCCCAAAATCCTGTCCGCACTTCCCTGGCTGCTGGCCTTGGTCGTTATACTCTTTGCCGCCTTCAACTATGTGCGCAGGGCGCGGCGCCAGGCGGCTGCGCAGCCATCCCACCCCCGGATATGATCTATGCAAACTACTGACTCCCAACCAGACCGCTTCCCTGTCATCATCGTCGGCGCAGGCTTTGCCGGCATTGGTGCCGCCATCCAATTGCAACAGGAGGGTGTGGATTACATCGTGCTGGAAAAGGCGCAGGAAATCGGCGGTGTGTGGCGCGACAACCATTATCCCGATTGCGGCTGCGATGTGCCATCCGCGCTGTATTCCTATTCCTTTGCGCCCAACCCGCGCTGGAGCCGGTTGTTTGCGAAACAGGAAGAGATTAAACAGTACACCGTGGACACCGCCCGCAAGTTCGGTGTGATGCAACGGGTGCGCCTGAACACCGAGTTGTTGCAGGCTCGCTGGTTGCGGGACGGCAAATACTGGGAGCTGAAAACCTCGCACGGCACCTACCTTGCGGACTTTGTGGTGATGGCCTGCGGACCTATGCATGTGCCCATCATGCCACGCATTCCTGGCCTCGATACCTTCACCGGCGAGCGCTTCCATTCTGCGCAGTGGAACCATGGATATGACCTACAGGGTAAGCGTGTGGCGGTCATTGGCTCCGGCGCGTCGGCGATTCAGTTTGTGCCGAAAATTCAGCCGCAGGTACAAAGGCTCACGCTGTTCCAGCGCACCGCACCCTGGGTGCTGCCTAAGATAGACTCGCTCATTTCGCCGCGCTGGCAGGGTATTTTTACGCGCTTCCCGTGGGTTCAGTCGCTGCTGCGTACGGCGCTTTATCTGCAGTTCGAGTTGCTTAACAGCGGGCTGAAGTACAAGTTTATGCTGCGCAAGTTGCAGGCTGCTGGGCTTAAAAACATTCAGCGCGGCATCAAAGACCACGCTCTGCAGGAGCGTGTTACGCCGGATTTTTCCATCGGCTGCAAACGCATCCTGCTGTCCAACAGCTGGTACCGTGCACTGGCCAAAACCAACGTGGAGGTGGTGGGAGGTATTGCCTCTATAGCGGGTAATACGCTCACTGACAGCGACGGCAAACAGTGTGAGGTAGATGCCATCATTTTTGCTACTGGCTTTGAAGTGGCCAACCCACCCATCGCCGAGCGCATTATTGGTAAGAGTGGCAGCGTGCTGGCGGCGCGTTGGAGTGGATCCCCACAGGCCTATCTTGGCACCATGGCGCAAGACTGTCCCAATATGTTCCTCACCTTCGGACCCAACCTGTATTCATTTACCTCGGCCTTTGTCATCATCGAGGCGCAGCTGCGCTTTATCGTCTCAGCCATACGCACAGCGCGCAGGGAAAAGCTTGCCAGCATAGAGGTGTGTCCCGAACGCACGGCTGCTTATAACGCAGCGGTGCAAAGTTCGCTGCAAAAAACGGTGTGGAACAGTGGCTGCAGCAGTTACTTCATCGACAAAAACGGACGTAACAGCACCAACTGGCCGTGGACCACGTTCTTCATGCGCCGCAGGCTCGGCCGCTTTGTGATGCAAGAATTTGTGGTCGAGCGTGCATCCTGAACTTGCTTATCCTAGCGACTGAACAAAGCCATTCTGATTGGGAGCGGGCATCTTGAAGCTCGGTTGCAGGGATTGGCCGTATTCACTGGCGGTGGCGATAAATCCTTGAGCAATCGAGCTGATGTCAGCCCCGCGCCGCCAGACCACGCCGATATCGAGTGGCGCAATATCTTCCACCAGTGGAATGCACAGCAACTGCGTACCTTCGAGCGACCAGGAACGGAATAATACCTGCGGCAACAGGCACACGCCATAACCGGTGGCCACCAGACTGCGCACCGCTTCAATTGATCGCGTGCGGGTAATGCTGCGCGGCCGTATGCCCATGTTTTTCCAGACGTTGCCGGAACCGCGTTCGAGTTCATCATTGAGCAGCACAATCACCGATTCGTTTTTAATGTCGGCAATCGAGATGCTGGTGCGGTCGGCAAACGCATGCCGTGATGATACCCATAAACGCCAGGGTGAGCTGACCAGGGTTGAAATATGAAATGAGCCGGTATTTTCCATCGCCGACGTTGCCGTGAGTGCCACATCGAGCTCGCCGTTGATTAACTGGTGCTCTATATAGTGTCCGGCATCTTCCATGATGCGGGTGGCCACTTTGGGAAACGTGCGGCGGTAGCGTTCCAGCAGGCCGGGCAGGTAATACCCGGTCAGCGGACTGATCGAGCCGATCACCAGTTCGCCGGAAACGGAATCCGGGCGCGCTGCCAGCGCTTCTTCGGCGGCAGAGATGGACGCCAGAATTCGTTGGGTATGACGCCAGAATTCATGACCGGCATGGGTCAGTGCCATCCCTCGGGCGTGGCGTCGAAACAACAATACCCCCAGATGCGTTTCCAGACGCTGTATCGATTCGGTAATCGCTGCCTGTGACACGTTCAGGTTTTGCATCGCCACCGAGATCGCTCCCGACTCAGCGACAGCATTGAAATACTCCATGGATTTCAGGGTTAGTGACATAGTTGTTATGGTTTAATCTTGATTGTGAAATCTGTTATCGGGAAAACCGATAGACAGTATAACCATATCGGTATTTTCAATACAAATTTCTTTAAGTATATTTTGTTGCATATAAACAGGAGACCTGTATGACCTACATCAAACCTTCTCATCTGATTTTAGCCTTGTCCGTTGGCCTGGCGTTTCTTTCCAGCATCAGTTATGCCGAGACCACTCCCAAGGGTGAAGGGCAGCTCGATATCGTTGCCTGGCCAGGTTACATCGAACGTGGTGAAACCGACAAGGCCTACAACTGGGTCAGCCAGTTTGAAAAAGACACGGGCTGTATGGTCAACGTCAAAACGGCCGCTACTTCGGATGAAATGGTGTCGTTAATGACACAGGGTGTGTATGACCTGGTGACTGCTTCCGGCGACGCTTCACTGCGGCTGGTAGCGTCAGGCAAAGTGCAGGCAGTCGATACCGGTCGTATCAAAGCCTGGGAGCAACTCGACCCACGGCTGAAAAAAGCCCCGTGGTTTGTGGTTGGCGATAAAACCTACGGTGTTCCTTACCAGTGGGGTCCGAATGTACTGATGTACAACACCGATGTGTTCAAAAAAGCACCGGATTCCTGGTCTGTAGTTTTTGAGCAACAAAATTTACCGGATGGAAAATCCAACAAGGGCAGGGTGCAGGCTTACGAAGGTGCGATTTATATCGCCGATGCGGCGCTGTATCTGAAAGCGAAACGTCCTGACCTGGGCATCACCGATCCGTATGAACTCACCCAGACTCAATACGATGCCGTGCTGGAACTGTTGCGCAAGCAAAAACCGCTGATCCATCGCTACTGGCATGACTATAACGTGCAGATGTCCGATTTCAAGAGCGAAGGCGTAGTTGCGTCGAGTTCCTGGCCGGTGCAGGTCAATTTGCTGCAGGGTGAGAAAAAACATATCGCTTCTTCCATGCCAAAAGAGGGCATGACTGGCTGGGCGGATACCACCATGCTGCATGCCAAAGCCAAACACCTGAATTGTGCCTATGCCTGGATGAACTGGTCACTCAACGACAAAGTACAGGCACCGGTGGCTGAATGGTTTGGTTCCAATCCAGTCACCATCACCGCCTGCAAGGCAGCTACTCCGGGCGGCGGCAAACCCTGCAGCACCAATGGCTACGATAAATTCGACAAAATCGCTTTCTGGAAAACCCCGCAAGCCAAATGTGCGACCGGAACCTGCGTGCCTTACAGTCGCTGGACCGCCGATTACATCGGCATTATGGGCGGGCGCTGAAGTCATGCAAGCTACTATTGAACTGCAATCCGTCAGCCGTCGTTACGGTGCCGTCATGGCCGTCAACGACGTCTCGGTGACCATTGAGCCGGGCGAGTTTTTTTCCATGCTCGGGCCTTCGGGTTCCGGCAAGACCACCTGCCTGCGCCTGATTGCCGGCTTTGAACATCCCAGCAGTGGCAAAGTCATGCTCAGTGGTCAGGACATGACCAGCACAGCACCGTATGACCGTGATGTGAATACCGTGTTTCAGGATTACGCGCTGTTTCCCCATCTGACGGTATTGCAGAATGTCGAATACGGTTTGCGCATGCGTGGCATCGCTCCGGCCGAGCGCAGCAGTCGTGCCAGAGAAGCACTCGGGCAGGTAGCCTTGTCCGGTTTTGATGCCCGCAAACCGGCGCAACTCTCCGGTGGGCAGCGTCAGCGTGTGGCGCTGGCACGCGCACTGGTGAATCGTCCCAAAGTGTTGTTGCTTGACGAGCCGCTGGGCGCACTGGATTTGCGTCTGCGTGAACAAATGCAGATTGAACTCAAAAAACTGCATCAGCAGTTAGGTATTACCTTCGTGTATGTAACCCATGATCAGGGTGAAGCCATGTCGATGTCGGATCGGGTGGCGGTATTTGCTCAGGGCAAAATCGAACAGATAGCCACCCCGCGTATGCTGTATCAACAACCGGCGAGCGCCTTTGTGGCCGACTTTGTTGGTGGTGCCAATGTCTTGCGCGGTGACCTGGCCAGAGTATGCGGCAACAGCACCGATATTGCGGCGATCCGTCCGGAACTGGTGCAAATTGCGGCCGGTGATGTTGGTCAGATGAGTGTGCAAACAGTCAGTATCTGTGGTGTGTTGGTGGCGATTCAGTTTCATGGTGCGGTCAGTCATTATGAAGTGGAAGTCATGGGGCAGATGCTCAAAGCCGTGGTGGCACAGGAAGATAATGCTGCCCGGGTTGGTCAGCAAGTCACACTGAGCTGGCCGCGTCAACACATGATTGCGCTGGATCGCTGATGAGCGCCATGACTTTTTCCACACCCGGCGGAGCACTATCCACCAGCCTGTACCGCCATCCGAATCTGCGGCTGTGGCTGTTGCTCGGGCCGCCGTTATTGTGGTTTGCCGTGTTTTATATTTTGCCGCTGTTAGCGCTGTTAATGCAAAGCCTGTACAGCTTTGATGAATTTTCCATGACCGTCAGTTCCACCCTGACGCTGGATAACTTCAAGCTGGTGTTTACTGAACCAGCCCATCTGGATATTTTGCTGCGCACCTTCACCACCGCCTTAGCCGTCACGCTGGCTTGTGCGGTAATCGGCTATCCGATTTCGTATTACATGGCGCGTTATGCCAGTGGTCGCATGAAAGGTCTGATGTATGTGGCGGTGATGATACCGATGTGGGCCAGCTACATCGTCAAAACTTACGCCTGGACCGTGATTCTGGCCAAGCAGGGGATAGCGCAATGGTTTATTGCCAGCCTGGGTCTCAATGATGTGCTTGGTCTGGTGCTGGCCGTGCCCGGTGTTGGCGGCAATACCCTGGCCACCTCGCATCTGGGAAGGTTTCTGGTGTTCACCTATATGTGGCTGCCGTTCATGATTTTACCAATCCAAGCCTCGGTGGAACGGATTTCCCCCTCGCTGCTCAATGCCTCGGCCGATCTGGGCGCGACTCCGGGAAAAACCTTTCGCAACGTGGTTTTACCGTTGTCGATTCCCGGTGTGGCCGCTGGTTCGATCTTTACTTTTTGTCTCACTTTTGGTGACTATATTATTCCCACCGTTGTCGGTCCCTCGGGCGATTTTCTCGGCACTGCTGTGTATAAATATCAGGGTGCGATCGGTAATGTTCCGCTGGCGGCAGCGCTGACAGTGATTCCGGTGATTGTGGTCGGTGCGTGGCTGTGGCTGGCCAAAAAACTGGGAGCGTTTGATGCACTCTGACGATAAACCAAAGGCCCCATGGCTGCTCAAACTGGCGGTTGCCGCTGGCATGCTGTTTATGCTGTTTCCGATTCTGGTGATCGCCATGTATGCCTTTAACGATGAAAGCAGTGCCTTCACGTTTCCGCTCTCCGGCTTTACCCTGAAATGGTTTTCCAAAGCGTTTGAACGCAGCGATATGTTGCAGGCCGCACTGTTGTCGCTGGAAGTGGCCACACTGGCGTCACTGCTGGCCATCGTGCTCGGCACCATGGCCGCGCTGGCTGTCTACCGGCGTGAATTTCCCGGCCGTGAAACGCTGCATCTGATGTTCAATCTGCCGATTGCGCTGCCTGGCATTATTACCGGCATAGCTTTGCTGTCGTCACTGCGGCTGCTTGATCTGGAACCTGGTTTGCTGACGATCGTCATCGGTCACACCACCTTTTGCGTGGTCATGGTGTACAACAACGTCGTCGCCAGGTTACGTCGGATTCCGGTCAGCCTGATTGAATGTTCCATGGATCTGGGTTCCAATGCCTTTCAGACTTTTCGTCATATCGTTTTGCCGGGCATGGCCACAGCCGTGCTGGCGGGCGGGATTTTAGCTTTTGCTCTGAGTTTCGATGAAATTATCGTCACTACCTTTACCGCAGGATCGCAACGCACCTTGCCGGTCTGGTTGCTTAATCAGCTCACCAAGCCGCGCGATATGCCCGTCACTAATGTCGTCGCTTTACTTATTACGCTAGTCACAACAATACCCATCATCGCAGCTTACCGGATGACAATGGGAACCGAGGGAACGGAAGGGGCAGTCAAGTAGCGCCTTACTTTTAATTTTCGACTCCACTAAAAACTATGAAAAAACCTACATTACGCACTGAACTGTTCATCGATGGTCAATTCGTCTCTGGCGATGAAGTGGCTGAACAAATCATCAATCCGGCCACTGAAGAAATCATTTGCGAAGTTCCGCAAGCTTCACATGCACAAATTGATCGGGCCGTGAATGTGGCTAACGCCGCTTTTGCCAGCTGGAGCCGCACTCCGGCGCGTGAACGTGCGCGCATGTTGCTCAAGGTGGCGGATTTGATTGAACTCAACGGCAAAGAAATTGCCCTGATTGAATCCAACAATACCGGCAAACCTTATCAGGCCATGCTGAATGACGAAATTCCCGCCATTGCTGACGTATTCCGTTTTTATGCTGGTGCTGCCCGCACCATGAATGGCTCGGCCGCCGGTGAATATCTGGCTGGCCACACCAGCATGATCCGGCGCGATCCGATCGGAGTGATCGCCTCGATCGCACCGTGGAATTATCCCCTGCTGATGGCAGCGTGGAAAATCTGCCCGGCGATTGCCGCTGGTAACACCATCGTATTGAAGCCATCGGAACAAACCCCGCTGTCAACACTTAAACTGGCCGAACTGATCGCAGAAATTTTCCCGCCCGGCGTGATCAACATTGTTTGTGGTCGCGGTGAACCGGTAGGCTCACCACTGATCAATCATCCGCTGGTGCGCATGATTTCTCTCACTGGCGATGTTTCAACCGGTCAGAAAGTCCTCGATGCTGCCTCCAAAGGCATCAAACGCACGCATCTGGAACTCGGTGGCAAGGCACCAGTCATCATTTTTGATGACGCCGATCTGGAAGCCGCAGTCGAAGGCATCCGCACCTTTGGTTTTTACAATGCCGGTCAGGATTGCACAGCTGCCTGCCGGGTGTATGCGCATAAAGGCATTTACGATAAATTCGTGGCTGATTTCGGCGCGGCGGTGGCAACAATCCGGGTGGGTGAGCAGCACGATCAGGGCGTGGAAATGGGTCCGTGTATTTCCGAACGTCAGCGTGGTCGGGTGGCAGCGTTTGTTCAACGCGCCCAGGAAAGCAAGCATATCGAAGTCGTCACCGGTGGTCGCATCGCCAAACGCCGCGGCTTTTTCTACGAGCCTACCGTGATTGCCCATGCCAAACAGTCGGATGAAATCGTGCGCAAGGAAGTGTTTGGTCCTGTGGTCACGGTCACGCCGTTTAATGACGTTGATGAAGCGATTGCGCTGGCCAATGATTCCGATTTCGGTCTGGCCTCATCGGTCTGGTCGAAAGACGTCAGCAAAGCCATGCGCGTGGCTTCAGAACTGCAGTATGGCACCACCTGGGTGAATACCCATTTCATGCTGACCGCAGAAATGCCGCACGGTGGCATGAAAAAATCCGGCTACGGCAAGGATCAGTCTATTTATGCACTGGAAGAATACACCTGTGCACGTCACGTCATGATTAAGTTATAAAAGGTAATTATGGATAGCAATACAGTTTCTACTCAGGACGAAGATGCCGCGCAACTGGCGGCACTGGGTTATACGCCCACGTTTGAACGCTCGATGAGTTTGTGGGAAAACTTTTCTCTCGGCTTTACCTATCTGTCTCCGGTGGTCGGGGTGTATTCGGTGTTTGCCCTGGCCATCATGGCCGGTGGTCCACCGATGTTCTGGACTTATCTGTTGGTCGGTGCCGGTCAGTTGATGGTATGCCTGATTTTCGGTGAAGTGGTGTCGCAATATCCGATCTCCGGTGGTTTGTATCCGTGGGCACGTCGTCTGGTAGGTGTGCGCTGGGCCTGGATGGCCGGCTGGATTTATATGTGGGCACTCTGGACCACGCTGGCCGCGGTTTCCATGGGCGGTGCGCCGTTTGTGGCTCAACTGCTGGGTATCGAGCTCAGTCCGATTGCCAATGCCACCATTGCCGCCACGGCGGTCGTGAGCACCACGATTCTGAATCTGATGGGCACACGTTTGCTGGCACGGGTAGCAATGTTTGGTTTTATCTGTGAAATTGTCGGTGCTATCTGTGTTGGCATCTATCTGCTGGTGTTTGCCCGTCAGCAGGATTTCAGTATTCTGTTCAATACCTACAACTTCGGTCATGGCGTCGGCTATGTGCCAGCCCTGCTGGCAGCCTCGGTCGGCGCAACCTTTTGTTATTACGGTTTTGAAGCCTGTGGCGACGTGGCCGAAGAAACCCCCAATCCAAGCCGGGCGATTCCGCGTGCCATGATCATGACGATTTATATCGGTGGTGCGGCCGCGATGCTGGTTTGTCTGGCCTTGTTGCTGGCCATTCCCGATCTGGCGGCAGCGATTTCGGGCAAGGATGTTGATCCGGTCACCACCGTGTTGAAAACCGCTCTGGGTGAAACCGGCTTCCGTGTGGTGATTGCGATTGTGCTGGTGTCGTTCTTTTCCTGCCTGCTCAGTCTGCAGGCCGCTGCCAGCCGTTTGCTGCATGCCTATGCGCGCGACAAAATGATTATCGGCAGCAGCTGGCTGGAAAAAATTTCACCGCGCACCCGGGTACCGGCCAACGCCTTGCTGGTAGCTGGTGTGATTCCGGTGATGATTATTCTCATGGGGCTGTTCATGGAAGAAGCGGCCAAAACCATTATCGTGTTTGGCTCGATGGGAATTTACGTGTGCTTCCAGATGATCGTACTGGGTGCCTTGTATGCACGTAAAAACGGCTGGGTACCTCAGGGTGCTTTCCGTCTGGGTAAATGGGCTTTGCCGGTGAATATAGTTGCTGCCGTGTTTGGTATCGGCGCCATCATCAATCTGGCCTGGCCACGTTCCCCCACCGATCCATGGTATCTGAATTACGGCATGATCCTGACCCTGGCCATCGTTATCGGCGCAGGGCTGATGTATATGCTGGTAGCACGTCCGCTGGATCAGCAAGTGAAATTAAGTGAAGAGCAAAGCAGTATGTAGTGACCGCAGTAAAGCAATAACAACAATCGGAAATACAGGTCTTAACCCATCTACCAGGAGACAGTATGAAGCAAGTCAATAAGTTAGTTAAGTTAGCGGTACTGCCAGCAGCGATTTTGCTGGCCTATTCAGGTGCACGTGCGGAACCGTTTGAGTCCGAAAGCTGGAAAGGTGCCTGGGATACCCAGTTCACCGTCGCTGGCGGTATGCGTGCTGGTAATCCCAGCTCCAGCCTGACGTCGATCGGGAATGCCTCGGAATGGGGTGGCGGCGATTATGGTAATTTGAATTATAAAAAAGACCAATTCTTTTCCGGTCAGGCCAAAGTGACCAGCGAATTGCTGGCAACGAACAAACCAACCGGTATGGATTTCATGGCTCGCGCTACCGGCTTCTATGATCCGATGGCGGCCAGAACCGAACACACCGAAATGTCGCAAGCCGCTAAAAACCAGATGAGTGGCAGCGTACAGTTGCTCGATTTCTGGGCTGGCCACAAATTTACCATCGATGACAATCAATGGCGTGTGCGTCTGGGTAATCAGGTAATTAACTGGGGTGAAAGCGTGTATCTTTTAGGCGGTATCAATGCCTCCGCCGCGACCGATTTCCAAAAATCACTCATTCCTGGTACCCAGATCAAGGAATTCATTTTGCCAGCACCTATGCTGACCTTTGCCGGTCAGTTGGGTAGCGGCTGGAATACCGAAGCCTACTTCCAGTTCCATAATGTGGTCAATAAATATGCGGCCATCGGCAGCTACTGGTCAACGGCCAACTATTTTGGTCGTGGTGCGCAGGATTCGATTTCCTTCGATACCAATAACTACAATGCTTTTGGTCCGAATGCCGCTGCCTATGCGCAGCAATATCTGGGTTCCGGCAGTAAAGTGTCCGCCGCTGATTTGGCGACGGCCAATCAGCAAATTCTTGCCGGTACCAATGGCTTTGTTGGTGATGGCGCATTGCCAAATCAAAAATCCAGCAATGCCGGTCAGTTCGGACTTTCTTTCCACCGCATGGCCGAAGGTTCCGGCGTGGATTATGGTCTTTACTACCTGCATTACACGGACAAATCACCGGTATTTCAGTATCTGAATGACCCGACGGTTTCCGGTGGTGGCGATATTCAAGCCAAGTATTTGACTGGCCGTCAGTTGTTTGGCGCCAGCACCAATCTGCAAGTGGGTAACTGGGCTATCGGTTCGGAACTGTCCTATCGTCCGAAAGATGCGATTGCCCTGGCAGGTTGCTTTGCTTCGGCCAGTCCACTCGATGCCATGACCAACTATCTGGCTTTCAGCGGTCCTAAAGGCTCGCTGCAATGTCCGCTGTATAAAGACATGAAAAAATGGGAATGGCATTTGACGGCGCAGTCGACACTGACACCAAGCGATGACCCGGTGATCATGAAGAGTTTGCTCAAAGCGGAGTCGGCCACGTTAACCATGGAAGGTGTTGCCACCTACTATCCGGGTTTGAAACCAGTCGTGTCGCAAACCATGAATGGCACAACGGTATTTCAGGCGGTTGATGCCGGCGGCATTGCCTTCCTGGATCATTCCGGTGCAGTTCAGCCAGTGGGCACACCTGTATCCACGGGCGGCATTGTCGATTTCAACTGGACTTACGATGGCTCGGTTTTCACTGGCTGGCAGCTCACACCAGGGGTAACACTGTATAAAGCCATTTCCGGTTACACACCGAATCCGGCCGGCACCTATCTCAATGGTGCTCAGTCACTCAATTTCTATATGTTGCTCAACCAAAATCCAACCAAATGGCAGGCCGGGATTAACTTTACCGCCTTCTCCGGTGGAAAAATTGTTGGCGCACAACCGTACAAAGACCGCAACATGGTCGGCGCCTTCTTAACCTATAACTATTAATCAATCAGAGGATTCACCATGAAAAACCTGAAATTTACTGTATTGGCTCTGGCCCTGTGCAGCACGATGACCCAAGTCAGCGCAGCACCAAGCGCTGAAGAAATCGCCAAGCTCGGCACCACACTCACACCTGTCGGTGCTGATCCGTCCGGTAACGCCGATGGCACAATTCCAAAATGGAGTGGTGCGACCAACAAACCGGTCGGTAGCTGGCACTACGGCATGAACCGGATTGAATCCTGGGGCAATAAAGACGAAAAGGCATTATTCGTCATCAATGCCGCCAATCTGGCCAAGTATAAAGACAAAATCACCCCTGGTCAGGCTGCCATGATCACGGAAAACAAGGGTTATGAAATGCGCGTGTATCCTTCACACCGCGAATGTTCTTATCCTGATTTCGTGCTCGACAACACCAAAAAAGGCGTGACCAAATCCAAGATCGCCGCCAATGGCTGGGCACTGGAAGAAGCCGATTTGCCAGGCGTGCCATTCCCATTGCCTAAGTCTGGTATCGAAGCCATGTGGAACTACATTATGCGTTACCAGGGTGTCGGTATCTGGTGGCCAGATGCTTACACTACAGTGTCACCAAAACCAGGTACCACTGCCGGTATCGTGACCCGCTGGGATCAGATGGCGTATTTCCCATGGGGTAAAAAGGGCACCAATTCACCTGCCAGCGTCAATGGTATTCAGCAGGGCTTCTATTATGGCTTTACTGAACCGGTAGCTCTGGCGGGTCAGAAACTGATCCAGACGTACTACTTCGATAAAGATGTGGAATCGTTCTACTACTTTACCGGCCAGCGTCGCGTTCGTCGTCTGCCATCCTACGCCTACGATGCACCGCTGATCGGTTTTGAAAATCAGTACCCGAATGACGGCCTGTTCATGTACTACGGTAATCCGGATCGCTTTAACTGGAAAATTGTCGGTAAAAAAGAAATCTACATTCCTTACAATGCTTTCCCATCAGTGGATTTGCGTCACAAGGCAGTCGGTCAGGCACCGTTCGTGGATAACGATGTGCGTCGCTATGAGTTGCATCGCGTCTGGGTAATTGAAGGTGATCTGAAAAAAGATGCCCGTCACAGTGTCTCCAAAAAAGTGTTTTATCTGGATGAAGATACCTGGCTGGCTGCCGTGGCCGAAGACTACGATTCAAGTGGTAAATTGTGGCGCAATAAAGAAGCGGGAATTATGCCGGCATGGGAAATCAATGCCTGTGAAAATGCCACGCTCGATTATTACCATGATCTCACCAATGGTCGTTATGTGACAGATTCGAATGTACTCGGTGGTGGTAAAGACACGAAATTCCTGTCTGACACCAGCGAAGACAAACGCTTCAGCATGAACTTCTACACGCCGGAAAACTTACGTTCCATCAGCGAACGTTAATCGACTCTTGATGTGATAAAGTCCTGCGCTGCCGTCATGGCGGCAGCACAGGACTCATTGGATTTAAAATGAATTTCAAAAAACTTGAAGAATTTCTGTTTAGTCAGCGTTTGTATGTGCTGATTTCTGCGGTCGTGCTCACCCTGGTCATGGCTGTGTTTGGCGTGCGTCTGCATATGGATGCCGGGTTTGAAAAGCAAATGCCGACCAACCACGAATACGTCAAAACCTTTCTGGAATACCGCGACCAGCTGTTTGGCGCCAACCGCTTAACAGTGGTGGTGAAGGTGCGCGATCCCAAAGGTACTATCTGGACCAAAGACGGTCTGGAACACTTATATAAAGTCACGCAGGCTGTCAGCCTGCTGCCTAACATCGATCGGCTGGGCGTGCAGTCCCTGTGGACGCCAAATAGTTTTGTCAATCAAATTACCGAAGAAGGCTTTACCGCCCAGCCGGTGATTCCCGGTACTGTGACGGTCGATTCGCTCGACCAGGCCGCTATCGATAAAATCCGCACCGCGACTTCCGAAGGCGGCTTTATCGGTACGCTGGTGTCGCACGATGAAACCAGTGCCATGATTACCGCAGAAATCGGTGAAGCCGACAAAGATGGTAAAAAACTCGATTACATCGCTTATAACCGTTTGTTAAACCAGCAAATTCGTGGCGTGTTTGAAGATAGTAAATATGAAATTCAAATCATCGGTTTCGCCAAACAGATCGGCGATATTTCCGAGGGCGCTTCCTCTGTACTGGTCTTCTGTGGCATTGCTTTACTGCTTACTGCACTGGCGGTGTACTGGTACTGCCGTTCGGTGCGTTTGACAATCTTGCCGATTTTCTGTTCGCTGACCTCGCTGGTGTGGCAGTTCGGCACCCTCAACCTGATGGGCTATGGTCTCGATCCGTTGGCGGTACTGGTACCGTTTTTAGTGTTCGCCATCGGTGTCTCACACGGTGTGCAGCAAATTAATTACATCGTGCGTGAAATCGCCCACGGGCATAAAACCTATGAAGCCGCACGGCTGAGTTTTGGTGGTTTATTTGTGCCGGGCGTGCTTGCTCTGGTGACTGCTATGGTGTCGTTCATCACGCTGTTGCTGATTCCGATTCCCATGGTCAAAGAACTCGCTGTGGTGTCAGCCATCGGTGTAACCTATAAAATTCTGACCAACCTGGTGCTCTTGCCAGTGGCCGCTTCGTACTTTAACTTTACCAGCGAGTTTGCCAAAAGCTCGATGCTCAAACGTGAACAGCGTTCCGGCTGGTTGCGTGGCCTGTCGCATATTGCCGAGCCGCGCAATGCCATGATCGTCGCTACAATTTCCGTGTTCGTGTTTGCCATGGCAGTGTGGCAAAGTCGTGACCGGGTGGTGGGTACGGTCCAGCCTGGTGCACCGGAATTGCGTGAAGATGCACGCTTTAACCGCGATGCGGCTTCCATTGCTGCTTCCTATGATATGGGTCTGGACTGGTTGACGGTGGTGTTTCAGTCGCCACCCAATTCCTGTGGTTCCGTCAATATCGCCAAGTACCAGGACGACTTTGTCGCATCGGTAGAAAACATCGACGGCGTCAAAGCCATCAAGAGTTTTTCCGGCGAGCTGCGTTCTTACAATCAGGGCTATAACGAAGGCAATCCCAAGATGGAAGTGGTGCCTCTTGATCCGGTCAATTATTCCGGTCTGGCCACTGAAATCGGTCGCGGACGTGGTTTTGTTAATACCGACTGCAGCATGTCGGCGGTGCATATCTATCTGGCTGACCACAAGGCCGTGACGATTAATCGACTCATTGGCGCGGTTAAACAGTTCCGTACCACCTATCCGATGGAAGGCGTCAAAATTCGCCTGGCTTCCGGCAATGCCGGTGTGTTGGCGGCGACCAATGAAGAGGTCGAGCGCAGCGAATTGCCGATGATGCTCAATGTGTACCTTGCAATTGCCGTGCTGGTGTTGCTGGCGTATCGCGACATCCGTGCCGTGATTGCCTGCTGCCTGCCGCTGACGCTGTCGACCTTTATCGGTTACTGGTTCATGAAAGAATTCAATATCGGTCTGACCGTGGCGACCCTGCCGGTGATGGTGCTTGCTGTCGGTATCGGTGTCGATTATGCCTTCTACATTTACAACCGCCTGCAAATGCATCTGGTACAGGGTGAGTCGATGAAGCATGCGCTCGAACACGCGATTCTGGAAGTCGGTATGGCGACCATATTCACCGCCATCACGCTCGCTATCGGCGTAGCCACCTGGTCGTTCTCGGAACTGAAATTCCAGGCCGATATGGGTAAACTGCTGGCGTTCATGTTTATCGTCAATCTGATCATGGCCATGACAGCCTTGCCAGCGATTGCGGTCTTGCTTGATAAAGTCTGGCCTCGTAAAACCCCGGTGCGCGGTTCAGCGCTGTTTAATCACTGAGCCAGAGGAATAACATGAAATTTTCAGTCAATACAATCACCTTGTCTCTGCTGTCTGCCTTGCTGTTGGCAGTCGGTGCAGTCCGGGCAGACGAAGCAGCACTGGGCAATGTGCCAGGACCCAAACAAACGGCCGCGGCCAAACTGGTCAATCCGGCACCGGGCGCCATGATACTCGGCGCCACTCGCGCCGGCAAACGTATCGTCGCCGTGGGCGACCGCGGTGTGGTGCTGTTGTCGGACGATGAAGGCAAAAGCTATCATCAGGCCGAAGCCGTACCCACGCGCGCCACCCTGACTGCCGTGACGGCGGTGGATGCCAACACGCTGTGGGCGGTAGGGCACTGGGGAGTGATCATGACCTCGGTTGATCGCGGCGAGCACTGGATACTCAATCACAGCGATCTGGAACATGATCAGCCTTTCTTTACGGTCTGGTTTGCCGATGCCCGGCATGGTGTGGCGGCGGGTTTGTTTTCGCTCTTGCTGGTGACTGACGATGGTGGCAAAAGTTGGAGCAATGTCAGTCTGCCGCTGCTCAATGAAAAATCCCGTTCCGATCTGAACCTGTTTCATTTGTTTGCCGGTAGCGACGCCAGTCATGATTTGTGGCTGGCAGCCGAGCAGGGCACCCTGTACCACAGCGCAGACCGCGGCCACAGCTGGGAAGTTCTGGCAACGGGCAACAAAGGCACTTTATGGAGCGGCCTGGTTCTGGACGATGGCAGTCTGCTGGTCGGCGGCTTACAGGGCAAAATCCTTAAAAGCAGCGATCATGGCAAAAACTGGAAGCAAATCGAGAATGACATGAAAAGTTCGGTGACGTCATTGGTTATATTGCCTAAAGGTAAAGTTTTAGCGTTGGCACTCGATGGTATTTCGGCTCTCAGTGACGATAATGGTGAGCACTTTACCCTGCGGCCACCGCTAGACGCGCGTGCTCTGACGGCTGCCGTGGTCAGTGATAAAGGCGTGCCATTGTTGTTTACCGATCATGGTGTGGTGAAAAACTAAACTTTACCGTTTGAAAGTATGAAATCCAACGTCGTTCCCGCCTGATGCTGCGGGAACGACGCAATATAGCGATGAGTTAGGGTCGGGAGTGTTGTCATAACCCCGAAAACACTGCTAGAATCGCACATCGTTATAGTCTGTCATTTAAAAGTGAACGCAAGTTCCTTTTTTTTTATATGCAATGGCCATCAATTGCCTGAGCGCCCACCAGTATGTGAATGAGTGATCCACCATGTTTGAATATGTCCGTACCCATCAGCGTTTAATGCAATTCATTTTACTGTTGTTTATTGTGCCGTCGTTTGCTCTTGTCGGTATTTCCAGTTATATGCGCGGTGATGCAGCCGAAGCCACGCTGGCCAAGGTTTCCGGTCAAACTATTTCGCAGCGTGAGTTTGATGATGCGCTGCGTGACCAGATGAATAAAATGCGTCAGCGTATGGGTAACCAGTTTGATGAAGCTACCTTCAATACACCGGAAAACAAACAACTGGTGCTGGAAAACCTGTTAGCCCAGCATGCCCTCAAAGCCGCTGTCGCCAATGCCAAGCTGAGTATTTCCGATGCCGTATTACACCAGAATATCGTGTCGATTCCCGGCTTTACCCTGCCGGATGGTTCCTTCGATACTGTCAGCTATAAAAATGTGCTGGCCGCCCAAGGCATGACTCCATTGATGTATGAAACCAGTCTGCGTCATGATCTGGCACAACAGCAACTGGTAACGTCGATTCAAACTACCGCCATCGCTTCCAAAACACTGGCAGCCCAAGTGCTGGCGATTACGACTCAGGAACGTGAAATTCAGGCTGTTAACTTTAAAGCCAGCGATTACGCCGCAGCCGTCAAACCGACCGACGCCATGCTGCTGGCCTATTACAATAAAAATGCTGCCAAATTCAGCGTGCCGGAATCAGCCAAAATCGAATATCTGGTCTTAAGCGCCGACAGCATTGCCGCACAAATCCCGGTTTCCGACGAAGAAATCGACGAATTCTACGAACAAAATGCCAAAAGCTTCACCGTCGATGAGCAGCGTCGCGCCAGCCATATTTTGATCAAGCTTGCTAAAGACGCCAGTTCGGCAGACAAAGCTCAGGCTAAAGCCAAAGCCGCTGAAGTGCTGGCACTGGTGCGCAAACAACCAGGTAATTTTGCTCAGTTGGCCAAACAATATTCCCAGGATGAAGGATCTGCTGCTCAAGGTGGTGATCTGGATTACTTTGGCAAAGGCATGATGCTTAAACCCTTTGAAGCCGCGACTTATCAACTCAAATTGGATGAAGTCAGCGATCTGGTGGAATCCGATTACGGCTTCCATATCATCCGTCTGACCGGCATTAAACCGGCAGCTGTCAAGCCACTGGCACAGGTGAAAGATCAGATCAAAGCTGATCTCAAAAAACAAAAAGCCAACAAAAAATTCAGCGAACTGGCTGAAACGTTTACCAATACCGTGTATGAACAGTCCAGCAGCCTGCAGCCAGCCGCTGACAAGCTCAAACTGACGATTCAGACTGCCGATAAAATTGGCCGTACACCAACACTGGCGACCATTTCTAATCCAATACTGGCCAACGACAAACTGATCAAAGCAATTTTTTCTGACGACGCGATCAAAAACAAGCGCAACACCGAAGCTCTTGAACTCGGTGGCAATACGCTGGTGTCGGCACGTATCGTCGACTACAAGCCAGCCAGCAGCCGTCCGTTTGCCGAAGTCAAAGATATCGTTACTGCCAGCGTGATTGCGGCTGAATCAGAACAACTGGCCATCAGTGCCGGTGCTGCCAGACTGGCCAGCCTGAACGCCACACCAGAAGCTGCCGGTTTCAGCGAAGCTAAACTGATTTCCCGTACCCAGCAGGGCGGTGTGCCACCGATGGCTTTTGAAGCCATCATGAAAGCCGATACCCGCAAACTGCCGGTGTTTGTTGGCGTCACTTTCCCGGGTCAGGGCTATTCTGTGTATCGCATCAACAAGGTGGAGCAACCTGTTCAGGATGCACGTCAGACAGCAGAAATCAGCAAGCAAATTGAAAACGTGCTCGGTTCTGAAGATCTGTACACACTGGTAGAAATGCTCAAGCAGCAGGGCGATGCTACCATCACCAAGCCGTTTGTAACACCGAAAGCGGCTTTGTAATTACGCGATCACCAACCGGTAGCCAACACCGGTTTCGGTAAGAAAATGTTGCGGCTGGGCTGGTAATGGTTCCAGCTTTTGCCGCAAATTGGCCATATAAATCCGCAGATAGTGATTGCTTTCTGAATGATTCGGCCCCCAGACATCCTGTAACAACTGCCGGTGAGTGAGAACTTTACCGGCGTTGCGCGCCAGCACCGACAGTAGCCGGTATTCAATCGGACTCAGATGGACCGGTAACTTATCCCGTGTCACTGTGCGCAGCGAAAAGTCGACACAAATCCCACCAAATTCAAACAAATGATCCTGCGTGCCGGAGCCGGGTTGCTGACGACGCAAATGGGCACGGATGCGCGCAAGCAGTTCCGCGGTACCAAACGGCTTGGTTAAATAATCGTCGGCACCGGCGTCCAGCGCCGCCACTTTTTCCTGTTCCTGAGTACGAGCTGAGAGCACAATGATGGGAACTTCACTCCAGGTGCGGATTTCGCGGATCACTTCCAGGCCGCTGATATCGGGCAAGCCCAGATCGACAATTACAATTTCCGGTTTTCTGGTGGCGCAGGCAATCAGACCCTGTCGGCCGGTTTCTGCTTCGTGCACGCACATACCCTCATGCTCCAGAGCCGTGCTCAAAAAACGCCGGATCTGTTTTTCGTCTTCTATTAACACCAGATTGATTATTGCCTCATTCATTATTTATTCTTTTTCAATGTTGGGTGCGGTCCCCAGTGGCAGCGAAAAGCTGACACAGGCACCCTGTTCCGGCAGAGTGCTGGCCCAGATTTTACCCTGATGGGCTTCGACGATGGCTTTGCAAATCGCCAGACCTAATCCGACCCCATGGGTGGCGGATTCTTTTTCGCCACGGGTGAATTTTTCAAACACTTTTTCTTCCATCCCTGCGGGCAGCCCCTGGCCATTGTCGATGACTTGCAAAATAAATTCATTCTGACTGATCGCAGCATGAATCAGGATGCGGTCACGTCCATATTTGGCGGCATTTTCAATTAAATTGCACAGCACTCGTTCAATCAATACCGCATCAAAAAAAATCAGTGGCAAATGGGGGGCAATCTGTACCTCAATCTGATGTCCGCTAGTGACTGCTGCGCACTGCCGTAAAGCACTGCCGATAACTTCATCTATCGGTTGCCACTGCAGATTGAGCACAATTTTTCCTGACTGCAGTCTGGCCATGTCGAGCAGATTGGTGATCAGGCTGATCATGTGTTGGGCTTCTTCATGAATGCCGTGTATCAGTTCATTGCGTGTGCTGCTGCTTAACCCGGTCTGTTCGGTCAGGGTGCTGGATAAACCGACGATAGCTGTCAGCGGTGTGCGCAAATCGTGCGAAATCGCTGACAGCAGTGAATTGCGCAACCGTTCGGCTTCTATCCGTACCAGTGCATCCTGAGCAACCTCGACATAATGCACCCGTTCGATGGCCAGCGCGATCTGGGCGGCAAAGGTGTCGAGTAATTTTTGCTGCTCCGGCTGAAAAATCTGTTTCGGGTCCAGTGGCGCAATAGCAATCACACCGCGGATGCGCATCGGTGCCTGTAGTGGAATATAAAGCAACGGATTGGCTGGCAGGGTATTGGTGCCGAGTCCGGCGCGTTGACCATTGTCATACACCCATTGCGCCACACCGAGATCAAGATGCTGTGGAATGCTGCTGGTATTGCTCAGTGGCTGGCGCAGATTGTCATGACTGTCCGGCAGCAGCAGAGCTACTCGGGCCTGAAAGGTTCCGACCAGATGCTCATTGCTGATGTCGATAATCTGTTCCAGCACCAAAGCGGAAGACAGCGCTTTGCTCATTACATTCAGTGCATGCGTGCGCCGTTCGCGATAACTGGCAATGCGAGCCTGATAGCGCAGATTGGCCATCAGATTGCTGATGATCAGCGACACTGCCAGCATAATCGCAAACGTAAACAGATATTGGGTGTCTGACACCGAGAAAGAAAACTTGGGCGGCACGAAAAAAAAGTCAAACGACGCCACGCTCAAAAATGAAATAAAAATACTCGGACCGCGACCAAACTTAATCGCCACAAAAACTGCGGCCAGTAAATACACCATGATGACGTTGGGCAGATCAAACAACGCCACCAGTCCTGCGGTCAGAATGGTGACGGCGGTGCAAATGGCCGCAGCCCAGGCATAGCCACGCAAACCCTGACCAGACAGTTCCGGGCTATCCTTTGAAGTACGGCCCCCGGAGGGCTGGTCGTTGTCAAAATCGTGGCCCACCACATACACATCCACATCGGTACTGCGGCTGGCGAGTTCATCTGCCAGACTGGTGCGCAGCAAGCGTGACCAGGTGGGGCGCAATGATTTGCCGATGACCAGCTTGGTGACATTGCGACTCTTGGCATAACTGAGCAACAGTGGAGCCAGATGGTCACCGGACAGCGTCATGGTTTCTGCTCCCAGTTCCTCTGCCAGCGTTAAGGTTTTGTGGATCGCGGCGCGGTGCGGGGAAGAGAGATGCTGTAATTGCGGTGTTTCAATATACACGGCAATCAATTCCGCATGCAGGCTCGCTGCCAGTCGTGCCGCACTGCGCACCAATTTATTACTGCTTTCATGCGGACCGATACATACCAGCAAACGTTCCTTTGCCTGCCAGGCATGGTCGATTGCTTTGTCGGCCCGATAGTCGCGCATTTGCACATCCACCTGATCGGCAGTGCGTCGCAATGCCAGTTCACGCAGGGCGATAAGATTGCCTTTGCGGAAAAAATTTTTAGCCGCCCGTTCTACCTGCTGCGGAATATACACCTTGCCTTCATTGAGGCGGCGCAGTAATTCATCCGGTGGCAAATCAACCAGCGTGATTTCATCGGCCATGTCAAAAATCCGGTCGGGGATGGTTTCCCACACCCGGATACCGGTGATCTGACCGACGATGTCATTCAGACTCTCCAGATGCTGTACGTTTAACGTCGAATATACATCGATACCGGCCGCGAGCAATTCTTCCACATCCTGCCAGCGTTTTTGATGACGCGCACCGGGAATATTCGAGTGCGCCAGTTCGTCGAGTAAAATCAGCTTCGGTTTGCGCCTGAGGGCGCCATCGATATCAAATTCATCGCGCAATTTTTTGTGGTAAAGAATTTGCTGTGGCGGCAGCACGTCCAGTTCTCTGGCCATGGCGATGGTTTCCAACCGTCCATGGGTTTCCACCACGCCGACTACAACATCCACCCCTTGCTGTTGTTGGATTTTGGCCGCTGCCAACATGGCATAGGTTTTTCCCACTCCGGCACAGGCGCCGAAGAACAGCTTGAAGTGCCCGCGCAACTGTTTAGCATCTTCACGCTGTATCTTGTCGAGCAATTCATCCGGGTCGGGGCGAATATCGGTCAGGGTCAGGGTCATGGTCAGTTTATTTTAGCGCATCCAGTGCATGGTTTAACAGCACGACGTTCACCCGGGCTTCACCCAGCAGTCCCAGTTGCGGTGCTTCGGTATGGGACTCTATCAGTGTTCTGATGACTTCCGGTGCGACCTGACGCAGACGTGCCACCCGCGATAACTGATAGTAAGCCGCTGCCGGACTGATATGCGGATCGAGCCCACTGCCCGAAGCGGTCACCAGATCCACCGGAATGGCGGCATTATTTTGCGGATCGGCGGCCTTCAACGCCTCAATACGCTCGCTTGCGGCCGTCCTGAGTGCCGGATTGCCGGCGCTCAGATTGGAACCACCTGAATTGATGCCATTGTAAGGCATAGGACTGGTGGCCGACAGTCGTCCCCAGAAATAATCCCCACGACTAAATTGCTGACCGATCAGGGCGGACCCTGTCAGTTGCTGTTGCTGTGTGATCAGACTGCCAGCAGCCTGGGCGGGAAACAACCAGTGACCAGCGAACGTGGTGAGCAGAGGATACAGCAGTCCGGTAATGATGCTCAGTAAAATAAACAGACTCAGGGCAGGGCGGATAAAGGTTTTCATTATTTTCCAGAAAGAGTTAGCTCAAACCCAGCAGGTTCAACGCGATGTCGATGATTTTGATGCCGATAAACGGCACCAACAAACCACCCAGGCCATAAATCAACAAGTTGCGTCGCAATAAAGCCGCCGCTCCCAGGGCACGATATTTCAGGCCTTTGAGCGCCAGCGGAATCAGGATCACGATAATCAGCGCATTGAAAATCACCGCTGACAAAATCGCACTCGATGGCGTACTTAACTGCATGACATTGAGCTCGTTAAGCTGAGGATAGGTGCTGGCAAAAGCGGCCGGAATAATGGCGAAATATTTGGCCACATCATTGGCAATTGAAAACGTCGTCAGCGAGCCGCGAGTCATGAGCATCTGTTTGCCAATTTCGACAATCTCGATCAGCTTGGTCGGATTGGAATCCAGATCCACCATATTCCCGGCTTCCTTGGCGGCCTGGGTACCGGTATTCATTGCCACAGCCACATCTGCCTGTGCCAGTGCTGGCGCATCGTTGGTGCCGTCGCCCGTCATGGCAACCAGCTGGCCTTCAGCCTGATGCAAACGAATCAGTTTGAGTTTATCTTCCGGTGTCGCTTCGGCCAGAAAATCATCCACACCGGCTTCGGCGGCAATTGCCGCTGCAGTCAGACGATTGTCGCCGGTGATCATAATGGTTTTAATCCCCATCTTGCGCAATTCGGCAAACCGTTCCTTAATGCCACCTTTAACAATATCTTTGAGTTCCACCACACCCATGACGACTATTCCGTCAACCACCACCAGTGGCGTGCTGCCATGACGCGCTACCATTTCAACGATCTCGCTTACCTGAGCGGGAAAAGTCTGTCCCAGACTGGTGACATAACTGCGCATGGCTTCGACCGAACCCTTGCGGATATGACGCAGGCTGCCGCTGCCGTCGCCGCTCAGATCTACTCCACTCATTCTGGTTTGCGCCGTAAAGGGAATAAAAGTCGCTCCCAGTGCATGCAGATGGCGTTCGCGCAGCTGAAATTTTTGCTTGGCCAAAATCACGATGCTGCGACCTTCAGGTGTTTCATCGGCCAATGAAGAGAGTTGTGCAGCATCAGCCAGTTGCTCCGCACTGATGCCCGTGGCCGGATAGAATTCAGCCGCCTGACGGTTACCCAGGGTAATAGTGCCGGTTTTATCCAGTAGCAGCACATCCACGTCCCCGGCGGCTTCCACGGCACGTCCCGAGGTGGCAATCACATTGGCCTGCATCATCCGGCTCATTCCGGCGATCCCCACCGAAGACAGCAAACCACCTATGGTGGTGGGAATCAGACAGACCAGCAAGGCCAGCAACACCGTGATGCTGATCGGTGATCCGCTGTGAGCCGCGGTTACGCTGAACAGTGAAAACGGCAGCAAGGTAGCTGTCGCCAGCAAGAAAATAATCGTCAGCGCCACCAGTAAAATTGTCAGTGCTATTTCATTCGGCGTTTTTTGTCGTTTAGCACCTTCGACCATGGCGATCATGCGATCCAAAAAGGCTTCGCCCTGATTGACCGACACACGGATCAGCAGCCAGTCAGACAATACCTGAGTGCCACCGGTCACCGAGCTGAAATCGCCACCTGATTCGCGGATCACCGGAGCAGATTCACCGGTGATAGCTGATTCATCCACGGAAGCTGCACCTCCGATGACTTCACCATCGGCCGGAATCACTTCATGGGCCTGAACTAAAATAAGATCACCTTTGCACAGTGACGATCCCGGCACTGAAGTGCTGGGCGCATCCACGCTGGCATGCTGCAGTTTTCTGGCGGAGACATCCTGCTTGGCACCACGCAACGAGGCAGCCTGGGCTTTGCTGCGGCCCTCAGCCAGTGCTTCGGCAAAATTGGCAAAGATCACCGTAAACCACAGCCACAGTGAAATATGAATAATGAAACCGGCCGGAGCTTCGCCCTGCGCAAAGACTGCCTGAAGCGCCAGTCCGGTCGTGAGCCAGCTGCTGATATAGACCACAAACATCACCGGATTTTTGATCTGCACCGTCGGAGACAGTTTGCGCAAGGCATCCACGAGCGCCACTTTCAGAATTTGTGGATGTAATAACGATTGATTGATTTTATGTGTCATATAAGTGCTTGATTAATGTCTGCTGATGAGTTGCTCAATGACCGGACCAAGCGCCAGAGCAGGGATGTAAGTCAGCGCACCGACAATGATCACGCAGGCGATTAACAGCATCACAAACAGCGGACCATGAGTAGGCAGAGAACCGAGGGTGGTGGCCAGTCGTTTTTTTGCGGCCAGCGAACCGGCAATCGCCAGCACCGGAATAATCACCAGGAAACGTCCGAACCACATCGCCATGGCCAGTAAATTATTGTAAAACGGTGTGTTGGCAGAAAGTCCGGCAAAGGCGCTACCGTTATTGTTGACAGCAGAAGAAAACGCATACAACACTTCGGTAAACCCATGCGCACCCGGATTGAGTATGCCAGCCTTACCATCGGTGAGCATCACTGTCACGGCCGTGCCACACAGCACCAGAAACGGGCCCACCAAAATCGCCAGTGACACCATTTTCATTTCATAAGCTGCGATTTTTTTACCCAGGTATTCCGGTGTGCGGCCTATCATCAAGCCGGCAATAAACACGGCCAGGATGGCAAAAATGAGCATGCCATACAAACCCGAACCAACCCCGCCAAACACCACTTCGCCCATTTGGATTAACCACAGCGGAATCATCCCGCCCAGTGGTGTAAACGAATCCAGCATGCCATTGACCGCGCCGCAGGAAGCCGCTGTCGTGATGGTGGCAAACAGACTCGATGCAACGATGCCAAAGCGGGTTTCCTTGCCTTCCATATTGCCACCAGCCTGATCCACTCCCATGCCCAACAACGCCGTATTACCCTGCATTTCCGCCGCGTTGGTCAGATACGCCATGAACACAAAAATAAGACTCATGGCCACCAAAATTGCCCAACCCTGACGCGCATCACCAACCATGTTGCCAAACACCAGGCATAGCGCTGCCGGTATCAGAAAGATCGCCACCATCTGGATAAAATTACTCAGCGGCGTCGGGTTTTCATAAGGATGGGCCGAGTTGGCATTAAAGAAGCCGCCGCCATTGGTACCCACCATCTTGATCGCCTCCTGCGAAGCCACCGGACCCATCGCCAGAGTTTGCGTCGAGGTGCTCAGGGTTTCCTGTACGGCAACGCCGTGTGCATCGAGCATGGAAGCACCGGTCGCATCCAGTTTGGGCTGAGTGTAAATCACCGGTTCGCTCAACTGCACAGTTTTGTAGTTGTCAACATTTTGCATCACTCCCTGACCAATCAAGGCCAGTGCAATCACCAGTGCCAGAGGTAGCAGGATAAAAAGCACGGAGCGGGTCAGATCAACCCAGAAATTGCCAATGGTCGAAACACTGTGACGGGCAAAGCCGCGTATGAGCGCAATGGCTACCGCCAGACCGGTGGCAGCAGAAAAGAAATTCTGCACCGCCAGACCCAGCATCTGTGTCAGATAGCTCATCGTAGTTTCGGGTACATAGGCTTGCCAATTGGTATTGGTGACAAAACTAATGGCGGTATTGAAGGATGAATCCGGACTGATGGCACCGAGCCCCTGTGGGTTGAAGGGCAGCATTCCCTGCAGTCGCTGCAAACCATACAGAGCCACTACCCCGGCCAGATTAAACAGGATGACTGCAATGGCATACTGCTTCCAGTGCATTTCGGTGTCCGGGTCAACGCCGCAGCAGCGGTACAGCAGTCGCTCAAACCGGCCCGGTGTTGCCGTCATGATGCGGGTAATCCAGGCCGACAGCGGCAGCGCGCAGACAATCAAGACCAGCATGAACATCGCCAACTGAAAATGGATAGAAGAATTCATTAAAATGACTCCGCTTTAAACAGGGCGTACACCAGATAAACAAATAACAGCAGCGCAACGAGCGCAGCAATTGCCTGTAACCAACTCATAGAACACCTCGCAACTGATGGCAAACCTGCAGGTTCAACAACGTCAGCGCAGTAAAAACCGCCATGCCAATTCCGTAAAAAATATCCATGTCAACTCCTTTGAATTAGTGCCGTAAAGATACGCCGGGCACTGTCAAGTTGTCGTATAAGTTGTTGCTGCCTGTATAAAAAAGTTGTAAACATCCAAGCTTATCAATAAAGAAATTTCCCCTTTGCTGTCAATAATGGGGGGATTTCTTGAAAAACCTGAGTTATTTGACTACTGTTTCTATTGTTCTTGACGTAAGTCAATTTCCCAAAAGCATGTTGAGACTATCCTGACGTGAGTTAATCCACCTGTGCGAGATCATGAGCGAAAATATAGAAACTACTTATAACTACCGTGTGGTACGGCAATTTGCCATTATGTCTGTTGTCTGGGGCGTTATCGGGATGCTGGTCGGGGTGCTGCTTGCAGCGCAGCTGGCCTGGCCTGAACTCAATCTGGGCATACCCTGGCTGACGTACGGAAGGATCCGTCCTTTACACACCAATGCAGTTATCTTTGCCTTCGGCGGTTGTGCATTAATGGCAACTTCGTATTATGTGGTGCAACGCACCTGTCATGTGCGCTTATTTGCCGGGCGCCTTGCCGGTTTCACTTTCTGGGGCTGGCAGTTCATTATTCTGTGTGCCGTGCTGACTCTGCCACTGGGTTACACCCGCGGTAAAGAATACGCCGAACTCGAATGGCCTATCACCATTATGATCGCCGTGGTCTGGATTGCCTACGCGATTGTGTTTTTTGGTACCTTGGCTAAGCGCAAAGTTGAGCACATTTATGTTGCCAACTGGTTTTACGGTGCCTTCATTCTGGCCGTAGCCCTGCTGCACGTGGTCAACGGCGCCTCCATTCCGGTTTCTTACCTCAAATCCTATTCGGTCTATGCCGGTGTGCAGGATGCCATGGTGCAGTGGTGGTACGGACACAATGCGGTAGGCTTTTTCCTCACTGCCGGTTTCCTGGGCATGATGTATTACTTCGTTCCCAAACAGACTGGTCGTCCTATCTATTCCTATCGCCTGTCTATCGTCCACTTCTGGGCGCTGATTTTCACTTACATGTGGGCGGGTCCGCATCATCTGCAATATACCGCCTTGCCAGACTGGGTACAGTCACTCGGTATGGTGTTCTCGCTGATTCTGCTTGCACCTTCCTGGGGCGGTATGATTAACGGCGTCATGACCCTGTCCGGCGCCTGGAGCAAACTGCGCTCCGATCCTATCCTGCGTTTCCTGATTGTGTCACTGTCGTTTTACGGTATGTCGACCTTTGAAGGTCCGATGATGGCGATCAAAACCGTCAATGCTCTCTCGCACTACACTGACTGGGGTATCGGTCACGTTCACTCCGGTGCGCTCGGCTGGGTAGGCTTTATCACCATCGGCAGCCTGTACTACATGATTCCGCGTCTGTTCGGTAAAGTGCAGATGTACAGCACCAAACTGATCGAAGTCCATTTCTGGACTGCCACCATCGGCGTAGTGATGTATATCTCGGCCATGTGGATTGCCGGCGTCATGCAGGGCATTATGTGGCGCAGTTTCAACGACGACGGCACACTGACCTATACCTTTATTGAAGGTGTTAAAGCCACTTATCCATACTACGTGATCCGGTTGTGCGGCGGCGCCTTGTACATCACAGGTATGTTGGTGATGGGTTATAACGTGGCTAAAACGGTGATTGGTGCAGAAGCTGTCAATCCTGCCATACCAGCGCCAACTTTGGCACACGCATAAGACCATACGGGAGAAATTGAATGAGCATCAGTAAATTTAGTCATGATCTTATCGAGCGAAATGTTGGTCTTTTGCTGGTAATGGTTTTATTGGTAGTCAGTGTTGGTGGTTTGGTAGAAATTGTGCCGTTGTTTTTTCAAAAGTCCACCACGGAAGCAGTGATCGGTCTAAAGCCCTATACGCCACTGCAACTGACCGGTCGCGATATTTATCTCAAAGAAGGTTGCTACGGCTGCCATTCGCAGATGATCCGCCCGTTCCGCGCTGAAACTGAACGTTACGGCCATTATTCGGTCGCTGGCGAATCCGTCTATGACCATCCGTTCCAGTGGGGCAGTAAGCGCACCGGCCCGGATCTGGCTCGTGTTGGTGGTCGTTACAGCGATGAATGGCATCGTATTCATCTCAACAATCCACGTGACGTGGTGCCTGAGTCGAATATGCCTGCCTATGCCTGGCTGGCTAAAAATCAGCTTGATCCGGCTGACATCAGCGCCAAGTTACGTGCGATGAAATTGCTGGGTGTACCTTATAGCGATGCCGATATTACGGCTGCACCGGAACAGTTAAAAGATAAAACTGAACTCGATGCGCTGATTGCTTACCTGCAGGTGTTGGGTACAGCCATCAAGAACAAGAACTGAGAGGGAGCTCACATGGATTTCACGCTATTAAGCAGCATTTTTACTGTGGTGAGCCTGGTGGTTTTTCTGGGAATTTTATACTGGGCCTTTAGTCGCAGAAATAAAGACCGGTTTGAAACCCTGGGTCGCTCACTAATTGATAACGAAAATGGAAACGACTGATCATGGCTGATTTTTTTAACGAATGGTGGGGCATCTGGATCAGTATTCTGGTCATCATCAGTATTTTAGGTTGTGGCGTTTTATTATGGTCGCAATCCAAAATTACTGTTCCTTTGGATGCCAATGGTAAACCGCTGCCGGTAGGCACCACCGGGCATATCTGGGATGGTGATCTGGAAGAAAACAATAACCCGTTGCCGCGCTGGTGGATGTGGCTGTTTTACATTACCGTGGTTTTCGCACTTGGCTATCTGGTTCTTTATCCCGGTCTGGGCAGCTTCCAAGGTACGCTCGGCTGGAGTGAAGTCGGTGCCTATGAAAAAGAAGTCAAGGATGGCGAAGCGCAGTATGGTCCGATCTTTAATAAATATCTGGCCATGCCAATTGAAGACGTTGCAAAACAGCCCGAAGCACGTGCCATTGGTCAGCGTCTGTTTCTCAATACCTGCGCCCAATGCCACGGTTCGGATGCTCAGGGCAGCAAGGGCTTTCCAAATCTGACCGATCGTGACTGGCTCTATGGCGGCGATCCTGCGACCATAGAAACGACTATCCGAGAAGGACGCAATGGTTTTATGCCGCCCATGGGTGCCGTAGTCGGTTCGGAAGAAGATATCACTAATGTGGCCAACTATGTACTGAGCCTGTCCGGTTCGCCACATGATGCCGTCAAGGCCGCACTGGGTCAGCCTAAGTTTGGCATCTGTGCTGCCTGTCATGGTCCGGACGGCAAAGGTAATCAGGCTTTGGGTTCACCCAACCTGACCGATAAAACCTGGCTGTATCGCGGTGATCTCAATACCATCGTTGACGGTATCAAGCTTGGTCATTCGAACCACATGCCGGCGCACAAAGATTTGCTCACGGATGCGAAAATTCACTTACTCACCGCCTACGTGTGGAGTTTGTCGAACGTCAGCGGTCTGGAAGCAGAAAGTAAACCCAAGTAATTCGTAATAAAGGCAGTAATGGAACCAACGCCAGTCAAGCACTATACCAAGGATGAATTTGCCGCCGCCAAGCAGCAAATGGGGGAGCAGGCTTTATTTGAAGTGCGTGAAAAAATCTACCCGCGCATCGTCCACGGATGGTTTTCCAAATGGCGTTGGTTACTGGTCTGGTTTACCCAGCTGATCTTTTACGGAACAGCGTGGTTAAACTGGAACGGCCGTCAGGCTGTGCTGTTTGATCTGACTGCCCGAAAATTTTATATTTTTGGATTGGTCATCTGGCCGCAGGACTTTATTTACCTTACGGTGCTGCTGGTCATCTCCGCCTTATCCCTGTTTCTGTTTACCACCGTCGCAGGACGACTGTTCTGCGGTTATGCCTGTCCGCAAACGGTCTACACTGAAATTTTTATGTGGGTCGAGCGCAAGGTAGAAGGTGATCGTACCGCGCGCATGCGTCTGGACAAGGTGCCGCTGTCAGCACATAAGATCGGTCTGAAACTTGCCAAGCATGGTATCTGGATCGGCATAGCACTGTGGACTGGCTTTACCTTTGTTGGTTACTTCACCCCGATACATCACCTGGCAACCGAAGTGCTGGCCTGGACTCTGGGACCATGGGAAACTTTCTGGGTCTTCTTTTATGCCTTTGCAACGTATGGCAATGCCGGTTGGATGCGCGAACAGGTCTGTAAATACATGTGCCCGTATGCCCGCTTTCAAAGCGCCATGTTTGACAAAGATACCCTCACAGTCACCTATGATGCCGTTCGTGGCGAGCCACGCGGGTCGAGAAGCAAGCATGCCGATTATAAAAATCAGGGACTCGGTGCCTGTATTGATTGCGGCATTTGTGTGCAGGTTTGTCCGACCGGTATCGATATTCGTCATGGTCTGCAGTATGAATGCACCGGATGCACTGCCTGTATCGATGGCTGCGACGAAATCATGTTGAAAATGGGTTATGAACCCGGCCTGATCGGCTACAGTACCGAACACGCCCTTGAAAATGGACTGACCAAAGAACAAATGTGGCGACGCTTGTTCCGGGCACGCACCCTTATTTACAGTACCATTTTGCTGTTGATTATCACGGCGGCCATCATTACGCTGGCTAATCGGGTGCCGCTGAAAGTCAATATCATCCGCGACCGCAGTATGCCGCGCATTACAGAAATGGGCGACATCGATAATGTCTATAAACTGCAGATCATGAACGCCATGGAACAGACCAACAAGTATTCCATTGAAGTCACCGGCATACCCGGCGCGAAAATTTTAACCGCTCAAACCATCGAAGTGCAGGGCGCCAGTGACCGTGCAGTTCCGGTCAGAGTGCAGATTCCCGGTGGCAGTGCAGAAGTCGGTTCAAACAAAATTCGTTTCATAGTTCGGGATGAACAAAACCCGGCTGTGATGGTATCGGAAAAAGCGGTCTTTTTAGTGCCGCGCTAATTCAAGGATAACGTTAAATGACAACATTGCCCGCACTGCAAAAATCGGACAGCTGGAAAAAAGAACCTTGGTTGTTGCTGGTCGTCGGTGGCCCCTTGAGCGTGGTTTGCGCCAGCCTGTTTACTGGCTATCTGGCCTTTAGCGGTGCCGATAAAGTAGTCAGCGAAGATTATTATAAACAGGGTTTGATGATCAACAAGGATTTAATGCGGGACGCCGAAGCCAGAACCCTCAAACTCAATGCGCAACTTCATTTGCAGGCTGGTGGGCAAGTTGATTTGAAACTTCAGGGGCAGGGAGAGTTACCGGCATCTGTGCTCTTAAGTGTGGCAACGTCGAGTGCCGACTCGGTGGCGGAATCAACGCACCGTTTACCGTTGCAGCAAATCGCTCCGGGGGCATATCGCGGCAGTCTGACTGGCATCAATTCCCAGATCATGCATATCAAGCTTGAAAGCAGCGGCTGGCGCCTGACCGGTGACTGGCATCAACCTTTGCAAACCGATTTGCAAATAAAGGCGGTTAACTGATGCGTTTTTGGTTATGATGTCCTACCGCTACTAATTTAAGGGGTTATGCTTTGGAAGTTACTGCGCCACAAACAATAAAACCGATCCGTCTGATCATGACCATCCTGTGGTCGGCATTTCTTATGGCCTGCGTCAGTTGCGGTGTGATTTTCAGCCTGCTCGACCCTACTGATATGCTGGTTTTTGATCAGCGTAACAATCTCAGCCCTCAGGCAACGTATACCATCGGCTTTATCATTTTCTGGTTTTTGGGTTGTATTTCAAGTGGCATTGCAGCCGTACTGTTAGTCAATCCGCGCTGATGTGTTAAATCAATCGTTACTGTTGACCGCTCTGCTGGCTGGCGTTGCCGGTGGCAGCCACTGTATTGGCATGTGCGGAGGCATTGCGACGGTGTTGGCCAGTCCGCTCCCCAGTCAGCATAAAATCATTCCCATCCAGCTGCAATCACCTTCTCCCAAGTGGCTTCAGATTGCCCTGCTGCATTTCGGGCGATTGCTGTCATATGCCATTGCCGGCGGCTTGGTGGGATCGCTCGGTGCCGCTGGCTTACTGTTCAAGCCACATTTGCCGGTACAGTCAATACTGTTTTATGTAGGGAATCTGAGCCTGATTTATCTGGGGCTGAAATGTCTGGGCTGGACACCGGGTTTTTCCATGTTCGGCAAACTTGGTCAGTTATTTCAACAGCACCTGTTGACGCCTTTTAGTGTCATGTTGAGTTCCATCAGATTGCCGCGCCGCTATCTCTGGCGGGGCTTGTTGTGGGGATGTCTTCCCTGTGGTCTGGTGTATGGCGTGTTGCCGCTGGCCATGGTCAGTGGCGCTGCCTGGTCGGGGGCTATCCTGATGTTTTGTTTTGGTCTGGGTGCCTTACCTTATCTGTTATTTACCCAAGGTCTGGCGCAGCGCTTTGGTCAGCGCCGGCCTCCGGCATGGATTGCGGTGAGTGCCGCTGTAATCTTGATCGCTCTGGGTTTGCTGGGCCTGATCCTGCCTAACGAACATCATAATGCCGGTTGGTGGTGTTGATCCTCTGAAATTCATCTATAGTAGTAATACGGATACAATGCAATAACGTTGCGGCTATAGTGATACTTTCATTAATTTTTCAGAGGACAGCATGACCTATCCGGTACTGGATGCACAAATTTCTCCCGAAGGGCGCCTCGACGTTCTCTCCAAAACCGAAGTGAATCAATTACTCGATAGCAGCCAAAGCGGCTTATATACCTTGTTCCGACATTGTGTACTGGCGGTATTGAATACCGGGAATGCACTCGACGATAGCAAGGAATTGCTGTCCCGTTATCCCACTTTTAACATTGCTATTGTGCAACGCGAGCGTGGGATTAAACTGGATTTGAAAAATGCCCCGGCCAGTGCTTTTGTCGATGGTGTGATGATCAAAGGCATTCAGGAACATGTATTTGCAGTCTTGCGCGACATCATTTTTTTAAACAGCGAAATTGCAACCAATCCCCAATTTGATTTGAGTTCTTCTCAGGGTATTACTGATGCCGTGTTCCATATTTTGCGCAATGCCAATCAATTGCACACGCTGGTCAATCCCAATCTGGTGGTCTGCTGGGGCGGTCATTCAATCTCAGGCAGTGAATACGATTACACCAAACATGTAGGCTATCAATTAGGCTTGCGTGGTCTTAATATTGGTACTGGTTGTGGTCCGGGTGCCATGAAAGGGCCCATGAAGGGCGCGACCATCGGTCATGCCAAGCAACGTATCTTTAATGGCCGCTATCTGGGTATCACTGAGCCGGGCATTATTGCCGCCGAGGCGCCCAATCCGATAGTCAATGAACTCGTGATTCTGCCAGACATAGAAAAGCGGCTCGAAGCCTTTGTCCGGCTCGGGCATGCGATTGTGGTGTTTCCCGGTGGCGCCGGCACCGCCGAAGAAATTTTGTACCTGCTAGGTGTGCTGCTGCATCCGGATAATGTCAATCTGCCATTTCCACTGATCTTTACCGGCCCCGCCAGCGCCAGAGAATATTTTCAGCAAATCGATCAATTTATCGGTGCCACACTCGGCGAAGCGGCGCAAAAACGTTATCAAATAATTATTGACGATCCCGAACTGGTTGCCCGTCAAGTACTTGAAGGGGTGGCGGATGTCCGCGCCTTCCGCAAGGCCATTTCGGACGCCTACTATTTCAACTGGTCATTGAAAATTGCCCCAGAGTTTCAGCAACCGTTTTTTCCTACCCACGCAGCCATGCGGCAGTTGCAGTTGCATAAAAATCAAGATAGTTATTTGTTGGCGGCTAATTTGCGCCGTGCCTTTTCAGGTATTGTGGCCGGAAATGTCAAAGCTTCCGGTATCGCAGCCATTGAAGAGCATGGTCATTTTGAATTGACGGGCGATGCTGAATTGATGACCGCCATGGATGCATTGTTAAGTTCCTTTGTGCAACAGCAGCGTATGAAACTGCCCGGAAAATTATATGTACCTTGTTATCGTGTAATTAAATAAGTTTTCCGATGGAAATGCCTAGCCTGTTTAGAAATCGTCACTATAATCTATTCATAACTGGGTAAATTCGACGACTGCTTGGAGGTAACATGAGTTCAATTCAACAAGAAATTGATGAACGTACTAATTTAACAGCATCAAACAAGTTTGAATTGTTGCTATTCCGTCTAGGTGAGGCAAAACATACCTCCCATTCTGAATTGTTTGGCATTAACGTTTTTAAAGTGCGTGAAATTGTTGCTATGCCCAGTATTACCGAGGTCGCTGGTGCGGTCGATAATATGCTTGGTGTGGTTAACCTGCGCGGACAGATTATTCCGGTAATTGATTTGCCAGCTGTAGTTGGCTGCGTGCCCAGTTCCGGGCTCAATATCCTGTTGGTGACGGAATATGCACGTTCCACTCAGGGTTTTGCGGTCGAATCGGTGGAAGAAATTGTTCGTCTGGACTGGGGGCAGGTATTGTCGGCAGAATCGAGCTCAGTAGCTGGCATGGTGACCAGTATTGCCCGTCTCGATGGTGATATTGCCAACACCCGCTTGGCTCAGGTACTCGATGTTGAGCAAATTCTGCGCGCGATTCAGCCAGAAGAACCTGAAATTGATGCCAAAACTGTGGGCCCATCGTTGTTGTTACCACCTGGAACACTGATTTTGGCGGCTGATGATTCTCATATGGCCCGTACTCTGATCGAACGCGGTCTGACCGCCATGGGTGCACCGTTCATTATGACCAAAACCGGTAAAGAATGCTGGGAGCGTCTGCAAGCCTTATCCAACGAAGTTGAAGCCCAGGGTAAAAATATCCACGACAAGGTGGCGCTGGTGCTCACCGATCTGGAAATGCCGGAAATGGATGGCTTTACACTCACCAGAAAAATCAAGCATGACACCCGGTTCCAGAATTTGCCGGTGGTGATACATTCTTCCCTGACTGGTTCCACCAATGAAGAACATGTCAAAAATGTCGGTGCTGATGCCTATGTGGCCAAGTTTGTGGCCGAAGAGCTGGCTTCGACCATACGTAAGGTGTTGTCAGATTTTAAGATGAAAACCATTTAAGTCAGGTTGCCGGGAACCTGCCATGCAGGCTCCCGGCAGGTTTATTTCACCGCCATCACTTCAACATCAAAAATCAGCGTGGCATTCGGCGGGATCGAGTTGCTGCCCTTGGGGCCATAGGCCAGATAACCCGGAATAATCAGGGTACGTTTGCCGCCAACCTTCATTCCTTTGACTCCCATATCCCATCCGCGTATGACCTGTCTGGCATCGAGCTGAAATGTCAGTGGCTGACCTGAGTCGCGTGAGCTGTCAAACTGGGCACCATGTTTATTGGGCACTTTCGGATCATACAGCCAGCCGGTGTAATGTACATCAATATATAAACCCGGGCTGGCTTCATTGCCGTTGCCGATTTTTTCATCAATTTTAATCAGTGAAGTAATTTTATTCGGCGCGCTGGCAACGGTCATCGGTTCGGTGGCGGCTTCCGGACTGGTTTGCGCCAGCGTCAGTCCGCAGACGCAGGATAACAGCAGGGTGGCGAGTTGCAGTGTTTTCATGGTGTTTGGTTCAGGTAAGTAGTGGGTGGTAAAAAATCAGCCATCATCAGTTCCTATAGGGAAAGGCGTGTGGCGACGGCTGCATAAAAGTGGATGTTGATGTATATTCGCTGAATTGTCCAGAATCAATTATAAAAATGAAACCAGCCAGCCAATTTTCCTTACTGCTACAGCGACGCTTTGCCCCGTTTTTCTGGACCCAGTTTCTTGGCGCCCTCAATGATAATGTGTTCAAGACCGCTTTGCTCACTGTGCTGACTTTTGATGCCCTGAGCTGGACTGCGATGGATGTGGGGCAGTTGAATCAGCTCATTCCGGGGCTGTTTATTTTGCCCTTCATGCTGTTTTCGGCCAGTGCCGGACAAATTGCCGACAAGGTAGAAAAAGGGCGGCTGGCACGCGCCGTTAAGCTGCTCGAAGTGTTAATTATGTCCGTCGCTGCTCTTGGTTGGTTTTCCCATCAGTTGTGGTTGCTGGTGGCGGCCGTGGCTGGCATGGGATTGCATTCCACCCTGTTTGGTCCGGTAAAATATGCCTATTTGCCACAGCATTTGAAAACCGATGAGCTCGTGGGCGGCAATGGCATCGTTGAAATGGGGACGTTCGTGGGCATTTTGCTGGGCGAAATGCTCGGCGCCTTGCTCGTAGTACACCAGCCCTGGGGAATTCATCTGGTGGCACTCGGCACCATCGGTATTGCTTTGCTGGGCTGTGCCATGAGCTGGAAAATTCCTCTTTCACCGGCACCGGCACCTGATCTGGTGATGAACTGGAATCCGTTTACCGAAACAGTGCGCAATATTGGCTTTTCCAGCCACAACCGTCCGGTATTTTTATCGCTGCTGGCCAATTCCTGGTTCTGGTTTTATGGTGCTATCGTGCTGGCGCAGTTTCCGCAATATGCCAAAGTATATCTGCATGGCGATCACAGTGTTTTTGTGTTGCTGCTGGCGGTATTTTCTGTCGGTATTGGCGCCGGTTCATTGTTGTGCGAACGGCTTTCCGGTCACAAGGTGGAAATCGGTCTGGTACCCTTTGGTGCTTTTGGTCTGTCCTTATTCGGTATCGATCTATATCTTTCCAGTACCCATTATGTGAATGTTGCGACGGTCGATCTGTGGCAATTTATTGTGCTTCCCGGCAGCTGGAAGATTTTATTCGATATCGTCGGCATCGGTATTTTTGGTGGCCTCTATATCGTGCCCTTATTTGCCCTGATTCAAACCCGCTGTGATCCGCAACATATGTCGCGCACCATTGCCGGGATGAATATTTTAAATTCCCTTTTCATGGTGGTGGCTGCCCTCTCCGCGATGGTCATGCTGCGATGTGGTTTGTCGATTCCACAGATATTTCTTGTTACCGCCTGCCTGAATGCGCTGGTGGCTTTATATATCTTTACCGTTGTGCCGGAATTTTTACTGCGCTTTTTGGTCTGGGCATTGGTTCATACCATTCATAAAGTACGCGGTATTGATATTGATCGTATTCCCGCCAACGGCGCAGCGATACTGGTCTGCAACCATGTCAGTTATCTTGATGCGTTAGTGATTGCCGCCTGTGCGCCACGACCGATCCGGTTTGTGATGGATTACCGGATTTTTAATTTACCGGTGATTTCCTGGTTGTTTAAAACCGCCAAAGCCATACCCATCTCCACGGCCAAAGAAAATCCCTGGATCATGGAGCATGCTTTTGTGGATATCGCCAAGGCCTTGCATGAGGGCGATCTGGTGTGTATTTTCCCGGAAGGGCGGCTGACGGAACACGGTGAAGTCAATCCGTTTAAAAACGGTATACAGCAAATTTTGAGCCGTACACCGGTCCCGGTGATTCCCATGGCATTGCGCGGTTTGTGGGGCAGTATTTACAGTCGCAGCGGTGGTAATCCATTTGAGCGTGCCTTCCGGCGCGGATTGTTTTCGCGGTTGGAATTGATTGTCGGGCAACCGGTTAATGCAACTCAGGCCAGTCCCGAATATCTGCGACATTGCGTTCAGGAATTACGTGGTGAGTGGAAATAAAGTTAAAGAAATGTTTTTAAAAAAAGCGGTATAATTCGTTTCTGACTTTTGAGTCATTAACTATTTGTGCGGCTTTATTGATAAATAAGCATTGCTATTGCGTATATTGGCAAATTAATCACGCAGCATGAAATTATCGGGAGTTTTTTGGTGGAAAAGAAAATGCCTAACAGTTTGAACAGGGCGGCAAAGTCGATACCCGCACTCACCGGGTTAATGTTAAGTCTGTTGCTCAGCGCCTGTGCGGTTGGTCCTGATTTTAAAACTCCGCAGGTGGCCACGGGTAATGCCGTATTCCCTGGCGCAGGCAAGCCAACGCCAGCCTCCGAAGGTGCAGCGGGAATAGCGCAGACGGTTATTGCTGCGCAGGATATTCCTGCCCAGTGGTGGAGTGTGTTTCATTCCGATAATCTGGATCAGTTAATCCGCCGCGCTTTGGCGCACAGTCCTAATCTGGCGGCGGCTCAGGCAGCCCTGCGTTCTGCGCAAGAAAATTATCACGCCCAGTCTGGAACTACGAACTATCCAACCGTCACAGCCAACGCAGGCGTGAGTCGCAATCTGGCTTCGGCGGTTTCGACCAATGTACCCGGCGGTGCATTATACAATTTGTATAATGCATCGGTGAATGTTTCCTATTCACTTGATGTCTTTGGTGGCAATCGTCGTGCTCTTGAAAGCACTCAGGCAGTGGTGGAATTCCAGCAGTTTCAGGTAGAAGCCGCTTATCTGGCGCTCACTGCCAACGTGGTCACGGGTGCCATCAGAGAAGCTTCTTTGCGCGCTCAGATCAAGGCCACCCAAGAAATCATTACCGCACAATCTACCCAGCTTGACGTCATTGAGCAACAACTGGCGCTCGGAGCCATTCCCAAAGCCAGCGCGCTGGCGCAACGTAATTTGCTGGCCCAGACTCGTGCCAATTTGCCAGCCCTGGAAAAGGCCCTGCAGCAAACCCGCAATCAGTTAGCGGTGTATGCGGGACAGTTACCGGGCGAGGGTGATTTGCCTGAATTCGATCTGGCTACGCTGCAGTTGCCGGCTGAATTGCCGTTGTCCATCCCCTCAGCGTTGGTGCGCCAGCGTCCGGATATTCGTGCCAGTGAAGCCTTGTTGCATCAGGCCAGTGCCGGAATTGGCGTGGCTACAGCCAATCAATATCCGCAAATTAATCTGACGGCCAGCTACGGTTCAGCAGCTACAAATAGCGGCGATTTATTTGGTAAAGGCTGGAGCTTGTGGAGTATTGCCGGCGGCGTTACCCAGCCCATTTTCAATGCCGGAGCTTTGTCGGCCAAAAAGCGTGCAGCGGTGGCGGTTTATGATCAGGCTGATGCGCAATACCGTGCGACCGTGCTGACCGCTTTTCAAAGTGTGGCTGACAGTTTGCAGGCGCTTGATTTTGATGCCAACAGTTTACAACAACAGGTAGAAGTGGACACCATGGCCAAACAGACGCTGGAACTGGCGCAGCAACAATACCAGTTTGGCGCGATTAATTCACTGGTGTTGCTCGATGCCAAGCGGACTTATCAGGCAGCGCATATCGGATTGATACAGGCTCAGGCGGCACGTTATGCCGATACCGCGGCCCTGTTTCAGTCGCTCGGTGGCGGCTGGTGGAACCGTACTGAACTGAACGATATTTCACACCCGGCCCAATAAACATTGTTGGCCGGTGACGGATTACTACTTATTTTATTTTGAACCTGTAAGGGAAAATATTCATGACTAAGCGTATGTTCATTATGCTGGGATGCATCGTTGTACTGCTGGCCGGTTTAGCGATCGGCAAGTTTCTGCAAATCAGACAACTCATTGCCAGTGCTCCCAAACCATTTGCCCAGACGGTATCAACCACCAAAGTGGCGGCCGTGGAATGGCAACCAGAACTGGCTTCGGTCGGTACCGTGACTGCCTACCGTGGTGTCGATATATCGGCAGAAATTGCCGGACTGGTACGTGAAATCAAATTCAAGTCGGGTCAGGATGTGAAAAAGCATGCGGTGCTGTTTGAGCTCAATGCTGATGCCGATATCGCCCAGCTGCATGCTCAGCAAGCCGCCGCGGATCTGGCTGCTACCGTAGTGAAGCGCGATGAAGCGCTGTTGGCTGTTGCCGGTGTCAGTCAGGCACAGGTGGATGCCGATAAAGCCGATTTAAAAAGCAAGCTGGCGCTGGTGGAGCAACAACAGGCACAGGTAGAAAAGAAAACCATCCGGGCACCTTTTTCCGGACGTCTGGGTATTACTGCCATCAACCCGGGACAATATGTGAATCCGGGCGATAAGCTCGTCAGTTTGCAAACCATCGATCCTGTGTATGTGAATTTCTCGATTCCGCAAAAACAAAGTGGCGTACTTAAAGTGAATCAGCATTTGACCGTGCTCAGTGACGCCTTCCCGGGTGTTAGCTTTCCAGGCAAAGTCAATGCGATTAATCCGGTGATCGATACGGCGAGTCGCAATGTCCAGGTGCAGGCCAAATTGAGTAATCAACAGCAGCAGCTGTTGCCAGGCATGTTTGCCAATGTCTCACTCGAAGTGGGTGTAAAAGGCAAGTTCATCACCTTGCCGCAAACCGCCATCACCTACAATCCGTATGGATCGACCGTGTTTGTAGTTAAACCGGGTGATAAAAAGGATGATAAAGGCAATCCGACCCTGGCGGTCAAGCAGCTGTTTGTCACCACCGGCGCCACGCGTGGGGACCAGGTTGAGATTACCTCTGGTTTGCAGGCTGGACAGGAAGTGGTCACCAGCGGTCAGCTAAAGCTGAAAAATGACACCATGATCGTGGTGGATAATTCGGTGCAGCCAGCTAATGATGCGCATCCGACGCCTCAAGAACATTAAGAGGCCAGCAATGAAATTTACCGATCTTTTTATCCGTCGCCCGGTATTGGCGATGGTGGTCAGCCTGCTGATAGTGGTGCTGGGATTGAAATCCCTGTTTTCGCTTTCAGTGAGCCAATATCCGAAAACCCAGAATGCCGTAGTGACGGTGTCGACTGCTTACTATGGTGCGGATGCTCAAACAGTGGCCGGGTTTATTACCCAGCCGCTGGAATCTGCCATTGCTCAGGCACAGGGGATCGATTACCTGTCGTCCTCGAGCATCAGCGGTGTCTCCACCATTACGGCAACGCTGCGCCTTAATTACGATGCCAATCGCGCACTGACTGAAATCAATACCCAGGTTAATTCGGTTAAAAATCAGTTGCCACCTCAGGCACAGGCTCCGGTATTGACGGTGAAAACCGGCCAGGATACCGATGCCATGTATATGGGTTTTTACAGCGATACCTTGCCAACCAATAATGTCACTGATTTTCTGTTACGGGTAGTTAAGCCGAAACTCGATGCCATTGAAGGAGTGCAAACCGCAGAAATTCTCGGCGGTCGTACTTTTGCTCTGCGTGCCTGGTTGGATAAAGACAAAATGGCTGCCTTTGGCGTAACAGCAGCCGAAGTCAGTGCCGCATTATCCAAAAATAATTACCTTACTGCTCTGGGTGCTTCCAAAGGTCAGATGGTAACGATTCCGCTCACCGCCGGCACCGATTTACATTCAGTGGATGAGTTCAAAAAATTGGCGATTAAGCAGAATAATGGTGCCATCGTCCGGCTTGACGATGTTGCTACCGTCAGTCTGGGTTCGGAAAATTACGATTTTAACGTGGCCTTCAATGGCGTTCGTTCGGTATTTATCGGGATTAAAATTGCCCCAGATGCCAATATTCTCACCGTGGCCTCACGGGTGCGCAAAGCATTCCCGGCTGTGCAGGCTGAATTGCCTCAGGGGCTGACCGGTAAAATTGTGTATGACTCAACCGAGTTTATCAACACCTCGATTGTCGAAGTGGTGAAAACTCTGCTCGAAGCGCTGTTGATTGTGACGGTAGTGATTTACCTGTTTCTGGGCAGTTTCCGTGCCGTCTTGATTCCGGTGGTCGCCATGCCATTGTCGCTCATCGGTACTTTCTTTGTTATGCTGCTCCTGGGTTATTCGATCAATCTGCTGACTTTGCTGGCTCTGGTGTTGGCGATTGGTCTGGTCGTCGATGATGCGATTATTGTGGTGGAAAATGTGGATCGCCACATGAAAGAAGGCAAGTCACCGCTGGAATCATCCCTGCTGGCTGCGCGTGAACTTGGCGGTCCAATTCTGGCCATGACGGTGGTGCTGATTGCGGTGTACGTGCCGATTGGTTTTCGTGGCGGTCTGACTGGCGCTTTGTTTACTGAATTTGCCTTCACCCTCGCGGGCGCCGTAGCCGTGTCCGGCGTTATTGCATTGACACTCTCACCGATGATGTGTGCAAATTTTTTCAATCCGGATCAAGACAACGGTCGCTTTGTGATGTGGATTGACCGTACTTTTAACAAAGTTCGCGCGCGTTATCAACGTCTGTTACACAGTCTGCTCAACACCTGGCAGGTACTTATTGCCATGAGCGCCATATTGATTGTCTTTTTGGTGATCATGTTCAGTATGTCGACTTCAGAGTTGGCGCCGGAAGAAGATCAGGGCATTGTGTTGTCACAAATTGTTGGTTCGCCGACGGCCAATTCCGATCAGATGTTGGGATATTCGGATCAGGTTTTTAAAATTGCCAAAGCATTGCCTGAATATAAGCAAATGTTTCAACTCACCGGCGTGCCTTCGGTCAATGCCGGCTTTGGTGGTGTGATTTTGAATGACTGGGATCAGCGTCATCGCAGTGCCAAACAGGTGCAGCAGGATTTGCAAAATCAGTGGAATAAAATTGCCGGTGTGCGCGTGGCGGCCTTCCAGTTTCCGGCATTGCCAGGTTCTGGTGGTTTTCCGGTGCAGTTTTTGATCACCACAACTGAGCCGTTTGAAAACTTAAACAGTGTCGCTCAACAAGTGATTGCCAAAGTGCAGGCTTCAGGTAAATTCTATTTCCTCGATAACGATCTGAAACTCGATAAGCCTGAGGCTACTTTGGAAATTGATCGCGATAAAATCGCGACCATGGGCATGACCCAGGAGGATATCGGTCAGGCGCTCGGTGCGGCTTTGGGTGGCAGTTATGTGAATTATTTTTCCATTGCCGGTCGTTCATATAAAGTCATTCCGCAAGTGTTGCAGGTGAATCGTCTTAATCCCGATGATTTGCTGAATTTTTATCTGAAAACACCAACGGGCGAAATGATCCCTGCCAGCACCATTGGACACATTACTCGCAAGGTGGTGCCTGAATCAGTGAATCACTTCCAGCAACAAAATTCGATCACCATTTCTGGTGTGGCGGGTGTGTCGCAGGGTGAGGCGCTTGATATTATGCGTGCGGCCTTGAAAGAAGTTGCACCCAGTGGTTATAACGCTGATTATTCTGGCCAGTCACGCCAGTTTATGAATGAATCCGGCGGCTTTGTGACCACGCTGGCTTTTGCGGTCATCATCGTGTTTTTGGTCTTGTCGGCGCAGTTTGAAAGTTTCCGTGATCCGATCGTGATTCTGGTGTCGGTGCCACTGGCTCTGTTTGGTGCCACCATCTTTATTTTCTGGGGATTTTCTTCGATTAATATTTATACCCAGGTGGGTCTGGTTACCCTGATGGGCTTAATCAGTAAGCACGGTATTCTGATCGTCGAATTTGCCAATCAGTTACGTAAAAAGGGACTCGATAAACGGGCAGCGATTGAAGAGGCAGCCAGTGAACGTTTGCGTCCGATTCTGATGACGACCGCGGCTATGGTGTTTGGTGTACTGCCACTGGTGATTGCTTCCGGTGCCGGTGCGGCTGGTCGTTATGCTATGGGACTGGTGATTTTTACCGGCATGGCGATCGGAACCTTATTCACCTTGTTTGTGGTGCCGGCCATGTATATGTTTATCGCCGGTGAGCATGTCGCCGTCAATGAAGTGGATAAGAAAATTGCTGAGATGGGGTAAGGGAAAGTTGGGCTGAAAAGCCCAACTTGCTATAGTGAATTAGCAAGCCCGGAAACTGAAGCGCAAGTCGGACCGTTGGTCCAACCTACGAATCAATTCTTTTCGCGGGGATAGTCATCCATTCATGGATTTTGCTGGTTTCCAGTGGCCGGGAATAATAATATCCCTGCGCCAGTTTGCAGCCAAAAGACAGCAGCGCTTCAGCCTGTTTGAAATCTTCCACGCCTTCGGCAATGACCGTTAATCCCAGACTTTGACAAAGTTGAATAATCATTTTTGGAATGCTCGCACTGCTGTTGGCATCGACAATCTGGCTGACAAAGGAACGATCAATTTTTAGTTGGTCGATAGGCAGTTTCTGCAGATAACTGAGCGACGAAAAACCGGTGCCGAAATCATCAATGGAAATTTTGACACCGATCTTTTTCAAATGATGCAGAGTTTCCATGAGGAAGATAGGATCTTCCATCGCCATCGATTCGGTAATTTCCAGATCCAGTAAATGCGGTGGGGCACCTGAATCCTGAATCGCCCGGCGTACCGAATTCAAAAATTCCGGATGTAAGAACTGGGCCTGGGACACATTGACCGACATTTTGAAATCGCTGTAGCCTTTTTTAAGGATGTTGACCAACTCAAAACACGAGTTACGTAACACCCAGTCACCCAATTCAATAATCAGGCCGGAATATTCCGCGATCGGAATAAACTGGTCGGGCGGAATAAACTTGCCTTCCGCCGTTTTCCAGCGCAACAAAGCTTCGGCACCGACGGTGCGTCCGGAACTGATATCGACCTGCGGCTGATAGACCACAAACAAATGGTTTTTCTGAAAGGCGCTGTTGAGCGCGCGCATCAGCCGCACCCGTTCGCGGATTTCCACGCCCATATTATTGGTGAAATATACATAGCCGGTGCGTTGCTGCTTTTTGGCTCGTTTTAATGCGATGTTGGTATCTTTTAAGGCGTCTGAGGTGTCGCCCTGATAATCGTCGAGCTTGACCAGTCCGATGGTGGCGGAGAGTTGTACATCCTGGTTTTCAATCAGGAAGGGCGCATAAAACAGCGACAGGATGATTTCCGGACGCACAATATCATTGTGACCAACGATAGAAAACGTATCGCTGCCGATGCGCGCGAGTTTGCACGAATGTTCAAAATGATGACGCAGGCGTTCAGCAACCGCGCACAGCAATAAATCGCCAAATTGATGTCCCAGGGCATTATTGGTTTCAGCAAAGTGATCAATGTCAATCAGGGCGAGTGTGGTTTGCGGGCGATTTTTTTGTGCCAGAATCTGATCCAGCATGTGCAGCAACTTCAGGCGGTTAGGCAGGTTGGTTAGCGGATCGGTAAATGCGTGATTACGTAAGCGGATGTTGAGCAGCACATTGTCCAGGCAAACTGAAACGTTGCTGGAAAATACTTCTAAAAAGCGCGCATCCTGAACGGAGATATTGTTGTTTAAGCCAACGAAGAGGGCAAAACGGGTTTGTGTGGTATTGCTCAGATTTAAAGCGGCGTAGTGTTCAGCCAGAATGTTTTTCTGATCGATCAGAGAAGTTTCAATGGTTTTTAAAATCACCGCATTATCGGTATGCTTGATGTTACTGCTGAGCATATGAGAAAACTGTCCATTGGCGGCAATAATATTAATCGCTTCGCCCAGTTCTTCTTGCTTGAACATCAGGATGTTGATATTGGGTTGATTAAAGTAATCGATGATGCTTTGAATAACGATGGCCGAAAATTCATGCAAATTGGTTTGCGAAATCAATTCCCGGCTCGAACGGGTGGTAATGTCGGCGGCACGACGCAGTGTATTAATTGAGCAAATCTGGTCGTAGGAGCGGATGGCCGAAGTCACGGTGGTAAATAATTTGGTCCGGGTCAACTCCGACTTGGTTTTGTAATCATTAATGTCGAAATCACGGATGGCGTCTATTTCAGGTGCGTAGCCAGGCTGGCCGGTGCGTAAAATAATCCGCACTTCGGCTAAACTCATTTCATTGCGAATAATATTAACTAACTGCAAACCGGCATCTTCCTGCTCCATGACCACGTCGAGCAGAATTACGGCGATATCGGTTTCGTTTTTAAGGATTTCTTTAGCCTGAACTGCTGAATAAGCATGTAAAAAACTTAACGAACGGTTTTGAATGACCAAGCTGCTTAAAGCAAAGGTCGTGGCCGAGTGAACATCAGGGTCGTCATCAATAATCATGATGCGCCATGTCAAATTATCCTCTTGCTTGACCTGAGGATCGGATTTTTCCAGTTCTTCTAAAAAGACTAACTCATCTTGCGAAGAGTGTTCATTGTCGCTCATCCAGTTTGACCTCAAATTGGGGTTTGATAACTTTGTTTAGTATAGCTCAATTGCACTATTTATCTAGCTTAGAAATCTTTCAACTGTGTAATATTTGCAAAGTTAAGCTCTGACTTCTGGCAAGTTGTTCAGCAACAACCATTGTTGTCCTGTTAAAATGACAGCTTGAGCGTTTTCTCCCCCTTTTTAAGAATACATTATGTCTGGTAATACTTTCGGCTCTTTATTTTCCGTAACCACGTTCGGTGAATCCCACGGCCCGGCTATCGGCTGTGTGATCGATGGCTGTCCACCTGGCATGACTTTGTCGGAGGCAGATATTCAGCCCGAGCTGGATCGCCGCAAACCAGGTACTTCCCGGCATGTGACCCAAAGGCAGGAATCCGATACGGTCGAAATTCTATCCGGTGTCTTTGAAGGTAAAACCACCGGAACCCCGATTACTCTGTTGATTCGCAATGAAGACCAGCGCAGCAAGGATTACGGCAATATTGTCGATACCTTCCGTCCTGGGCATGCTGATTACACTTACTGGCAAAAATACGGTATTCGTGATCATCGTGGCGGCGGTCGCTCGTCAGCACGGTTGACTGCACCCGCCGTTGGTGCCGGTGCAGTGGCAAAAAAATGGTTGTTTGAGCAATACGGCACCCTGATTCGCGGTTACATGAGTCAGCTAGGTGCCATCCCGGTGCCATTTGCCGACTGGGCGCATGTGCATGCCAATCCGTTCTTTGCCGCTACCGATGACTTCGACACCATCGCCACGCTGGAAAGCTATATGGATGAATTGCGCAAACAGGGAGATTCTATCGGTGCGCGCATCAATGTAGTCGCGCAAAATGTGCCGGTAGGTTGGGGCGAACCTATCTATGACAAACTCGACGCCGATATTGCTTATGCCATGATGGGTATTAATGCGGTCAAAGGCGTCGAAATCGGTGCCGGCTTTGCCTGTATTGAACAAAAAGGTTCACAACACGGTGATGAATTAACTCCACAGGGCTTTATCGGCAACAATGCCGGTGGCATCCTGGGTGGAATTTCCAGCGGTCAGGATATTACTGTTTCGATGGCGATCAAACCGACTTCTTCGATCCGTACAGCGCGTAACTCCATCGACCAGCAGGGGCAGGCCAGCGTAGTGCAGACCTTTGGTCGCCATGATCCCTGTGTCGGTATACGGGCAACACCGATAGCCGAAGCAATGCTCGCATTGGTGTTAATCGACCATGCTCTGCGTCATCGTGCCCAGTGCGCGGATGTGAGCGTAGTCACACCAAAAATTGCCGCCGAATTCAAGGATGAAAAATGACTGATAAACCAGCCAAAGCGGTTGCCGGCGTTAAGTTGCGCGGTGCTGAAAAAATGGCGCGCATACCGATCAAAATTATTCCCACCGAACCATCGCAGTATTTGCGCAAACCGAGCTGGATCCGGGCTGAGTTTACCGGCACCAAAGAAGTTGCGCATATTAAGTCGATTTTGCGGGAAAATAAATTGCACACGGTATGCGAAGAAGCCCATTGCCCGAATCTGGGCGAATGTTTTAAAAGCGGCACCGCCACCTTTATGATTATGGGAGATATCTGCACCCGTCGCTGTCCGTTTTGCGATGTGGGTCATGGACGACCGAATCCGCTCGATGTCGATGAGCCCGCCAATCTGGCCAAAACCATCGCCGCCATGGGCTTGCGTTATGTGGTCATAACGTCGGTTGACCGGGACGATTTGCGCGATGGCGGAGCCGACCATTTTGCCCAGTGTATCCGCGCTATCCGGCAGGCAACGCCGAGCACTAAAATTGAAATTCTGACGCCGGATTTCCGTGGCCGTGTCGATGTGGCACTGGCCGTGCTCAACAGCGATGCGCCGGATGTCTTTAACCACAATCTGGAAACCGTGCCGCGCTTATATAAAGAAGCCCGTCCGGGTGCCGATTATCAAAATTCGCTCACTCTGCTGCAACAGTTTGCGCAGAAAAATCCAACCGTGCCAACCAAGTCAGGCTTGATGCTGGGACTCGGTGAAACTATTCCTGAAGTCGAGCAGGTCTTGCAGGATATGCGCGCGCACGGCATTACCATGCTGACCCTGGGCCAGTATTTGCAGCCCAGTGCTCACCATTTATCCGTCAAGCGCTATGTCACGCCGGACGAATTTGATGAGTTGCGCGTCTATGCCTTGAGTATCGGTTTTGCCCAGGTCGCATCCGGTCCGATGGTGCGTTCTTCCTATCACGCTGATTTGCAGGCTATCGGTGAGTTTTAATTCTTTGGAATGGCAGACGTAATATGGCTTCGCACACACATCTTCCGGTAGAAGAACCTGAAACCCCTGAACGCCATAAGGCTGCCAAACGCAGCACACTCGTCAGTGTGGCTGTCAATATCGTTCTCAGTACGGTTCAGTTGATCGTCGGTTTTTTTGCCGGTTCACAGGGTTTGATTGCCGATGGCATTCATACTCTGTCTGATCTGGTGGCCGATTTTGTGGTTATCTTTGCCAACACCCAAAGTAAAAAAGCCGCCGATGATGACCATCAATATGGTCACCTGCGCTATGAAAATGCGGCCTCACTGGTGCTGGGTATATTGCTGTTGGTAGTGGGTGCCGGGATGCTGTGGAGTGGCGCTGGCAAGATACAAAATCCCGAGTCGATTCCCAAAGTCCATATTGTTGCCTTGTGGGTGGCGCTGTTTGCGTTGGTCGCCAAAGAAGGCTTATTCCGTTACATGATGGTCGTAGCGCAACGCATCCGCTCGAGCATGCTGATTGCCAATGCCTGGCATGCGCGTTCTGACGCGGCTTCTTCGCTGGTGGTGTCTATCGGTATCATCGGCAACCTGATGGGTTATCCGATGTTTGATCCGATCGCTGCCATGGTGGTGGGTGTTGCGGTTGGTCGCATGGGCTGGAAATTTGCCTGGGATGCGCTACACGATTTAATGGACCGAGCGGTTTCTCCGGAAGAGTATGAGGCGATTCGTACCACGCTGCTGAATACAGACGGGGTGCTGGGTTTGCATGATATGCGTACCCGAAAAGTCGGTGATCTGATTATTGTCGACGTTCATCTGGAACTCGACGGCAGTCTGAGCGTAGTCGAAGGCCACAAAATCGCCACCGACGCCAGCAACCGGGTAATGCGCCTGCATCCGGTACTCAATGTCATGACTCATGTGGATCCGGTGATTAATGGGGTGGTGGTGAATGAGGAGCTTGGGTAGTGATTAATGTTTTGGCACAGGAAGAAAGACTCTTTCCGTGCCAATTCCAGGGATTGTTTCTACTGATGATCCATCATGTTTTCCATCAATGCCGATACAGACTGCTCCATAAATGGTGTTTGGACCAATCGTTATGTCACTCTCATTGGTCACATCTCTGGCACCAACGCTTTCACAATACTTTCGGTTAAATTCATTAGCTTCCGGGGTTTGTTGTCCTGCTTTGATTGTTCTTGTGCCATCTGGATTGGTAATGGCATTTTTTAACAGGTCAACTCCGGGCGGACTGGAAAAATAACCGGGGATTTCTCTCCCCAATGTTAATGAGTTGGCCGTTGTTTCTGTATTCTTTGGGTCGTAGTGGGTTTGTGCTGGCAAATAATTACTCGCCAAACTCAACGAAAATAGAGTTATCAAAAGACAGATATTTTTCATGCGCGTCTCCAGGAAAACTGAATAAGGTCGGCATAAAGAATATAAGTTCCCAACTAAATGGATGGACTGGGAAAAACGGCGCTGCCACTGTTATTTCCCAGCCAACAACGGCCCCATCACCCGCTGCAGACGCTCTTTGGTCCACACTGGTTGTTCATCATCCCAGCCGTTGTCTATCAGGCGGCCGTGGCGGTCGATGACAAAACTGACCGGCATGCGCCAGATGCGGCCGTAGCCACCGGCATATTGGTTGGGTAATAAACCGACCGGAAAACTCAGTGTTTTCGCCACTTCCCGGACTTCATCCAGATTGCCGGGATTGTCGAGGCAGAATCCCAAAACCCGCAGTCCCTGTCTGGCATGTTGTTGGGCATAGGCTGAAAGCAGCGGCAATTCTTCCCGGCACGGGTCGCAATAGGTGGCCCAGAAAGTCACAATCACAATTTGCCCCAGCAAGTCTGCCAGCGCAATATCGCGACCGTCGAGCGTATGCAACACCAGCACAGGCGCCGGTTGACCCAGCACCAGCCCCTGAGCCTGTGCATGGCCGACCACCGACCCCAACCCCAGGCCGAGGGCACTTAACAGCAGTGCCCGGCGTTGCGGATCGGGGCTGGAAATATCGGGGCGGTGTGGTGAACGCATGTTAAAAGTGATGACTGATGCCAAGAGAGGCAGTATAGCGCGGAACCAGTTGATAACCACTCAGATTTGCCAGCACCGGCAGCTGTATAAAGCCATAGATCTGGGTTTGTGCCTGCACTGTCATGGTTAAGCCGGGACTGAAATACACCAGCGTTCCGGCAGTTCCGGTCGTATCTGCGAGTGCTCCGCTATCACTGGCTTTGTTGACCAGATTGATTTGCAACTGAGGAATGACCGAGGGATCGGCCATATAACGCAGTCCCATGCTGGCGCTGACCTGATTGCCGGGGCGATAATCAGCTCCGCTCTGATGCAACTGCTGCAACACCGATACCTGCAGCTGTCCATTCACAAACGCATCCAGATTCTGGCTCACGGCCTGATAGTAATAGCTTCCTAAAATCAGATCGGTGCTGCCATTTCCGGCATTCAGGCTGGTATCCAGATAGGTAGATCCGGCATTGCCGTCCGGGCCAAATTGTGCCGGATGACGTCCGACAACACCCTGGTCAACCCGACCGGTGGTATTGGCGGCACTGGGCCCGCCATAGTTGCCCGTAGGGAGTTTGAGGCCAACCTGAATGCCCAGATTCGCGGTCGGTAACAGTCCCTGATAACTGGCCATCAGTTTCACGTCACCGATGCCGGTGACGCCAGCACTGCTGAGTTGTGCATCGTTGAGCGGCAGGGTGGCGTTATCGCCATAGGTGGAGTGTGAACGGTCAATATACGGCAGCGCCAGTTTGATATTCCAGTCGGCATTGAAGTTGTAACCCAAACCGAGTGTGAGGTAACGATTAACGGTGCGGTTTTCTACTTCCTGATCAGGCACAGTCTGCACCTGGGCGGGCGCTATCCGGCCCGAGCCGGTATACAGTTGACTCTGGTCTATATAGCTGTCGTCCAGACTTATATTCCAGCCGCCGGTGGTGCTGTACCCGAGAGCGCCATCAGCAGACAGGGTGCAGCCACAACTGGCACAGGCAATGGCTTGGCCAGACAAAAACACAGACGCCAGCAGCGCCAAAATACGTAGTGGATTTTTTTTCATGATTTGAGTGAGTTAATGTGAACAAAATCGCCAGCAAGTGGCGACCTGGGAGCCTGTGCGGCAAAACTAACTCACCTCTGGCGGTCCGCGCGCCTGTGCGACAAAGACATCAGCCGTGGCCAGCAGGGCAGGTATGCTGTCGGCATGAAGAATGCGGAATAAGATAATCTGAATTTGTGCCCGGGGTGCAGGCTGGTCTGGTATGACATCGTGGAGTATCTGCAGGCACAGAGGACATTCCGCATGGGAGTTGGTCGGTGGCGTATCCGGCAATTCGGTCGATATCTTGGTCGATATGCTGCGCGCACCATAGACACTGCAGATTTCATTCCATAGCCCAGGGCGTGAAGCTGAGCGGGCATAAACCAGCGTCGGCAACAGGGACTGACCCAGCATGCACACCATCATCCACAGGGCGAACCAGTGGATTAATGTGTTATTGCGGCGTTGGGCTGGGCTGAACATGGTCAGGATTTTAACAAAAAGAAACAATAATAGGCAGTTCTACCAGTGGATTCCCACGTCGGTTTTCATTTCCTGCAAAATGGTAGTGGAAATTTCTTCGATCGATTTCGCGGTCGACGATAACCAGCGTATACCTTCACGTTTCATCATCAACTCGGCTTCATTGACTTCATAGCGACAATTTTCCAGTGCCGCATATTTGCTGCCGGGGCGACGTTCATTGCGGATTTCTGACAGACGTTCCGGCGCAATGGTTAATCCAAATATCTTGGTTTTAAAGGCATACAGGGCGGAGGGTAACTTGCCGCGTTCGAAATCTTCCGGTATCAACGGGTAATTGGCAGCTTTAATGCCAAACTGCATCGCCAGATATAAACTGGTTGGTGTTTTGCCAGAACGGGAAACGCCGACTAGAATGACATCAGCCGTTGAGAGATTTTTATGCGATTGGCCATCATCATGTGCCAGCGAGAAATTAATGGCTTCGATGCGGTTGCGGTAAGCCTGGGTGTCGGCGGTATTGTGACTGCGACCGACAGTATGGGTCGATTTAACCCCCAGTTCCTGCTCCAGCGGTTCAACAAATGTCTGAATCAGATCCATGTGCAAACCATGTGCCTGACGGATGATGCCCGCCAGATCGGCTTTGACCAGAGTCGAAAACACGATCGGCCGCAAGCCGCGTTCGGCATAGGCGTCATTGATTTTTTTACACGCATCGTGAGCCTTGTCGAGCGTGTCGATAAAAGGCAGGCGAATTTGTTTAAAGCGCAAATCAAATTGCGTCAGTACCGAGTGACCAAAGGTTTCCGCCGTAATACCGGTGCCGTCAGAGACAAAGAAAACGGTATGACCATCCAGAGGCAGGGGGGCAAGAGGTAATTCTGTCATAGTGCAGGAGTTAAAAAAGGAGTAAGAGGGTGGAATATATCACTTTAAGTGCAGTGCAACAGGTAAAATGACGTTTGCCCTGAGCTTTCAGTTAAAATTGGCATAAATACACAGAATTAGTAATTGTGCGCTGTAAAAATAATAATAATCCGCGTGCGATTTAAGCAGTTTCTTATCATCAACGGAGTAGTTATGACTAACAGTACTAATGGAAACATGCGTAGTTTGACCGGATCGACCTATGTCGCTTCGTTTGAACATTTACGCATGCATGACGTGGAAATTGTCGGCGGTAAAAATGCCTCACTGGGTGAAATGATCAGCCAGCTGGCCACAGCCGGTGTGCGTGTGCCGGGCGGATTTGCTACCACCGCGCAGGCGTTCCGCGATTTTCTGGCGTTTCCCCAGGCCGACGGTAGTTCGCTGGCTGACCGGATTGCCAACCGACTGGTGGATTTGGATATTAATGATGTCCGTTCGCTGGTCAAAGCCGGTGCAGAAATTCGTCAGTGGATTATCGATACCCCGTTCCAGCCGCGTTTGCTGGAAGAAATCAATCAATTCTATCAAAAGCTGGTGGCCGAATCGGTCGGTGAAATGTCGTTTGCGGTGCGCTCATCGGCCACGGCCGAAGATTTGCCGGACGCTTCCTTCGCCGGTCAGCAAGAAACTTTCCTCAACGTGGTCGGCATCGACAACATCCTCGAAGCCATGAAGCACGTGTTTGCTTCGTTATATAACGACCGGGCGATTTCCTACCGTGTGCACAAAGGCTTGACTCACGCTGAAGTGGCACTTTCGGCCGGGGTGCAGCGCATGGTGCGCTCCGATCTGGGGGCTGCCGGTGTGATGTTTACCATCGATACCGAATCCGGCTTTAAAGATGTGGTGTTCATTACCTCCAGCTATGGTCTGGGTGAGACGGTGGTCCAGGGTGCGGTTAATCCGGATGAATTTTATGTGCATAAGCCGATGCTGGCTTCGGGTAAATCACCCGTCATACGCCGTAATATCGGCTCCAAACTAATCAAAATGGAATTCACTGACGAAGCCAAAGCGGGTCGTTCAGTGCGCACGGTCGATGTTTCGATCGAGCAGCGCAACCGTTATTCCTTAAACGATGCTGAAGTGGTTGAACTGGCCAAATACGCCGTGATCATTGAAAACCATTACGGTCGTCCTATGGATATCGAATGGGGCAAAGATGGTCGTGACGGTCGTTTGTATATCTTGCAGGCGCGTCCTGAAACCGTCAAATCGCAACAAAAAGCCACCGATACTCAACAGCGTTACAAGCTCATGGGTAGCGGCAATGTGCTGGCTTCGGGTCGTGCCATCGGACAAAAAATCGGTGCCGGCCGTGTGCGCGTGATTCATGATCCGTCTGAAATGGAACTGGTGCAGCCGGGTGATATTTTAGTCGCCGACATGACTGATCCAAACTGGGAGCCGGTCATGAAACGCGCTTCCGCGATCGTCACCAACCGTGGTGGCCGTACCTGCCATGCTGCCATTATCGCGCGTGAATTAGGTGTGCCTGCAGTCGTTGGCTGTGGCGATGCTACCGATACGCTCAAAAACGATACCTTAGTCACCGTTTCCTGTGCCGAAGGTGATGAAGGCAAAATCTATGACGGTTTGCTGGAGACGCAAATTACCGAAGTCGTCAATCAGGCGTTGCCGGAAATCCCGCTCAAAATCATGATGAACGTGGGCAATCCACAAATGGCGTTTGAATTTCAGAGTATTCCCAACGCTGGCGTAGGTCTGGCACGGTTGGAATTCATCATCAATAACAATATCGGTGTGCATCCCAAAGCCATACTGGAATATCCGAACATCGATCCAGCCCTGAAAAAAGCGGTTGAATCGGTGGCCCGCGGCCATGCTTCACCCAAGGCGTTTTATATCGACAAACTGGCTGAAGGCATAGCCACGATTGCGGCCGCCTTCTGGCCTAAAACCGTGATTGTGCGCTTGTCAGATTTTAAATCCAATGAATACAAAAAACTCATCGGCGGCTCGCGTTATGAACCGGATGAAGAAAATCCGATGCTGGGTTTCCGTGGTGCTGCGCGCTATCTGGCACCAGACTTTGCCGAATCGTTTGAAATGGAATGTACTGCCATGAAACGGGTGCGCAATGACATGGGGTTGACCAACGTCGAAATCATGGTGCCGTTTGTCCGAACCCTCGGTCAGGCCAAAAAAGTGGTCGACCTGCTGGCCAAAAACGGTTTGCGCCGTGGCGAAAACGGTTTGCGTCTGATCATGATGTGTGAAGTTCCTTCGAATGCCATCCTGGCTGAGCAGTTCCTGGAACATTTTGACGGCTTTTCTATCGGCTCCAACGATCTGACCCAACTCACTCTGGGTCTGGACCGTGATTCCGGCATGCCTTTGCTGGCAGCTGATTTTGATGAACGTGATCCCGCCGTACTGGCACTGCTGTCGATGGCAATTGCTGCCTGCCGTAAGCAGGGTAAGTATGTCGGTATCTGTGGTCAGGGCCCGTCGGATCATCCAGATTTTGCTCAGTGGCTAATGAAAGAAGGCATTGCCTCGATTTCCTTAAATCCGGACAGTGTGATCGATACCTGGCAATTGCTGGCTAAGTAATCCAGATCAACCCCGGCCGTGTTACCGGGGTTTTTTTTAAGCGTCTTTATTGAAAGTAATCCATGAATGCAATCTACAGTTGGCTGGCCGTGGCCGGGGTGGTCGTAGTGCTGGAGTTATTTACCGGGACGTTTTATTTGTTGATGTTCGCACTTGGATTGGCCTCTGGAGCACTGGCGGCCTGGTTGGGGTTGAGCCTGGATATGCAAATGATGGTCGCTGGTGTGATTGGTGCCAGTGCCACGCTGGCGCTGCATCGCAGCCGCTTTGGTGCACGTAATAAAGTCAGTGCCAGCCGTGATCCGAATGTAAATCTCGATATCGGCCAGATCATTCAGATCAACAGTTGGAAAGCACAGTCCGAAGGTTTGTACCATGCCCGCAGCATGTATCGGGGCGCACAGTGGGATGTGGAAATTCACAGCCACGCAGCAGTTCATCCGGGGCGCTATCGGATTGTGGAAATTCGTGGCAGTTTGCTGGTGGTGGAAGCCGTGGCCGCTGAGGTGTGATGTCATTTAAAGAGAATTTTCATCATTAACAAGTATTCTTTTGCTATTTGCCATATCATTTGTACTACACAAGCGCCGGTGGCAATTGCTGCAGGCGAAACTGATTAAAGGATGGAATCATGGTTGAATATAATTTTGGCAGTCTTGCGCTGATCCTGTTTATTATTGCCATTGTCTTTATCGCCAAGACGATCAATGTGGTCCCGCAACAGCATGCCTGGGTGGTGGAGCGCCTGGGTAAATATCATGCGACGCTGGGACCTGGTTTAAATATTGTGCTGCCTTTTATTGATCGTATCGCTTACAAACACATTCTCAAAGAAATTCCGTTGGATGTGCCGCCGCAAGTCTGCATTACCCGTGACAATACACAATTAACCGTGGATGGTATTTTGTACTTTCAGGTCACCGATGCCATGCGTGCTTCTTACGGTTCTTCCAACTATGTCGCAGCCATTACACAACTGGCACAAACTACACTGCGCTCCGTCATCGGCAAGATGGAACTGGATAAAACCTTTGAAGAACGCGACCATATCAACACCAGCATCGTCAATGCGATTGATGAATCGGCCGCCAACTGGGGTGTTAAGGTATTGCGTTATGAAATCAAAGATTTGACCCCGCCGAAAGAAATTCTGCACGCCATGCAGGCACAAATCACTGCCGAACGTGAAAAACGCGCTCTGATTGCGGCTTCAGAAGGGCGCAAGCAGGAACAAATTAATATCGCCACCGGTGAGCGCGAAGCCTCGATTGCCAAATCCGAAGGTGAAAAACAGGCCTCAATCAATCGTGCTCAGGGTCAGGCTTCGGCAATTCTGTCGATAGCTGAAGCCAGTGCAGAAGCAATCCGTAAAACCGCGGCGGCGATACAGTCGCCCGGTGGTTCGGATGCCGTCAATCTGAAAGTCGCCGAGCAATACGTCAGCGCCTTTGCGCACCTGGCCAAAACCAATAATTCCATCATTATTCCAGCCAATATGGGGGATATCAGCGGTTTGATTGCCACGGCCATGCAAGTGGTTAAAACACAAAAATAGTGTAGTTGAAAGTGAAGGCGCCTCTTAATTTCAGAGGTGCCTTTTTTCTTGTTTTCGCGGCCAAGGCTGGGAAGATTTTTTCTGAAAACCTTAACCGTTAATCTGGATGATCAAGCATATTTTAATAACTGGCGTGAGCGGATTTGTCGGTGCTGCTTTAGCTCAAACCCTTATTGAGGAAAATGTGCAGCTTACCTGCCTGACCAGGGTGCCTTTGAAGATGGACGGAGTTAATTTTGTTGCGATTGAAGATATCAATAGCTCTGTTATCTGTGCGACCTTATTGCAGGGTATTGATACAGTCATTCATTGTGCTGCCCGCGCTCATGTCATGAAAGAATTGTCGCCTGATCCACTGGCAGAGTATCGCCGTGTCAATGTTGACGCTACCATGCAGCTGGCCAGAGCTGCAGCAGATGCCGGGGTGAAACGGTTTATTTTTTTGAGTTCAGTTAAAGTCAACGGGGAAGCGACCTTACCCGGAAAACCCTGGTCTGAAGAAAATATCCCCCATCCGCATGATGCCTATGGCATTTCCAAATGGGAAGCGGAGCAGGGGTTGCAGGAACTGGCTGCCACTTCATCCTTAGAGATTGTTATCATTCGGCTTCCGTTGGTTTACGGTGCGGGTGTAAAAGCCAATTTTCTTTCTATGCTGACTAAGGTGCAACGTGGTTTGCCCTTGCCTTTGGCAGCAGTCCGCAATAAACGTAGTTTTGTCTATCTGGGTAATTTGATCAGTTTGATCGTGCGCTGCATAGATCATCCCAACGCGGCGAATCAAGTATTTTTTGTTTCCGATGATGCTGACTTATCGACCTCTGAATTATTGCGTCATTGCGCTCGTGCCTTCGGCAAGAAAAGCCGATTGTTTTCTGTGCCGGTCAGGGGATTGCGGCTGGGTGCGGCCTTAATGGGTAAACGCGCAGTTTCTCAGCGCTTGCTGGGTTCGCTGCAGGTGGATATTAACAAGGCTAAAACTCTGCTCGACTGGGCGCCGCCGTATTCTGTGGATGAAGGCTTGAAGTTGACTGTTCAGGCGCTGCTGCAGGAACAAAAATAAGCCATTTGTTTACAAATACCCACCAAACACCGACCCATGCAACTCACTGATATCCACATCAGGTGTTTCATGCCAGTTGGCAAACTCCTGGATACACTTCATCACATCCCTGACCATGGCCTGACTTAGTCTGGTGGATGCTTCCAGATGCAAGCTCTTGATTTCGAACCTGCCCTGTGCACGGTGGGCCTTGGCATCGAGACGGCCGATGAGGGCGCCGCGACGCAAAATCGGTAGCGTGAAATAACCGTAGCGACGTTTTTCTGCCGGGGTGTAGCATTCGAGCCGGTAATCGAAAGCAAATAAGTCGAGTGCACGCTTTCTGTCCCAGACGACGGGATCAAAGGGGGATAGCAGCCTTGTGATGCTGGCTTTGAGCTTCCCTTGTTGAGCTTTTTTCAGCAGATTTTTATGGTCGGGATGAATGTATAAAATGGTGCCATCCCAACCGGTGGCAGTGAGTAAAAATCCTGCTGCTGCCAGAGTTTGCGGCTGGTTGGCCGTATCGAGTCTGGTCATGCGGAAGTAATCGGCAATCCAGCTGGCTTTGGCGCAGCCCAGGGCTTTGACGGCCATGAGTACCTGTTGCCGCTGGCAGCTTAAGGCGTCGGTTAAATCGCGCGCATCATTCCATGCAGGATGCACGCGCTCACGCAAATCATAAACGCGCTGAAAACTTTGCCGTCGGGCGATCATTAATTCGCCAGTGGTAAATAACACTTCGAGTGAACGCTTTTCTGGTTTCCATTCCCACCAGCCGGTGGTTTTTTTGCTGCGCTGATTAAAGTCGATCGAACGGCTGGGACCATGCTGATGAATATGTTCTTTGACGAGTTGAATTTCCTGCGGATGTTCAGCCAGCCAGCGCTGATTGAACTTCCATCCCAGGCCCTGTGGTGAAATCATTTGATGGCGGTATAAACCATAGTCTTCGATCGGGACAAAACAGGCTTCGTGTGACCAGTATTCAAACAGTTTTCCTTCGGCCAGCAATTCTTCCAGCCACTGCATCTGAAAAGCTCCCAGCCGGCTCCACAGCACCAGATAAGGGCTGCGTGCCACTACATTGATGGTGTCTATCTGCAACACCGCCATCTGGCGTATGCTGGCCAGTACCCGGGCTTTGCTGGCTTTGCCTTTGGGTGCGCTGAGCAGCCCCTGCGCGGCCAGATGCAGCAGCCGTGCGGAACTGAGGCTTAGGGTTGTTGTTTCCATGAAAATTCAGTCGTTAGCCAGTTCAGCTTCAGTTTCATCGAACAAGGTGTAATCCATGTGGCTGGTCATGGCGCTGTCAAAGCTGCTGATGTCTTTGTAGCGGTGATTCAGACGCAGGGTATCCCAGGAATAAATATGTCGGGCACGCAGATGCTGGCTGGTGGTTTCATCGATGCCATCGACGCTTAAAATCAGCCGCGCCTGTTGTTGTTCGAGTTGTTGCAGGTTTAGCTGGTACAGCGGACTGTGCTGATCGATGACGTGAAACAGATTCCATCCCAGAGAAAACATCGGATGCTGATCGCGTTTTAAGGGCAGATCGATGATGCGCGCAAACCGAGTGTTTTCTTTGGTGGTTTCGACTTTAAGCAGGCGCAACCTGGCCGAGGCTTCGGAAATAATGTTCATGCGGCTGTTGGCGATGCGTATCGACAGCACGAGTTCACCTTCATGGCGATAAGTGACCGGATGTTTGGTAAACATGATTTTGGCCTGTGGCCGGGAAAAACGGGCAAACATTACGCCGGTCATCATGGCGATGCCAGTCATGCCAATAAAAATCTCAACCGTGGAAATGATGTGTGCATACATAGTTTGCGGGTGCATGTCGCCATAACCGACAGTGGCTAAGGTTTCCACGCTGAAGAAAAAAGCACCCAAAAAGCTCTGTGGATACAAGTTGGCAATGGACTGGTCACCGAGTTGATATAGCAGGGCAAAGCATAAATTAAGCGCGATAAACAGGCTGGCAAAGGCAGCAAAAAATACCGGCCAGCTGGACGTCATGGCGTAATGATACAGGTCGTGCCAGAAGTGGGAATGAACGCCGTGGGTAATCACCTCGCGGTCGTCGAACTGGATTTTCTGGGTATGCTTGCGCTGTCTGGCCATGGTTGTTCCTGTAGTTGACAGCAACGATTTTACTGCACAAACGCCACGACTGTCGTTAGAATGTGGCTATCTTGATTATTCCAACTCAGTCATGAATTTTAATCCTCTGTTGCTCGACATCCCGGAACAGTTTTCCACCCGGCGTCTGTTGGTGCGCGCTGTCAGTCCAGGAGATGGTGTGCTGCATTTGCCGGCTCTGCAGGAATCGTTACACGATTTGCGTCAGTATCTGGGTGATTTGAGTTGGGTGAAGGAAGAACCATCGCCATCGAATTCAGAAATTTATTGCCGCCAAAATCACGGCCGTTTTTTACAGCGCACAGATCTGGTCTATTTTATGTTTGATAAAAACACACAGCACTTGATTGGCGGAATTGGCTTGCATCGCATCGACTGGAGCGTGCCCAAGTTTGAAATCGGTTACTGGTGCCGGGTCAGTTCGCAGGGAAACGGTTATGTTTCTGAAGCTGTGACGGCGATAACAGCGCTGGCCTTTGATCAACTGGCGGCAAAACGGGTAGAAATTCGCGCGGACGATGACAATATCGCCAGTTGGAGGGTGGCAGAAAAGAATAGTTTTGTCCTCGAAGGCATTTTGCGTAACAACTATCGCAACAGTGTGACTGAAAAACTGGCAAATCTGCGCGTGTATGCCAAAATCAGTATCTAAAGTTCAACACGTTCAGCGATTTAATCTGCGCTTGCTTAGGGTACAATGGCGGCTTCGTTTTCAGGAAGATCGTCATGCAAGAAAATAACCCCATTCCCAAAGTTGGCTTTGTTTCCCTGGGCTGCCCAAAAGCGCTGGTCGATTCTGAGCAGATTCTGACTCAGCTGCGTGCCGAAGGCTATGAAACCGCCAAAACCTATGACGGCGCCGATCTGGTGATCGTCAACACCTGTGGCTTTATCGATGCAGCGGTGCAGGAGTCGCTAGATGCGATCGGTGAAGCACTGCATGCTAATGGCAAAGTTATCGTCACTGGTTGTCTGGGTGCCAAAAAAGATGCCCAGGGTCAGGATATGATCAAGGCGATTCATCCCAAAGTGTTGGAAGTCACCGGCCCGCATGCGCTCGCTGAAGTGATGACGGCGGTACACAAGTATCTGCCCAAACCGCATGATCCGTTTCTTGATCTGGTGCCGGCTCAGGGTGTCAAGCTCACGCCCAAGCATTACGCTTACCTGAAGATTTCTGAAGGTTGTAATCATCGCTGCAGCTTTTGCATTATTCCATCCATGCGTGGTGACCTGGTCTCGCGGCCGATTGCCGACTTGATGCTCGAAGCAGAGAATCTGTTCAAATCCGGGGTGCGCGAATTGCTGGTGATTTCCCAGGATACCAGTGCCTATGGCGTGGATGTTAAATTCCGCATGGGTTTCTGGAATGGCAAGCCAGTAAAAACCCATATGACCCAACTGGTTGAGGCTTTGGGTGAACTGGCCAAACAATACGGTGCCTGGGTGCGGCTGCATTACGTCTATCCTTATCCTCATGTCGATCAGATTATTCCGCATATGGAATCCGGCCTGATCTTGCCATATCTGGATGTGCCTTTGCAGCATGCCCATCCGGATGTGTTGAAGCGCATGAAGCGACCGGCCAGCGGCGAAAAAAATCTTGACCGGATTCAGGCATGGCGGGCAATGTGTCCAGATCTGACGATACGTTCCACTCTGATCGCCGGTTTTCCTGGTGAAACCGAAGCCGAATTCTCGTATTTGCTCGATTTCCTCAAAGAAGCACAAATTGACCGTCTGGGATGTTTCGCTTATTCTCCGGTAGATGGTGCTACGGCCAACTTGCTCGACAATCCGGTGCCAGAAGAAGTGCGCGAAGAACGTCGCGGCCGGGTGATGGAATTGCAGGAGCAAATCTCCAAACAGCGTTTGCAAAACAAGGTTGGTAAAACCATGCGGGTGTTGCTTGATTCGGTGAATCGTCAGGGTGCCGTCGGTCGTTCTGCCGCTGATGCTCCCGAGATCGATGGTGTGGTGTATGTCAACCTGCCGTATGAACCGCACAAGAAACTGGTGGTGGGTGAATTTGTCGAGGTG
>CAIOYD010000036.1 GCA_903862415.1 uncultured Oxalobacteraceae bacterium | reverse complement strand
TTGCCTTCAATAAAGGCAAAAAAAATCTCCAGAGCAGTTGGTGGGGGATTTTTGCGTTCAATAAAGGCAAAAAAAATCTCCAGAGCAGTTGGTGGGGTTTTTTGCCTTCGGAAAAAGGCAAAAAAAATCTCCAGAGCAGTTGGTGGGGTTTTTTGCCTTCATAGGTTGAAATTGATGCCTGGCATTTTTATGATGTTTAAATGTGCTTTAAAGCTTAAAATTACCGACTGTTATGAATCAGTGACATCTGATGAGGAGGACGGTTTGAAGCAGTTACGAATTGCGTTTTTAGGTACCGGTTTGATGGGCCAGCCTATGGTGGCGCGCTTGCTGGCGGCGGGTTTTGCGGTCACGGTGTGGAATCGCACGCCGTCAAAAACGGCCGCCTGTGTTGCGCGCGGTGCTGTGTTGGCGGCGGATGTGGGCAGTGCGGTTAAGCAGGCCGACGTGATTGTCACCATGCTGGCCGATGGTTGGGTGGTGGCTGATGTGTTGAATGCGGCCGCTGTGCATATTCCTCTGCAGGCGCTGGTGATCGACATGAGCTCCACCGGGCAAGCCGAAGCGCAGCAGATGGCCGCCATGCTGACCTTGCATGGGATTGCCTTTATGGATGCGCCGGTGTCGGGTGGCGTGATCGGCGCGCAACAGGGGACGCTGGCGATTATGGCTGGTGCGTCTGTGGAAGACTTTGCCCGTGCCTTGCCAGTGTTGTCGGTGCTGGGGACGGCGACACGGGTGGGGGATCCGGGATGCGGGCAACTGGCGAAATTATGCAATCAACTCATTGTTGGTGGTACGCTGCATCTGGTGGCTGAAGCCTTATTGCTGGCTCAGGCCGGTGGTGCTGATCCGGCGGCGGTGCGTGCCGCATTGCGCGGTGGTTTTGCGGACAGCCGGATTCTGGAGGTGCATGGTCAGCGCATGCTTGAACGCAATTTTATGCCCGGTGGGCAGGTGCAAAGCCAGGCCAAAGATATGCAAAATATTCTGACCGCAGCCCAGCAGCATGGTTTGCAGTTGCCCCAGGCTGAATTGATTGCGCAAGTGTATCAGCGCTTGTTGGCACGATATCCGCAGGCTGATCAGTCGGCGGCGCTGCTTGATCTGGAACTGCATAATCCGACGGTGCGGCTGACACAATTGGCTGATCAATTACCCTTGAAGAATGGAATGTGATGAGTACCACTATAGTTCGCGGCGTTTGTCCGCATGATTGTCCCGATACCTGTGCCATGCTGATCACGGTCAAGGATGGCGTGGCACTGGAAGTCCGTGGTGATCCGGAACATCCGACCACCGCTGGTGTGCTGTGTACCAAAGTCGCGCGCTATACCGAGCGTACTTATCATGCCGACCGGCTGCTGTATCCGCAAAAGCGGGTTGGTCCCAAAGGTGCGGGTCAGTTTGTACGTATCAGCTGGGATGAAGCGCTCGATACCATCGCTGAAAAACTAACCGGCATTGCCGCTGTGGCTCCGCAGGCGTTGGTGCCCTACAGTTATGCGGGGACCATGGGATTAGTGCAGGGCGAAGCCATGGCACAACGTTTCTTCCATCAGTTTGGTGCTTCGCTGCTCGACCGTACCATCTGCGCCACCGCTGGCGCGACCGGTTACAAATATACTATCGGCGCATCCATCGGTACCGATGTGGAACAGGTGCAGCATGCGCGGCTGATTATTATCTGGGGTTCTAATCCAATTGTTTCAAATCTGCATTTCTGGATGCGGGTGCAGGAAGCTAAACGGAATGGCGCCAGACTGATTGCGATTGATCCTTATCGTTCACTGACAGCGGAAAAATGCCATCAGCATATCGCGCTCTTGCCCGGCACCGATGCGGCTCTGGCGCTGGGGATGATGCATGTGCTGATCAAAGAAAATCTGCTCGATGAAGACTATATCAGCAACTACACCTTGGGCTTTGAGCAGCTGGCCGCACGGGCCGCCGAGTGGCCGCCGGAGCGCAGTGCCAGTACCTGCGGGATTACGGTGGAAGAAGTGCTGCAGCTGGCGCGTGACTATGGCAACAGTTGCCGCCGTGGGGATGCAACTCTGATCCGGCTGAATTACGGTGTGCAGCGGGTGCATGGCGGCGGAATGGCCGTACGCAGCATTGCCTGCTTACCGGCACTGACCGGTGCCTGGCGTCAACCGGCCGGTGGCGCAATGTTGTCGCTCTCGGGTGCATTCCCGAAAAATAACGCAGCCATGCAGCGTCCCGATCTGATTGCCCCCGGCACTGCGCCGCGCACCATTAATATGAGCAGCATCGGCGATGATTTATTGCGCCCGGCGTCTGCGGAGTTTGGTCCGCAGATTCAGGCACTGATTGTGTACAACTCCAATCCGGTGGCGATTGCACCGGACTCGGACAAAGTGGCGCGCGGTTTTGCACGTGAAGATTTGTTTACCGTGGTACTGGAACATTTTCAGACCGATACCGCTGATTACGCAGATATTCTGTTACCGGCCACCACCCAGCTCGAACATGTGGATGTGCATGCCGCGTATGGTCATTACTACATGATGGCCAATAATGCCGCCATCGCACCTTTGGGTGAATCCAAATCCAACAGTGAATTTTTCCGTTTGCTGGCCCGGCGCATGCACTACACCGATCCGTGCTTCAGCGACACCGATGATAAGATGGCTGCGCTGGCGTTTCGCAAAGAAGACAGTCGGGCGGTGGATTTTGACTGGGAGTCCCTCAAGCGCAGCGGCTGGCAAAAACTGCACATGCCGGAAGCTCCTTTTGCTGAAGGCGGATTTTTAACCCCATCGGGTAAATGCGAGTTTTATTCCGGACAAATGCAGCGCGACGGACTCGATCCGCTGCCGGATTTCATCGCACCGTATGAATCGGTACAAAGCAATGTTGAATTGGCGCAACACTTCCCGCTGGCGATGATTTCGCCACCAGCACGCAATTTCATGAACTCCACCTTTGTGAATGTACAGAGCCTGCGTGATACCGAGGGTGAGCCACACCTCGATATTCACCCGGCTGATGCTGCACAAAGAACAATACAAACTGGCGACATGGTGCGTATCTTTAATCGTCGCGGCAGTATGCAGGCCAGGGCGCGTGTAACCGGAAAAGCCCGTGCTGGCGTCGTGGTCGGCTTGTCGATCTGGTGGAAAAAGCTTTCCGGCGATGGACAAAATGCCAATGCCGTGACCAGCCAGAAACTCACCGATATGGGTGGCGGGGCGACATTTTACGATGTGCTGGTGGAAGTGGAAAAAGTCGCCGATTTAGCTTAAAAAACGCGTAAAAACCACCTAAACTGACTCTGTTATTTGGCGCACCAAGATGTGGCGTCACTAGAATGAAAATTCCATTTTGGTGAAACTGCTTGCGCCAAAGTGGTACTCTGACTTAGCATTTACGCTCATTTCAGCGTCTGGTTAGTCACAATGCAGGGCGTTGCGCGTCGACTTACACAATAATTCATGAGACAAGAGGAATAAATGGATAAGCTTTGGTTGAAATCCTACCCGCAAGGCGTACCTTCAGAAGTTGATTTTTCAAAATACCATTCGCTGGCACAACTCATTGAAGAGTCGTTCAAAAAATTTGCAGCCAGGCCGGCATTTATCTGCATGGATAAAACCATCACCTTTGCCGAACTCGACGCCATGTCTTACAAGGTGGCTGCCTGGCTGCAAAGCCGTGGCTTGAAAAAAGGCGCGCGCGTTGCCGTGATGATGCCTAACGTGCTGCAATATCCGGTCGTGATGACGGGGATTATCCGTGCTGGTTATACGGTAGTGAATGTCAATCCGCTGTACACACCGCGCGAGCTGGATCATCAATTGCGTGATTCGGGGGCTGAAGCGATTTTTATTCTGGAAAATTTTGCCACCACGCTCGAGCAGGTGATTGCTAAATCTTCGATCAAGCATGTGGTCGTGGCCAGCATGGGCGATTTGCTCGGCACGGTCAAAGGTACCATCGTCAATCTGGTGGTGCGCCATGTTAAAAAAATGGTGCCGGCGTTTTCCCTGCCGGGCGCACTCAGCTTTAATCGTGTTCTGGCCGATGCCTCCGCGCTGAAATTGGCTCCGGTCGATTTCAGCATGGACGACATCGCCTTCCTGCAATATACCGGTGGCACTACCGGTGTATCCAAAGGCGCGATGCTCACACACCGCAATATTGTGGCCAACGTGATTCAGGCCGACACCTGGTTTCAGCCTGCGTTCGCCGCGCATCCGGCGAATGATCAGATGACCATGGTGTGCGCGCTGCCGCTGTATCATATTTTTGCCCTGACGGTCTGTGGCTTGATGGGGATGCGTCTGGGTGCAGTCAATTTATTAATTCCCAATCCGCGCGACATGCCCGGTTTTATCAAAGAACTGCAGAAATACAAAGTCGATATGTTCCCCGGCCTGAACACGCTCTTTAACGGCTTGCTGAATAATCCCGAATTTGACAAGGTCGATTTCTCCCGTCTCAAAGTCAGTATGGGTGGCGGTATGGCGATGCAAAAATCGGTGGCAGACCGCTGGTTTAAAGTCACTGGCAGCTGCATTTATGAAGGTTACGGCCTGTCCGAAACCTCACCGATTGCTTCGGCCAATCCATTCAATGCGACTGAATATTCCGGCAATATCGGGCTGCCTTTGCCTTCCACCGAACTGGCGATTCTGGATGACGATGGCAAACCGGTAGCCTTGGGTCAGTCTGGCGAAATCGCTATTCGTGGTCCGCAGGTGATGGCGGGGTACTGGAATAATCAGGCCGAAACCGGCAAGGTCATGACGACTGACGGCTTCTTTAAAACCGGCGATATCGGCGTGATGGATGAACGTGGGTTTACCAAAATTGTCGATCGTAAAAAAGACATGATTCTGGTGTCCGGCTTTAATGTGTTTCCGAATGAAATTGAAGAAGTGGTGTCCATGCATCCGGGTGTGCTCGAATGTGCCTGTGTTGGTGTGCCTGACGTGCATTCCGGCGAAGCGGTCAAAATTTATGTAGTCAAAAAAGATCCTGCTTTAACAGTGGAAGACATTCTCGACTATTGCAAGCACGAGCTGACCGGCTACAAAAAACCTAAGCACATTGAGTTCAGAAAAGAACTGCCAAAAACCAATGTTGGTAAAATTCTGCGACGTCAGTTGCGAGATGAAAAACCGGCAGTCTGAGGACAGTCCGGCTAACAAAAAACCAGCATCTCACAAGGATTGCTGGTTTTTTTTGGCTGAAAGTAATTACAGTGAGGCGATATCCGGAATCACCCGTGGCTTGCGGTTATCATCGGTGGCGACATAGGTCAGGGTCGCTTCGGTGACCTTGACGGTATCGGCTTCGAGGCGATTGCGCTCGGCATACACTTCGACATAAATAGTGATTGAGGTGCGGCCGACCCGGACGACATCGGCATAAAACGACAATAAATCACCAACAAACACCGGCTGTTTGAATAAAAACGAATTCACGGCTATAGTGGCCACCCGGCCATTGGTGCGCCGTGTGGCTGGGATGGCACCGGCAATATCGACCTGAGCCATGATCCAGCCGCCAAACACGTCCCCATGGATGTTGGCATCAGTCGGCATCGGCATGACACGCAACTGCGGCATACGGGCGGGTAAATTGGTTTGAATCGGGGGATTATTCGGCGGGTTCATGTGATTTCCTGGTAAGCGTTACAATCGTGCAGTTAAAATTATAGGTTATTCTTCCATGCGGCGCTCATCCTCCTCTCATTCTGCCCCAACGCCAGTCAGCCGCTCTGCTGATCATAGCGATTGGGCTACGATAAAAACCCTGCTGCCGTATCTGTGGGCGTATAAATGGCGCGTCAGCATTGCGCTGCTCTGTCTGGTGGCGGCCAAGATGGCGGTCATCGGCGTACCCTGCTGCTGAAAAAACTTATCGACGGCCTCACACCGGGTGCCAATGCCACGGCCATTGCCCTGCCAGTTGGTATCCTGCTGGCCTACGGATTGTTGCGGCTATCAACCTCGGTGTTTACCGAATTGCGTGAGTTTGTGTTTGCCCGCGTCACCCAACGGGCGGTGCGTACCATCGCACTGCAAGTGTTTCGTCATGTGCATGGATTGTCACTGCGCTTTCATTTAAATCGTCAGACCGGTGGCATGACACGCGACATTGAGCGCGGCACACGTGCGGTGTCGTCGCTGGTGTCGTATGCACTGTTCAGCATTTTTCCGACCCTGATCGAAATCACCATGGTGCTGACCTATCTGGTGCTGCATTACGACATCTGGTTTTCCATCATCACCTTTTGCGCGCTGGTGCTGTATATCACCTTTACCATTTCCGTGACTGAATGGCGTACGCATTTCCGTCGTACCATGAATGAACTGGATTCCAAAGCCAATACCAAAGCCATCGATTCGATTTTGAATTACGAAACCGTGAAATATTTTGGCAACGAAGAAATGGAAGCCAGCCGTTATGATGCCGGGTTGCAGAATTATGAACGTGCGGCGGTCAAATCGCAGACGTCGCTATCGCTGCTCAATGTCGGTCAGTCGGCCATTATTGCCATCGCCGTCAGTCTGATTCTGTGGCGTGCCACCGTGGGTGTGCTGGCGCATCAAATGACACTCGGCGATCTGGTGCTGGTAAACAGCTTTATGTTGCAGCTGTATGTGCCGCTTAATTTTCTGGGTGTGCTGTACCGGGAAATCAAACAGAGTCTGGCCGATATGGAAAAACTGTTTTCGCTGTTGCAGGAACATCGTGAAATTGCCGACAGTCCCGATGCCCAACCGTTAAAGTTAGTTCATCACAGTGGGCCGGAAATCGTCTTTGACCGGGTCGATTTCAGCTATGAAAGCAACCGCCAGATATTGCGCCAGGTGTCGTTTGTCATGCAGGCAGGGCAGACCACGGCGGTGGTGGGTGCCAGCGGTTCCGGTAAATCAACCCTGGCGCGGCTGTTGTTCCGGTTTTACGATATCCAGCATGGCCGCATCGTAATCGCGGGACAGGAAATTCGCGACATTACTCAGGCATCATTGCGACATTCCATCGGTATCGTGCCGCAGGATACGGTGCTCTTTAACGACACCATTGAATACAATATTGCCTACGGCAGAGCCGGGGCGACGCAGGAAGAAATTATTGCTGCTGCCAAGGCGGCGTATATCCATGATTTCATATTGAGTCTGCCGGATGGCTATGCCACTATGGTAGGGGAGCGCGGCTTAAAACTTTCGGGTGGTGAAAAACAGCGCGTGGCGATTGCCCGCACGGTACTCAAAGATCCGGCGATTTTGATTTTTGATGAAGCCACGTCAGCGCTCGATTCCAAATCAGAGCAGGCGATTCAGGCGCAGTTAAAAGAAATTGCCCGTGGCCGGACCAGTCTGGTGATTGCCCATCGCCTGTCAACCATCGTGGATGCGGCGCAGATTCTGGTGATGGAACATGGAAGGATTGTGGAAAGCGGTACCCATGCCGGATTACTGGAACAGAATCAGCTGTATGCGCAAATGTGGGCGCGCCAGCAGGCACAGCCGGAAATGGATGCGTGGGTGGCAGGGTAGGGGTAAAATAGCGTTTTCAGCTCATTCTGACCGCCATGTCCGCTAATTCGACTACCTCCCCTTCGACTGTGACCCTGATTCGTCCGGATGACTGGCATCTGCACTTGCGCGATGAGGCGGTGCTGGCCAGTGTGTTGCCACATACCGCCAGACAGTTCGGCCGCGCCATCGTCATGCCGAATTTAAAGCCCCCGGTCACGACCACGGCACAGGCGCTGGCGTATCGTGAGCGGATTCTGGCCGCACTGCCGGAAGGGATGGAATTTGAACCGCTGATGACGCTGTACCTGACCAATAATACTTCGCCAGATGAAATTCGCCGCGCCAAAGACAGTGGCCTCATACATGCGGTCAAACTGTATCCGGCCGGTGCCACCACCAATTCGGATGCTGGCGTGACCGATCTGCGGCTGTGCTACCCCACTCTGGAAGCCATGCAGCAAGTCGGCATGCCGTTTCTGGTGCACGGTGAAGTCACCGATGCCGCCATCGATTTGTTTGACCGCGAAGCGGTGTTTATCGAACGGGTGCTGCAACCGCTGCGCGCCGACATGCCCGAACTCAAGGTAGTGTTTGAACACATCACCACCAGTCAGGCAGCTGATTATGTGCGCACCGCCAGCGGGCCGATCACCGCCACCATTACTGCACACCATTTGCTCTACAACCGGAATGACATTTTTAAAGGCGGCATCCGCCCGCATTACTATTGTCTGCCAGTGCTCAAACGCGAAACCCACCGCCTGGCGCTGGTGCAGGCGGCAACTTCGGGCAATCCGCGCTTTTTCCTCGGTACTGATTCAGCACCGCATGCCAAGGGCGTGAAAGAAAATGCCTGTGGCTGTGCCGGTTGCTATACCGCGCTGCATGCTATGGAATTGTATGCCCAGGCCTTCGATCAGGCTGGTGCACTAGATAAGCTGGAAAATTTCGCCAGCGTGTTCGGCCCGGCGTTTTATCAGTTGCCAGTTAATCGCGGCTCCCTGACCCTCACCCGCCAGTCATGGACCATGCCGGAAGAACTGCCGCTGGCGCATACCACCGTGGTGCCTCTCAATGCCGGTGAAACACTGGCATGGAAAGTCGCCTGAGTTGCAACAGGTCAGCGCACAGATAGACTGGTCAGCCGCCTGGCTGGCCCCGCTGCGCGCTCTGGGTGAGCCAATTGCGGCCGCAGCTGACTATCGTGCGGCACTCAATCAGGCAGCACAGCAGCTGCAGGTACGTAACCATCTGGGACATCCGCTGTGCTTTGTGGCACAGGAAGAACTGCCCGAAGGTGAGTCCTATGAAGCGTATATCAGCGCCACCGGACGGGTACCAACGCGCGCCAATCTGCATGATTTTTTTAATGCGTTGGTGTGGCTGACTTTTCCGCGCATTAAAGTCCAGCTCAATGCTCTGCAGGCCGCACAAATTGCCCGCCTTGGGGTGGGAAAGTCACGCGGCTCGGCGCGCGATGCCGCTACGCTGTTCGATGAAAATGCCGCCCTGCTGGCCGTGACCGACAATCCCGCAGGGCAGCGGCTGGTGAAAGCCCTGCGTAGTCATGAATGGCAACAACTGTTTGTTACCGGACGGGCGCAGTTTCTGGCCCAGACACAAGTGTTTTTGTTTGGCCATGCCCTCATGGATAAATTAGTCCATCCCTATAAAGCCATCACCGCCCACAGTCTGATTTGCTGGGTGCCGGAGGAATTTCACTTGTGGACACAGCCAGTGCAGCTGGCCTGGCTGGACCAGTACATGGCTGCACAGTTGGCCAGTCCTGAAGCCGAGTTGCATCCGGCGGCGTTTTCCCCCTTGCCGGTGCTGGGTGTACCTGACTGGTGGCCGGAGCAATCGCTGGCGTTTTATGCCGATACCCAGGTATTTCGTCCGGCCCGGATACAAAAATAACCCGTAAATACCCCCCTATAGCCCCAAAACAGCGATTTGAACAGTTGTGTTCCATTGCTTATTGATTATAATCAGCGTGTGATGTTGTCGCTGGCTGCAGTGATGGCGCGCGTAATTATTTGGTGCAGTAAGAATTTAGTAAGTGATCAACGATACTCTTGCAACATGAGTCAGCTTGTCTTCTGCTAATGTTATTGCCCATGTACGACTTAGTCAGAAGCACGGCCGACTCAAAATAAGCACAGAAGCGCATGAACGCTTCCACTTATTTCCTCTGCATACGATAGCGTTTTCCATGCAGGGGTCCGGATGCCAATAACTAGGAGACAACATGGAAGATGACCTCGTCAAAAAAATTCTGGCTAATCCCAATTACCAGAAACTCTTAAAAGCCCGTACTGCCTATGGCTGGTATTTCACCCTGTTAGTGATGGTGGTGTACTACGGCTTTATCTTATTAATCGCCTTCAATAAAGAATTACTCAGCACCCGCTTTGGTGATGGTGTCATGACGCTGGGCATGCCTATCGGCTTGTTCGTGATTGCGTTTACCGTGATTATTACCGGTATCTATGTACGTCGCGCCAATGGCGAATTTGACGATCTGACCGAAAAACTCAAAGCGGAGGTGCTGAAATGAAACAGTCAACGGTACTTCTGGGATTACTCAGCTGCTTCCTGTCCGGTTCCGTCTGGGCTGCCGGCGCTGACATGGGTCAAACTGTGCAGCAACCAACCAACTGGGTGGCGATTTCGATGTTCTCCGCCTTTGTGATACTCACGCTGTTCATTACCAAATGGGCGGCCAACCGCACCAAATCGGCCGCTGATTTTTACACCGCCGGTGGTGGCATTACCGGTTTTCAAAATGGTTTGGCGATTGCCGGTGATTACATGTCCGCAGCTTCCTTCTTGGGAATTTCGGCCGCCGTGTATGCCAACGGCTATGACGGATTGATTTATTCCGTCGGTTTCCTGGTCGGCTGGCCAGTGATTACTTTCTTAATGGCCGAACGTCTGCGTAATCTGGGCCGCTTTACGTTTGCCGATGTGGCTGCGTACCGGTTTTCACAAACCCCGATCCGGGTATTTTCTGCTTCCGGTACGCTCGTAGTGGTGCTGTTTTATCTGATCGCCCAAATGGTCGGTGCCGGTCAGCTGATCAAGTTGCTGTTTGGTCTGGAATACTGGATGGCCGTGGTGATTGTCGGTTCGCTGATGATGGTGTATGTCCTGTTTGGCGGCATGACAGCCACTACCTGGGTACAAATCATTAAAGCTGGGTTGCTGCTTGCAGGTGCTTCGTTCATGGCCTTTATGGTGCTGGCACAATTCAATTTCAGTCCCGAAGCGCTGTTTGCCAAAGCGATTGAAATCAAAACCAGTCTGGCCCTGGGCGACGCCAAGTTGGTGGCCGAGGCCGCGACCAAGGGGATCACGCCGGAAGCCATGGCAGCCGCCAAGGGCACTTCCATCATGGGACCGGGTAACTTTGTCAAAGATCCGATTTCGGCGATTTCATTTGGTATGGCGCTCATGTTCGGTACCGCTGGTTTGCCGCATATTTTGATGCGTTTTTTCACCGTACCGAGTGCCAAAGAAGCGCGTAAATCCGTATTCTGGGCCACCACCTGGATCGGTTATTTTTACATCCTGACCTTCATTATTGGTTTTGGCGCGATTGTGTTGGTGAGTACCAATCCGGAATTCAAAACTGCTGCGGGTCAGCTGTTGGGTGGCAATAATATGGCGGCGGTGCATCTGGCCAAAGCGGTCGGCGGCAATATTTTCCTCGGCTTTATTTCTGCCGTGGCGTTTGCCACCATTCTGGCGGTGGTTGCCGGTCTGACGTTGTCAGGTGCTTCCGCGGTGTCACATGATTTATATTCCACCGTAATCAAAAAAGGTAATGCCAGCAGTGCCGATGAATTGCACATGTCGCGCATTACTACGGTGTTTTTGGGCATTATTGCCGTGGTGCTGGGCATCGTGTTTGAAAAGCAGAATATCGCATTCATGGTGTCGTTAGCGTTTGCGATTGCGGCGTCCGCTAATTTCCCGGTCTTGTTTATGTCAGTGTTATGGAAAGACTGCACCACTCGTGGCGCAACCATCGGCGGCTTTATCGGTTTGATTACAGCCGTTGGCCTGACCATTATTTCCAAATCGGTGTGGGTGGATGTATTCCACTATAAAGATGCCATTTTCCCGTACACTTCACCGGCACTGTTTTCCATGGCGGCAGCGTTTGTCGGTATCTGGTTATTCTCGATCACTGACAAGAGTGCCCGTGCGGCGCAGGATCGTGCTGGTTATGAAGCCCAGCGGGTACGTTCTGAAACCGGAATAGGAGCTTCGGCTTCCGGGCATTAAAACTGGTTGTAGTCTGTAGGCAAAAATCCCGGCCAGTGCCGGGATTTTTACTTTAAAAAAGTGGAAAAGCTACAGTTGGTTATCAGGTTCAATACGTATGCATGAGCTCAACGAGTTCCGGATCTGAAAATACAGGCAGAACAGGCAGAACAGTTTTAACGCTGCGAACAGTTCTTTGTTTCGGTTGCCATAAAGGTTTGGGTGGCTGTTGTACAGTCACGTAGCGTTCATGGAAATCCCGGTTGGCTTTCCACCAGGGGTAATAGACTGTGAACACATTTTCCAATTGCAGGAGTGCGGTAGCATAGGCGTTGATTCTCCTGACTGGTTGATTCGCTTTAGCATCAGGTTCGGCAACTGGAGAATCAGGCATTTTGTAATAGTCTGTGCACGCCTTATCCAGTTGTAGCAGCGCATCGTTATAACTATCCAGTGGTTGTGGATCCAGTGTAGGATTAAGCCATTTTTCTGGAAAATGTGCCCGCAAGACCTCAAATTCTTTCGAGATACTTATGTTGTAAAATTGGTCGGCCACGTCTTCAAAGTCGGCTATGGAAATGAGATTAAATTTTTTGTAATCAGTGTCGCTTAATTCCTGTACCGACTGCTTTAAGCGTTGCTCCAGCAAAGGATACATGGTGTTGTTGACTTCCCAATTGGGGGCACTGTCGATCATGTTTCTTATAGTGCGAGCCTGCTCCTGTATGGTTTGTTGATGCGCCCTGTATTTATTTGGCATTATGACTGGATCCCCAACGGCATTAGCCGGCTGGGGAATGTGGTCTGGCAATGATTTGAGTTGCTTCAGTAAGTCGCGCAACTGTTTAATTTGCCTTTCAATGGCCAGCTGAGTGAATATTTTTTCCAGTGCCGGCTTTTGGTCAGCGGCGAGTTTTTCCCAGTCATTGACATAATCGTCCTTGTTTGCACTATGGACGTTGTTGGTAAATTTTTTCTGCACAAAACGCATGGCAAACAGCAATATCGTGCCGCCATAAAAGGTGACGCTGTCGGAATTGATGGCAGTATTATTGTGATCGCCACCTACTGTGACGGAGGTGGCAGGGGCAACGGGAATGGAAATATCACCACCCAGCCCAAAGCCGCTTTTTTTTCCCTGACGTCTATACAGCCACTTATAGGGAATTTCCTCTTCGAACTGGCGAGGGTGGTATAGCCGGTATTCATAAAATCTCTCTCGGCTGGCATGGACATCGAGCTCCAGATCCAGCATGCCGGTAAACGAGTCAAGGTCCAAACTACCCCCTGTTTGCGTAGTAATTTTGTCGTAAATTGCCTGTATGAGTTGAATGTTGGCGCTGAGGGTGCCGCCGAGATAGTAAACATGGTCAATGCCGTTGCCATCGCGCAGAGGATTAGTATGACGACGTTCCCGGATGGTGAGGCGGCAACCGGCGGAAGCACCAACACCTGCCGCATTGGCAGAGAAAGTAAGATAGAAGCGCTGATCGATTTTTTCAAGTGAAAACGTTTCAACCACCTGGGCCTGGTTTTTTAAATAATCCGCATCGATTTTAAACATCGGGCTGTCGATATTGCTTAATAATTCGTCTTTTTCAAAATTGGTTAATTCAATGAGGATTTTACGGTTTTCTTCGATAAGTTCCGTGATTTGCGCGATGGTGAAATCTGCTGTTGGCATAGCCTCGATGTGGGCATTGATTGAAAAAAGGCGCGTCACTTCTGCATCATCGATTACTTGGTCAGACATTTTATTGAGGATATCTTCCCTTTCTTTGATCAATTTTATTTGTTCTTGCAACGCATCATTTTCGTCCTGCAAAAAAATATACATCATGGCGTTCAGCACCACGGCGCGGTGCAGGTATTCACTGATATTTTTTGTGCCATAGCGGTTGTAAATAAAGGTGTTCAGCAAGCCCTGTTTTTCAGGTTCATGATTTCGTTTATCCTCATCATTCATGTCGGTAATTTTATTTGTATGTCTTTCCCGACTGGTGTTATTGGAATCCAGAATGGTTTGATCGCCACCTTTCATGCGTGCGTATAACTGATTAACGTGATGCAGGTCGCCTTTAAGTAATTTTAAAATATCCGGAATGTTTTGCCGCAAGTTGTTGGCAAAATTCGCGTCATTGGCAGAATTTTTTAAGCTATCGATGCGGGAAAAAACTTTGTGACTCATCAGTAATGAACCCTGTGCATTCAGTGATGATTTCAGATCATCATAAATTTCTTTGCGTTTGCCGTCATACTGATCTTTTTTAGGTTTGTTGTCCGCCAGCCGTCTGCAGAAGGCAAAACGCCGAAAGGCGGTGTATTTATTATGCGTGCGTTCAGCTTTGAATTTGATTTCTGTAGAGAGTAATTTAAAAAAGTCAGCACTGGCCATGGCTTCGGCGGCGACTTCATAAGCGACCAGGTCAGCTTCAAAGATGGGTGGCTCGATTTTATTTTTAATTTCCTCGCACGCTACTGGCGGTTTTGATCCACTCTCGGAAGGAAGTTGAATCAGGATGGATAATTGTTCGGCGCAATCCTTACGGGTCAGGGCATATTGTTCATGCCGCTTATTGAACTGACAGACTTCATCGCGGCTGCTGCGTCCGAGAAAATAATCGATTAATGAACTGCTTTTAAATCCCAGCGTTTCCAGCATGGAGGTATAGGGCCGGATATGTTTTTCGTTGTGATGTTCTTTGATAACTTCAGGCAGTTGATCCACCGCATACTTTAAACCTGAGCCCCACAAGGCATATTTGCCAGCCATGATTTTTCCGGTGAGGTTGCCATGGGCTGAGATGACCGGCGGGATTTCGTATTTGGCCAACGCTTCTATTTCTGCTGAATACAATGTTTTGCCACCGGGTTTGTATTCGTCATCGACCTCTTCAATTTTATAGCGACCCGCAAACATAGCGAACTCAACACCGATGGCCAATTGCAAATCGGGCACGCTGACTTTTAAGCCTAATTTAACCCGGGTGGCAATTTCGCGGTAATGTGCAGGGTCAAATTTTTTGGTGTAAAAGTCACCTAGTTGGGTGGTGATGTAGTCATGGGAAATCAGGGTCCAGCAAAATTCACTGAGAAATTTGAGCGAGTTGATTTGTTTTAAAATGAATTGCTGTTGTAAATCACTTTCTAACTTGATTGTGCCGTTCTTGAAAAGCAGTGTTAATTCCTTGAGTTGGTACTTGAGCAGGGACCATTCGGCTGCGGTCAGTTTGGGCCCACCATTGGCCAGGGCGAAGCAAGTGTTTGCCAAACTAACTTTTTCTTTTTGTTCAGTAGTCAGTACATTCAGGATGGTTGAGAGCACGAGCAGCACCTGAGCTCTGGAAATGACCAATTTATCTTTACCATCACTACCTTTCAGGTGAAGTACGTTAGGGTCTTTAAATGTTTTAGCCGGCGCATCTTTATTTTTATCCTCACTATTTTCAGCTTCGATCCGTTTTTCTTCTGCGGTACTTCGACTTTCTTCTTTGACTTTGATTACGCCCCAGTTCTGAAAGGAAAAGGACAACACTTTGCGTACAAAATAAAGTTGAATTTGGTCGAAAATGCCATAAATCCGGGTGTAGACCGGATTGGCCGGATTGATGGGATTGGCTTGTAAGGGTGGTAAAGCTGCTGCTGCCAATGGGTTGCTGGCTGAAGGGGGATTTTTGGCAACTATATCGGTGAATGTTTGCGATTGAAACCTTGCGTCATTTGGGTCCCAGCTTGCTGCCTTGCTGATGGTTCTGGCCTCTGATTGGTGAATGTTGAACCCTTTGAAATTGACGCTGCTTAAATCCAGGCCGCTGAGGTCAAAGCTGGTAAACATAAATCCCAAACTGTGTTCATCATTTTCTCTGCGCTGTTGCAGATATTGCTTTAAGCAAAATAGCTTTAAATTACACAGGTTGAAGTCACATTCTTGCGTGTCTGCATCGGAATTTTGCTCATTGTCATGCAAGACTAATTTGAGCTTATTTGTAGCTTTGTCTTCAAATAATATGATTTCCTGTTTGTTGTCACTTGTATTCGAAAGCGCAGAAAGAATGTAGCCGGACTGATTTTTATTTTCTGGTTTTAAAAGCAGAATTTTTTTAAGGAAATTGGCTGAAAACTCATATGGCGCTGTTAAACGATTAATGCCAGTGCCTTCTAATTCGATCAGAGTATTTTTTGCGTCATCCCAAGTGATAGCCTTGTTGGAGTTTGATTGTTTATTGCTGATTTTATTTATTTTTTTATTGAGTTTGGTTTTATCGCGCTTATCTTCGATGACAGGAGGATCCCCGAGGATTTCAGGGTAATATTGTTCGTTTGCGTCAAATAGATCCTCTTCGGCCTCGGGTTCCAGTATGGCTTCTGCCAAACGGTAATTTCTGGCTCTGGTGATTTGATGCATATCCCCCTGTGATATGGTGACGCCCCTGAAGTTGATGGTGTCTAAATCAATACCCGCTAAATCCGTATTCTCCAGACCTGCGTGGATAACTAGGTTGGAATTGGCACCTGCTTGCTGGCTTGCCAAAGCGCGTTGATGGCGTAAATGATGGTGAAGGCTGGCCAGTTTGAGGGTGTTTAAATCAGCGATGAGCTGATCATGCAGGCCGGGGAATGTCAAAAATACTTGTTGATTTTCGTCATTTCTCAGACTAAATTCGGTTCGGTTGTATTTCAGCGATTTTATTTCTGGATGCGAACTGTTGGAACTGAATTCGAATATGGCCGCACTGACTATTTTTGCTAATGGTGAGTTTGCATCGGCGTTGTGTAAATTTTGCAGCACTCTGGTGATAGTCCGGCGATTGTCAGGCTGATCTTTTTTTTCATAAAATGCGAGTTGAGATGGTTGCACGGGAATGGTATTGGGTAACATAATGGCTCGATCAAAAAAAAGCCAGGCAGCACTATGCGCGCCTGCGCTACCCTGATGGTAGGAGCCGGTAATTTTCTCGTCTATTGGGGTTTTCCTCTATGTTGTGTACTACCGGGTGATTTTCTCTAAAGAGGGTAATTTATGATGAAGATTCCACGCAGACTCCATGTCTGGTCAGAGGATTTTGGCATGACACAGGACTTGGTCCTTTAACACTGCACCGTAAAAACTAACACTTTTTAAATAGTGCGTATTTAGTGTGATATTTTCAAAAGTGAAATTGGCCGCGTTGGTGTGGTGTGACTTTATAACCAGGCGAAGCAGGCGGCAGCGATCAGGGTGGGAAGCAGGGCGGCCTGCAGTAATTGCCATGGGCTGATGCTGTGGTCTTCAAAACATTCTTTGAGTATGGCAAAGCCGGCCGGGTTGGGAGCATTGGCGATGACGGTCAAACCGCCACCAGTGACGGCGCCCGCAACCAGTGCATATTTTGCGGCGTCACTCAGGCCAGAAACCAGTGAGCCCAGGTAAGTGAGTGCCGCATTGTCGGTGAAGGCGGTCAGGCCGATGGCGGCAAAAAACAGCGTGCCAGACTGGATGTCGGCAATCAGGGGTTGCAACCACCATTGCTGCAGGCCACCCAATACCACCAGACCGGCTAAAAAAAATCCGACCAGCAAGGCTTCTTTGAGC
>CAIOYD010000035.1 GCA_903862415.1 uncultured Oxalobacteraceae bacterium | reverse complement strand
GCGAGGGTAATAAAATGCCTGAATCTTGGCGAGACAAGCGAAACAAGCTCTGCATGTTGATCAAAAAAATATCAGATCGATACGGTGGCGATGACCGCGACTGGTTAAGGGAATATGCGCAAGACGTGGTTACACGCTATACGACTGATCTTGACCAACCGCTCGAGTGCTTCGAATCGCTCATCTGGTGATATACTGAGCAGGCCTGCATTACTGGCAAGGATGCCTAGAAAATGACTAAACGCTATTTAAGCGCCGTGGTTGCGTTATACGGCGATAAAGCTCCAGACAGTACATCGGCAAGGATTGGTAAGGGATCGTTTAGCCACGGGCAAAAAAAACGCCCTGCGCGGAGGATTGAACAGGGTATCCAGATGCGTTTGGTGGCATGGCTGTTGAGCGAGGGTCTGGAAGTGGTGCAGATTGGCAATGAGGGCAAGCGCTCACGGATTGGCGGACACATTGCCAAACAGATGGGTTTGCGTCCAGGGGCGAGCGATTTATTCTTTCCCTATTGCCGGAATGGTTACGGCGGTTACTGGATAGAACTTAAACAGCCTGGGGAAACCCCGCGTGCCAACCAATATGAATTTCTGGAAAAAATGCGTGCCAACGGATACCGTACAGGCTGGTTCGATGACTGGGAAAAGGCACGTGACAGCATACGGGAGTACATGAACAATGGCAGAATTTAAACCAGCACTGGATTTCGTCCTGGCAGACGAGGGCGCTACTGGCGAGTTCACGAATGATCCCGCTGACAGCGGTGGTGCCACGCGCTACGGGATATCCCTGCGCTTTCTGCGGACTATTCCGCAGGAACGGCTGAACCGGTATGGGATTTTTGGCCAGCCAGCTCTTGCGGATGTAGAGCAGTTGACGCCCGCTCAGGCAGCCAGCATCTACGCCACGGAATTCTGGGCGCATGCGCCATTTGAAGCGATCCACTACCAGCCACTGGCCAGCTATGTTTTTTCAATGTGCGTGCTGCATGGCACTGGACAGGGCATAAAGCTCTTGCAGCGAGCGATCTGGGCTGTCACCGGCCAGATGGGTGTCCCCGCCGATGATGGCGTCATGGGCAGAAAAACCCTGTTGCAGGTCAATGCCATACTTGCCAATGATCATATCCGTGACATACTGGTAGCTGCACTGATGGCCGAGCATGCGGGATTTTGCCGGATGCTTGCCGAACAACGACCCAAGGACGGGGCATGGCTGAATGGATGGCTCAAACGATGCTACAGAATCTAACCAGGGCTTTACACACACGCTGGCAAAAGTGGTTGGTACTGTTGCGCCACTTGTCGCTGCTGGCCTTTCTGGGAATGCTGCTAGCGTTATCGTGGCTCTACTGGGAAGCGTTTTCGGCGTACAGTCGGGGAGTGTTGCTGATATCCTTGGCAAAATCCAGACTGACCCGGATATGGCGTTCAAACTCCGAAAGCTCGAAACCGACCATGCTGAGTTTCTCGCTGGTTGCGACAGCAAAAATCTGGAAACTGAATCAATTGATCGTCAAGACGCGAGAAAATATTCAGGAACTTACAAAACCTTCCTAATCCAGATGGCGTTTCTAGTGACAGCGGGATTCTTTTCCATCCTGCTATTGCTATTCGTGCCATGGGATATTTCCGACGAAGGGAAAAACCTGTTATCAATGCTTGTCGGCATGCTCGCCAGCAAATGGCAGACAATTATCGATTTCTTTTTTGGATCTTCCCATTCGCAGGATGTTAAAGTAAAACTTTAACGTAGATAGCTTTTTTCATTTTCATTTTCAATTTCGATTTCACGAAGAAAAGAATTTTTTTCATCAACTGTTAACTTTTCATAGATCATTTGTGCAAGTTCATTGATCTCAAAAATAGATGCTATATGATCAATTAGACAATCTCTTTCTATTGCTTCGTTAATTTCCTTTTGTGATGGTTCTTCATCGCGTACATCCTGAATGCACATGGTTATATTTCCTCTGTTTCAAAGTTATCGCAAAATTCGTGCTGGTCGCATTCACTGCAACCCAGAAAGCAATCATCCCACGGGCAAGATTTTTTTACGATTTCCCCACCACAATTTTTATGGATTAACATTTGCTTATTTCCTATCAAGTAAAACCAGCAAGATTAATGACAGTATGCCAGCGGTCACACCATAACAGGCAAACATAGAAATAATACCTGTCCAGATTAAAATGCTTAATATCATGTTTTCTCTCCTAGAATGGCAAGCCGTGTTCGGTTTCTTCGTAATACTGATTCACTTCGCGCTCATT
>CAIOYD010000034.1 GCA_903862415.1 uncultured Oxalobacteraceae bacterium | reverse complement strand
TACCCAGAACCAGCACAATCACGGTGCTGGGTATGTTTTTCAGCGGCGCGAGCACATGTTTCTGGGCGCTGAAGTGCTGCGTCAGCCAGTTCAGCAAACAGGGCCAGCCAAAAATTACCAGCAGGGAAGCCAGGGCGACCGCCAGCGCGCTCAGATTGATGGTGTGCGCCTGTCGCAGCAAAATGCCTATCTGAGAAAAAAAATCGCCGGGCATTTTGTCTATCGTCAGCCCAAACAAATCCTTCATTTGTGACAGTGCTATCAGCAGGGCAATTCCGTTGGTGAAACCAATGACGATCGAGACGGGAATAAAGCGGATCAGTGAACCGAGTTTGAGTAAGCCCATCGCCATCATGATGAGGCCGGCAATGATGGTGGCAATGAGTAAATTGGCCAGGCCGTATTTCTCGATGATGTTGTACACCACGATGATGAAGGCACCGGCCGGGCCACCTATCTGCACCCGAGAGCCTCCGAAGGCCGAAATAATAAAACCGGCAATGATGGCGGTGGTGATGCCGGCTTCCGGGGTCACACCGGAAGCAATCCCGAAGGCCATCGCCAGCGGGAGTGCCACGATACCTACCGTGATCCCGGCGATAAGATCCCGGATAAAGCGGCTGCGGTTATAACTGCGCAGCTCCTCCCATAAACGCGGACGGAAAGATAAATGGACTGACGCCATGCTGATCTTTGAAGAATAGCGATACTGCCATTGTAGGCGCTGAAGTTAAAAAAGTGTTGTGAATAATCAGCGTACCCGCATCCCCGGAGCCGCACCTGGCCAGGGTTCCATGATGTACAGCCCCGGATTAGCTTTTTCATCCGCGGCCGAGGCGGCCAGCACCATACCTTCAGAAATGCCGAATTTCATTTTGCGTGGTGCCAGATTGGCCACCATGACAGTAAATTTGCCGATCAGCTGTTCCGGTTGGTAAGCCGATTTAATTCCGGAAAACACATTGCGGGTACGGCCTTCGCCGATATCGAGCGTCAGACGCAGTAATTTGTCCGAACCTTCTACGGCTTCGCAATTGACGATATGGGCAATGCGCAAATCGATTTTGGCAAAATCATCGATAGTAATTTCCTCACTCAGCTCTTCGATCTTATTTTCCTGTGCCACAATTTCTTCTTCCTGGGCGGCAAACAGTGCATCGAACAACGCCGGTTCAACCCGGGTGAGTAAATGCTGGTACGGTGCAATCTGATGTCCATCGGGCAGTACGGTGACCACATCTTTCCAGTTCATTGGTGCGATACCGAGCCAACTTTCCACCTGTTCAGCCAGTTGTGGCAATACCGGTTTCAGGTACAGGGTCAAGAGGCGGAACGATTCGAGCAGGCGGCTGCAGACTTCCTGCAGCATGGCATCGTTGAGCGGATCTTTGGCCAGCACCCACGGTTTATTGCTGTCCACATAGGCGTTAATGGTGTCGGCTTTTTCCATGATGGTACGCAGTGCTTTGCCGAATTCGCGTCCCTCATAATACGACTGCACTTCGGTGGCGATGCTGCGCAGATCCATGAGGAATTCATCCTCGTTGCTGGCCCAGGCGGTATTGACTTTGCCGTTAAAACGTTTGCTGATAAAGCCGGCAGCGCGGCTGGCAATATTGATGTATTTGCCCACCAGATCGGCATTGATGCGGGCGGTAAAATCTTCGGCGCTGAAGTCGATATCTTCCACTTTGGCATTCAGTTTGGCCGCCAGATAATAGCGCAGCCACTCCGGATTCATGCCGATGTCGAGGTACTTCAACGGCGAAATTCCTGTGCCGCGTGACTTGGACATTTTTTCACCCGACACGGTGACGAAGCCATGCACATACACCCGGTCAGGCGTTTTGTAGCCGGAAAACTTCAGCATCGCCGGCCAGAACAGGGTGTGGAAATAGGTAATGTCTTTGCCGATGAAATGAATCTGTTCGGTGGCCGGATCTGCCATGAAGGCATCAAAATCCTGTCCGGTTTTGGAGAAGTAATTTTTCAGTGAAGCCAGATAGCCGACCGGCGCATCCAGCCAGACGTAAAAATACTTGCCCGGCTGATCGGGAATTTCAATCCCAAAATACGGTGCATCGCGGCTGATATCCCAGTCGCCCAAGCCGTTTTCACCATCGAGCCATTCGCGCGCCTTGTTGGCGACTTCGGATTGCAGCCGGTGGCCATCGATGGCCCAGGCGCGTAAAAATTCCACGCATTGCGGATTGGAGAGCTGGAAGAAAAAGTGTTCCGACGATTTCATCACCGGCGCAGCACCCGTGAGAACCGAGTACGGCTTGATCAGTTCGGTCGGCGCATAGACTGCACTGCAGACTTCACAGGAATCGCCATACTGGTCTTTGGCGTGACACTTGGGACATTCACCCTTGATGTAGCGGTCGGCCAGAAACATGTTTTTGACCGGATCATAAAACTGTTCAATCACCTTGCTGGTAATGAAGCCGGCTGCTTTGAGCTTGCGGTAAATATCCTGTGATAGCTGGTGGTTTTCAATCCCGTCGGTCGAATGCCAGTTATCGAAGGCAATATGAAAGCCATCCAGATACTGTTTGCGCTGGGCCGCGATCTGGGCGACAAATTCTTGCGGCGTCAGCCCGGCTTTTTCAGCGGCGATCATCACCGGCGCGCCGTGGACATCATCCGCGCAGACAAAATGCACGCTATTGCCCATCATGCGCTGATTGCGCACCCAAATATCAGCCTGGATATATTCCATGATGTGCCCCAGGTGCAGGGGGCCGTTGGCGTAGGGAAGGGCAGTGGTGACGAACAGCTGGCGGGTCATAGGCGGCAATGGTCAGGGTAAAGACGCTATTCTAACAGGTGAGCAGGGTGCTTTAAAGGATGCCGTGATTTTTTGTATCAGACTTATTCATAAAGGCAAGGCCTCGGCGAGAACCTGCGCCCTGAAGCTGTCTGGCAGTGCTTTTGCCTGTCGGATCTACCAGGGAGCTTTGATATTTACCAGTTCACACGCGGTTTTGTTTTGCCGACCATACCCATGCCTGATAGACTGCTGCCATTGACAGACAGGAGAATTCCATGAGCACCACAGTAGCAGACATTCAGGCCGCCTTGAGCGCGGTGATTGATCCGAATACCGGTAAAGACTTAATTACCTCAAAATCAGCTAAAAACATCCAACTTCTTGGTTCGGTCGTTAATCTTGAGGTGGAATTGGGTTATCCGGCCCTGAGTCAGTTTGATTTGATTCGTCAACTGGTGGTCAGCAAACTGGCGGGCCTGCCGGGCGTGACTGAAGTGCAGGTTAAGGTGTTGAGTAAAATTGTGGCACACACGGCCCAGCGCGGCATCAAATTATTGCCGGGTGTGAAAAATATCATTGCAGTCGCTTCCGGCAAGGGTGGGGTCGGTAAATCCACCACTGCCGTCAATCTGGCACTGGCCCTGTCTGCCGAAGGTGCCCGCGTGGGTATCCTGGATGCCGATATTTATGGCCCGTCGCTGCCGATGATGATGGGTATCGATGATCGTCCGGAGAGTCTGGATGGCAAAACCATGGAGCCGCTGGAAAATTACGATGTGCAGGTGTCTTCCATTGGTTTCATGATCGATCCGGCTGAGCCTATGGTCTGGCGCGGCCCGATGGTCACGCAGGCGCTGGTGCAGTTGCTGGAACAAACCAACTGGCGCGAACTGGATTATCTGGTCATCGATATGCCACCGGGTACCGGGGATGTGCAACTGACGCTGTCGCAAAAAGTACCGGTCACCGGAGCCGTGATTGTCACCACGCCGCAGGATATCGCTCTGCTGGATGCACGCAAGGGCTTGAAAATGTTTGAAAAAGTCGGCATTCCGATTCTGGGCATCGTTGAGAACATGAGCACTCATATCTGCTCCAACTGCGGTCATCAGGAAGCTATTTTTGGTGCCGGTGGCGGTGCCCGGATGTGTGCCGAATATCAGGTGGAACTGCTCGCCGCCCTGCCGCTGACGATGTCGATCCGCGAACAGGCTGATTCCGGCAAGCCGACGGTGGTCGCTGAGCCAAACGGTCCTGTGGCGGCGCTGTATAAAGACATGGCGCGCAAGGTGGCTATCAAGGTGGCAGAAAAGGCCAAAGACATGAGCAGTAAATTCCCGACCATCAGCGTACAAAATACCTGAATAACACTTTGGCGCAGGGCTGTTTTTTAGAAAAATGCCGTTTTTTTTCTGGCAGTCTTGCATATGGTTAAGTAATCACCATATGCGTCGGAGCGTAAAAACGTCTGAATTGCGCATTCCATGGGTAGTACATGGTAGAATCGCGGGTTGAGTTGGTGAGAATTAATCATATATTTTTACCAACTCTGGAGCAGGCTCGCTCAGCTTAACAATATAAATATACTCATTCAACATGTCCATTCTGACCAAGATTTTCGGTAGCCGTAACCAGCGGTTATTAAAGCAATATCAAAGCACCGTGCGCGTTATCAATGCCATGGAGCCCGTTTTAGAAGCCTTGTCTGATGAGCAGTTAAAGGCTAAAACGGAAGAATTTAAAGCCCGTGTTGCCAAGGGAACCTCGCTCGATGAGTTGCTGCCGGAAGCGTTTGCCGTGTGCCGCGAAGCCAGCAAACGTTCGCTGAAAATGCGTCATTTTGACGTGCAGCTGATCGGTGGTATGGTTTTGCACTATGGCAAAATCGCCGAAATGGGTACCGGTGAAGGTAAAACTCTCATGGCAACCCTGCCTGCCTACCTGAATGCCCTCTCCGGCAAGGGTGTGCATGTGGTGACGGTCAATGATTACCTGGCCCAGCGCGACGCCGACTGGATGGGGCAGTTGTACAGTTGGCTCGGTCTGACCACGGGCGTGAATCTGTCACAAATGGATCACGATACCAAGCAGGTCGCGTATGCCGCCGACATTACTTACGGTACCAATAATGAATTTGGTTTCGATTATCTGCGCGACAACATGGTGTACGAAGCCAGTGAACGGGTGCAGCGGCCACTCAATTTCGCCATTGTCGATGAAGTCGATTCGATTCTGATCGATGAAGCCCGTACCCCGTTGATTATTTCCGGTCAGGCTGAAAACCACACGGATCTGTATTACAAAATCAATGAAGTTCCCAAACTGCTGACCATGCAGATCGGCGAAGAAACGCCCGACGGCAAAGGCCATGTGGAAGTCCCGGGTGATTACACCAAAGATGAAAAAGCCCATCAGGTCTTGCTCACTGAAGCCGGACACGATCGTGCCGAACAGATTCTGACCCAGATGGGTTTGCTGCCGGAAGGCGCTTCTCTGTACGATGCCGCCAATATTTCACTCATCCATCATCTGTATGCAGCCCTGCGCGCGCATGCACTTTACTTTAAAGATCAGCACTATGTGGTGCAAAACAATGAAGTCGTGATCGTGGATGAATTCACCGGCCGTCTCATGACCGGCCGACGCTGGTCGGAAGGCTTGCATCAGGCAGTCGAAGCCAAAGAAGGCGTGCGGATTCAAAACGAAAATCAGACCCTGGCTTCGATCACGTTCCAGAACTATTTCCGCATGTATAGCCGTCTGTCCGGTATGACCGGTACGGCCGATACCGAAGCTTATGAATTCCAGGAAATCTACAAACTCGAAACTGTGGTGGTTCCGCCCAACCGGCTGTCACAGCGGGTGGATCGCCAGGATCAGGTGTATAAATCCTCGGAAGAAAAATACAACGCCATGCTTATCGACATCAAAGACTGCTTTGAACGCGGTCAGCCGGTGTTGGTGGGTACCACTTCGATTGAAAATTCCGAATTATTATCCGGCATTCTGACCAAGCATAAATTGGCGCATAACGTCCTCAACGCCAAGCAGCATGCGCGTGAAGCGGAAATTATTGCCCAGGCGGGTCGTCCGAAAATGATTACCATCGCCACCAATATGGCTGGTCGTGGTACCGATATCGTTTTGGGTGGCAATGTCGAAAAACAGATTCAGTTAATCGATGCCAATCCGGCACTCTCGGACGAGCAGAAAAAACAGCAGGCGCAAACTCTGATCGACGAGTGGCAGTCACTGCATGACCACGTCGTCGGTGCTGGCGGCCTGCATATCATCGGTACGGAACGGCATGAATCACGCCGCGTGGATAATCAGTTGCGCGGCCGTTCCGGTCGTCAGGGTGATCCTGGATCATCACGTTTTTATCTGTGTCTCGATGACGCTCTGCTGCGCATTTTTGCCGGTGACCGGGTACGTGCCATTATGGACCGCCTGAAAATGCCGGAAGGCGAGCCGATCGAAGCCGGTATCGTTTCGCGTTCGATCGAATCAGCCCAGCGCAAAGTCGAAGCCCGTAACTTTGACATCCGCAAACAGTTGCTCGAATACGATGATGTCTCCAACGATCAGCGCAAAGTTATCTATCAGCAGCGTAATGAATTACTCGAAGCCACCGATATTTCCGAGATGATTACTTCCCTGCGTGAGGGTGTGTTCCACGACGTGGTGCGCAGCTTTGTGCCGCAAGAATCGGTGGAAGAACAGTGGGATATCGCCGGACTGGAAAGCTGTCTGGCCAGTGAATGGCAACTGCAGGTACCGTTGCAACAGCTGTTGCACGAAAAACCGGAGTTGACCGATCATGATCTGCTCGACATCGTGATTGCCGCTGCCCAGCAAAGTTATGACGACAAGGTTGCCATCGTCAGCCGTGAAGCGTTCAGCCGCTATGAACGCAGCGTTACTTTGCAAAGCATGGACACCCACTGGCGTGAACATCTGGCCGCACTCGATCATTTGCGTCAGGGGATACACTTGCGTGGTTACGCGCAAAAAAATCCCAAGCAGGAATACAAGCGCGAAGCGTTTGAATTGTTTGCCCAGATGCTCGAAATGATTAAAAACGACGTCATCAAAACCGTGATGCTGGTACGTATACAGTCGCGCGAAGAAATCGAAGCCGTTGAACCGGATCAGCTGGCCAATGTCCATTACCAGCACGCTGATTTTGACGCCAATGTCGCACCGGAAGAATTGCTGGCACCAACGGCCTCACCGGACGAACACCAGCAGCAACCGATGATCAACCATGTCCTGAAAATCGGCCGCAATGACCCATGCCCGTGTGGCAGCGGCAAGAAATTCAAAATGTGTCACGGTCGCCTGGCTTAACAGTTAGTTTGAAATTAAAAAAGGGGACAGCGATGTCCCCTTTTTTTTTGAAAGGAAGCCCCCATGACTCCCACCTCTTTCGCCATGGTGATGCTGGCCGGACTGATCCACGCCATCTGGAATATCGCGGCTAAAAAAGCCGGTGGTGATGGTCGCTTCGCCTGTTTTGCCAATCTGCTGCTCATGCTGATCTGGGCACCGGTGGGCATCTATGTCGGCTGGCAGGTGGTGCCGCTGTGGGGTTGGAAAGAGTGGAGCTTCATCGTCGCTTCCGGCGTGATCCATAATCTGTATTTCATGACGCTGTTGCGCGGTTATCGCGAAGCCGATTTAACCGTGGTGTATCCGCTGGCGCGTGGCACCGGTCCGTTGATTTCTTCTTTTGCAGCGCTGTTTTTGTTGGGTGAAAAAATTTCCCTGCCTGGCGTGTGCGGCATACTGGCGGTGGTGACCGGGGTGTTTTTGATCGCCGGTGGTCCGGGATTGTTTCGTGCTGCCATGCTGCCGGAAACCCGCAGGCGCATTCAGCAGGGTATCTATTACGGCGTGCTGACCGGCATGCTCATTGCCAGTTACACTCTGCTCGATGGCTATGCCGTCAAGGTGTTGTTGATGTCACCTATTTTACTCGACTACATCAGTAATTTTATTCGCTCGGCATTGCTGTTGCCGGTGGTGTTGCGCGACCTGCCCACGGCCAGAACTCTGTGGCGCGCACAATGGAAATATGTCGTCATCGTCGCTGCCATCAGTCCGATATCCTATGCACTGGTGCTCTTTGCCATGCAAACCGCGCCGCTCAGCCATGTGGCACCGGCACGTGAAGTGTCGATGCTGTTCGCCGCGCTGCTGGGTGGTCACCTGTTAGGCGAAGGCGACCGCTGGCTGCGCATCACCGGGGCTCTGTGTATTGCTGGCGGGGTGATTGCGCTGGGGATAGGATAGTTAAGTCGATTCCTTCAACAGCCGCAACAGCGCGGCCGTATCCAGTTTGGCTGACATATCGCCGCCTTCGAGCAGGCTGTCGGCCAGGTCGCGTTTTTGTGCGTGCAGGGCGATGATTTTATCTTCGATGGTTTGCTGCGCCACCAGGCGGTAAATGGTGACCGGACGCAGTTGTCCCATGCGATGGGCGCGATCTGATGCCTGATCTTCGACCGCCGGATTCCACCACGGATCTAAATGAATCACATAATCGGCGGCGGTCAGATTTAAACCGGTGCCGCCCGCTTTTAAACTGATGAGGAAAATATCGCCTTCGCCAGCCTGAAAGGCATCGACGCGTTTTTTGCGTTCGGCCGCCGGTGTGCTGCCATCCAGATATTGATACGCGATGCCTTTGTGTTCCAGCCAGGCACGGACAATTGCCAGATGATCGACAAACTGACTGAACACCAGCGCCTTGTGGCGGTTATCGAGCAATTCTTCGGCAATGTCGGCAAAGGCGGCCAGTTTGCTGCCGGGAATATCGGTATTTTTGAGCACCAGTTTCGGGTTGCAGCAAAAGCGTCTGAGTTTGGTAATTTCGGCCAACACCTGCATCGATTTTCCCTGTTCGGGCGACATGTGGGCAATTTTGTCGAGCGCTTCCTGACGTAGCGCTTCGTACAGCTGACGCTCTTCGGTTGACAGTTCCACCTGCAGGGTGATTTCAGTACGGGCCGGCAGTTCGCTGAGCACCTGGGTTTTGGTGCGACGTAAAATAAATGGCTGAATCAGACGTTTCAAATGATTGCGCGCCTGTTTGTCACCGCGTTCGATCGGATTGCTGAAACGTTCGGCAAAACGGTCTTTGGAGCCGAGCAGACCGGGATTGATAAAGCGGAACAGATTCCACAATTCACCCAGATGATTTTCCACCGGCGTACCGCTGGCAATGATGCGGAAATCGGCTGTCAGCGCCATGGCTGCCTGGCTGCGTTTGGTGGCGGCATTTTTAATCACCTGAGCCTCATCCAGCACGGCACTGTGCCAGTGTTGGGCGGCGAATTGTTCGCTGTCCTGTTGCAGCATGCCATAACTGGCCACCACCAGATCAAAGGCGCCCAGATCATTGAGTGAGCGCTGCTGATGGTAGGCACGCACCCGCAGGGTGGGAGCAAAGCGGGCTGCTTCGGCCTGCCAGTTCATCACCACAGAAATCGGCGCGACTACCAGAGCCGGTCCATGCGGTGCACGTTCGAGTAACAGCGCCAGTATCTGCACGGTTTTGCCCAGCCCCATATCATCGGCCAGACAGGCACCCACGCCCCAGTGCGCTAAACGAGAAAGCCATTGATAACCTTCCTGCTGATAGTCACGCAGACTGGCCTGCAGGGTTGAGGGCAATTGCGGCACATAACTTGCCAGACTGTCGAGTCGTTTAACCTGTTTCTGCCATGCGGCATCGGCCTGCAAATCGCCCGCTTCATCCGCCAGTTCGGCTAAAAACGGTGACGCCAGCTGATTGATGCGCAAGCCATCTTTGCCGCTGGTTTCGCCCAGTGCATTGAGTTCCTGGAGACGTTTTTTAAAACTGTCTGTTAACGCCAGGAAGTTATTTTCGCCCAGCGCAATAAAGCGTCCCGTGGCGGTTTGTACCAGATGCAGCAATTCGCGCAGCGCAATCACCTTGCCATCGTCGAGTTGAATTTCGCCACCGGCGACAAACCAGTCACCCTGTTTTTTAATCGATAACTGCAACTGCCCCAGACCGCGGGTGGATTTGATCCGGAAGCGTTCGCCTTCCGGCCAGACCAGTTCCAGACTGGCCGCCTCTTTGCAGGCATTGAGTTCAGAGAGAATTTCCAGGCAGGTTTCCGGATGGCCGAATTCCCATTCCTGACCATTTTGTTCTGCCAGCGTCAGTGACGGACAGTGCTGCATGACGGTATCGAGCTGGAGTTGTTCGTGCTTAAAATCACGGCTGGTCTGCACTGCCTTGCCGTGAAATTCGCCGACAATATTGAGTGAGCCTTTAGCCGGGGCAAACCAGCTGCCATCCGGTATCGGGCGCACTAAAAACTGAATCCGCAAGCCATCCTTGAGCGGCAATAAATGCGCATACAGACGTTGGTCGGCGCTGATTTTGTCGATGTGCCGGGCCAGTTCCGGTAAATCGGAATGGATGGCCAGATGCGGTGCAATCGCGGCAATCACGGCCACCAGCTGCGCCTTGGCGTTTTCCGGGACAGACAGGCCAGAACCGATGATGCCGGCAATCTGTTTGATTTCTGCCGAAGCCGGATAGACCACCAGACGGGTTGGTGTTTGTTTGCGCCAGATCACCGGCTGATCTTCATGCATGGACGGCTCTAACTGCAAATGAATTTTGTCACCCTGCTGCTGCATGATCAGGGCAGCTTCGCCTTTGACGATGTCGATCTGCACCTCGGGTGCATCGAGCCAGAATACTGCCGGATGGCCGATTAAAAACGGCAGCGCTTTTTCACCATTGAGTTCATAGTCACTCGCACCGTAATAGTTGTCATACGATTTGCGGATGCAGCTGGCGATTTTTTTATCCTGTTCGACGATGCCGGAAAAACTGTCCTGCTCGTACGACAGCCGTTTGAGTGCTACCGGCCGGCCCTTACTCCAACTGCCTTTGGCATTGCGTTTTTGCTCGCGCGGCTCCAGATTGATGTAGTGATCTTCGCATTCAATAAACCAGGCTATGCGGCTATCCGCGCCGGTCTGGGCGGTTTTTAACTGTGCCAGTGCCGTCAGCGCACGTTGCCAGGTGGCTTCCCGTTGCCATGACAGGCATAACGGTTTTAAGTGCTGCTCACTGTGCCAGTCGGGAAACTCCAACGTGGCGCCGGTCTGGACATGACGCAGCTGGTCGATTTCTGCTGCCACCCACCGATAGCCGCGCTGATGACTGAGTTTGCACAGCTGGTTAAGGTGACGCAGATCGGCATCGGTTGACGTGCAATCCTGCCAGAAGTACGCCAGACGGACAAACACATCATCCAGACTCTGCACATACTGGCTGTTCGATTTGGCAATCAACGGTATGCCTTTGCTGAGATGTTCAATCAGGGGTTTAATCGCTGGATAAAACTGCGCCTGACGTAATTTGCAGCCATCATCGCATTGTTCTTTGGCCTGCCTGATATGGGTGTCGGTATTGAGCGCCAATTGGGTGGTGGTAAAAAACAGCCCGGCCAGATCGGGGATGAATAATTTGCGCTTGCCGGTTTTTTGTTTGCGCTCGGCCAGTAATAGCTGAAAGCTTTGTCCGCTGGCGTTATATTCTCCCTGCAACAGTTGACGAATGGCACTCGAATAACCATGAGCGCGCCCATTCAGTTCCTCTTGCAGAGCAGGTTCCGCACCACGCAAAATCGCCTGCATGCACATCACATCGAGCAACATCGCATCGTTGCCAAAGCGGTCGTGGATGTGAGTGATAGCATAGTCCCATGCGGGCGAGCAGTCCTCAAGCATCCAGCTGGCGGCAGAAAACAGATCGAAGAGCAAAATACTCTGAAAATTAGGTTGGAGCTGCGAGAAAAGCTGTGCTCCGGCGGCAGTGGCAAACAATTGTTGCGCCGTTAAATCTTCGTAGGTATTGGCAAAGGCAAAAAACTGTCCACGCCACTGACCGAGCCGCGGCAAATCATTAGTGAGCGCAGCAAACAACATTTCTCGCTGACAGAACTGGCTTGAGGGTGTGGCCCAGGTGGAATATTCGCGATTTTTTTTCAGAAATTCCTGAATTTCATTGATCCAGCGACTTAATTCATTTTTTTGCTGCAAATGCAGCAGCACAGCATGCGCGGTTTCTGGCGAACATTGATAGCCCAGCCCTGGTTTGTTGTAAATGCAACCCTGTTCAGCTAACTGGCTTAAGGCGACTTTAATGTTGCTGGCATTGGTATTATTTTCATACTGTAAAGCTACGAAAGACGTATGCAAAAAATCCAGCAACCGATTCTGCGATAACGGCATACTCCATAGCGCCAGAGTAATTAACACCGGGAAGTGCTGTGTGGAAATGTCGTTGTGAAGATAGTCGATTTTGGGCATAAATTCCGTGAATTTCATTAAATCCTGAGTCTCGTATGATACCCGACCACGTGTAAATTTTTAGTCGGAATATATAGATTTTCCGGCCTATGCCCTACAATACAGGCTGATTTTCATTCTTAGGAATTATGATGGCGGTAAATTCTCCTGTTCCGGTGGCTGCGGCGTTGTTGCCTGTGGCTGGTATTGAGCTTGGCTTTGCTCAGGCTGGTATACGCAAGGCGGATCGTAAAGATCTGCTGGTGATGAAGCTCACACCGGGTGCCAGAGTGGCTGGCGTGGTGACTTCGAATCGTTTTTGCGCCGCTCCGGTGCAGGTATGTAAGGCACATCTGGCTTCGGCTGCCGTGTTGGCGGATGCGCCTATCCGTGCGCTGGTAGTCAATACCGGCAATGCCAATGCCGGTACCGGTGTGACCGGACTGGTGGCGGCCAATGAAACCTGCAGTGCGCTGGCACAACTGCTGGGCTGTGAGGCCTCGCAGGTGTTGCCCTTTTCCACCGGTGTGATTCTGGAACCATTGCCGGTAGAACGTCTGATTGCCGGCTTGCCGGCAGCCATTGCCAATCTGTCGGCTGACAACTGGTATAGCGCCGCCGAAGCCATCATGACCACTGATACCCAGCCCAAAGCGGCTTCCCGTCAGGTGCAGGTGGGTGAACATACCATCACTTTGACCGGCATCAGCAAAGGTGCCGGCATGATTATGCCCAACATGGCGACCATGCTCGGTTATATCGCCATGGATGCCAACGTGACGCAACCGGTGCTCGAACACTTGGTACGACAGGCGGCCGACAGCTCTTTCAACTGCATCTCGATTGATGGCGACACCTCCACCAATGACTGCTTTATACTCATTGCCACCGGCGTCACCGGTACGCAAATCAGCAGTATTGACAGTACCGAATATGCCGAATTAGCCGCCGCCGTGATCAGTCTGGCTCAGGAACTGGCGCAAATGATCGTGCGCGACGGCGAAGGTGCCACCAAATTCATGACGGTCACGGTTGAGCAGGGACGCAGCGTGGAAGAATGCCGCCAGATCGCCTATTCGATTGCCAACTCGCCGCTGGTCAAAACCGCTTTCTTTGCTTCCGATCCGAATCTCGGCCGTTTGCTCATGGCCATCGGCAAAGCTGGGGTGGACGATCTTGATGTGGCGCAGGTTGATCTGTATCTGGATGAGGTGCTCGTGGTCAGACAGGGTGGACGTAATCCGGCTTATCAGGAAAGTGACGGTCAAAGGGTGATGAAGCAAAGTGAAATTCTCACCCGTGTGCTGCTCAATCGCGGTAACGCCACTGCTACTGTCTGGACCTGCGATCTGTCGCATGAGTATGTCACCATCAACGCTGATTATCGCTCCTGACCGGCATGGATCAACTCACGCTTTTTTTGCGCCGCGCAGAACTGTTAATCGACCGGGTGGAAGCCTTGTTGCCACCGGCAGTTCAGTCTGCCGATTTTGAGCAGGGCTATGCTTTTTGCTGGCGCGTGCGTCAGGGACGCGGTTATTTGCATCCGGTTCGTCAGCTCGCGCCCATCAGGCTCGATGATTTGCAGCAGATTCACACTCAGAAGCAGCTAATCGAACAAAATACCCGTCAGTTCATTGCCGGTCGTCCGGCTAACAATGTACTACTCACCGGCGCGCGCGGCACCGGTAAATCTTCACTGATCAAAGCCTGTCTGAACCAGTTTGCGGACCAGGGATTGCGCCTGATCGAAGTCGATAAAGACGATCTGCATGATCTGGCCGACATCGTTGAGCTGGTCGCTGACCGTCCGGAAAAATTCATACTCTTTTGTGATGACCTGTCCTTCGAAGAAGGTGAGCGCGGTTATAAAGCGCTCAAGGTGGCGCTCGATGGCAGTATTTCCGCCCAGTCGGACAATGTGCTGATTTATGCCACCTCCAACCGTCGTCATCTGTTACCGGAAAGTCATGCGGATAACAGTAGCTACCATCGGAGTGAAAACGGCGATCTGCATCCGGGTGAAACCGTGGAAGAAAAAATCTCCCTGTCAGAACGGTTTGGCCTGTGGGTCTCCTTTTATCCGTTCGGGCAAGATGATTATCTTGACATCGTGGCCCACTGGCTGAGTCGGCTGGGGTGTAGCGCAGAACACATTGTCGCTGCACGCGCCGATGCGTTGCGCTGGGCACTGCAGCGCGGTTCGCGCTCCGGACGGGTGGCCAATCAGTTTGCCCGCGCCTGGGTAGGTGAACATGGGCTCTGAAGTGACTCCAGTCCCTGAACCCGTGAATGTGGCGGTCGGTATTTTACTTGCCGCTTCAGGTGCGGTGTTAATGGCGCAGCGTCCGGCAGGCAAGCCTTATGCAGGTTATTGGGAGTTTCCGGGTGGCAAGGTTGAGCTCGGTGAAGCGATTCTTGCTGCGCTGGTGCGCGAATTTAACGAAGAGTTGGGTGTGCAGATTGATCCTGAGCAGGCCCAACCCTGGTGTGGCTGCGAATACGTCTATCCCCACGCCCATGTGCGGCTGCATTTTTATTTGTGTCGCGGCTGGCAGGGTGAGCCGCAGGGACTCGAAGGTCAGCAACTCGCCTGGCAGGGCGGTTCAATCGAGGTACAGCCCTTGTTGCCAGCCACCATTCCTTTACTCGAATGGTTACCCAGACAAGCAGATTTGTAGGGTGTATTAGCATAGCGTAATACACCATTTCAAATAGAAGTATCTTCGTCGCCCAGCTCATCCGGTTCAGGCGAGGTGCTGGCAATGACATAGCTTTCTTCCGCCCAGGCACCCAGGTCAATTTGTTTGCAGCGTTCAGAGCAGAACGGCCGGTAGGGATTTTTACTGTCCCAAAGGACTTTTTTACTGCATTGCGGGCAATCTACAATCATGGCGTGCTGATTCAATTAAAAGTTACACAGGGTGAGTTCAAACGGAATTTCGCTTTCCACGGCGCGTGGTTTGAGGGTGCCGTCCTGTGACATGAAGCGCACCCACAACATATACTTGTTGGCTGAAATTTCCGGAATTGCTCCCAGGGTTTCATCCAGACTCAGTCGAATCATCTGATAGGTTTTCCCCTGCAGCATTTGCTGATAACTGCCCGCCTGGGCAATCATTTTGGTGGTGTTGCCGGATTCGCGCAATAAGCGCAGCGTCAGGGCAATGGCTTCAAACAGGGGCACCAGCGGGGCAAACCAGTGGTTAATATCCGCACGCCGTTTGGAACTGCTGTTATTTTGCCACGCATGGTAGGACGGCAGATCAAATTCACAGGCACCACCCGGAATGATGGTACGTCCACGTATGCTCATGAGCCATTCGTTTTCGCGGATATTCTGACCGGATTTTCCCTGCACCGCCATCAGATTGCTGCTGATACGATTGATGTCTTCGATAATAGCGTTGAGCATGTCGGTGGCGACATTCGGATTGGAACGGAAGCCCAGCAGGGTTTGACGCTGTTTTTCCAGTTCTTGAATCAGGTCGGATTTCAGATCGGCACGACCGGCAACTTCGAGCATTTCAAAAATGGTCGAGAGTGCGACATGATGTTGTAGCGGGTGTTCCTGATTTAAAAAAAAGACAAATTTTTCGTACAGGTCTTCCAGTCGCAGTAACGTGCGAATACGCTCGTTGAAAGGGTATTCGTAAACAATCAAAGTAGTTTCCCTGTAAAAGTGGTCAGGCTACGAACTGGTGCGGCTGAAGTACATCATCTATTCTGGCTGAGAAAGTATTGCCTGCGCTGAGTGATCTGCTGTACTCGCGCTGCGTCTGTCCCTGTCTCTGTTTATATTTAATTTACGTGATTTTGAACCAAGCCGGGAAAAATTACAAATACTCTGTTTGTTTTGATGAAGATAATTGACAGTAAAGTTGATGCAGACGGTTAATCTCCGGTATCAGGTCTTCAAAAGTGCCCTGATTTGAAATTACGTCAGTGGCCACAGCCAGACGTTGCGCACGACTGGCCTGTTGCGCCATGATTTTCTGGATCAGGTTTTCCGGCAGGTGATCCCGCTGCATGACACGTTCAATCTGCACTTCTTCAGCACAATCCACGACCAGAATCCGGGCCAGTTTCCAGTTACCGGTTTCTACCAGCAGTGGTATTACGTACATAATGTACAAACCCTCCGCGGTGGCTGTTTGATGGGCAACTTCGGCACGGATTAATGGGTGCAGAATAGCTTCGAGCTGTTTTTTTTGACCACTGTCGGAAAAAATCAGTGCGCGCATTTTTGCCCGGTCCATGGCACCTTCGGGGGTAATCATGTGGTCGCCAAAAGTGACGCGAATCGGATTGATAGCTGCACCACCCGGCAGGGTTAATTGATGTGAGATAGCATCGGCATCGATGATCGAAGCACCGAGAGCGGCAAAGCCATTGGCTACACTGCTTTTGCCGCTGCCTATCCCGCCAGTGAGGCCGACGAGCAGTTTATTGGTGCTCAGAGAGGCGATGCCGGAACTCAAAATGCCATGCCCAGATAGGTTTGATTGAGATGGTGTCCAAACGGCAGCGCGATTAAACCGGCAATCACCAGAAATGGACCAAACGGCATAGGGACATCGCGGCCACGTTTGGCAAACACCATCAGACTAATGCCGATGACGGCACCGGCAAGCGAGGACAGCAGGATAATGAGTGGCATGGCTGCCCAGCCACACCAGGCACCCAGAGCCGCGAGTAATTTGAAATCACCGTAACCCATGCCTTCTTTGCCAGTCAGCAGTTTGAAAGCCCAGTATACGCACCATAAAGTCAGATAGCCGAGCACAGCACCAATAACGGCGTCATTGAGGCTGCAAAAGGTTCCCTGAGTGTTGATGAGCAACCCGCACCACAACAGTGGCAGGGTGAGATCGTCAGGCAGCAACTGGGTATCAAAATCAATCAACGCCAAGGCTATCATGAAAAAGCCAAACAACAGCGCTGCCACACCAGCCAGGCCGCTGCCAAAATGCCAGACCAGCACAAACGACAGCAAGGCCGTGGCCATTTCCACCAGCGGATAACGGGGTGAAATGGGTGCACGGCAACCTGCACATTTACCCCGCAGTGCCAGATAGCTGATCACCGGAATATTTTCCATCGCACTGATCTGATGGCCACAGTGTGGACAGGCTGAGCGCGGCAACATCAGGTTAAATTCATCTTGATGGGGTAATTCTTTGTCGCTTTGTTCGGCGACATAATTATCCCACTGGCGCTGCATCATTTTTGGGAGGCGATAAATCACCACATTCAAAAAACTGCCGATGAGTAAGCCGAGCAGCCCTGCAAGCAGACTGACCGGCCAACTTCCGGGGCCAACAATATAAATCGAAGCAAAACTCATCCGACCACAGCGCCAAGTTTAAAGATAGGCAGGTACATGGCAACCACCAGGGCACCAATAATCACACCCAAAAACACCATGATCAGCGGTTCCATCAGAGCCGACATGGAAGCGACAGCTTCGTCGACTTCTTCTTCATAAAAATCGGCCACCTTGCCCAGCATGCCATCGAGCGAACCGGATTCTTCACCGATTGACACCATTTGTGTGACCATGTTCGGGAATACATCGGAATTTTGCATGGCAATGGTTAAGCTGGTACCCGAGGTAACTTCGTTCTGAATCCGTATGGTGGCGTCCCCATAGACGGCGTTACCGGCGGCACCGGCGACCGAATCGAGCGACTCCACCAGCGGCACACCGGCAGCAAACATGGTGGCGAGTGTACGAGTCCAGCGGGCAATCGTGGCTTTACGAATAATTTCACCAAAAATCGGTAACTTCAGCAGTAGTTTATCCATGAAACGCTGCACTTCGAGGGAACGTTGCCAGGCCTGGAAAAACAGGTACAAACCGGCACCCGGAATCCCGAACACCAGATACCAGTATTTTACGGTGAAATCCGAGACGCCCATGACGATTAAGGTCGGTGCCGGCAAATCGGCGCCAAAGCTTTTAAATACTTCTTTAAAGGCAGGTACCACCCAGACCATAATCACGGCGGTGACGACAAACGCCACGCCGATAATCGATACCGGATACATTAGCGCGCCTTTGATCTTGGCCTTCATCGCTACAGTTTTTTCTTTGTAAATCGCCAGACGGGTCAGCAGATCCTCCAGAATACCGGCCTGCTCACCGGCGCCGACCAGATTGCAAAACAGTGGATCAAAATACAGTGGAAATTTGCGGAACGCCTGACTCAGACTGGTACCGGTTTCCACATCGCCGCGAATTTCCATAATTAATTTGGATACCGAAGGATTGGAGTGGCCTTTGCCGACAATATCAAACGATTGCAACAAAGGTACACCGGCCTTCATCATGGTTGCTAACTGTCGAGTGAACAAGGCAATGTCTTTTTCCGTAACCTTTTGGCCGGTCGAGTAGGATTTCTTTTTTACCTTGGTGACCAGAATTCCCTGCCGACGCAAGGTGGCGCTGACAATATTTTCACCACCGGCGCGAATTTCGCCTTTGACCTGTTTGCCAGCTTTATCCCTGCCTTCCCAGCTATAGATAAAGTCTTTGACGGTATTGGTCGTTTTAGTCGGGGCAGTTGCCATATGTCTTATCCTGAAACAGTCGCGTTATCGTTATTGGTAAATTGGTGTGTTACGTTTAGGGAATGCCTAGGCGTTGGTACAGCCTAAAATTTCTTCAAGACTGGTCAAGCCCTGCTTTACTTTGATTAATCCGGATTCGCGCAAGGTGCGCACGCCTTCGCTTTTGGCCTGTTTTTCAATATCAAGTGCACTGCCATGAGCCAGAATGATGCGTTCAATATCTTCGCTGATCGGCATGAGCTGATAAATACCGACCCGGCCTTTATAGCCAGATCCGCTGCAGCGTTCACAGCCTACCGGATGATACGGGGTCCAGGTGCCATCGAGCATGGATTCTTCAAAGCCGGCGTCGAGCAGCGCCAGATCGGGAATGGAAACCGGTTTTTTGCAGGTGCACAGACGACGCGCCAGCCGCTGCGCGGTAATTAAAATCACCGAAGAGGCAATATTAAACGGCGCCACACCCATATTCATCAGGCGGGTCAGGGTCGAAGGCGCATCATTGGTATGCAGGGTGGAAAACACCATGTGACCAGTTTGCGCCGCTTTAATGGCAATATCGGCTGTTTCCAGATCCCGGATCTCACCCACCATGATCACATCCGGATCCTGACGCAGGAAAGATTTCAGGGCCACTGGAAAGCTCAGTCCAGCCCGGTCATTGATATTCACCTGATTTACACCAGGCAGATTAATCTCGGCCGGATCTTCCGCTGTCGAAATATTGATGCCCGGTTTATTGATGACGTTTAAACAAGTGTAGAGTGACACGGTTTTTCCGGAGCCGGTTGGTCCAGTAACCAGTACCATGCCATACGGACGCTGAATCGCGTCCATCAGAATGGCTTTTTGATCAGCATCGTAACCGAGTGCATCAATCCCCATTTGCGCCTGGGAACCGTCGAGAATACGCATAACCACTTTTTCACCAAACAGCGTAGGCAGAGTGCTGACGCGGAAATCAATGGCGCGGATTTGCGACATCATTAATTTCATCCTGCCATCCTGCGGAACCCGTTTTTCCGAGATGTCCAGGCGCGACAGAACTTTAATGCGCGATACCAATTTTTCTTTGATGGCTGAAGGAGGCTGGGCAATTTCGCGCAATTCACCATCGACGCGAAAACGGATGCGGTAAAACTTTTCAAACGGTTCAAAATGCAAATCGGAAGCGCCCATATTAATGGCGTCGAGCAGAATTTTATTCAGGAAGCGCACCACCGGCGCATCATCCACTTCATTCGAGGCCGCTTCGGCCGCCGCATTGGCACCGGAATCCGCTTCGCCAAAATCGATGTCCATGTCATCGCCGATGAGCTCATTGAGATTCTGCTCGGAGGATTTGGCCAACTTTTCTAAGATGTGCACCAATAAATCGTGCTGAACGAGGATAGGTTCAACAATGAGTTCGGTTTGAAACTTGATTTGATCGAGTGCCTGAATATTGGTTGGATCGGAAATGGCGACAGATACTTTGTTGCCGCGTTTGGCCAGCGCAATAATGCGTTGCGCCTGCATTAATTTTTGATCAACTATTTTTTCAGGAAACGAGGTTGGATTGAACGCATCGATATCCATGAGCGAATAACCGAACGTTTCAGAGCAAAATACCGCTAATTCACGCGGTTTGATGGTTTTCATTGATAAAAGAGCATCAATGAAAGGAATTTTTTCAATCTGGGTTTTTTTGATGGCGGGGTCCATTTGGGCCATGGATAACCGGTTCGCCTGTAATAGCGCGCGTGCCAATCCCGGAATCGGGGTGGGTTGGTTAGTAAGTACTTCAGCCATAAAATGTCAATCCTGAATTGGTTTTCAAAGATGATGCATTGTGGAAGCAAATTTGTAAAGACTTGCCAGTTACTTGAGGGATATTTGTTTATATTAGGTAACTATTTAACTTTTAATACCTGTTTATGTTGGTATAACTTCACCACCTTGATGACTTGATGCT
>CAIOYD010000033.1 GCA_903862415.1 uncultured Oxalobacteraceae bacterium | reverse complement strand
GCGCGACTATAAAATGCATGGGATATCCGGTATTTAATTTCGAAATGGGAAACGGGCATTGGGTGGTACTGAATATGACGGATGCCAAATCCTTCTCCGCTTAGGCCGATCAAAAGAAACATTCCACCGAAACATTCACATGAGAGTTCGTCTATCCCTTGTATGTCAAACGAATGTCGACGGCCCTCTGACATGTCACCCCGGATGATCAAGGTACACACCTTCGGGGTGAGCGATAGCTCCCCTACGAATTGGTTTCCATTGTTTCCTATCGTGACATCGAATCGATAACTTTCGTTCAAATTGAGTTTATCAGGAGATCTTTCCATATTGCGGCTGGCCCATGTAATTAATTAAAAAGATCAAGATCGGCGGCCCCTATTCACGTTGTCAATATTAGATAAAAACTTGGTCTGTAAATTTTTGGTAGTCAGAGTTTGTTTCTGCGACTCTCTTGTGCCAGAATTTTGAGTTTGCGATGGAATATTCTTGCGAAGTCTACGCCATCGTTCTTTTGGCGAAGTTGTTTTGCCAGTTGCATAGCGGCCCCACCCGGAGCACGTAATGCGACGATTTTTGCGTTTGGATGCAATTCGCGAAACATTTCACACTCATCAAAAACTCCCTCCATGCCACCGATAAAAACACCCGCTTCAAAATGGCCTCGAAGCATCGCACGACGCATTTTCTTTAGGCTTTCATCGCGACTTCCATCAACTGCAGGTATGTATTTAACGTTTTGAAATCGCAGATTTTCTTCGGGGAAGACATCTTCGAAAAAGCAGCTTTGATACAACTTTACAGCTTTTGAATATTCCACGCCTAAGCTTTCGCAAACTGCCCATACCATTGGAGTGATAGCGGGATGGCCGCCCCAGACGATTGTTCGTCGGCCTAGACAAACAGTTAGTAACTCTCTCACGGCAAATTGAATTAAGAACGGGTTTGCTGACTCATAAAAATCACCGCGTCCTTTGATTGGGACACTTGCAGACAAGAAGATTCTTCCCATATTAAGTCTCCCATCCACCGAAATCCCACGCGGCCTCTGTCATTTTGACCCACCTTGCACCCTTTACTTTGGTCTTAAGCCACTCCATGTGTTGCAGCCATGAGGGCATGATTCCAATATGATCAAATACGATGGCAGACTCAGTTGAGCCTGCTTGATCAAGTACGTTTTGAAGCGTAACAGCAGTAGGCACGCCTAGTGTGGGTTGAATTATTAGCTTGCGACCGGACCGCAGGGTGATTTGCATTGCGCGGTTTGCATCTATTCCATTGACTTTACCTTGTACCTTTTTCACCGCATCTTGAACTGCACTTACAATGCTCTGATGTCGCGTTGCATGGGCTAGACTGCGAAAATCTTCCAAGCTATTACATATTCGCGACAACGCGTTAGTTGAAAGTGTTTGGTCTTTTTTGAATTCGGTGGATGCGAGCTCAACAAGGCTAGAAGTTCCAGTTATTTTTGACGGTGTGAAGCGTGGCCATTGCACCCTCAATATGCCGATACCTTTTGCCAAAGCACGACCGTATTCAGCAGCAGTCCAACGGCTCTCAAAATATTTGGGTGTATCTAGCATTATTAGAATGTCGACATCGCACAGGTTATGCCACAGGCTCTCCTGAAAATCAACAGCTGCGTCCACCTTGTGCGTATCAAGAAATACCTCATAATGCCTTGCTGATAATTCGGCAAAAAGTTGAACTGCTACAGGAGTTGCATCGGCTCGACGATAACTAAGAAAGACACGACGTTGCCTTGGCAGAAGACCTATACATTCGAGAAGAGAGGCAAAGACCCTTTCCGAACCATCCTGTTTGTAGAAGACGCAATTAAGTCTAGATAGTAGATCTGGAATTTCTTTGCTTACGTTTTTAGGAAGTGATGCAACAGGTAAGATAGGAATTGTGCCAACGTCGAGCATTGCAGCAACATCAAATTTTTTTGAGTTGGCTCCTCCAAAAAAAATTGCAGCTGAAGAGCATTTTGAATCGGGGCGAAATGAAGTTGGAGCAACCATTAACTTGATATCTATCCCAGGTTTCAATTTGAAGCGAATCTCAGCTTTGGAGAGATATTTCTTCAGTGCCTTCAACTGCGCCGAAGTTGGCGACCCAATTACTGCAATTCGATAGAGTGCCATATTCCGGAATTAGTAGGAGTTGCGAATCTTAACGGCTTCTTCAATCCAGCCGCGTAGGTTTTGTTTGATATAGTCATACGCCTGTTTGCTATCGGAGTACGGTGGATTGTATGTTTTGACGATCGAGGAAAGACGACCATTGTCGCGCTTCATAGTAATGTGTTCAAATGGATTTGCGCCTATTTTGCTTTGCTTTTGTGATGTATCTTTTAAGTTGTGAATATGTATTCCGACAATACCTTTACCTGAATTCCATGACTTGTGAATTTCGTAGTCAATCCATTTGCGCTTTGCAGTGTCACTGCCTACTAGAACTACTGTACAAGTTCGCCCATCCAGTTGACCATCGATCCATTTTTCTATTGCGGCGTCACCACCACCCTTGACGGATTCCCAATCATTGTCGCTTGCCGGTTGGTTACCCTCTACAGCACCGATGTTTCGCACCTGTGAGGCGCGCCAGCTATCTGGTATGTAATGGAAACTGTAAAATACACGTCTAGTCATGTTGTTCCTTGTTGGCGCTGGATTGCATACCCTTGTATGGCTGCAGCATTTATATTGGATCCATCGGCACAGCTGTAATCAAGTCACTGCACTTTGAAATCGCTATTTTCCAGCGGCTTTTGCGGCTTCTTCAATTCGTTTGGCTAGCGTGTCATGGTCTACGTATTTGTATACTTTGTATCCGTTATCGGTCAGTAATTTAGGTGTTGTACCTTGATCATCGGCCTTTAAATTTTTGTCTTTTAGATGGTGAATTTGAATTCCAACGATTCCGTTGCCACGATCTATTGATTTTTGTATTTCGTAATTAATATATTTACGATTTGCGGTCTGATTGCCAATGAATACGACAGTTACCGACGTGTTATGTAACCCATCATCAATGAGTTTTTTGATTGCCGCATCACTTGTATTTTTTGTTTTTTCCCACAATGAAGCGTCTAGAAAGCCTGCCGCTGCACACCCTGTGACATTTGGAATGTTCCGAATCTGGTTAATTCGCCAAACATCTCGCTGATAGTGAAAACTAAAAAATGCGCGTCGTGCCATGTCGCCTCCCTTTAATTTTGTAGTAATTTATATATTGTTTCGTATTTATCAATTTTAATGGATGAGCAAGGGTATCCCTCTAGTCGTCTAAAGGCAATGCCCTAAATGAGGCATTCTGCGAGTTTTCGGGTGAATTTTTTGGATTTCATGGGCATGAGCGCATTGGTCAATTTGCGCGTGAATGTATTGATGGACCGGGAATGATGGAATTCTATGAAATTAATAGCTTTGGGCTTGCAAAGCCCTGTTGCAAATAGTTGGATGTGGCTTTTAACATCGAGACACACACGTATGCCGCACCTCAACTTTCCTACCAAGCGCCTACCAAAACTTTAAAATAAAAAACGGGTTGCAAGTGTGAACTTGTAACCCGTTGATTTTACTGCGCATTCTTGGTGGCCCGGGGCGGAATCGAACCACCGACACAAGGATTTTCAATCCTCTGCTCTACCGACTGAGCTACCAGGCCAAGACCGACATTATAGACAGCTTCAGACATAAAGGGAAGCCCTGATGTAAATTATTTCTTGAGTGCCATGTACGGGCTTAATTGGCTGTAACCGTTATAATGAGAACATTGATTTTTTTAGCGGGTCATTATGCGTTGTGACATTGGTGTCATCGGGAATGGGGCAGTGGGAAAGGCCGCGGCGCTGGGGTTTGCCCAGGCGGGCTATTCGGTGTTGTTATTATGTCCGGACGAAGCCGCCAGCGTGGCGCGCAAAATGTCACCTGACTGGGATGCCCGCGTATTTGCCCTCAACCATACCGCCAAAAATCTGCTGAGCCGCTTAAAAGTATGGGATGCGCTCGTTCCTGAACGCGTTGCCCCGGTCGAGGCCATGCAAGTGTTTGATGCCAACGGTGCCCGACTGGTGCTCGATGCCTATGCGGCCAGCGAACTGAGCATGGCCTGGATAGTCGAAGACCAGAATCTCAATCAGGCACTCGACTCGGCTCTGCGGTTTGCGGCCAATGTCCGCATCGTGGTCGGCAAGACCCGGGCGATGTCGGCCGATTTTACTCAACTTCAGCTCGACAATGGCACCTCGCTGCAGGCCGATCTCTGGGTTGCCGCGGATGGCGCGCAATCCTGGATGCGCAATCAGGCCGATATCGGACTCGATTACCGCTCTTATGGACAGCGCGGCGTGGTGGCCAATTTCAGCTGCAGCCAGCCGCATCATGGCGTGGCGCATCAATGGTTTCTTGGCGACGATGGCATCATCGCGCTGTTGCCACTGGCAGGTCAGCAGGTGTCCCTGGTCTGGTCGGCACCAGAAGCGCTGGCGCAAACACTGCTGGCCGAATCTGCCCAACAGCTGGCTGCACGGGTCATGCTGTATGCCCAGGCTATTCTGGGCGAACTGATTCCATTGCCACCGCAGCGGGTGCAGGCATTTCCACTGAATTTTATCGCGCCCCACCAAATCATCGGTCCGCGCATGGCGCTCGTTGGTGATGCCGCTCATGTGGTGCATCCTCTGGCTGGTCACGGTATGAATCTGGGCTTTGGCGACGTTGTCACCCTGCTCGACGTGGTCAGTGAGCGTGAATCCTGGCGCAGTTGTGGTGATCAGCGGGTGTTGCAGCGCTATGCGCGTGCGCGCAAGGAAGATGTCTTGTTGATGCAACTGGCCACTGATGGACTGGCGCGTCTGTTTGGCTCGCCTTTGTCGCCATTGCAGCAACTTCGCAGTTTCGGCCTGTCGCTGGTGGATAAATTACCGTTTGTGAAAAAACAGTTAGTCCGGCAGGCCATGGGTAGGTAATCATTTATTTTAAAGGTTGATATGCAAAAAAATTGGAGTTTGGTGGCACTAAGTCTGCTCATGAGTCTGGTGTTGACCTCGGCCTGTGCGCAGACCGAACAGGAAGCGGCGCTCATTAAACTGGTTGAGCCGCAGCTCGGTGACGGTGTCAAGGTGGATTCGATCAAAAAATCCCCATATCTGGGCTTATATGAAGTCATCGCTGAAGGCAACATTTTTTATACCGATGAAAAAGCCCAGTATCTGTTCGTTGGCAATGTGATGGAATTGAAAACCCATAAAAATCTCACCAAAGCCAAAATCGATGCCCTGAGCGTCATGAAGGTGGCCAATATGCCGCTGGAACTGGCCATCAAACAAGTCAAAGGCAATGGCAAACGGGTGCTGGCCGTGTTTGAAGATCCCAACTGCGGTTATTGCAAACGCCTGCGCAAAGAATTGATGAAAATCGACAACATCACCATCTACACTTTTATGTACGATATCTTGTCGGATGATTCCGAAGTCAAATCGCGTAACGTCTGGTGTTCTTCCGACCCTGGTAAAGCCTGGAATGACTGGATGCTCAACGGTAAAGTCCCGGCAGAAGCCTCGCCCAAATGCATGAGCAATCCGCATGAACGGATTCTGGCGCTGGGTTCACGCCTGCACCTTAGCGGCACACCGGCGATCTTTTTTGAAGACGGCACCCGTATTCCGGGCTTTGTCGAAGCGGCAGCGATCGAAGACAAGCTATCAAAACCCAAATAAATCTGATTTCAGCACCCCATGAACCATCATTTTTTATAAACCTTTATATCCCTGCTACCGCATGCCGGTATGGATGTTGCCCTTGCGCCGTAGCTTGACTATGATTGTTGCAGGGGCGCTGGCCTTAAGCGTGCTGGCCGTCAATGTTCGTTTGTGACTTTTTAACACCACTATTGGTTTTACATGACAATTCATTACTCCATATTTCCTAAAGATCTGGCCGCACATCTGTTCCAGGTGACACTGACCATCAATAAGCCCGATCCCGAAGGACAGCAATTGGATTTGCCGTCATGGATACCTGGCAGTTACATGATGCGCGAATTTTCCCGCCATATCGTACAAATCAAGGCCAGCTGCCAGGGTAAAAAAGTGGCGCTCAGCAAACTCGATAAAAATACCTGGCAGGCGGCGCCGGTGGCTGGTCCTTTGGTGCTCGACTATGAAGTCTATGCCTGGGATTTGTCAGTACGTGCTGCCCATCTGGATCAGACCCATGGTTTTTATAATGGCACCAGCGTATTTTTGCGCGTCATCGGTCAGGACATGAGCACGCATGTAGTGGATATTCAAAAACCAGCCGACCCGCGTTGCCACCAGTGGCGCGTGGCGACTTCGCTGCCGGAACTCAAAGCCCGCCGTTATGGTTTTGGAACTTATGCGGCTGAAAACTACGACGCGCTGATCGACCATCCGGTGGAAATGGGTGAATTCCAGCTGGCCAGTTTTGAGGTTCTGGGTGTGCCGCATGACTTTGTCGTCACCGGCAAAGTTCCTAATCTGGATCTGGACCGTATCACTGCCGACCTGGAAAAAATCTGTGCTGCTCAGATTACCCTGTTCGAACCCAAAACTAAACGCGCACCTATGGATCGGTATGTCTTCATGACCATGGCCGTCGGTGATGGCTACGGCGGGCTGGAACATCGCGCCTCGACCGCATTGATCTGCAACCGCAATGATTTACCGGTAAAAGGAAAAGCCGACAGCAGCGAAGCCTATATCGGATTTTTAGGTTTGTGCAGCCATGAATATTTCCATACCTGGAATGTCAAACGGATCAAGCCGGCGGTATTTGCCGAGTACGATTTACAGCGCGAAAACTACACCTCACTGCTGTGGCTGTTTGAAGGCTTCACCAGTTATTATGATGATTTAATGCTGGTGCGCAGCGGCATCATCACTGAAGCAGACTATCTCAAACTGCTGAGTAAAATCATCAATGGCGTCTTGCGCGGAGCCGGTCGCAGCAAGCAAAGTCTGGCCGATTCCAGTTTTGATGCCTGGACCAAATATTATCGTCAGGATGAAAATTCACCCAACGCCATCGTCAGTTATTACACCAAGGGTTCGTTGCTGGCACTGGCGCTGGACTTGACCATACGCAAGGCGACTGACGGCAAAAAAAATCTCGACGATGTCATGCGTACCCTGTGGCAGCAGTTTGGCCGTGACTTTTATGCCCGGGCCTTAACTGGCCGGCAGCAGGGCGTGAATGAAGCACAGGTGGAAGCGATTGTCGAACAATTATGCGGCTTTAAAATGAAAGCTTTCTTTGATCGCTATGTGCGCGGCACCGCTGATCTGCCCTTGAGCGACATGCTCACGGAATTCGGCATTCTGTTTGAAGACAAACGCAGCAACAGCAAACCGAGTCTGGGGATTAAATTTTCTCGCGTCGGCAATGACTGTAAAATTTCGCATGTGTATGCGCAGCGCGCAGCGCATGTGGCCGGCATTTCTGCGGGCGATATTCTGCTCGCCATCGATGGTCTGCGGGTCACCGCTGCCGATGTCGCTAATGAAGTGTCCCGTTTGCTGGGGCGTTATGCCGTCGGTGCCACCGTACCGGTGCATGTATTCCGGCGTGATGAATTAATGCAGTTTAACGTGCGTCTTCAGCCCGAAGATGCGCCACAGTGGGTGCTCAAAGTGCAGGATAAAGCTGGATTTCTTACGCGTCCGAGCGCCGTTAAACTGCGCGCCCGGGGTTGATTCTATTCGCGTCCATCCGGACGGTCGGACAGAAGTGGTGCGACAGCCGGTGTGGCGCTATAGCGGACTAACAGGGTATCGCTCGGTTGTTGCCACACATCGACAATGTAATCAACATGGCGGCGATGAGCGGCGCTTTGTGTCTGACGCAGATAACTCACCATTGTCACGCTGTCGGTCTCAAACACAGAAAGCTGTTTAATCTGCGATGAATGAGGCCGCTGTCTGAACTGTTCAGCCAGCCAGTCTGTTTTGGAAATGGCATCCGCACTGACTGGCGAACGGACTTCCATTTCACTGTCGAGTAATCGTTCCGCCGCGCCACTGTCATGGGCATCGATGGCTGCCTGCAATTGATTTTCCAGCTGCAGATATTTGGCGGCACTGCGGGTGGCCGTCACGCCCTGCGGCATGACGTTCTGGGCCGCAACTTCAGTGGTCAGGAAAAACCATCCCAGCAAAAGCGCGCTAATCAGGAAATTTGTTGGTGGCATAATCATGAGTGAAAAAAGGAAGCCGGAAAAGTGTTTGCCAGCTTCCCTGTGATTTTACACCTTTTGCAATTACAGGCCGCTCAGACAACCTTTTTGTCCTGAGGAATTCGGATAGCCAGTACCTGCCGTATAAGCAGCATTCGACCATTCACCCTGTAATTTCCATTGCACCCCATTGGAAAATGTTACCAGCGGCGCACCAAACGTCCAGGCACACTTGTCACCATTTTCTGCTCCGCTGCTGTCATACCAAGCACCCGGAGTGGCCGGATCTGATCTGGCTTCGGAGAGTTCATGCGCCGTTACGCTGGCCAGTGCGGAGAGACCCTGAGAATGCAGTCCGGAAGTATCCGCCGGATCGCAACCGGAGTCGCCATCCAGATTGAAGAAAAAGGCAAACTGCACCGCTACACCACCACAGGTACCCGCACTGTGCCAGGCACAATACGAAGCGTGACCACGTTTGACGTCGGTGTACACCGCGTAATAGCCATTGCCGGAAGGATCGGGTTTGGTCACCGCTTTACATACTTCCGCCAGAATCGCCGAGGTTTTACCGCCGCCGGTTGCTGTCGAGGTATCAATCAAATGACCCAGATGGGTAGTCGCTGCACCGACGGTGCCGTTGGTGCCGGTATATTCATCCACGGTTTTGGCATAATTCGAATTACTGAAACCGGTGTACCAGGAATCGAGTCCGGTAATTTTATCAGAGGCAAAACTGGCATTGCTCCAGCTTGGTCCCCAGAAAATCGTCTGCGTAATCGCTGTCGGCATGATTTTGCCGCCATGGTTGGTCATCAATGGACTGCTGGTAGTGGCCGCTCGTCCGGGGGATGAGCCGTGCGCCCAATGGACACCGAGCATTTCCGGTTCTGTAGTGCTGTTTAAATCTTCGACATTGCGATCATGCGGATGGGTATTATCGGCTGCCATGGCAAAACCAAAAAATGCCTGAGAGAGCAGAGTAACCAGTGTGAGTTTTTGCAACATTCAATTCTCCTTGTTTGACATGCTAGTTATAAGTGAGAACAACCTGAAGCTAAATAGGATCTGCACTTCCCTGCCTGATCCCAAAACGAGTGTAGGAGAATGTGTATTGAAAGCAAAGAATCTAGTGAGAGAGAATCGTGATAAATTGTAAGTTGTTGTTTTTGATGAGATTTTTTGGTGAAAAATAATTAAATTGGCAATTCAACGGGCAACTATTTCTCTTGGGAAATATAAACGGCCGGCAGGGTGTATTAGCATAGCGTAATACACCACGAATCTAACTACGGCCAGTTCAGGCAAACAGCCGCGCCATCTCCACGCCCGGCTCAGGAGCCCGCATAAACGCCTCACCAACCAGAAAACCATGCACATTGACGTCGCGCATGCGCGCCACATCGGCGCTGGTGACGATGCCGGATTCGGTAATAATGAATTTTTCCGGTGGAATCTGTGGCAGTAAATCGATAGTGTTTTGCAGCGACACTTCAAAGTTGCGCAGATTGCGGTTGTTAATTCCGAGCAAAGCTGTCTGCAGTGTCAATGCCGCCGTTAATTCTTCGCCATTATGCACTTCCACCAGCACCGCCATACCCAGTTCATGGGCAAGGGCTTCGAGCTCACGCATTAATCCAACATCGAGCGCCGCCACAATCAGTAAAATCGCATCCGCACCCCAGGAGCGTGCCTGATAAATCTGGTAAGGATCAATCATAAAATCCTTGCGCAAAGCCGGCAGCGTGCAGGCAGCGCGCGCTTGCTGCAGATATTCTGGCGCACCTTGAAAAAACTGTACATCGGTCAGCACCGACAGACAGGCCGCACCATGTGCGGCATAACTGGCGGCGATTTCGGCGGGTTTAAAATCGGCGCGAATAATACCTTTTGACGGAGAGGCCTTTTTGATTTCAGCAATTACTGCCGCTTTTCCCTGTCCAACCTGATGACGCAGGCTGGCTTCAAACGGCCGCAAACCTGCGCGCAACTCCGCATTCTGTTCAACCTCACGCCGCAAACTGCTGAGTGGCTGAAATTGTCGGGCCGCACGAATTTCATCGGCCTTGACGGCTAAAATCTGATTCAGAATATCAGCCATTATGGGCTCCGAGCTGTTGCGTCACCTGCACAAACTGATCCAGCTTGGCGCGCGCCGCTCCGGAAGCGATCACACTGTTGGCACGCGCCAGTCCATCAGCAATGCTGGTGGCAATACCGGCACCATACAGTGCCATACCCGCATTGAGGGCGACGATATCGCGTGCCGGACTGGCAACATCGCTAAGCGATTCAAACATTTTTTGTTTCGATTCATCGGCATTGCTGACTTTGAAGCTGCGGTTGGATGCCATCGCCAGACCAAAATCTTCCGGATGAATTTCATATTCGCGGATTTCGCCATTCACCAGTTCACCCACCATGGTACCGGCACCGAGCGAGGCTTCATCCATATTGTCGCGACCCCAGACCACGAGCGCATGTTTGGCACCGAGACGCTGCAATACACGAATCTGAATTCCGACCAGATCAGCATGAAACACGCCCATTAAAATATTGGGTGCACCGGCCGGATTGGTCAGTGGTCCCAGAATATTGAAAATGGTACGCACGCCCAATTCCTTGCGCACGGCCGCTGCGTGCTTCATGGCGGCATGGTGGTTGGGGGCAAACATAAAGCCGATCCCGGTTTGCGCAATCGACTGGGCAATCTGCTCTGGCTTGAGATTGATATTGGCGCCCAGTGACTCCAGCACATCCGCGCTGCCGGAAGAGGACGATACGCTGCGTCCGCCATGTTTGGCGATCCGGGCACCGGCCGCAGCAGCGACAAACATCGAGGCAGTAGAAATATTAAATGTGTGCGAGCTGTCACCGCCGGTGCCGACAATATCGATCAGATGATCGGTATTGGCTAATGGCACCTTGGTCGAGAATTCACGCATTACCTGGGCAGCCGCAGTAATTTCGCCGATGGTTTCTTTTTTGACCCGCAGGCCGACAGTCAGGGCGGCAATCATTACCGGTGACATTTCTCCACCCATGATTTTGCGGAACAAATACAGCATTTCATCATGAAAAATTTCACGATGCTCGATACAGCGCAGTAATGCTTCCTGTTGGGAGATAGTCATTTGGCTCTCGATTTTTTACCAGTAGTGGGTTTTTTGGGGGTATCCAAAAAATTCTTTAACAGCGCGTGGCCATGTTCCGACAAGATCGATTCCGGGTGAAATTGCACCCCCTGAATATCGTATTCGGTATGACGTATGCCCATGATTTCACCGTCGTCGGTCCAGGCGGTGACTTCCAGACAGTTGGGCAGCGTGGCGCGTTCGATGGCTAAGGAATGGTAGCGAGTGACGGTGTAGGGTGTGGGCAAATCGCGAAACACACCTATTCCGGTGTGGGCAATCTGGCTGGTTTTGCCATGCATAACTTGCTTGGCGCGTACCACCTGACCACCAAAGGCCGCAGCAATACTTTGATGACCCAGGCAGACACCGAGCATGGGAATTTTACCGGCAAAACGTTTTAACACGTTAACCGAAATCCCGGCTTCATGCGGTGTGCACGGCCCCGGTGAAATGCAGATGTAGTCGGGGTTGAGTGCGATTATCTGCGCCGTGGTGATTTCATCATTGCGAAAGGTGCGTACTTCCACACCGAGTTCGCCAAAGTACTGTACCAGGTTGTAGGTAAATGAATCATAGTTGTCGATCATGAGTAGCATTTAAATTTCTCCATCTAATCCGTCTTGCACTTGTTCTGCCGCCCGCAATACTGCGCGCGCCTTGTTTTCAGTTTCCTGCCATTCCGTTTCCGGCACCGAATCGGCGACGATACCCGCGGCCGCCTGTACATACAACATGCCATCTTTCAGAACGCCAGTACGGATGGCGATCGCCAGATCCATGGCGCCACTGAAGGACAGATAGCCACAGGCGCCACCATAAATACCGCGTTTGGTAAGTTCAAGTTCATCGATGATTTCCATGGCCCGTACTTTGGGTGCGCCTGAGAGCGTACCGGCCGGGAAGGTGGCTTTCAATACATCGAGATTGGATAAGTTATCTTGCAGCGTGGCTTCCACGTTGGAAACAATGTGCTGTACGTGCGAATATTTTTCAATCACCATCTGATCAGAAACTTTGACCGTGCCGATTTTGGCAATCCGTCCCAGATCATTGCGCGCCAGATCAATGAGCATGACGTGTTCAGCCACTTCTTTTGGGTCGGCCAGCAAGTCTCTGGCCAGCTGCTCATCCTGCGCCGGAGTGCTGCCGCGTGGCTTGGTACCGGCCAGCGGACGGATAGTGACGGTGTGCGAACCATCTTCCTGCGCTTCATTACGCACCAGAATTTCAGGAGAAGAACCAATAATATGCATGTCACCAAAATTATAAAAGTACATGTAGGGCGACGGATTGAGCGAACGCAGTGCGCGATACAGTGACAGCGGCGCATCCACATACGGTTTTTTCAGACGCTGACCAATTTGCACCTGCATCAGATCGCCCGCCATGATGTATTCCTTGGCCTTGATGACGGCCTGCAGATAATCTTCTTTGGCAAAGGCGCGCAACGTTTCCGTACGTACTGAGGCAGAAGTCACCGGCGCATCGACACTGCGACGCAGCATGGCACGCAATTCTTTCAGACGCATCCGGGCTTTGGAAAACGCTTCCGGCTGACCCGGGTCGGCATACACAATTAAATATAACTTGCCTGACAGATTGTCGATCACCGCGAGTTCTTCAGTAACGAGCAATTGAATGTCAGGCAAACCTAAATCGTCCTTCGGACAACTGTGGGCCAGTCTTGGTTCAATATGTCGCACGGTATCATAGCCAAAATAACCGGCCAGACCACCGCAGAAGCGCGGCAGACCTGGTCGTAAGGCCACTTTATAGCGTTCCTGAAAACGGTCGATAAATTCCAGCGGATTGCCCTGAAAACTTTCAATAATTTTGCCGTCACGGATGACCTCGCAGTTTTCTCCATAGCAGCGCAGCGATGTTGTGGCCGGCAAGCCAATAAACGAATAACGCCCAAGACGTTCGCCGCGCACCACAGATTCGAGCAAAAAGGTATTTTTGCCGCCATTCTGGCTCTGCGCCAGTTTCAGATACACGCTTAACGGAGTTTCCAGGTCAGCAAACGCTTCACTGATCAACGGGATACGGTTGTAGCCCTGGTTCGCCAGGGAGTGGAATTCGATTTCAGTCATGACTTTCTCGTATGCTCAGTGAGTGAGCGAAAAGATAAAAACGAGGATGATTGCGGGAAAAGCAGTCAGCCTGCGGCAAGTGGGTGCAGGCGCAGCGATACGCCTGACGTAGCCAGAGCTAGCGTCGCCATAGCCAGGCCTCAAAGGTGCCTGGTGTTGTAACGGAACGTTTTTGGGTGAGAACCATGGTAGGTATGAGCAGTTTAACCAACACTGTTTAATAAATGTGCAGCGCACAACAGAGTTTCGACTATACCATCAGAATCGATCAGTTGTACAGCTTCACCATGGTTGTAGCCATATGGCACGATGAGCGAACGACAGCCAGCCGAGCGTGCCGCAAGGGCATCATTGCTGGAGTCACCAATGGCGAGCACCTGATCCGGGGATAATTGAAAATCACGGCAAACTTGCTGCATTGCCACAGGATGGGGCTTTTTGTGCGCGAACGAGTCTCCGCCATAAATCACTTCGAAGTAGTTGCTGAGCGACTTTTTCTCCAGCAGCGGCAGAGTAAAGGCCAGTGGTTTATTGGTCACGCAGGCCAGCCGCAATCCCAGCGCCTGCATGGCTTGCAAACCTTCATGCACCTGGGGATACAGCGTGCTGTGCAAACCATTAATCTGCAAATAGTGACGCTGGTAGCTTGCCAGTGCCGCCGGCAGCAGTTGTTCCGTCTGGGTGGTGTCATAATCACAGGCGAGCACCTGAGTGATCAAATGCTCACTGCCCTTGCCAACCATGTTTTGTATCAACGCGGCACTGAGCGGCGCCAGTGCAAAGTCGCTGCGCATGGCATTGATAGCCACCAAAAAGTCGCCGATGGTGTCCACCATAGTGCCATCGAGATCGACAATAACTGCCCGAATGCCTTGCAGTTGTGTCATCCGGCGTTGACGCCAGCCAGTTCGCGGCGCATCCCTGCAATAATGCCGGGATAATCCGGCTTGCCAAAAATTGCCGAGCCAGCGACAAACGTGTCGGCACCGGCGCGGGCGATTTCAGCGATATTGTCGGTTTTAATGCCACCATCCACCTGCAGCATGATGTCGCGACCGGATGCTTGAATCAGTTTGCGCACGGCAGCGATTTTTTTCAGGGTGTGGGGAATAAAAGATTGTCCGCCAAAGCCCGGGTTGACCGACATCAGCAGAATCAAATCCAGTTTATCCATCACATGTTCCAGATAATCGAGTGAGGTGGCCGGATTGAGGGCAAGTCCGGCCTTGCAGCCGTGGTCGCGGATCAGTTGCAGACTGCGGTCCAGATGTTCGCTCGCTTCCGGATGAAAACTGATGATATTCGCGCCCGCCTTGGCAAAGTCCGGAATAATCCGATCTACCGGTTTGACCATCAGATGCACATCAATCGGTACCTGCACATGCGGTCGTATTGCCTGGCATACCAGGGGGCCGATGGTCAGATTGGGCACATAATGATTATCCATGACATCAAAATGGATCATGTCGGCACCGGCAGCGACGACATTGCGGACTTCTTCGCCCAAACGGGCAAAGTCAGCGGATAAAATACTCGGAGCGATGCGGTAAGTTGGTTGTGTGCTCATGATGATGGCGACGGGTAGTTGGCAAAGAGGTGGCTATTTTACCTTGGGCAGCACGTCGGTGGGATCAAAAAACTTGCGCTGCGCACTGATTTGGTGTCGAATAGCTATTTATTCCATCCTCCAGGGCATTCAATGGCATTGCATGAATTCAGTGTGTCAGTAGTCAGTAATTATTTAGAGCAACAATCTGATCCTGCTGCATCCAAATACGTTTTTTCTTACACCGTCACGATTAAAAACACCGGCACAGTCAAGGCGCAGGTGATTGCCCGTCATTGGTTTATTAAAGATGCCAACGGCAAACAGGAACAGGTGCGCGGTCTCGGCGTGGTCGGTTATCAACCTCTGTTGGAGCCCGGGCAGCAATTTGAATATACCAGCGGTACCCTGATGGACACACCGCAAGGCAGTATGCATGGCAGTTACTTATGTGTTGCTGAAGATGGCGAACAATTTAACGCCAGCATTCCCGAATTTATTCTGGCCGTGCCGCGCACTCTGCATTAATCTGTGGGGGAGTTGCCGGCTTATTCTTCGTCTTTGGGTGGATTTCTGCCGGAAAACATGGTCCACCAGACAATAAACGCAAACACAAAAAAAGCTCCCATTGCCTCAACAAATATTAACCACATAGTTACTCCATGTTCAAAATAAACCGTAGTGTACCTGCTTTAGCGTTAGTTATACTGCTGGCCGCGTGCCAGACAGCTATGATCGCGCCGCCGGTAGTTCCTCCTGTGCCCGTGATTGTACCTGTACCACCAGCGGTCAAGCCGGAAACCAGAGCCAGTTTCAAACAACTCGACTATGGTGATTTGCCGGGATGGTCAGACGATAAACTCTCCCAGGCCTGGCCAGCGTTCAAGGCTTCTTGCAAAGCCATGAGCGCCAGACCGGACTGGTCGGAGCTGTGTGTCATCGCGCAGCAGGTAGATGCTGGCGATGATATAGCGGTGCGGGATTTTTTTGAAGCCTTCTTTATTCCCTATCAAGTCATCAATCCGGACGGCAGCGATACCGGCCTCATCACTGGCTACTATGAACCTTTATTGCACGGCTCGCGTCGTCGTGGCGGAGTCTTTCAAACGCCACTGTATCAGCCACCGTCAGATTTACTCACCATCGATATGACGACGCTGTATCCCGAGCTTAAAGGCATGCGTCTGCGCGGCAGAGTGGTGGGCAACAAAGTGGTGCCCTATCCGACCCGGGCAGAATTACTCAGTTCCGGCGTGTTGGCGGGCAAAGAAATTTGCTGGGTCGATGATTCCGTTGACGCTTTTTTCCTGCAGGTGCAGGGCTCGGGGCGTATACAACTGGCAGAAAACAACGAAACCATACGCCTGGCGTATGCTGATCAGAATGGACAGCCCTACAAATCTATCGGGCGCTATCTGGTCGATAAAGGCGAATTAAAGTTGGATCAGGCATCTGCGCAGGGAATTAAAAACTGGATAGCACTTAACCAAAGTCGTGAAAATGAAGTCTTGAATGCCAATCCCAGCTATGTCTTCTTTAAAGAAGAAAAACTCACTGACCCGAATCTGGGACCGAAGGGGGCACTCGGTGTAGCGCTCAGCGAGCAACGGTCACTGGCGATTGACAATCAGTTTTTGCCGCTGGGCGTACCGGTCTTTATTAACACCAGCGAACCCAATACCGACGTGCCTATCCGGCGTTTGATGATGGCGCAGGACACTGGCGGTGCGATACGCGGAGCAGTGCGCGCCGACTTTTTCTGGGGATTTGGCAGGCAGGCCGGAGAAATGGCCGGACGCATGAAGCAGCACGGCATGTTGTGGTTGTTGTGGCCCAAACTGGCCAGTACCACGCCCGGATTGATTACTAACCAGCACTAATAGAGTAGCGACTCTCAACATAGGGGAAAAAAATGAGTTACGAAGTCATCTTGGTGGAAACCAAAGGCAAAGTCGGAATAATTACCTTAAACCGTCCCAAGGCACTGAATGCCTTAAATGATCAGCTAATGGAAGAAGTAGGTCAGGCGCTGACTGAATTTGATCAGGATGACCAAATAGGCTGCATCATCCTGACCGGCAGTGAAAAGGCCTTTGCTGCGGGAGCTGATATTACGGCTATGGCGAATTACACCTTCATGGATGCCTACAAAGGCAACTTTGTCGGACGCAATTGGGAAACCATCCGTCAGATCAGAAAGCCCGTGATTGCAGCCGTGGCAGGGTTTGCTCTGGGTGGCGGTTGCGAGCTGGCGATGATGTGCGATTTCATTATCGCGGCCGACACGGCCAAATTCGGCCAGCCAGAAATCCGACTGGCCACCATTCCCGGTTGTGGTGGTACTCAACGTTTGCCGCGTGCGATCTCCAAATCCAAAGCCATGGATATGTGTTTGACCGCGCGCATGATGGATGCAGTCGAAGCTGAACGAGCCGGCTTGATCTCACGTATCGTCCCGGCAGAAAAATTGCTCGAAGAGGCTCTTTCTGCCGCCACAGTGATTGCCAGCATGTCACTGCCAGCCGTCATGATGGTCAAGGAATCGGTCAACCGTGCCTATGAAACTACGCTTTCCGAGGGTGTTCAATATGAGCGCCGCATGTTTTACGCCACCTTCTCGACCGAAGATCAAAAAGAAGGCATGCAGGCCTTTATGGCTAAGCGCCCGGCGAACTTTGTGAACCGTTAAAATTATTTTCAAAACCCCCTTGCCAAAGGGTGGAACAGTTTGCTATAGTTCGCCTCCCGTTGAAAGACAGGTTAATTTGCTCCGAAGAGAAGGTAGGGGCAGATAGTAAAAAGTGGGGTGGTAAAAAAAGCAGCGTCGCAAAATAGCAGTTGACGATGTGGAACAAATGCCCCATAATCTCGTTTCTGTGCAAATCACGAACACAACGCTTCGGAGATTAAAAGTACGGCCCGCCAGCAGT
>CAIOYD010000032.1 GCA_903862415.1 uncultured Oxalobacteraceae bacterium | reverse complement strand
TGTTACGCACCATTGCGACATCTTGGAAACTGGGAACGATTCTTACCGATTTAAGCATAGTAAAAATCGTTCTGAACAAGCCGATAAAGTGGAAAAATTTGGGCGCTGACAGGTGGTAAATATTGGACGCTGTTTGACACTGTTGCAGCGATTGCCAGTTACCGCTACATTTGAACCGCGGCGTGAAATAATGTTGGCGCTGATACCTCTCACTATCGAAGTCGGGAATGTCAGCGCTGCAAAGATATTGATTGCTGGTTTAGCGAATCAGGGAAAACAACTTCACGACCCTATAGCAACCGTGATGGCTATGTCGTATGAAGTCGAGATGATGCTCGATGAAGGACGAACTGGTGAGTCATTTGAAATCATTGAGCAGGCGTTAAGCATCGCCGAAAAAATCCCGGATAAGCGGGTCCGTAATCAAGTGCACAGTGTAGCTGGAGAGCTGTATTCCAAAGTTGGTAATTTTCAGATTGCATTGCAACACGAATTAAGTGCATTAGAATCACTCAGTGACAATCAGGGAAAACAATCTGATCTAAATCGTGCACGGGCATTAAATAACATCAGCAAATTGTATTTGCGTTTCAAAGACCCAAAAGCCGGCCTGGAATACAATGCACAGGCAGAAAAGCTGTTGGAGAAAATTGGCCCGGATGCGCTCATGGCTGACGTCGCCATTAATCGTGGTTATGCTTATGCTGATCAGTATCGATGGGATGCCGCTAGTGCGGCCTATACAAAAGGGTTGAAAATAGCCATTGCCGTGGGCAGCATTCCGAACCAAACCAGAGCGTTGAATAATCTGGCTGACGTCGCACTTAATCAGCAACATTATCCTGAATGCGTTCAGTACGCAGAAAGAGCAATTTCTGTCGGACAGCATGCCGGGAGATTCCAACAAGCCGCTGTCGATTTCGGTAATCTTGGTACCTGTCACATCTACATGGGTAAGGTTGCTCAGGGCGTCGCTGAATTCAAGCATGGCATCGATATTTTGCGCAAAGCTAACGATACTCCACAGATGGAAATGATGTTGGATGATCTGGCCACGGCATATAAAAAAATCGGCCGGTATCGTGAATCGTTAGCTGCCAGAGAGGAGCAGCAACAAATGGCGGCAAGCCTGTTTCATGCCGAACGAGATCGTGCTGTACTGGAGCTGCAGGCGCGCTTTAATGTTAATCAGCGCCAAAAGGAGATCGACGCATTAGCGCAAAAATATCGCTTGCAAAGTGCCGAAATTGAAAACAAAAGCCTGCAAAAAATTATCGTCATTTTGGCGATATTAATGACCCTCTCAGTAACGATATTCGTATTCCTGCTCTATAGCAGAGTTCGCAAGAGTAATCAGCTGTTGCACTTGACGAATTCTAAACTTGAACACAAATCGACCCATGATCAACTCACCGGATTGCTCAATCGTCGTGCATTTCAGGATTACCTTGAGTCTGAGCACCTTTCTTCGAGTAATGAAGATAAATTGTTGCCTGGTGTTTTGTTGTTAGTCGATATCGACCATTTTAAATATGTCAATGACAACCACGGTCACGATGTTGGTGATCTGGTCTTGATTGAAATGGGTAAGCGCCTGCAGAGTATTCTGCGTGAAAAAGATATGTTGATGCGTTGGGGTGGGGAAGAATTTTTGATTTATGTACACAGCCTGCCGGTTGATCGCATTTCCCACGTAGTCGAGCAGGCACTGCATGTGGTTGGCGATTCTCCGATCAACAGTGCGGGTAAATCTATCGCCGTTACTATTTCCATTGGATATATTCAGATGCCGCTACCCGGTGCAGTGGAGCTGGACTGGCAAAAAGCGTTAAAGTTATGCGACATAGCGCTGTATTCGGCGAAAAACGGCGGACGTAATCAAGCCGTTGGGATTGACGGCGTCAACGAAAACCAAACACAAATCGCCGCATTGGATGATAGTGGTTTGCAGGCAGCGATTGATAGTGGGAAGTTGGTAACGCATCGCATTTTCGGAGCGTTACCATAAGTGTTGCTGCAAGCCAGATCGTGCTGGGTAACACTGTCAGTTTCAAAACTAATCGGAGATCACGATGGAGAATCTGGAACAATTGCTCAACGGCGTTGATACCTTGAAAAACATGGACCTCAGGATTCTGGAAAAAACACCCAATATTCTCAGGGTTGCCATGCCGTTGCAAGGTAATAAAAATCATCTCGGTGGGGTTTATGCGGGTGCGATTTTTTCACTGGTTGAATTTCCCTTTGGAATGCTGTGCGTGAGCAAATTCGGCATGCACGAAATCGTTCCGGTGGTGGGGGAAGTGACGATTCGGTTTTTAGCACCGGCAAACAGTGAACTGGTCGTGGAATTGATGGTTTCGGATGAAGAGTGGAATGAAATTGAACGCGAAACCAAGCTGCATGGAAAATATAAAGTCGTTAAAGAACTTGTGGTCAGAGATGCGCATGGCAAGGTCAATACAATTGCGAAAGCGACTTATTTTACGATCGATGTGCGCAATAAGGCTTAGCGACAAGGCTGGGCGGTTAACCCAGCCTCAAAAATATCCGGCTTATAACGCTGTACTGCCTGTTATTGCGGCCAGTTGATTTTCTTTTTCGCGTAGTTCTGCTTCGATGACGTCGCCAGGCGTATGCGCGTTGTGCTCATCATTCAGATAGCGGGTACGCCAGCCGCTGTGTATGCCCCAGTAATAGAAGGCCAGTGACATGAGGGCTACTACTGCCATGTCTATCCCGTACGGCAGCAGGTTGGTGCCGCCAAATTCGCTGCTGCCATAGTAAGACAGCGCAGCCATCACCATCAGATAGATCATCATCCAGAGTGCGCCTTTGAGTTCGCGCCGGAAATCGGGCCAGCCTGCTTTCACCTGGTACCAGAAATAAATCGGCAAGGCCGCGACGATGAGCAGAATGATTTTTCCGGTCAGGGGCCAGCGTGCCCAGTACAGCACCAGCGATGAAAATACAAATGCAAATGGCGCCAGCATGGCCAGGGCGGGTAATTTGAGTGGCCGTTCCAGATCGGCGGCGGTGAGTCGCAATGACGCTACACATACCGGGCCGGTCAGGTATGAGATGACGGTGGCGACCGAAATGACCGCTGCCAGTCCATCCCAGCTACGGAAAAAGAACAGAAATACATAAGAAACAGCCAGGTTGAACCACATGGCCTGACGTGGGATGTGGTACAGAGGATGCACATTGCCAAATATTTTTGGCATGGTGCCGTTGCGTTCCATGCCGTAAATCATCCGGGTGGTGGTGGCCATATAAGTTGCACCAGTGCCACTCGGACTGATGAAGGCATCAGCGTACAGTAAAAACACCAGCCAGTTTAAACCAAGTGCCATGGCCAGCTGGGCAAATGGGGAGCTGAAGTTGATGCCATGCCAGCCGTTGATCAGATCCGCCGGTGAAAGCGCGCCGATAAAGGCGATTTGCAACAGGATATATACGGCGGCGGCCAGTAAAATTGAACCGATCACGCCGATGGGTACATTGCGACCGGGATTGATGGCTTCACCGGCCATGTTGATCGGGCTTTGAAAACCGTTGTAGCTAAACACGATGCCGCTCGTGGCAATCGCCGTCATCACGGCAGACCAGCCATAGGGCGCAAAACCGCCCGGAACGGCCGTGGTGAAGTTTTCACCGTGAAAGCCACTGTACAACAGTGCGACGGCGGCGAGTGCCGGGACAATCAGCTTGAAAGTGGTCACCAGGGTATTGGTTCTGGCGTACAATTTAACGCCCCAGTAATTAATCAGAAAATAGACGATAACCAGCAGTGCTGAAAGTATCAGGCCCAGACTGCTTAGCTCGTGGTTGACAAACAATCCCTGTGCCCAGGCGTAAGGCCAGGTGCTCATGTATTGAACCGAGGCTTCGGCTTCAACCGGAATGACAGAGACAATCGCAATCCAGTTGGCCCATGCCGCAATAAAGCCCAGCATCGAGCCGTGCGAATAACGGGCATAGCGCACCATCCCGCCGGCTTCCGGGAACATGGCGCCGAGTTCGGCATAGCTTAAAGCAATGCTCAAAATAATAATCATGCCGCCGATCCAGGCGACTACGGCAGCCGGTCCGGCAATGTGCGCCGCCCTTGCAGCGCCGAATAACCAGCCGGATCCAATTATGGAGCCCAGACCGGTTAGCATCAGTGCATAAGGTCCGATGTGGCGAATGTGACGATTTTCCAAGATATACCTTTCAAAACAATCATGCTCTATAAGCATGTTTTATAGTATGTGCTGACAGGTGAGTCGGCACATAGGGTGGAATTGCAATAAACAGCCCTGACGAATGTTTTGAAACAATGGCTGCATTGCAACTTGCCGGTACAATCGTTCATTCACTTTGGTCAACCTGACATGGAAAGGGCAGGTTAGTCACGGACAGGCATGTTCGGGGTTGGTCAGTGCATTTTTACCTGAAAAAGCTCTTGGCCGAAGAAAACACGTTGATCCTGTACAGCGAAATTGCTCCATTTTTTAGTGTGTAAACCGATACCGATGGAGTATATAATACCATCAGGAGCATGTCAAAATGGCCAAAAAATTCCCGATCAATCCTGAAAAGCCGGAACGAATCTGCTGGGGCTGTGATCGTTATTGTCCTGCTGATTCGTTAGCCTGTGGTAATGGCTCAGACCGGACTGCACACCCTGCCGAACTGTTTGGTAAAGACTGGGCTGACTGGGGCTTGAATAATCTTGAAGGTGCGCCGACGATGGAAATTCCCCTGATCCGCACTGCGATGGGTGCTCATAACGATAAATAACTGCTCACTGGACAGACTATGGAAAAAGAATTTGACCTCATTGTATTTGGTGCTACTGGTTTTACCGGACGTCTGGTTGCCGAATATCTGACGACGACTTACGGCGCGCAAGTACGCTGGGCTATGGCAGGGCGTAATGCGGCCAAGCTCGCTGAAGTGCGCTCTCTGATTGGTGCACCGGAGTCGATTCCACTCATCACTGTCGATGCCGGTGATGCCGCCTCACTGGCGGCGCTGGTTGCCCGTACCAAGGTGGTGATTACCACCGTTGGACCGTATCAGTTATATGGCGAAGCACTGATTCGCGCCTGCGCCCAGGCTGGTACTGATTATGTCGATCTGTGTGGTGAACCTGGCTGGATGGCGCACATGATTCCTCAGCTTGACGCACCGGCGCGACAAAGCGGTGCGCGGATTGTGTTTTCCTGCGGTTTTGATTCAATTCCATTTGATCTTGGGGTGCTGTTTTTGCAGGAACAGTCCATGCAACGGTTTGGTAAGCCGATGCAGCGTGTGCACGGATTGGTGCGTGTCATGAAAGGGCAAATGTCAGGCGGTACTCTGGCCAGTGCGCTGGCGACGATTGAACGTATGGGGCGGGATCCTGAACTCGCCAGAACCATGGTGAATCCGTTTGCCCTGACGCCCGGATTTAAAGGGCCCAAACAGCCTGGCAGTGGCGCTGCGAGCTATGATGATTGGGCGAGTTCCTGGACCGGGCCCTTTGTGATGGCGGCGATTAACACTAAAAATATTCATCGCACTAATGCGTTGCGTGCACATGCGTGGGGCAGTGATTTTATTTACGATGAACGCATGATGACGGGTGATGGTGAGAAGGGGTTGCGGCGCGCCAAAGCGCTGGCACGCTCAACCCGGGTACAAAATATTCTGCTCGCTTTTGCACCGACACGGGCTTTGCTGCGCCGCTTTGCCTTGCCAAAACCTGGCGAAGGTCCGGATAAAAATGCGCGTGAAGCGGGTCGCTATGATTTGTTGTTTATCGGTGAAACCGCCGATGGTCAGCGACTGCGCGTCTGTGTCAAAGGTGATCGTGATCCGGGTTATGGCTCCACCTGCAAAATGATTTCGGAAGCCGCATTATGTCTGGCGCAGGATCTGGATAAAACTGCGGGTGGTGTCTGGACGCCTGGAAGTTTGATGGGTAATGCGTTGATACAGCGGCTGGAAAAAAATGCCGGACTGACGTTTGCGATTGAAGCCTAGGTAACAATTGGCAACACATTCGCTGTCAACAAAAATCATTGCCATGGCGTTTTGGAAGTACGTAGATTGACTACGTACCAACCAAAAAAGGAACTACCATGAACAAGCTGATCACCACTTTTGTTGTTGCTACCTTAGTCATGGGTGCAGCGTTCGCACAAACACCAGTTACTCCAGCTGCTTCTGCTTCAGTTCCTGCAGCAACACCTGTAGCCGCCCCGACACCGACAGCGCCGGCAAACGCGGTCGCCACACCGCCTCTGAAGGCCACACCTGTAGCAGCACCGGCGGCAGTCGAGCCAGCAGCTAAGCCGGTGGTTAAAGCGGCGGTAGTTAAACCAGTGGTGGTGAAAAAAGCCCCGGTAGCCGTAAAGAGAGCAGTCAAGGCTGAAGAAGTCAAAACGGCACCTGAAAAATAATCTCGGCTACTATCAAAAAAACCGGCGCTGATGGCGCCGGTTTTTTTTGGGGAGTATTTTGCCGGGTGTATTTTTTTGCCGATTTTTTTCTGCGAATTCGTGGGCAGGCTTATAATCAGCTTTGCATTTCACTCTCAGAAAGCGCATGCCATGTCAAACACGGATTCAGAAAAAACGGTTAAACGGATTTGTCCGTTGTGTGAAGCCTGTTGTGGATTGCAAGTGACGATTCGTGATCATCAGATTATTCGTATCCGCGGTGATGACGACGATGTGTTCAGTCATGGCTATATCTGCCCGAAAGGTGCCGCGCTGAAAGATTTGCATGAAGATCCAGATCGTCTGCGCACGCCGCTCATCAAGCGTGATGGCAAGTTTGTTGTTGCCAGCTGGGATGAAGCGTTTGCAGAAATTGAACGCCGCTTACCTGCAGTCAGAAATGCCGGTGGTAACGATGCTGTAGCAACCGTCATTGGTAATCCGGCGGCGCATAAAATCGGACTGCTGCTGTATTTTCCACGTCTGGCCAGAGCACTGGGTACGCGTAATGTGTTTTCTTCTTCCACTCTGGATCAAATGCCCAAACAACTGTCTGCCGGATTGATGTTTGGCAGCTGGCTGTCGATACCGGTACCGGATTTGGAGCGTAGTGATTTTATGCTGATTCTGGGCGCCAATCCTATGGTGTCCAACGGCAGCCTGTGGACCGTACCGGATTTTCGTGGTAAAGCCAAAGCGATGCGGCTGCGTGGTGGACGCATAGTGACAGTCGATCCACGCCGGACAGAAACAGCGGCGGTTTCGGACGTGCATCATTTTATTCAACCCGGTACGGATGTGTTTTTTTTGCTCGGGATGGTGCATACCTTGTTTGCCGAACAGCTCATTAATCTGGGTGGGTTGGCTGAGCATGTGGAAGGACTGGCTGAAGTACAGGCGGCGGTGCAGGCCTTTGCTCCGGAACTGGTGGCAGCGCGTTGCCGGATTGAAGCGCACACCATTCGCCAGCTGGCACGTCAGCTGGCAGTGGCCAAGCGCGGCGTGGTGTATGCGCGGATTGGCACCTGTACTCAGGAATTTGGCACCCAGTGCAGCTGGCTGGTGGATGTGTTGAATATACTGACCGGTCATCTTGATCGCGAGGGTGGGGCGATGTTTCCGAAAGCTTGTGCTTTTGCTGCCAATACTGTCGGTACTCCGGGCGTTGGTCGTGGTGTGCCAGTTGGGCGGCATCACAGCCGGGTGGCCAGGGCACCGGAAATCATGGGTGAACTGCCGTTGACCTGTCTGGCCGAAGAAATTGAAATTCCTGGTGAGGGACAGGTACGGGCACTTATTACCATTGCCAGCAATCCGGTCTTGTCGGCACCCAATGGGGATCGCCTGGCGGCGGCACTGGAGCAACTTGATTTTATGCTCAGTATCGATATTTATCTCAATGAAACCACCCGCCATGCGGATGTGATTCTGCCTGGTCTTTCACCGCTGGAAGATGTGCATTTTGATTTGGCTTTCGGGCAGTTTTCCTATCGCAATCATGCCCGTTTCAGTGATGCCGTGTTGCCACGTCAGCCGGCCCATCCGCCGGAATGGCAAATTCTGCTGCGACTCGCCGCGATTGTGCAGGGTAAAGGCGCGTTAATCGATATTGAAGAAGCTGACCGGCAATTGTTTTCCGCTGAGGTTCACAAAAACTGCGGCCCTCATGCCGATGCCGTTCTGCAGTTGCTGGCCGGATGGTCTGGTCCGGAAAAACAGATTGATTTTGCGCTGCGCAGCGGACCGTATGGCGATCAGTTTGGCTTGCAGCCGCAGGGAATTAATTTAGCCAAAATCAAGGCCGCAACCGGAGGGCTGGATCTGGGGCCGTTGCAGACCCGCATCCCTGAAGTGTTACGCACACCTTCCGGGAAAATCGAATTAGCTCCGGCGTTATTGATTGCCGATGTCGCGCGCGCAGCTCAGGCCTTGGCTGCGGCGGCACCGAAGCTGGTGATTATTGGACGTCGTCAGATCCGTTCAGGTAATAGCTGGATGCATAATCTTCCCAGTCTGGCCAAGGGACCGTATCGCTGCACGGCGCTGATTCATCCGTTCGATATGGATCGTCTGGGCTTAACCGATGGTGGCTTGGGACGCATTACCAGCGGGATTAAATCGATAGAAGTGCAAATTGAAATGAGCGAAGAAATGATGCCCGGGGTGGTCAGCCTGCCGCATGGATGGGGACATGATATGCCGGATACCCAAATGGCCGTTGCAGCGCAACGGCCAGGTGCCAATCTGAATGCCCTGCTCGATGAACAAGGGCGTGATCCGCTCTCAGGTAATGCGGTTCTGAGCGGGATTGCGGTGGATATCTATCCCTTGTGAGTGAGTGGCTTAGTTCTTAAAACCCCAGAGCGATAGCCAACAGTCCGCTGAGTAAACCAAAGCCGATGACGGCGGAAGTAATGATCAGCAGCAGGCGTGGCTTGAAGGAGCGCGACAGCATCACCAGTGAAGGCAGGCTGATCGGCGGCAGTGTCATGAGTAAGGCGCCTGCCGGGCCGACGCCCAGCCCCAGAGCCAGCATACCCTGAATGATGGGAACTTCACCGGCAGTCGGAATCACAAACAGGGTGCCAGCGACGGCAAAAGCCAGAATCCAGCCGAGATGGTTGCCAATTTCCGGACCAATATGCGGGAACAGGAAGGCGCGGGTAGCACCTAACAACAGAATCAATACGATGTATTCAGGTACCAGCCGCACAGTCATGGAAGCCAGAATTTTCATCCAGCGGGCAAACATGCCGGTTGAGCTGACGTCATCGTTGATCTGAACTAACTGTGCATCGGCCTTGCTTGCTTCTTCCGGTGTCACCAGTGAATTGGCCAGATAACCCAAACCGAATACCATCACCAGACCAAGTGCCAGTCGCAAAAAGGTCCAGTTCCAGCCAAGTACAAAACCCATAAAGACCAGCGCGGCCGGATTGAGTATGGTATTGCCTAACCAGAACGCAATCGAGGCTCCTGGTGACGCCTGACGGGCACGCAGACCAGCGACAACCGGAGCTGCACAGCAGGTGCACATCATGCCGGGCAGAGACAGCAGGCCACCTGCGGCGACACTGGCAAAGCCGGTTTTTCCCAGCAAACGGGTAACCCAGTGTGCCGGAATCAGTGCCTGCACGCCGGAACCGAGTAACAAGCCCAGCACCATGGCTTGCCAGATGGCTTTGCCGTAGGCCATGGCATAACCCAGGGCCGCATCCAGCGAGGCCGGTGGCGGACTGGCGGCAGTACCCATTAAAATTGACTGACCGATGGCATGGTTGGAGGCGGCGAGAAAAGCCTTATGATAATACGGTGACCATTTGACGTAAAACAGGCCTGCAATGGCGATCAGTAGCAGTGTCATCCATCCCAGCATGCTGGAGGACGTGGTTTTGGTGGTGGTTGTTTGCATGTCAGTCGCTTTTAAAAGTGGTCAGGTTATGTCAGGCAGCCAGATCAAATACCAGAACTTCGGCATTTTGACCATGGGAGAGGCTAAGTTGGTTTTCATTTTCCACCAGCAGGGCATCACCAGCCTTGAGAGGGATGTCGTTGACTTGCAGGCTGCCACGGATAAGGTGAACATAAGCTTTGCGTTGAGCATTGAGTGTCAGTTGCGCTTGCTGCCCATTGTCGAAGGTGCCGGCATACAGTGCAGCATCAGCGTGAATAAGCACTGCTTTGGTGCTCGCAGCGGGTGAAGCTATGAGCACTAGTTGGCCCTGTTTGCTCTGGATGGCGACAGTTTTTTGTTCGTAGCCGGGAGCGATATCCTGCACATCCGGTTCTATCCAGATTTGTAAAAAATGGGTTTCCTGTCCCTCTGCATGATTAAATTCGCTGTGGCTGACACCTGACCCGGCACTCATGCGCTGGACATCGTTTGGCGGTATGGCCTTGACGTTACCCATGCTGTCCTTGTGGGCGAGTTCACCGGACAGTACATAGCTGATGATTTCCATGTTGCGGTGGCTGTGGGTACCAAAACCGCTGCCCGCAGCTATCCGGTCTTCATTGATAACCCGTAAATTACCCCAGCCCATAAATTGCGGGTCATAGTAATTCGCAAAGGAAAAAGAGTGGAAGCTTTTCAGCCAGCCATGGTCGGCATAGCCGCGTTGTTGTGATTTTCTGAGTGTCAGCATGATTTTTGATGCAAGAGGGTGGATATTTTCTACCAATTAAGCTGGCGTAATTTTGTGATAAATTTTGGTGTTTCAAAGCAAGATAAGTATATGCTAGTTATAAATGCCGACGGCATTTTTTTTGTGCATGCCCTTTTCGGGCGGTGATTGCTTAATTTATTTTGCTTGGTGCTGTGTCCGACTGGAGTCGGTAATCAATTGGTTAAATTCGTTGATACCTACCGGCATGCTGAATAAATAACCCTGGTAGCCTTTGCAGCCATGCTGAATTAAAAAGTCCAGTTGTGCAGTGTTTTCTACTCCTTCGGCAATGACATCGAGGCGAAAATTATTGGCCAGATCAATAATGGTCTTGACCATAATGGCATCATTGGGGTCAATGGTAATATCGCGCACAAAACTCTGATCAATTTTAACCTGATCGAGTGGTAGTTGTTTCAGGTAAGACAGTGACGAGTAACCGGTGCCAAAATCGTCCATGGAGAGTTGCACTCCCAGTTTTTTAAGCAAATGCATTTTTCCTACAACGTCATTGATATCGTTAAGCACCACACTTTCAGTGAGTTCGAGTTTCAGGCGCGAAGGATTGATCTGGTAATGATGCAGCAGTTCCGTCATGTTTTCGACAAAATTATATTGACGGAATTGCTGGGCGCTGACATTTACTGAAAGAGTGAGTTTCTGCGTGGCAGAAGCTGTTGACCAGGCAGCGAGTTGCTCGCAGGCTGCGGTCAGGACCCAATTTCCAATGGTATGAATCAGAGCGCTTTCTTCGGCAATAGGAATAAATTGCATAGGCAAGATCATGCCCCGTGTCGGGTGTAGCCAGCGAACCTGCGCTTCAGCCCCGATGGGTTGCAGTTGATTGTCAACCTGAATTTGATACAGCAGACACAATTGTTGTTCGGGTACGGCATTGCGCAAATCGGTTTCAAGCAAAGCGCGGGTTTCTACCAATTGCTGGATTTCCGGATTAAAGAAGCGGTAAGTATTGCGACCCGCATCTTTGGCGGAATACATGGCCATATCGGATTGACGTAACAGAATTTCCGGTGAAGTATCGGCATTGTTGAACATGACAATGCCGATACTCGGTGAGCTGTGTTGTTCGCTTGCATGCAGGTAATAGGGTTGGGATAACGCCTGACGGATAGTTTCACAGAGAGCGGCGATTTTTTTTGAGGCGAGAATGTTGTTGACGTCATCCACTGCAATGATGACGACAAATTCATCGCCACTCATACGTGCTACCACATCGCCCTTGCGAAGGTGGGATTGAATCCGATCAGCGACCTGCATGAGCAGTAAATCACCGTAATCATGTCCCATTACATCGTTGATGGTTTTAAATTTATCCATGTCAATGAACAGCACCGCACCATATTTTTTGCTGCGGGCCGAAGCTTGCAGTGCGGCGTGCAATTGTTCCATTAACAGCCGGCGATTAGGTAGTCCTGTCAAGTCATCAAAAAAAGCCAGCCGGTAAATTTTTTCGCTGGCTTGTTTGCTTGCCGTGATATCTTCAAAGTGAATGACGATTTGCTGCAGAATTCCGGCGTGATTGAATTCCGGGAAGGCGTTGACCAACAGCCAGCTGGCATTGCTGTTTGTCGGCGTCTTAATACCCAAAATCAATCCAGTGACTGGTTTGAGGCTGGTAATGACCAGGTTGACCGGATAGTCATTCATGCCCAGTCTGACATTATGCTCATTGATAAAATGCCAGCCTGAATCGACTGCCGTTGCTGGCGGCAACGGCGTTTCGCTCAAACCTAAGAGTTTTACTGCCCGTGGGTTACTGAAGATGATGCGGCCATCTGGCTGATACACGACGATAGCGGTTTGCAAGTTGTTGAGCAGCATACTGGATTTGCTCACCATTTTCAGAGTGCGCAACAATATTTCCCGTTCGGCTTCCTGCTGCTTTCTGTCTTCGACATTAAAGGATACCCCAACCAGTATTTTTTCTCTGCCCATGCGTTCAATAACTCTGGCGTGATGGGTGTGCCAGATCCAGCCATGGTTGTTGCTGCGGAGCCGGAAATCGCACAGAAACTGTTCAGTTAAGCCTTGCAGATGACGTCGCAATGTTTCTTTAACATGTTCAACGTCTTGCGGATGGATATAGGAATAAATATCGTGGATGTGGTGCTGATTTCCGCTCACACTGTAGCCAAGTTCGTTGATCAGACGGTCGGTATTGATACTGAAGCAATCGGCATTAATATCGTATTCCCATAAATCAAGCGCTGCTGATTCCAGGGTGAGTGGCTGCGATGGCAATATATATTCCTGCGTGACTAACTTGATCATTTCAAGATCCACAAAAAACTGAATTTATGCGACAGTGAAATAGTGTAAATAATACCTTTTGAATTATCCAAATTATCCAGCAAGGTCTACACTGGATAGAGTGGTCAATGTTCGGTATTATAATTGTTAAAATAATAAAACTTTATGTTTTAACCTAGAACTTTTTATATTAGACTGTTTTCCCCGTCGATTGCCAACGTGATTGACATTTTGTGGTTAATTTTACACAAAATAGCCAGGGTTTATTCTTTGCAAGAACAGGAGTGGTGCGATGAAAATAACTGAAATTATGTCGTCCCATCCGGTGACGGTGCTTTTAGATGATAAATTACTTTTGGTTAAGGAATTATTCAACAACTGTAAATTCAGTCATTTGCTGGCGGTGGAGGACGGGAGTCTCATTGGCATAGTTTCGGACGGCGATCTGTTCAAGGCACTCAGTCCGAATCTGGGCACGGCGAATGAAAATGTCAAAGATGCCGCTACGCTGAATAAACGTGTTCATCAGATCATGAGCCGTCATCCGGTGGTGTTACACGAAGATGCGTCGGTGAATGACGCCATTGATTTATTTAACCGCCACAAAATTTCCTGCATCCCGGTGGTGAATGCAGCCAACAAACCCGTCGGGATTGTCAGCTGGAGGGATATTCTGAAAAGTCTGTCTAGGCCAGATCCGCTTCCGAAATAAACGAGTCCGAGAAAAATTCTTCTGCCGGTAAGTGGGCCAGAGCGACAAAGTCGCGTTTGGCCGAATTAATCACCACCGGCGCACCACAGGCATAGACCTGCACAGCAGAGAGATCGGGGTAGTCGTCGAGTACCGCCTGATGCACAAAGCCGCTGCGGCCATTCCAGTTATCTTCTGGCAAGGCATCAGAAATGACCGGGATGTAGGTAAATCCGGGAACGCTCTGAGCCCAGTCCAGACATAACTGTGACATGTATAAATCTGCCGGACGGCGTCCACCCCAGTACAGTGTCATAGGACGGGTGATTTTTTGTTCCAGTGCATCTTCAATGATGGCTTTGATAGGTGCAAAACCGGTGCCGGAAGCGAGCAGGATGATGGGTTTGTCGCTGTCTTGCTGCAGATAAAAACTGCCCTGTGGGCCTTCGATGCGCAAAATATCACGTTCTTTGAGGGTTGAGAACACCTGATCGGTAAATAAGCCGCCGGGCATATGGCGGATGTGCAGGCTGATCTGGTCGCTGGTGTGGGCGGCATTGGCCATGCTGTAGCTGCGGCGTTTGCCATCGCGCAGTAAAAAATCAATATACTGACCGGCGCGGAAGGCAAATTTTTCGGTGGCAGGTAATTGCAGGCACAGCAGCATGACGTCGGGGGATAATTTTTCTATTTTGGCGATGCGGGTGGGCAGTTTTTTGCTGGCAAATTCACCGATGGCGACTTCACGCACGTCGATGGTGACGTCAGATTGTGGGGTGGCACAGCAAAACAGGGAAAATCCCTGAGCCTGTTCTTCGGCCGTCAGGGTTTTTTCCTGAAATTTGCCCAGAACGGCCTGACCAGATAAGATTCGTCCCTTACAGGCACCGCAGGCGCCGTTTTTGCAGCCGTGTGGCAGACCAACACCGGCGCGTAAGCCTGCGGCCAGTATGGTTTCATCGCTGCCGCACTCAAAATGGTGGCCGCTGGAGCTTACAGTTACTTGAAAAGTCATATCATCCTGCACATGAAAAAAATACATACAGCAAAAAAAATCGGTCTGCCACGGGTGCTGATCGTCGGTTGTGGCGACGTGGGGATGCGTATTTTACCGCTTTTAGGAGCAGATTCCCATCGGCAAAACAGCTATCGGATATTTGCCACCACCAGCCAGTTGGCACGTTGTGCAGAATTGCGCGCATCAGGCGCTATACCGTTGCTGGTGAATCTGGATCAGCCAGCGACATTGGCGCGTTTGTCCCGACTGGCAACGCTGGTGATTTATCTGGCTCCGCCACCAGGACATGGCACCGAGGACAGTCGCAGCCGCCATCTGGCGGCGCAGCTGACGCAGCGCTGTCGGCTGGTGTATGTGAGTACTTCGGGGGTATATGGCGATTGCGGTGGTGCCTGGATAGATGAAACCCGTCGTATCGGGCCGCAGAGTGCCCGCGGTGTGCGTCGGGCGGACGCCGAGCAGGTCTGGCGCGATTGGGCCCGACGTACCGGTTCCTGCCTGAGTATTTTACGGGTGCCGGGGATTTATGCGGCCAATCGGCTGCCGACGGAACGGCTGAAAAACGCTACCCCGGCCTTGCGGGCAGAAGATGACGTGTATACCAACCATATTCATGCCGATGATCTGGCACGGATTGTAGTTCAGGCCCTGTTTTATGGCCGCAACAATCGGGTGTATCACACGGTCGATGACAGTGAGTTGCTTATGGGAGAGTATTTTGATCTGGTGGCACAACGCCTTGATTTACCTGAAGCACCGCGCCTGCCACGGGCTGAATTGGTGCGGCAGGTGAACCCAGTGATCCTGTCGTTTATGTCAGAATCGCGCCGCATGACGAATGCGCGTATGAAAAACGAATTAGGGGTGCGATTGCGTTATCCGACCGTGCAGGCCGGACTGGTTTAGTCGCGAAAATTGTTGAATTCCAGGGGTAAATCCTGGATTTCTTTTTTCAGCATCGCCATGGCCGCCTGCAAATCATCGCGTTTGGCTCCGGTGATCCGCACGGCATCACCCTGTATACTGGCCTGAACTTTTAATTTGCTGTCTTTGACAACGCGGACGATCTTTTTGGCATCGTCAGATTCAATCCCGTTTTTGATTTTGATGACTTGCTTGATTTTGTCGCCACCAATTTTTTCAATTTTGCCGTTATCCAGAAAGCGCACGTCCACGCCGCGTTTGCTTAATTTGTTGAGCATCACTTCGCGCAATTGTTCGAGCTGGAATTCGGCATCGGCAAAGGCAGTCAGGTCGCGTTCTTTCTGTTCGATGCGGGCATCGGAACCTTTAAAGTCAAAGCGGTTGCTGATTTCCTTGTTGGCCTGTTCGATGGCATTTTTGACTTCAACCATATTGGCTTCAGAGACGGTATCAAATGAGGGCATAGCGGTATCCTTAACGATCAACAAAGCGGTATTTTAGCTTAACACTCGCTGTTAATACCAGTTTATGTGGTTTATCCAGTTTATAATCCTGCGCTATGCCAACTCAATTACCCCTACAAACCGATGTCGCCCTCGATTTGCTCAATACCTTCGGTATTGCGGCTACAGCGCGTCATTTTTTGCATTTGACCGCAATTGACCAATTGCAGCTACTCAGCGAGTTGCCGATGCTGGCGTCATTGCCACGGCTGATTCTTGGCGGAGGCAGCAATGTGATTCTCACGCGCGACTTTCCCGGACTGGTGTTGCACATGGGTTTGCGTGGACGCGAACTGGTGGATGAAGATGAGCATGACTTCTATGTGCGTGCGGCTGGCGGTGAAAACTGGCATGAATTTGTTTCCTGGACGCTGCAGCAGGGCTGGGGTGGACTGGAAAATCTGTCACTCATACCCGGCAGTGTGGGGGCGGCACCAATACAAAACATTGGCGCCTACGGAGTGGAACTGAAGGACCGGTTTCATTCGCTTCACTGGTTTGAATTTGCCACCGGCAAGGTGCATAGCCTGACGCTGGCAGACTGCCAGTTTGCTTACCGTGACAGCGTATTCAAGCATGGCTTGCGTGACCTGGGGGTGATTTTGGATGTCACGTTTGCTTTGCCAAAACACTGGCAGCCACAGTTGGGTTATGGCGATGTGGCACAATCGCTGGCGAGTGTGACACAACCAACAGCACAGCAAATCAGCACGACCATTTGCGCGATCCGCCAGAGTAAATTGCCTGATCCTCACATCATCGGTAATGCCGGCAGTTTTTTTAAAAATCCGCTCGTCAGTGCTGAGCAGCGCCAGGCCTTACTGGCACGTTATCCGGCACTGATCAGTTATTCTCAACCGGATGGCCGCTACAAACTGGCGGCTGGTTGGCTCATCGAGCAGGCTGGCTGGAAAGGACGTGCACTGGGAAATGCCGGCGTGTATGCCCGGCAGGCACTGGTGCTGGTCAATTTGGGCGGCGTCACTGGTGCCGCGGTGCTGGCACTGGCGCAGTCGATTCAGGCCGACGTTATGCAGCAGTTTGGGGTGCAATTGGAAACCGAACCGGTCTTTGTCTGAGTGTGCAAAGAAACACACAATGTTTCCTAAAAACATTTATTGAAATTAAGAAATACTGTAGGCTCTCAGACACCCAATGACATCATTCCCTGAGAACGGTATTTATGACCCAGCAGACTGCGAACGGAACGGCCCCTAAAACCGGTTTGATTTTAGGCTATTTCAGCATACTGACCATGCTGATTTATCTGGCCTCACCCTCGGATTATTTTCTCGACATCACCACGACCTACATGCTGAAAAATCAGTTGCAGGCATCGGCCTCTCAGGTGGCGATGTTTCGCTTGCTGACCGCGCTGCCGATTTATATCGCTTTCGCCTTTGGCCTGGTGCGCGATTTGTGGAATCCGTTCGGCATGCGTGACCGGGGTTATTTTTTATTGTTTGCGCTGTGCTCGGCCGGTGTATTTTTCTTTATGGGCGTCGTACCTGTGACCTATGGCTTGCTGTTTGTCGGCATGCTGGTGTTGATGGTATTTGCCCGTTTTATCAATGCCGCCTATCAGGGCTTGATGGCGTTGATAGGGCAAGAAAAACTCATGTCAGGCAGATTGAGTGCCACATGGCTGATCATGGGCAGTATTCCCAGCTGTATCGGTGCATTTGGTTCCGGCTATTTTTCTGATCACGTGACACCCTCGCATACCTTTCTGGCGATGACGGTGATTATGCTGTTACTTGCGCTGCTGTCGTTATGGAAGCCGTCGTTTATTTATCGGCATACCTACGATCAACCACTGGCGCAGAGCGCCAGTTTTGTGGCTGACGTTCGGCGTCTGGTTAAACATAAAGCGATTTATCCGGCAGCACTGATCATGTTGCTGTTCAGTTTTGCCCCGGGATCAAATACGCCATTGCAGTTTTATCTGAGTAATGAATTGCATCTCAGTGACGGAATTTACGGCTATTACAATGCGATTTTTAATGCGGCCTTTATTCCGACCTTGTGGCTGTATGGTTTTTTATGCACCCGGGTGCGGATGAAAACCTTGTTGTGGTGGGGACTTATCATTACTGTGCCACAGTTTGTGCCGCTGTTTTTTATCCATTCTGCCACCTCGGCGCTATGGATGGCGCTGCCTATCGGGATGATGGGCGGTCTGGCCTGGGCTGCCATCACCGATCTGACCATGCGTTCCTGCCCGCCGGGTTTGCAGGGAACGGTGATGATGTTGGTTGCTGGTGCGACCCTGCTGGCACAGCGCGGCGGTGATATCCTCGGGACTTATATTTATGACAGCAGTCCGACGAACGGGTTTTTATATTGTGTGATCGCCATTACCGTGGTGTATCTGCTGATATTGCCACTGGTCTGGTTTATTCCCCGGGAGATTATCGCCACTGCGGATGGTCAGGCCAATCCGCTGCTCGATGAACAGGTATTGACCGAAATCGGCCAAGCTTAGGAAATAATCATGTTTTTAAGTAGTCCTGAGCATGTTTCCAGTTATTACGCCAACACCTGCAAGGCGCCATACCGTGCCGCACAGGCCGGTAATCTGCAGACCGAAGTAATCATCATCGGTGGCGGTTTTTCCGGCTTGCATACCGCTCTGCGACTCGCTCTTGCTGGCCGACAGGTAACGATCATTGAATCCAGTCGGGTTGGTTGGGCGGCTTCCGGGCGCAATGGTGGCATGGCGATTTTAGGCTGGTCGTGTGATATGGACCCGCTTGAACAGGCGCTAGGCCAGACAGATGCCAAAGTGCTGTGGGATTTAATGCGCTGGGCTGCGGCTGAATTGAAAGATTTACCGCTGAGCCATGGTTTTGATTGTGATTATCGCCCAGGTCATTTGTGGACTTCGGTGCAAACAAAACGGGTTGCCGGTTTGCGCGAGTGGCAACAACATGCCGCTGTCAAATGGGGTTACGATCGTTTGCAATTCATCGATAAACCCGAGCTGTCAGACTGGGTCGGATCGGAACGCTATCAGGCCGCTTTGTTTGATCCGGAAGGCGCGCACATTAATCCGCTTAAACTGGCCTTGGGTCTGGCTGCGGCGATTGAAAAGGCCGGCGGGAAAATTCTTGAGCAAACGCGTGCGCTGTCATATCAGGAAGTCGGCGAGCAGGTTCGCGTCATTACGGAACATGGGCAGATAAACTGTGATGTGCTGGTGCTGGCATGTAACTCCTATATTGATGAGCTTGATCCCGCACTGAATCGTAAAATATTACCGGTCGGGACCTTTATGGTGGCCACAGAACCATTGTCGGCGGCGCAGGCCCGGGCACTTATTCCGTGTAATGCCTGTGTCACCGACAATCAGTTTGTGCTCGACTATTTCCGCCTGACGGCCGATAACCGTTTGTTGTTTGGCGGCGGCTGCACTTACCTTGGTGGAATGCCGGCCGATTTTGCCAGTGCCATGCGCCCCAATCTGGAGCGCGTGTTTCCGTCGTTGCGCGGCGTCGGAATAGAATACGGCTGGGGTGGGCATATCGACATCAGCATGCGGCGCACACCGGAAATCGGTTGTCGCGCGAATGTCTACTGGATGCAGGGGTATTCCGGTCACGGTGTACTGCCCACTTGTGTTTCCGGTCGGGTGGTGGCCGACGCCATATTGGGTAGTAGTGATCACCTGGCCATTTTCAGGCGTTTGTCGCATGCCGATTTTCCCGGTGGGCGCCTGCTCGCTCCCTGGTTCGAAGCTGCCGGTAAATTCTGGTTCCGCCTGCGGGATGTGATTTAAGTTCTGCGTTACTATACGCTTTGAGCCAACTTGCCGATGTCATCTATGAAAATCCACCCGCCGTTATTATCCGTGGCCGAAGCCCTCGACACCTTGCTGGCTGCGGCCAGTGCCGCACCTTTGTCTGAGGCGGTCGAATTGCCGACGTTGCTGTCAAACCGGCGGATATTGGCTGCCGATGTCCTGTCCGGCATGAATGTACCGGCCGCTGAAAATTCTCAGATGGATGGTTATGCGGTTCGCTGTGCCGATGTTGGTGTGCATCCGCTGCCAGTGAGTCAGCGCATACCTGCAGGCAAGCCAGGTCAGCCTTTACAACCAGGTACGGCAGCGCGCATTTTTACCGGAGCGCTGTTGCCAGCAGGTGCTGATGCGGTAGTCATGCAGGAGCAATGCGAAGAGAACATGACGCCACAGGGCACCACAGTCCGGATACTGCACACACCCAAACCGGGCGAGTGGGTCAGACACATTGGTGAAGATATCGGCCAGGGACAACACATACTCAGCGCCGGTCAACGTTTGCGTGCCCAGGATATAGGTCTGGCTGCTTCAGTAGGATTGGCTACCTTGCCTGTCAAGCGCTTATTGAAAGTAGGGCTGTTCTTTACAGGAGATGAGTTGACCATGCCCGGTGAGGCTCTGCCTGATGGCGGGGTTTATAATTCCAACCGGTTTTTATTGACAGCCTTACTGGAAAATCTCGGTTGTCAGATCAGCGATTACGGCATTGTTCCTGACAATCTGACCGCCACCCGTGAAACCCTGCGACTCGCAGCCCTGTCCAACGATGTCATCATTACCTCTGGCGGTGTTTCGGTCGGTGAAGAAGATCATGTCAGACCGGCAGTACAGGCAGAAGGGCAGTTGCTGGCCTGGCAGATCGCCGTCAAGCCAGGCAAGCCGCTGGCCTTCGGGAAAATCGGGAGCAGCTTCTTTTTAGGCTTGCCCGGCAATCCGGTTTCGAGTTTTATTACCTTTTTGTTATTCGCCCGGCCATTTTTATTGCGCCTGCAGGGAGTACAACGGGTTACTCCGCATTCGTATGCGCTGCGGGCTGATTTTGTCTGGGCCAAAGCAGACAGGCGCAATGAATTTGTGCGTGTCAGACTCAATGAGCAGGGTGGACTGGATTTGTTTCCCAATCAGGGCTCGGCGGTGTTAAGTTCCACGGTCTGGGGAGATGGCTTAGTTGATATCGCCCCCGGACAAACCATACAACCGGGTGATCTGGTGAAGTTCATCCCTTTTGCGGAAATACTGTAATGCCTGCCATGACAATTGAATTGCGTTTTTTTGCCAGTGTGCGAGAACAACTGGGCTGCAGTACAGAAACCGTGACTGTGCCAGCCGAAGTACAGACTGTCGGCCAGCTCAGAGCGTGGCTGCTTGCCCGAGGCGGCATCTGGGCACAGGCCTTGAACCAGAGTTTGCGCACGGCCTGTGATCAGGCGATGTGTGATGACGCTGCCGTGCTGTCCGAGGGTGTTGAAGTGGCTTTTTTTCCACCTGTTACCGGCGGCTGAAAATCAAATGAAAATTGCGATTCAAACCGACGACTTTGATGTCAGCACCGAACTGGCTGCCATGCAGTCATCTGGTGTGGGAGCGATGGTCAGTTTCGTCGGACTGGTACGATCAGGTGCCAGTCCCTTTGACATCACCGGACTTGAGCTCGAACATTATCCCGGCATGACAGAAAAATCCCTGCAGGCGATTGCGCAGCAGGCAGCGCAACGCTGGGAAATTCTCGATGCGGTCATCATTCACCGTGTCGGCGTTCTGCCACTGGGTGCGCAGATTGTGCTGGTGGCTGTCAGCAGCCAACACCGCCGCAACGCCTTTGCTGCCTGTGAATTCATCATGGATTATTTAAAGACCGATGCGCCGTTCTGGAAGAAAGAACTCGGAGTGCAGGGCGCACGCTGGGTGGATGCCAGAAGCACCGATGTCGATGCGCTTAAGCGCTGGGGGGAAGCGGTATAGTTGATGTGAGCTGCTCGATCGCTCCTTCATAATTGCTCCACATTGTTACCCTACAGTCTGATTTACGAACGACAGTTTGATCATGAGACTGTTTTTATCGTCGTTAAACTTTTACAGGAGTCAGCATGAATACCAAACTCAATAAAACCGTCCGGATTGCCTCAGTTATCTATGCAATGACATTTGCCCTTATCGGGTCTGCAGCTGAGCAGGGGGCCGGTACTTCCAACGCGTCCGGACCACAGCATCGCGAACCGCCGCCACAGGCCTATCAGGATTGCAAAGGTAAGCAGGTCGGTGATGTCATACAGATTACGACGCCGCACGGCGATAAAATGGCTGCCACCTGTACCACTTCATCCAAAGGTTTGTTTGCACGTCCAGAGCATCCTCCGCACGATCAGCAAGGCTCAGGAAAAAATCCGAACAACTAATTTTGTTTGTTCCTGTTTTCTCCATATTTCCTCCACATTATGATTTTAAGCTGTACTCAATGGGTGGCGACATCGTCTGTCGGATGCGTTGCCTTTTGTTGAAATCACAAAGGGGGTCATATGAAATTTTCATCGTATCGGTTATATCCACGTCTGATCAGTAGCCTGATCACTTTTATTGCTGTTTCACTCATCGCCGGCCGGGCACTGGCCGCCACGCCAACCCCGGTGCCGCCCCCAGTCAGCGCAGCAAGCAGTCTGCAATCACTGGGGCAGCAACTCTTTTTTGATAAAAACCTGTCAAAACCTGCAGGCACCGCCTGTGCGAGCTGTCACAATCCCGCGACTGGCTTTGCTGACAACCATGGTTCGGCAACGGGGGTTTCACAGGGCAGTGTGGCTGGTGTTTTGGGGCTGCGCAATGCCATGTCGAATGCCTATGGCGCATTTATTCCCGCTTTCCATATGACGTATGCGAATGGGGCTCTGCATGCCGCAGGTGGCCTGTTCCGCGATGGCCGGGTTGATACCCTGGCACAGCAGGCATTGGCTCCGTTGCTTGCGGCTCAGGAGATGAATAATGCCAGTCAGGCAGCGGTGGTGCAAAAAATTGCTTCGGCAGGATATGCCAATCAATTCAAGCTCCAGTTCGGGGCGGGTATTTTCAGTAATCCCAGCCAGGCATTTCAGGATATCGGCGTCGCTATTGCTGCCTTTGAAGCGACACAGCAACTGCAACAGTTTTCTTCCAAGTATGATCAGTTTGTTCAGGGGAAAGTACAACTCGCGGCCAATGAGGCGCGTGGGATGGCTTTGTTTATGGATCCGGCCGCAGGGAATTGCGCCTCCTGCCATACCATGAATCCAAAGTCAAAGAATGCGACTGACAATCTGTTTGCAGACTTTTCTTATCATGCTCTTGGTATTCCGCGTAATCCGGCCATTCCTGCCAATGCCAACCCGAGCTTTTATGATTTGGGACTGTGCGGGCCCAAGCGGCAAATTCCTGCACTGCCCTCCAATGCTCCAGCCACAGCCAATGCCCAGCAATTCTGTGGCACCTTCAGAACCGTTTCGCTGCGCAATGTCGCCTTACGCCATAACTTTATGCACAACGGCGTTTTCAGCGACTTGTCGACAGTGATCGATTTCTATTCGACACGCAATAGCAATCCCACTCGTTGGTATGGCTCCACCGGAATTCCGAATGATTTGCCGCTGGCTTATCTGCCCAATATCATCCATGACAGAGCACCATTCAATCGTCCACCGTCGGCAGGGCCGCTATTGAATGCGGCACAATCCAGTGATTTGCTGGCATTCCTGGGCACTTTAAGTGATGGCTTTACTGTGGCAAACGGTACCTCACCAAAAGCAGCACCACCGCCGCCACCAGCACCGGTCAACGGCAAGGCGACAGTCATTCTTAATCCCTTTTCCGGTAAATAATGATCGATAGCAGGTAGGGGGTATTAGCGCAGCGTAATACACCATGGTGGTGGATTCACGGCTAATGATGTATTACGGCTGTGGCATGACACCCTACCTGCTGACGGAAATTTCTGCTACATTGAATTTCATCACTCCACCCTCACGCCACTACAATGAAATTAAACGTCACGAAAAAAATTGCATTTTCGGTCATTGGCAGTGTCATGATGTGCGTGCTCACCATGGCATGGATAACCACACAAAATCTGCAACGCGGCTTTATGGAGTACCTCACGGAAGTCCAGTCGCAGCAGCTCGATGAACTGAGTGTCATACTGGCTAATTACCATCGCAGGCACGGCAGTTTCGATATCTTGCGCCGTAACCCTCGCGCCCTCAATGAACTCGCTGACAGTCATGGTGTAGATGATTTGGCCGATTTTGCTGTTCCGCCATCGCCAGACAGAAGGCAATCCGAGCGTCCAGGTCCACCGCAGGATAACGAATTCAACGATCGGCCGCCAAGGCCGGAACCACGGTTGGAGCGTCGTGGCCCAGCACCGCAACCCAGCATGCAGCACTGGTTGATTCTCGGTCCGCGACTATCTCTGGTGGATGCCTCCGGCGAGGGGATTATTGGTCAACCCGGTGCACCCAGGGAAATCAGTTCCACTATTGTGATTGATGGCAAGGTAGTTGGCACACTGTCTCTGTCTCCGATGACCAAAATTGCGGACCCAAATCAGACCAGCTTTATTCGTAACCAGATACACGACATCGAATGGCTCGCTTTTGTCCTGATTCTGGTGGCTATGGTGCTGGCAAGCTGGCTGGCGCGTCATTTGCTAAGTCCGGTGGCGGCGTTGCGCAAAGTGACCCAGAGTATCGCGCGTGGCGATTTGCGCGCCAGGGCAGCCATTGTCAATCAGGATGAACTGGGCGACTTTGCACGCCATATCAACAGCATGGCCGAAGCGTTGGAATCCAATGATCAACAACGGCGCAAAGTATTGGCCGATATTTCGCATGAACTGAGGACGCCTCTGACCGTGATGCGCGGCGAAATCGAGGCGTTTCAGGACGGAATCCGCAAGCCGGACGAAGCGGCCATTAAATCCCTGCATGCCGAGGTTCTGCATCTGGGCAAGCTGATCGATGATCTGTATCAACTGGCACTGGCAGATTCAGGCGACTTACATTATCGTAAATCAGAACTTGATTTAACCCAGCTCGTCAGGGAGGTAACAGAGCGTTTAGGGCCCAGAGTGCGCGCTGCTAACATGGAATTAGCAATCCAATTACCAGCGGCTGAATTGCTGATATTGGCTGACGCTGATCGCCTGGTACAAGTCATGAATAATTTAATTGAAAACAGTGTGCGCTATACCAGTGCACCCGGTCGGATTGTGGTCACATTGAGTTATTACGCCGGGCTGGCCGAGTTAGTCATCGAGGATAGCGCGCCGGGTGTTCCGGCTGGTATGCATGAGCGACTGTTTGAACGTCTGTTCCGTACCGATCAGGCCAGAACGCGGCAAAACGGCGGCAGTGGGTTGGGTCTGGCCATTTGTAAAGTATTCATTCTGGCTCACGGTGGAACAATACAGGCAATGCCGGCCATACTGGGCGGCGTGAAAATAGTGATTCATTTGCCAGCCAATGAAGGATATAAATCGTGAAACAACCCTGTCCCTCGCATGTGTTGATTGTTGAAGATGATGCAAAGATCGCCGCCATCATTAACGACTATCTGGTCGACGCAGGCTATCGCACGACCTGGACGACTAATGGTAATGACGCGGTTTCATTAGTACGGCAGCACGGATTCGATTTGATGTTGTTAGACTTGATGTTGCCCGGTCTGGATGGCATTGAGGTTTGCAAAGCAGTACGTCACTTCAGCGCAATCCCTGTCATCATGCTCACCGCACGTGTTGATGAGATCGACCGTTTGCTGGGACTTGAATCTGGTGCGGATGACTATGTATGCAAACCGTTCAGTCCTCGTGAAGTGGTCGCCCGTGTCAAGGCACACTTGCGCAATCATCATCCGCAATCATTGCCTGAGAAAGCCCCGTTATTTCATGTAAATGAGCAAAGCATGCAAATTGAACTCAAAGGCCAGCCGTTGCCACTCACGGCAGTTGAGTTTCGCCTGCTGTCTGAACTGATCAGGCATCCAGAACATGTCTATTCGCGGCAAAAACTGCTCGACTGTCTGCACGACGATCAGCGCGATTGTAACGATCGTACCATCGACTCACATATCAAAAATGTGCGTCGCAAATTGAGTGAGCGGGAACCGGAAATAAAATTTTTACATTCCGTTTATGGCGCAGGTTATCGGTTTGAAATTCCTTAATAAGCAACAACAGAAGACACAATTTAATGGTTTTTTTCACTAACCACAGCGGTGCTGATTTCTGCGGTTGCAGCTAAAGTCTTGTGGCGACCGATACGCTGGCTGCGATAGATGCCGGTGTGCCCGGAAAACAGATAGCTCACCACACAGGCCAGGGCGGCAAATACGCCGATGCTCGGGCCAAATAATTCAATTGCCATCACGGTAGAGGCTATCGGTGTGTTGGCCGCACCGGCAAACACGGCCACAAAACCGAGTGCCGCGAGCATGGGAAACGGCAGGTGTAAAAGCGGTGCCATGGCGTTGCCCAGGGTGGCGCCAATATAAAATAACGGCGTGACTTCCCCACCTTTGAAACCACTGCCCAGAGAGCTGATGGTGAAGGCCATTTTGCCCAGAAAATCATACCAGGGCAGGGGGTGCGCAAAGGATTCGATCATGGTCGGAATGCCCAGACCGATATAGCGTTGCGATCCGAGTGCCATGACGGCAACGGCAACCACCGCACCGCCCACCAACGGCCTGAGCGGTGCATAGGCAATGTGTTTCTTCATGAAATCGGTCAGGTGGTGAGTGGATTTGGCAAACATCATGCCAATCAGACCAAACAGCATACCGGCAATCAGAGTAGCGCACAGGGTCCAGACGCTGATCTCCGGAATCAGGCTCACCAGATAATGGGTGTGATGCACTCCCAACAGCAGTCCGACCTGTTCTGCCACGATGGCGGCAATGAAGCATGGAAAAATGGCATCGTAGCGCATACGGCCGATGGCCAGCACTTCCAGTCCAAAAATCGCGCCCGCCAGCGGCGTGCCAAACACGGCAGCAAAACCACCGCTCATCCCGGCCATGATCAGCAGACTGCGCTGTTCATTGGGCAGACGGAACAATGAGCTGCACTGATCGGCCAGCGTGGCCCCCATTTGTACGGCCGTTCCTTCACGCCCGACTGAGGCGCCAAACAGGTGGGATACGACCGTGCCGAGTAAAACTAACGGCGCCATGCGCAGTGGGATGGTATTTTTTGGGTCGTGAATTTCATCGATAATCAGATTGTTACCCGCCTCGACGTTGTTGCCGGCTTTCAGATAAATCCAGCCGACCACAAAACCGGCTACCGGCAACAGCCAGATAATTTGCGGATGGCTTTCACGGTAGCTGGTGACGAAATTGAGCGAGGCTAAAAAAAAGGCTGAGGCCCCACCGGCCAGAATCGCCACCAGCACAGCCAGCATCAGCCATTTCAGCATATAGGGGAGGAGTGCGATTTGCTCGAGAGTAGTTTTTTTCATGACGGACGGCTTTGCCAGTAATCGTTGAATATTTTGCATCAATAATAACAATTAATACCGTGAACGACTAGGAGTTTGTCGGAGTTGGGAATCAGCGGCCATTTTATTTCATAGGTTGCAGCTCGTGCGTGCTTTCGTTTACACTCTGAAGGTTAATAATTTTCTGATGGATTTTGTATGACTGGCACAACCTTGTTCCCTCCGATTGAACCTGCCCGCAGCGGTATGTTGCCGGTCAGCCACGGACATACGTTGTACTGGGAAGAGTGCGGTAATCCGCAGGGCGTACCGGTGCTGTTTTTGCACGGTGGCCCGGGTGCCGGTCTGTCAACCGATCACCGGCGGTTTTTTGATCCCGCCTATTACCGCATCGTGCTGTTTGATCAGCGCGGTGCCGGCAAATCGACTCCTTTGGGCGAGTATCAGCATAATACGACCGACTTTTTGATCGAAGATATCGAAGTGCTGCGACATTTTTTTGGTATTGATCAGTGGTTGGTGTTTGGCGGTTCCTGGGGGTCGACCCTGGCACTGGCTTACGGCGAAGCCTATCCGGCCAATTGCCTGGGTTTTATTTTGCGCGGTATATTTTTATGTACGGCGGCCGAAGTGGACTGGTTCATCAATGGCATGAAGGGATTTTTCCCGGAAGTGTATGCCGAGTTTGCTGCTGCCATTCCTGAGGATGAACGGCATGATTTGTTGCAGGCTTACTGCCGGCGACTGTTTTCCGACGATCCGGCCGTGTATATGCCAGCGGCAAAAAGCTGGAGTCGTTATGAAGGTAGTTGTTTGTTTTTAGCACCACAGGCCAGTGCGGTGGAGGCGTTTGAAACCCCGGAGGTCAGTCTGGGTTTGGGGCGGCTCGAAGCGCATTACATGCTGCATGGCGGGTTTATGCAGGAAGACCAGTTAATCAGTAATGTGGATAAAATTCGCCATTTGCCTGCCGTAATCGTGCAGGGACGTTATGACGTCATCTGTCCTCCGGTATCGGCTTACCGTTTGCAGCAAGCCTGGCCGGAAGCAGTTATGCATATGATTCCGGATGCCGGACATGCCGCGCTCGAACCTGGCACGGCGCAAGCACTGGTGGCAGCTACCGAACAGTTTAAACGGAATAAAAAATTCAATTAATGTCAGAAGATTGCGCTGGCGATCAGTCAGATCTGCCCGCGCATGATTTTGGAGACGCCGATAAGGTGGCGCACGTTGCGCATTAATTTGGCCAGATGTTTGCGGTTTTCAACCTGAATCGTAAAGCAAATTTGCGATAATGAATCGGTGGAACTGCCTTCCATTTCAACGTTGATGATATTCGCATCGGAGTCGCCGATTTCAGCGGCAACCCGTGCCAGTGCGCCACGTTCGTTGGTAGTGAAAATCGTGATTTTGCAGTCGAAGCGGCGGTTGAGCTCTTTTCCCCAGGTCACATCAATCCAGCGCTCTGGTTCTTTTTGCATCAACCGTTTGCCCAGCTGACAGTCACAGGTATGTACCACCAGACCCTGATCGCGTTTGAGCTGACCGATAATTTCATCTCCGGGAATCGGCAGGCAACAGCTGGCCAGTTCGACCGAAATGCCTTCGCTGCCGTAAATGACTACCGGTTCCAGTTTGCTCGCAGGCAGATTGTCATTAAACATTTGCAGGAATGGAATCGAAGACGGTTCATCTTCAATCAAATCCAGAATGTGACGTGCTACCAGTGTTGACATGCGCCGACCGGTACCGATATCCGAGTACAAATCTTCGATGGTTTTGGCATTGGATTCAAATAACAGTTTTTCAATCACGTCTTCCGGCAAATCGGTACTCATATTGAGCAGCGCTAACGATTGCGATAACAGTTGACGTCCGAGTTCGGTCGATTCACTCAGGTTGGAGGTGCGTAAATAATGGCGGATGGCTGAACGAGCTTTACCGGTGCGTACATAACTGAGCCAGTTGGGTGTTGGGCGTGAGGTCGCTGAGGTGATGATTTCAACGATGTCGCCACTACGCAGTTCGGTGCGCAACGGTGCTGGTTCATGATTGATTTTGGCCGCGATGGTCTGGTCGCCAATGTCGGTGTGAATGGTATAGGCAAAGTCGAGTGCCGTGGCTCCGCGGGAGAGTGCAATGATTTTCGATTTTGGCGTGAACACATAGACCGAATCGGGGAATAAATCGACTTTGACGTGTTCTAAAAATTCTGCTGAGTCACCGGTTTGTTTTTGAATGTCGAGCAGTGACTGCAGCCAGGCATGGGTGCGGATTTGCAGATCAGATAAGGTGGCTTCTTCATCTTTATACAGCCAGTGTGCAGCTACACCGGATTCGGCGATATGGTGCATGTCATGGGTGCGGATCTGAAATTCCACCGGTGTGCCGTAAGGACCGACCAGAGTTGTGTGCAGCGACTGATAGCCATTGAGTTTGGGCATGGCGATGTAATCTTTAAACTTGCCCGGCATCGGCTTGTACAAGCTGTGCAGTACCCCGAGTGTATGATAGCTTTCGGTAAAATTGTTGACTACAACACGGAAGCCAAACACATCGAGTACCTGAGAGAACGATAAATGTTTATCCTGCATTTTGCGATAGATGCCGTACAGTGTTTTTTCCCTGCCATGCACTTCGGCTTTGATGCCGGCGGCTTCGAGGGTATTTTTAACGGCATCGAGAATTTTGCCGACCACTTCACGTCGGTTGCCGCGTGCTGCCTTGACAGCTTTGGCCAGAGTCCGGTGGCGCAGCGGATATAAGTGTGAAAAGGCTAAATCCTGCAACTCGCGATAAATATTGTTCAGGCCGAGCCGATGGGCAATCGGCACATACACTTCCATGGTTTCGCGTGCGATCCGGCGCTGCTTTTCCGGCAGCATGACGCCGAGCGTACGCATATTGTGCAATCGGTCAGCGAGCTTGACTAAAATCACCCGGACATCGCGCGCCATGGCCAGCAGCATTTTGCGAAAATTTTCTGCCTGTGCTTCGATCTGACTTTGAAATTCTATTTTTTCCAGTTTTGACAGGCCATCGACCAGGCTGGCAACCGGGGCGCCAAAGCGTTCGTGCAATTCTTCTTTTTTGACATCCTGATCTTCCATGACATCGTGCAGTAACGCGGCCATGATAGCCTGAGCATCAAGTTTCCAGTCAGCGCAAATTTCGGCCACCGCAATCGGATGAGAAATATATGGCTCGCCTGAGCGGCGCATTTGTCCAAGATGCATTTCATCAGAAAAACGAAACGCTTCGCGGATGAGGGCAAGTTCATTGGCCGGCAGATAGGCGCTGAGTTTTCCGATCAGCAGGGTGATAGAAACGGCGCTGCTGACAGGGATAATTTCTGCGGGCAGGTTAGTGAGTGAAGCTGTTGTTGACGCGCGCTTACCCCTGGCTTTGGCCGGAGATGAGGAAGATGAACTTTCGGAGGGCGTCTGACTCATTAGTGGTAAAAATAAGAAACATTACTGTTGGAATGAACATCACGGAAAAAAAGTAAAGCGCAGACTAAGCAAATTTTATTGACGACAAAACCGTGACGGCACAAATGCCGTCACGGTTTTCTAACGAACAGCGTTAAATTATAGGTAGTACGGTATTAAAGCGGGACTTTTTTCAACATTTCAATACCGACTTTGCCTTCAGCGATTTCACGCAGTGCAATGACAGTTGGCTTGTCTTTGGAATCGATTTTAGGTGTATGACCTTGCAGCAACTGACGGGCGCGATACGTTGCGCACAGGGTGAGTTGGAAGCGGTTAGGTATGTGTTTTAAAGCGTCTTCAATGGTGATACGAGCCATGGTGATTCCCTTTTATTGCAATGATGTAATGATGAATTAGCTGAAATTGGCATGAATGCTGAACTGGGCAAACAGATCGACGTTGCGGGCAGCCTGCTGGTTGAAACGGCATCGGGTTGCTTTGACTATCGCAGCCAGTTCGGATAAAGCCACTTCAAACTCTTGGTTAATAATAACATATTCGAACTCCCCGGCGTGGGCAATTTCCCCGCCGGCAGCTAATAATCGCTTGGTAATGACATGTTCGCTGTCCTGACCGCGCTTTTTCAGGCGCTGCTCGAGGGCGGCAATAGAAGGCGGCAATATAAAAATACCAACAGCCTGGGGGAACTGTTTTTTGACCTGCTGAGTGCCCTGCCAGTCGATTTCGAGTAGCATGTCGGTCCCGGCCTGCATGAATTGATTGATTAAAATCCGCGAAGTGCCGTAATAATTTCCATGAACTTCGGCGTATTCCAGAAATTCATGATTATCTTTGCGTACCAGAAAGTCTTCTACTGTGGTGAAATGGTATTCGCGGCCATTTTCTTCACCCGGACGTGGTGGGCGGGTGGTGTATGAAATCGATAGCTTTAAATCGGACTCTTGTGCCAGCAGGGCGTTGACCAGGGTTGATTTTCCGGCGCCGGAAGGGGCGGCAACCATGAATAAACTGCCTGCGAGTGAATTAACTTGAGCCATGGTTTTCCTTGGTGGTAGCATTTAAGTAAGCTGAGCATTGAATGGTAAAAAAAGACTAAATCGGGGTATTTTCATCATATTTTGCCATTTTTTTGCAATTATTCCAGATTTTGTACCTGTTCGCGCATTTGTTCGATCAGTAACTTGAGTTCCATGGCCGCATCGGCTAATTCTTTTAAAGCTGCTTTGGAGCCGAGTGTATTAGCTTCACGGTTGAGCTCCTGCATCATGAAATCCAGTCGTTTACCGACCTGACCACCTTTATTAAGAATGTGCCGGGTTTCCGTCAGGTGAGCGGAAAGCCGGGCTAATTCTTCGGCGATGTCGATACGGATTCCATACAGGGCAACTTCCTGACGGATACGATCCAGAACTTCTTCGCGTGGAATCGAGGGTAAATTTGCTCCCTGGGTTAGTCCCAGTGCCTCTTGCAGGCGGGCGATGGATTTTTGCTGAAATTGGCTCAATAGTTGGGGTATGACCGGACTGATGCGCTCAACGATGGCTTCCATTTCACTGATTTTGCCGATCAGGACAGCGTGCAGGGCCGCCCCTTCGCGTTCCCGGCTGTGGATAAAGGCTTCCAGCGTCTGGGTCAAACATTCCATGGCAGCACTGTTTAAACTTTCATCCGAGGTGGTGGTTTCTTCAATCACGCCCGGCCAGCGCAATAATTCATTAATTGATAAATTAACACTGCCTGGAAACTGCTGCAGTAATTCTTGTTGAAATTGCACCAGTTGGCTGAGTACCGCGTGGTTCATGGTTTTGTTGTTTTGTTGTAGCTCTTTACGGGAGAAACTAAAACGACATTCGACTTTCCCCCTAGTAATGCGTGTTATTATTGCTTCTCGAAATGATGGCTCAAATGCACGAAAATCATCGTTCATGCGAAATTGCAAATCCAGAAAACGTGAATTTACACTTTTAATTTCAATAGTCATGCTGCCGGACTCGCTGTCGCGACTGGTGACCGCATAACCTGTCATGCTATAAATGCTCACGGATTGCCTCATTTCGGGGTTGATTATTTAATCGACGTAGACTTATGTTGCTGCAAAAGAATTTTACAGTGAAGTAGTCACTAGCAGTATAGAGGATGTCGTGAAGTAGTGAAGTAAACAGGTTGAATGAAGTTAATAATACAGGACGATATGGCTGCACAGAATAATGCCCCACTGCCCGACGGGCTGGAAATTGCCGGATACCGCATCGTAAAGAAAATTGCCTCCGGCGGCTTCAGTATTGTCTATCTGGCCTCGGATGAAGATGGTACGCCCGTAGCTATCAAGGAATATTTGCCCAGTTCACTGGTGTTGCGCCAGATTGGTGAGCTGGCACCGGCGATTTCCCCGGAAAATTTGCCGATTTACCGTATTGGTTTAAAGTGTTTTTTTGAGGAAGGCCGCGCACTGGCGCGTATTTCTCATCCAAACGTCGTGAGTGTGCTGAATTTTTTTCGCGCCAATGATACGGTGTATATGGTAATGGCCTATGAGTCCGGCTGTTCTTTGCAGGAACATATTTTGCGCCGTCGCGACAAGCCAGAGCGGCCGATTGTCACGGAACGCTTTATCCGCAAAATGTTCAGCCAGGTATTAAACGGGTTGCGCGAAGTGCATACCAATAAATTGCTGCATTTGGATTTAAAGCCGGCCAATATTTATTTGCGTCTGGATGGTTCGCCGATTTTGCTCGACTTTGGCGCGGCCAGACAAACCCTGCGCACTGATCTGCCCAAGCTGTACCCGATGTACACCCCTGGTTTCGCTGCTCCGGAACTGTATGAAAAACACGCCAGTCTGGGACCGTGGACCGATATTTACTCTATTGGTGCGGCAATGTTTGCCTGCATGGCTGGCGCACCGCCGCAACCATCGGATCAGCGCAAGGTGAGCGACAAGATGGAGCGCCACTACCGCAAACTTGATGAAGCTTATTCTTCGGAACTCATTGAAGTGGTGCGCTGGTGTCTGCGTCTCGATCCGCTGGAGCGTCCACCGAGCGTGTTTGCTCTGCAAAAAGCACTGATGCTGAAAATTGAAGAAAAAAAACCACCGACCATGATGGATAAGATCAAACTGGCTGTGGACCGTTTGCTCGATAAAATTAATAAGCCCAAACAGCAGGAACTCGACAGCAAGACCATTTCTGAAAATACCTTGTAATGGTCAGCTTAAATAATAAAAGTCAGTAAGGATATTAGTCATGCGTTTTTCTGTATATCAAGAAAGTCATATCGGCGGGCGCAAGGTTAACCAGGACCGGATGGGTTATTGCTTTACGCGTGATTCACTGTTGCTCTTGTTAGCCGATGGTATGGGCGGGCACATCATGGGTGAAATGGCGGCAACGATAGCCATGCAAACCATAGGTAATCTGTTTCAGCAGCAAGCCAAACCCTGCATCGGTCGGCCGGAACGTTTTCTGGAAGAAAGTTTCCTCGCGGCGCATAAAGAAATCCACCGCTTTAAAATCGTTAATAATTTACCCGATACGCCCAGGACAACGATCGTCGCCTGTCTGATTCAGCACGATACCGCTTTTTGGGCGCATTGCGGCGATTCACGTCTGTACTGGATGCGCGACGGCCAGTTGCTGCTGCGTACCCGTGATCACTCGCGTCTGGAAACATTGATTGCACAAGGGGCGATTGATCCCTCTCAGCGCGATACCCATCCGGATCGCAATAAACTGTTTAACTGTCTTGGTGCGCCTAATCTGCCGATCGTGGAAATGTCGCGCCGGGTAAATCTGCAGGCCGGGGATGTGATGCTGCTGTGCTCTGACGGACTCTGGTCGGTATTGCCTGAACATGTCTTGATCCAGCATTTGCATGAACGCACGATCGTGCGTGCGGTGCCGGATTTGCTCAATAAGGCGGCCGCCATTGCCGGCAAGTCAGCCGACAACCTGACGGCGCTGGCCATGATGTGGGAGGGGGGTGACGATAATCCATCCACCATCAGCACTAATACGCTGCCGATTGGCGCCGTCACGACGACGATCCATTCCACTCTGCTCGATGAAGAACTCGGCAGTGCCCAGCATGGCAATGAAGAAGTCGATGCCTTTAATGAAGCGGATATTGAAAAAGCCATTGAGGAAATCCGCAGTGCTATTCAAAAATCGTCCAAAATTGGCGTGAAAGTTTAAACTAGTTGTCGCCGTTGTGGTCGACACTCTCTCAACATTCAGGAAAACCATGAATCATTTTCAACGCCCAAGCAAGCGCAACGTCAACGCCTTGCGACCGGTAGTCATCAGTCGTCACTACACCAAACATGCAGAAGGTTCGGTGCTGGTGGAGTTCGGCGATACCAAAGTCATCTGTACGGCCAGTATCGAAGATAAAGTGCCGGGCTTTTTAAAAGGTAAGGGCCAGGGCTGGCTGACGGCCGAATATGGCATGCTGCCGCGCTCGACCCATACCCGCATGGATCGCGAAGCCGCGCGTGGCAAGCAAAGTGGTCGTACTCAGGAAATTCAGCGTTTAATCGGTCGCTCTCTGCGGGCGGCGTTTGATCTGGAAGCTTTTGGTGAGCGTACCCTGCATATCGATTGCGATGTGATTCAGGCTGATGGTGGCACCCGTACGGCCGCTATTACCGGTGCCATGGTGGCGGCGTATGATGCATTTTCCGTGTTGCTGTCGCAGGATAAAATTCTCAATATCCCGTTAAAACAGTTTGTGGCGGCGATTTCGGTCGGTGTTTATCAGGGTGTGCCGGTGCTCGATCTGGATTATCTGGAAGATTCTGACTGTGATACCGACATGAATGTGGTGATGACCGATACCGGGCATTTTGTTGAAGTGCAGGGCACCGCTGAAGGCGCCGCGTTTGACCGCTTAACCATGAATCGTCTGCTTGATCTGGCGCACGATGGCATCAATGATTTGATCATCCTGCAAAAACAGGTGTTGGGTCTGAAGGACTAATAAAGGACTAAGTCATGCGTGAGTTGGTGTTGGCTTCCGGGAATGCCGGTAAGCTCAGAGAACTCGCTGAGATGCTCGTTCCGCTGGGCATTGTGCTGCACCCGCAAACCAGTTTTGCTGTCAGTGAAGCGGAAGAACCGTTCCATACTTTTATCGAAAATGCGCTCACCAAGGCGCGCCATGCTGCCCGCAGCACTGGTCTTCCGGCGCTGGCCGATGATTCCGGTTTGTGTGTCAATGCTCTCGGTGGTGCTCCCGGAGTGCAGTCGGCCCGTTACGCCGGTGAGCCGCGCTCGGATGCACGCAATAATCAACAACTCGTTGCCACCCTGGCTGAGTTTGCCGATAAATCCGCTTATTACTACAGCATTTGTGTGCTGGTGCGCCATGCGGATGATCCGCAGCCGATTATTGCCGATGGCAGCTGGCATGGGCAAATCTGTGCTGATCCGCGCGGCAGTCACGGCTTTGGTTATGACCCGCATTTCTGGCTGCCAGAATTGGGTAAAACCGCGGCCGAATTACTGCCGGCAGAAAAAAACACCCGCTCGCATCGCGGACTGGCTATGCGCGCACTGCTGCAAAAATTAATGGAAGTGAAGTGAGCTCGCTATGACTATTCCGATCAAACCGGTATTTGATATTCCCAGGCCAGCCTCCGTGCCGTCTGAAACCGGGACTCTGGTCAACCGGCAATTCTTGCAGCCTGGCGCTGTGGCGCTGACGACCTTGCCGCCGCTGTCGCTCTATATTCACATACCCTGGTGTGTCAAAAAATGTCCGTATTGCGACTTCAATTCGCATGAAGCTAAAAATGGTTTCCCTGAAGAAGAATATCTGGCGGCGCTGCGTCTGGATCTGGAGCGTGCCCTGCCGTTGATCTGGGGGCGCAAGATCTATACGGTGTTTATCGGCGGCGGCACCCCCAGTTTGCTGTCAGCGGCCGGTCTGGACCGGTTGCTGTCGGATGTGCGCACACTGTTGCCGCTTGATGGGGCTGCAGAAATTACCATGGAAGCCAATCCGGGTACATTTGAAGCGGAGAAATTCCGTTCCTACCGTGCCAGCGGGGTGAATCGTTTATCGATAGGCATACAAAGTTTTAATCATCAGCATCTGCAGGCGCTCGGCCGTATCCATGATGGCACCGAGGCACGCCGCGCAGTCGAAATTGCGCAAACCCATTTTGATAATTTCAACCTCGACCTGATGTATGCCTTGCCGCAGCAGACCCTGGCACAGGCGCTTGCTGATGTGCAGCTGGCCATTGCCAGTGGAGCGCCGCATCTGTCGCTGTATCATCTGACGATGGAACCCAACACGCTGTTTGCCAAATATCCGCCGGTCTTGCCCGATGATGATGCCAGTGCAGAAATGCAGGATGAAATCACCGCGTTAATGTCAGCTGCCGGGTATCAGAATTACGAAGTTTCCGCTTATGCCAAGGAAAAACATAAGGCACGTCACAATTTGAATTACTGGCAGTTTGGTGATTATCTGGGTATTGGTGCCGGCGCCCATTCCAAGCTATCGTTTCCAAACCGGATAGTGCGCCAGATGCGCTATAAAAATCCTCAGGCTTATATGCAGGCGATTGCTCAGAGCAGTGAAATTGAGCAGTCAACCGAAATTGCCCGCGATGATCTGGCGTTTGAATTTATGCTCAATACCCTGCGCATGCCCCAGGGATTTGCTGTTAACCTGTTTGCCGAACGTACCGGTCTGCAGCTCACCAGCATTGAGCAGTCATTGCAGCAGGCCGAGCAAAAAGGCTTGCTGTATCGCGATCATCAGACGATACGGCCGACGGCATTGGGGATGCGGTTTTTAAATGATTTGCAGCAGCTGTTTTTGAAAAACTAACCCTCATTCATTACGCGTCATCATCTTGTTGCAAATTAGTTTCATAATCTTGGCCACCATAAAAAATACCTAAAATTGACACAATATCGTCATGAATGACAAAAGCAATGACGGTTCGTTTTTTGAAATTTGTAATTCTCAGTCCAGGACGTACATCATTGCGTGGTGTTCCACGTTGCGGAAATTCTTGCAGACTCTCGCAATAGGCAATGATGGAATTCGTGTAGTTAAACGCGATCGTTGGTGAAGCTGCAACAGAAATATAGTGATATAAAGAAGATAACTGTTCCTGTGCTTCAGGCGCAAAATTGACGGTGTATTTTTTCAAAGTTCACGCAGTTATTTGTGTTGATCCGCCAAAAATGCACGCACATCATCAAGATGAATACCGCGTTCAGGATTGATCTTTAACGCATCGTATGCAGTGCCTACAGAATGGTGCAACCAATTTTCCATCGCACGATCACGAGCCAGTAAAACACGCAAACCATCTCGTATTACTTCACTTTCTGTCGCATATTCTCCGGCAGAGACTTTAGTTTTAATCATATCGGCCATTTCATTAGGTAACGTAATGCTGAATTGCTGAGTGGTACGCATGATATTACTTTCTTTGCGATTGAGTAGGATTTAATCCTATCCTATCAGGCCAGCCCCGTCAATTCATGTGATCAGTTCTATGTTGACGGTGGCAACACCAAACCGGCTTCAATCAGCAGCAATCGCCAGGGTGCATAGGGTATCGGTTTGAAGGAAGGGGAATCCGGCGTTGCCTGCCATTTACGCACTGTATCGGCCGAAACGCCCACACGCGCCGCGACTTCAGATCCGGTGAGACCCAGATGGCGGATGACATTGCGGACATCCGTGGGTGTGGGTGGTTGATAGCGCGGATCATGGTAAAGCAGCAGAGTCCGTTCGTTCAGGTCTGAGGAATATTCCGAAGTAATACAGGTAGTCTTGTTTCCGGCCATCAGTGCACTCCCTCATAATTCACCCCTGTTAGCCAGAGAAACCACCTTTGTACCTGCCACAATAATGTGATCAAGCAATTTAACGTCGATGATGTCGAGCAGATCCTTGATTTCTGCCGTGATGATTTTATCGTTATCGGTAGGATAAGCATCTCCTGTCGGATGGTTGTGATACAAAATGACGCTGGCGGCATTGTGTTTCAAGGCAGATTTCACTACTTCACGCGGATAAATACAGACCCGTGCAAGTGTTCCAAGTGCAATATCTTCACAGTGAATAAGGCGCATTTTGACATCAAGCCAAAGCGCGCCAAAAACTTCGCGCTCTTCCAAAATCAATTTATGTAACAAATAGGTTTGTGCCAATTTCTGATTTGCTACCGAAAAGCAGGCTTCATTTAATCGGCTTTTTAAAATAGTAAAAGCGGCATCAATGATGCAGTCTTCATGATTCATCGGAGTCCTCCGGAATTGACCTTGCACTATGCCGGTCTTCTGGGGTGGTACGACAAGGCATCGTAGAAAAAAGTTCACTGTACTGGTGAATATTTTTTTAATCACTACGTCGTTTCCGCGACCTTGGCGGGAACCCGGGAGTCTGCGCGACAGAACAGCAACATTAATCTATGTCCGTGCGTCTAGCGTCGTCAGGTGATTCTGCAGCCGATGGTATTGACGCACAACTGTTCCTGATCGGTGCTGAGTGCGTTATTGTATGGCACAGCCGTGAATATACTCGATGGCGTCCTTGTTGCCCAGGTCTGCTGCCTGTTGATAGAGTCGGGTGGCCGTGTTTTGATCTTTGGGTACGCCGCTACCATACTAATAGCAGTTGCCCAGATCAAACATGGCCTGAGCGTGTCCCAGATCCGCCGCCCGTTGATAGAGTGCGGCGGCCTTGTTTTGATCTTCGGCTACGCCGGTGCCTTTGGCGTAGCACACGCCCAGATTAGTGATGGCCTGAGCGTCTCCCAGATCCGCTGACCGTTGCCAGAGAGCCACCGCCTTCACTTCATCTTTGGCTACACCGGTGACGGCCAGAGTAAAGAGAGCCTGAATGGCAGGAGTCCATCCCAGACCTGCCGCGTGCTGATAAAGTGTGGCCGCCATGTTGACATCTTTTTCTTCACCACCGCTGCCACAGGCATAATCGTTGGCCAGCTGGCAGAGCGACTCCGGATCGAATTCATTCACATCGCTGAATTTGGTGGCCACAAACAGCGTGCAGGCCTGCACGGATTCCGGCGTGGCCAGCAGCTCCCGGATGAGTGCTTCTCCTTCACCGATGAAAAAATCAGCCAGACCTTGTACGGCCTGACTGTGCGCCTGAACATTCAGTGCGCTATGGCTGGTGACGGAGTCGATCAGCGCCCGGCAAGCCTGTTGACACTGGCGGATAAAATCGGCATGACTATCTTCCGATAAACCGGCACCTTGTTGCTCCGTATACTGTTGAAGAAAACTGATGAATCGATTCAAAGGAGCTGAGCTGGTACTTCCTGATGCCAGCGCGGGCATGGATGAATAGGGTGGTGGGTGGAGAGTGGTAACATAAATGAATTTCCTTAAAAAATACAGACTGAAACAAACCAGGTGACAAGGTCTGTCCGAGGTCAACCTGGCACGGACTTTTATGACAGCTTGGTGAGTATTTTTATCTGGCAGTTCAGTCACGGATCATGGTATGGGTGGGAATAATGCGTAGTGTTTTGATAAAAATCAAAGGCTGTTTTGGGAAGTCAGGAATGGATTGACGGCAGAAGGAATGGATTTTTTTGTGCAATGCGGAAAATAGTAATTGATGGCGCAAAAGAACCAATTGAGCGGAATGACAACTTTATTTTTGTAAATTCTTTCCACGCAACCCCTTCTGGGTTGATGTATAATTCGAATTTCCCGCTCGTGCTGCATAGCACCTTCTGCAATGACAAAGTTTGTATTCGTAACAGGTGGGGTCGTATCCTCCCTAGGCAAAGGCATAGCTGCCGCCTCTCTCGCCGCGATTCTTGAATCACGCGGTCTTAAAGTCACCATGTTAAAACTCGATCCGTATATCAATGTGGATCCGGGGACCATGAGTCCATTCCAGCACGGCGAAGTGTTTGTCACCGATGACGGTGCCGAGACTGATCTGGATCTGGGTCACTATGAGCGCTTCATTTCTACCCGCATGAAAAAAGTGAATAATTTCACCACCGGGCAGATTTATGAATCCGTGATCCGTAAAGAACGTCGTGGTGAATATCTGGGCAAAACTGTGCAGGTCATTCCCCACATCACCAATGAAATCCAGGATTACATTCGTCGTGGCGCCGAAGATTACGATGTCGCGCTGGTGGAAATTGGTGGCACCGTTGGTGATATCGAGTCACTGCCATTTTTGGAAGCTGCACGTCAGTTAAGTCTGCGTTCGCCCAAAAACACCGTCGCCTTTGTGCATCTGACGCTCGTGCCGTATCTGGTGTCTGCCGGTGAACTCAAAACCAAACCTACCCAGCACAGTGTACAAAAACTGCGCGAAATCGGAATTTCGCCGGATGCCTTGCTGTGCCGCGCTGATCGCCCGATACCGGAAGACGAACGCGCCAAAATTTCGCTGTTTTCCAATGTCCATGAAGAAGGCGTGATTTCCCTGTGGGATGCCGACACTATCTACAAGGTTCCACAGATGCTGCATGATCAGGGACTCGATGACCTCATCTGCGAACGTCTGGCGCTGTCGCCCAAACCGGCCGATCTGACCATGTGGAGCAACCTGATTCATGCGCTGGAAAACCCTGAGCATGAAATCACTATCGCCATGGTGGGCAAATATGTCGATCTGACCGAATCGTACAAGTCACTCACTGAAGCGTTGCGTCATGCCGGTATTCATACCCAAAGCCGGGTGAATATCGAGTATCTGGATTCGGAAGAGCTGGAAAAAAATGGCACTCAGGTGCTGGCCAAGTATGACGGCATTCTGGTTCCGGGCGGCTTCGGCAAGCGCGGTGTGGAAGGCAAAATTAATGCCGCCCGTTATGCGCGTGAACATAAAATTCCGTATCTGGGCATTTGCCTCGGTATGCAGGTAGCGTTGATTGAATATGCCCGCAACATGGCTGGACTGGCGAATGCCAACTCAACCGAATTTGATCTCACTACCGATCAGCCGGTGGTTGCCCTGATCAATGAATGGCAAAATCACGACGGCAAAGTCGAAACCCGTGATGTCAATTCCGATCTGGGTGGCACCATGCGTCTGGGTGCGCAGACCTGTTCCGTCAAACCGGCAACCCTGGCGGCAGAAATTTACGGCACGCAGGTCACCGAACGTCATCGTCACCGCTATGAAGCCAATAATCATTATCTGGAACGGGTAGAGCAGGCTGGTCTGGTGGTGTCAGCACGCACGCCAACAGAAGATTTATGTGAAATCATGGAATTGCCGCGCTCGGTTCACCCCTGGTATATGGGGGTGCAATATCATCCGGAATTCAAATCAACACCGCGTGATGGTCACCCGCTGTTTATTTCCTATGTACAGGCAATTTTGGCAAATAAGGAAGCAAAATGAAACTATGTGGATTTGAAATCGGTCTGGATCAGCCATTTTTTCTGATTGCCGGTCCGTGCGTGATTGAATCGCGCCAGATGGCCATGGATACGGCTGGCCAGTTAAAAGAAATTACGGCGGCGCTCAATATTCCGTTTATTTACAAGTCGTCGTTTGATAAAGCCAATCGTTCTTCCGGCAGTTCCTTCCGTGGTCTGGGTATGGAAAAAGGTTTGGAAATTCTGGCCGATGTGAAGCGCGAACTGAATGTCCCGGTCTTGACCGATGTGCATGCAATTGAAGAAATTGCTGCCGTGGCTGCGGTCGTGGATGTCCTGCAGACACCGGCTTTTTTATGTCGTCAGACTGACTTTATTGAAGCCTGTGCGGTTTCCGGTAAACCAGTGAACTATAAAAAAGGCCAGTTTTTGGCACCGCACGATATGCAGCATGTGATCAACAAGGCACGTGCTGCCGCACTGGCGCGCGGCTTGCCGGACCAGTTTATGGCGTGCGAACGCGGTGCCAGTTTTGGTTATAACAATCTGGTGTCGGATATGCGTTCACTGGCCATCATGCGCGAAACCGGTTGTCCGGTGGTGTTTGATGCGACGCACTCGGTGCAATTGCCGGGTGGTCAGGGAACTACCTCGGGCGGTCAGCGTGAATTTGTGCCAGTGCTGGCGCGTGCCGCGGTGGCAGTGGGCATTTCCGGTCTGTTTATGGAAACCCATCCGGATCCTTCACAGGCCAAATCGGATGGCCCGAATGCTGTTCCTCTGGGACGCATGCGCGAATTGCTCACTACCCTGGTTGCTCTTGACCGGGTAGTTAAGGCACAGGGATTTCTGGAGTCCAGCTTCAGCTGACTCGGGTAACAATGTGGAAAATACCAAACTCATGGGTTTGGTATTTTTTTGTGAATAAATTTGTTTATTTTTTTAAGTAACTACTTTTTTCCAGGAGCTATACATGAGTGCAATCGTTGACATTATTGGCCGTGAAATTATGGATTCACGTGGCAATCCCACTGTAGAGTGTGATGTGCTGCTTGAATCCGGTGTCATGGGACGTGCGTCCGTGCCTTCCGGCGCCTCCACAGGTTCACGCGAAGCGATTGAACTGCGTGATGGCGACAAATCCCGTTTTATGGGCAAGGGTGTCTTAAAAGCCTGCGAAAATATCAACACCGAAATCGCCGAAGCGATTATGGGACTTGACGCCAATGAACAAGCATTCCTGGATCGTACCCTGATTGATCTGGATGGCACTGAAAACAAAGCTCGTCTGGGCGCCAATGCCATGCTGGCGGTATCGATGGCCGTAGCCAAAGCCGCTGCCGAAGAAGCCGGTTTGCCGCTGTACCGTTATTTCGGTGGTTCTGGTGCGATGCAGTTGCCGGTACCGATGATGAATGTGATTAACGGTGGTGCGCATGCCGACAACAATCTCGACATCCAGGAATTCATGATCATTCCGGTGGGCGCTCCGAGTTTCAAAGAAGCGATCCGTTATGGTGCCGAAGTGTTCCATCACCTGAAAAAAATTCTGCACGACCGTGGTCTGACAACCTCCGTCGGCGATGAAGGTGGTTTTGCACCTTCGGTTGCCAATCATGAAGAAGCTATCAAACTCATTATTCTGGCCATTGAAGCCGCCGGTTATATTCCTGGTACCCAGATTGCACTGGGTCTGGATTGTGCTGCCAGTGAATTCTATAAAGATGGTAAATACCACCTCGAAGGCGAAGGCCTGGTATTGTCCGCTGCCGATTTCACCAATCTGCTGGCCACCTGGTGTGATAAATACCCGATCATTTCGATTGAAGATGCCATGGCCGAAGGCGATTGGGAAGGTTGGGCCACACTGACCAATGTTCTGGGTAAAAAAATTCAGCTCGTCGGTGATGATCTGTTTGTGACCAATACCAAAATTCTCAAAGAAGGTATTCAGAAAAATATCGCTAATTCGATTCTGATTAAAATCAATCAGATCGGGACACTCACTGAAACCTTTGCCGCGATTGAAATGGCTAAACGCGCCGGTTATACCGCCGTGATTTCGCATCGCTCCGGTGAAACCGAAGACAGCACCATTGCCGATATCGCGGTTGGTATGAACGCCCTGCAAATCAAAACCGGTTCCATGTCGCGTTCTGATCGTATGGCCAAATACAATCAATTGCTGCGTATCGAAGAAGATTTGGGTGATATCGCCAGCTACCCGGGCCGTGATGCATTTTATAATCTGAAATAATCACACCCACCCCGGCCCGCCGCTATGCGTTTGATTACCATCGTTCTGGTCTCCCTGTTAGTGCTTATCCAGTATCCGCTCTGGTTAGGCAAGGGGGGCTGGCTGCGGGTATGGGATATGGAACATCAGGTCGAGATTGCCCACAACAAGGTGCAGCAACTCAAAGACCGCAATACCAAGCTGGCTTCGGAAGTCAGCGATTTAAAAGAGGGCACCGATGCGGTGGAAGAACGTGCCCGCTTTGAACTCGGGATGCTGAAAAAAGGCGAAGTCTTTATTCAGGTGCTCGATACTCCGGCTCAACTCAGTCCCTGACGCGGCCTATGAATCACGCTGATTCATCTCCCGACACCACGATGGCCAGCCCGGCCGAACAACTTTTCTTTTCTGGTAACCGCCGCATGCAGGCCGATGATCATGTCGGTGCTGAGCTGTGCTTCCGTCAGGCACTGGCAATGCAGCCGGACTTTGGCGAAGCCGCTGCCAATCTGGGCTATCTGTGTTCCAAAGCGGGGGACCCGGCAGCGGCTGAAAGTTATTTTTTGCACGCCATAGCCACCCGTCCCGAACTGGAAGAAGCATATCTGATGCTGGGGGTGTTATGGATGGAGAAAAAGCGTTTCATCGAGGCAGAACAACTATATCGCGATTATCTGCAGCGCCATACACATTCTGCACCGGTGTGGTCGAATCTGGGCGTACTGCTGGCCTGTCTGCAACGTGACGAACAGGCTGAAGAATGTCATCGACGCGCGCTGGTGTGTGATCCTGAATTTAAAAAAGCCAGTTTTAATTTAAGTTATCTGTTGCTGCGTCAGGAGCGCTGGGACGAGGGCTGGCGCCGTCTGGAAGATCGCTGGCAATATCCGGCTCTGGCCACGCATTTTACCTGCCCACGCTGGCAAGGTGAAGCGTTGAACGGTAAATCCCTGATTGTTGGTTTTGAAGCAGGTCACGGTGACATGATTTTTTATATGCGCTATATCGCCGAATTAAAACGCCGTGGCGTCACCCGGATTGCGCTGGTATGTCACCCCGCATTGGTTGAACTGTTCAAGACTCTTGACGGTGTTGACGAGTTATTTGCATTTGATGCGGTGGTGCCTTTTTCTGGCTGGGATTACTGGGTCCCACCTATGAGTCTGCCCTATCTTTGTCAAACCCGAGCGCCTGATTTTCTGGCTGCGATTCCTTACCTGCAGGCGGACCGACAAAAAGTGGCCGACTGGCAGCAGCGTGTGAGCGCACAGCTTCCTGACGGAGTTTTGCGGGTCGGTATCGTCTGGTGTGGAAACCCCCTGTTTGAAAACGACGCTGATCGCTCCATCAGAACCCTGGCGTTACTCAAACCCTTGAGTCAGATAGAAGACGTCGCGTTGATCAGTTTGCAAAAAGGGCAGGGTGAAGCACAGGCGCGGGAAGCGGATTTTGCGCTCTGGCCACTCGGCCATGAGTTGCATAGTTTTGCCGATACCGCAGCGCTGATCCAGACTCTGGATCTGGTGATCAGTGTCGATACCGCAGTCGCGCATCTGGCCGGCGCCATGGGTGTGCCCTGCTGGGTATTGTTGCCTGATTACCGGGCCGATTGGCGCTGGCATATCGGGCGCAGCGATTCACCCTGGTATCCGAAAAATCTGCGTTTATTCCGTCAGGCACGCACGGGTGGTTGGCCGCCGCTGATTTTGCAGCTGGCAACTGCCCTGCAAAGCTGGAAATCCAGCGGCAATTGACTTAAATCAGCAGCAAATCCGGTACAAATGCGAATCGAATATTCCATAAAAAGCGATCGGGTGCGATAATTGCGTTTTGTAATTAATGCATTGGGTTAATTTTGCCAAATTTTTTCAATCGACGCAGCAGGTCACTGCTCCTGGTACTGGTGGTGACGTTGGTTTGTTCACCCTCTGCTAAGGCGGTTGAAACAACCATTGATACCAGTTCAGTGCAGCTGGAAAAATTGACCAGTACAGAAGTCCGCGATCGTGTAGCCAGTGGCAGTACAACGGTGATAATTCCGGTCGGTGGCACGGAACAGTCGGGGCCGTTCGTGGTTTTGGGTAAACACAATTTTCGTGTTGCCGCTCTGAGTGAGCAAATCGCTCGGCAACTTGGCCACACACTGGTCGCACCTGTAATTGCCTATGTGCCGGAAGGGGCGATCGTGCCACCGGCAGCCCATATGCGTTTTGCTGGTACCATATCGATTCCGGATGCCGCCTTTGAGGCCATGCTCGAAGGTGCCGTCAGAAGTTTCCGGCAGCATGGATTTCAAACCATTGTTATCTTGGGTGATCATGGTGGCTACCGTAAAAATCTCGAACGGGTGGCGCAAAAACTGAATCAGCAATGGAGTCGGCAACCAGCCGTGCGCGTGATCGCACTGTCGGAATATTATCGCCTCAGTTCAGCCGGGTTTGATGCACTGTTAAAAAACCGTGGTTTCAGTGATGCCGAAATCGGTACCCATGCAGGATTGGCCGATACCTCACTGACGCTGGCGGTGGATAAAAATCTGGTCCGGCCGATGACTGGTAAGCCAGGTGCTGCCGATGGGGTCTCTGGTGATCCGCGCCGTGCCAGCGCCGACTTGGGGCAGGCAGGAATACAAATGATAGTCGATGGTTCGGTGGCGGCGATTCGTGCCGCACAACTCCATTGATGATAACGCGCACGACAATATTCTCTTTATAAAGAAATGCACATGAAAAAAATCGTACTCTTTGGCGCTAGTCTGTTCACAGCAGCACTGTTGTTCGCCGCTCCGGCGGTGATCAAGCCGGTGGTCACTGTTGCTGGCATGCCAGCGGTGATCAATCCGCTCAATCTGTACAGCGAGACGGGCGCGAATATGTTCAGCCCGGTCGTTAAGGATGATTTGCCGCGTATTTATGTACCCAATCTGCGTTCACGCAATGTCTCAGTGATTGATCCGGTCACGCTGAAAGTGATTGATACCTTCAAGGTGGGTTTTTCGCCTCAGCATATTATTCCTTCCTGGGATTTGCGGACTCTGTGGGTGGCCAATAATGCCGAGCGCCGCAAAGATGGCAGTCTGACGCCGATCGATCCGCGCACCGGTAAACCGGGTAAAGCTATTCCGGTGGATGATCCGTATAACCTGTATTTTTCCCCAGACGGCAAGTCGGCAATCGTGGTGGCCGAAGCGCAGCATCGACTTGATTTCCGTGATCCGCAAACCATGCAAATGCAATATGCCATCGAAGTGCCGCAGTGCGAAGGAATTAATCACGCTGATTTTTCCATCGATGGTAAATATGCGTTGTTCACCTGCGAATTCGAAGGCAGTCTGGCGAAAATCGATCTGGTCAACCGCTCGGTGGTGGGCTATTTAAAACTGAGTATGCCCAGCACCCGTTTTAAGGCAGCACCCACGTCGGTTGGCACGATCAACCCGGCTGACACCGAAATCTGCAGCTCCAAAAAAGGCATGCCACAGGATATCCGGATTTCTCCGGACGGTCGACGGTTTTATGTCGCCGATATGGAAGCCGATGGTGTGCATGTGATCGACGGTGATAACTTTGTTAAAGTCGGTTTTATTCCGACCGGAGTGGCCGCGCATGGCATTTATCCGAGTCGTGACGGCAAACAGTTTTATGTCGCCAACCGTGGCTCGCATCGTATTCACGGCACCAAAGATGGCAAGGGCAGTGTTTCTGTGGTGGATTTTGCCAGCGAAAAAGTAGTGGCCCAGTGGCCTATCCCCGGTGGCGGCAGCCCGGATATGGGTAATGTCAGCGCCAATGGCCACGAACTGTGGTTATCCGGACGGTTTGATGATGAGGTTTACCGGATAGATACCAGCACAGGTGAAGTGATTAAAATAGCTGTCGGACTTGAGCCGCACGGATTAACAGTCTGGCCACAACCTGGCCGTTATTCACTGGGTCATACCGGTAATTTGCGTTAATCAACACAGAGATCAGTTTTATGTCCGCAACCAAGATAATTGAATTTGAACACCCGCACGCCGACAAGGCGGTAAGTTGCACCAGTAAAGCCTGGGCGCGACTTCCCGAAGAACCGACAGCGGCAGAAAAAATCGCCCTGAAAGCCAAAATTCGCCGTTTGCTCAGAGAGAAGCAGGCGGTGCTGGTGGCGCATTATTATGTCGATGCCGAATTGCAGGAGCTGGCCGAAGAAACTGGCGGCTGTGTTTCGGATTCGCTTGAAATGGCGCGCTTCGGACGTGACCATGCAGCCCGGACGCTGGTGGTGGCCGGTGTACGTTTCATGGGTGAAACTGCCAAAATTCTCAGTCCGGAAAAACAGATATTAATGCCCGATCTGGATGCGACCTGCTCGCTCGATCTGGGTTGTCCGGCAGATGAATTTGCTGCCTTCTGCGATGCCCATCCGGATCGCACTGTTGTGGTGTATGCCAACACCAGCGCGGCGGTCAAGGCCCGCGCCGACTGGATGGTGACCTCGTCCATCGGACTTGATATAGTCGCGCATCTGCATGCGCAGGGTAAAAAAATTCTCTGGGCACCGGACCGGCATCTGGGTGCGTACATCCAGAAACAAACCGGTGCCGATATGCTGATGTGGCAGGGTTCCTGCGTGGTGCATGATGAATTCAAAGGGCTGGAGCTGGAGTTGATGCGTGCGCAGTACCCGGAAGCAAAAATTCTGGTGCATCCGGAATCGCCTGCCGCCGTGGTGGCCTTGGCTGATGTGGTGGGATCGACTTCGCAACTCATCAACGCGGTTAAAATGCTGCCAGCGACGACTTTTATTGTGGCCACCGATAACGGTATTCTGTACAAAATGCAGCAGGCAGCGCCGCATAAAATCTTATTGATGGCGCCGACTGCCGGTAACAGTGCCACCTGCAAGAGTTGCGCCCACTGTCCCTGGATGGCAATGAATGGTTTGCGCAATCTGGCGCAGGTACTCGAAACGGGACAAAATGAAGTTCAGGTCGATGCTGCCATCGCTCTGCAAGCCAAAGCCTGTATCGACCGCATGCTGCAATTCGCTGCCGATAAGCAGGCGCGCCTGCGACCAGGTCCTGATCTGGCCGCCGAACAACAACTGTTTCAGGGAATAGGTCCGGCATGATGACGCAGAAAAATCCATTGGTGAATCCGCA
>CAIOYD010000031.1 GCA_903862415.1 uncultured Oxalobacteraceae bacterium | reverse complement strand
TGGTGTTTTTAATGGGAAACATCACCCGTTCGCGAAAACGGTCGTAACGTTTGTGGCGCCCACCCTCTTCGGCTTCCTTGTCAATGACCAGTCCGGATTCAGCCAGCACGGGCTCATCGTAATCGGAAAATTCCTGACGCAGGTTATCCCACCCCTCAGGAGCGTAGCCCAGACTGAACCGGGCGGCAATTTCACCGCTCAAGCCGCGTCCCTGCAAATAGGTGATCGCATTCGGGGCGGTTTTTAACTGCCGTCGGTAATAATCGTTGGCACGGGTCATGGCGTCGGACAGCGCCATACTTCTGGCTTGATTTTGCGCTCGCTGCAACGCCGGAATCTGCTCGTCCTCCGGCACAATCATACCGTGGCTTTGGGCCAGATCCTTGATGGCATCTACAAAACTCATGCCCGAGTATTCCATTAAAAATCCTACCGCCGTACCATGCGCACCACAGCCAAAACAATGATAAAACTGCTTGGTCGGACTGACAGTAAAACTGGGGGATTTTTCGTTATGGAACGGGCACAGGCCCATGTAATTGGCGCCGCCTTTTTTAAGCGGCACATACCGACCCACCACGTCGACAATATCAACGCGGGCGATTAAATCGGCAATAAACGATTGCGGGATCACGACAGCTTATTTAGTCAGGGCAGCTTTAACCATAGCGGAAACTACGGTCATGTCAGCACGTCCGGCCAATTTGGCTTTAACCAAGGCCATGACCTTACCCATATCCTGCGGTCCGGCCGGCTTGACTTCGGCCACGGCAGCAGCTACTTCGGCCGCGATTTCTGCTTCCGACAAGGCTGCAGGCATATAAGCAGACAGAATAACGAGTTCGGCTTTTTCGATATCGGCCAGATCCTGACGTCCACCGGCTTCAAACTGGGTGATGGAATCCTTGCGCTGTTTGATCATTTTTTCAATAATGGCCAGCACCAGGGTATCGGTTAATTCGATGCGTTCATCGACTTCTTTTTGCTTCATGGCAGCGGTAATGAGGCGGATTGTGCCCAGTTTGGCTGCGTCTTTGGCGCGCATGGCGTTTTTCATGTCTTCAGTGATTTGCTCTTTTAAACTCATGAGTTGCTCCATAGAAATGAGAAGAAATAAATGACAAAACCCGCCGCGGAAAAACCGGAGCGGGCATGTTAGCTAATTAAACTACGACTAGCGAATATCTGCTGAGTACCACCAACATGCCAATCAGACCGGCATGCAAAGACAAAAGTCTTAGTACATTTTTTTAGGTAACTGCATGCTGCGAATGCGTTTGTAGTGACGCTTAACAGCGGCAGCTAATTTACGCTTACGTTCAGCTGTTGGCTTTTCGTAACATTCGCGCGAACGCAATTCGGTCAAAATGCCGGTTTTTTCGATAGTGCGCTTGAAGCGACGCATGGCGACTTCGAACGGTTCGTTTTCTTTAAGGCGAATAGTGGTCATGTAAGCTCAAGCCAAGAATTTATAGGAAGAACGAGATTCTATCAGACTTATTAGCCCAATGGAAGAACTTTGCAGCAATTTGTGCACAAAACCAACCAGGAGACTGCTAAGTTATCATCCTTACACCGACTGACCCGCCGCCACGCCCGATGCCCAGGCCCACTGGAAGTTAAACCCGCCCAACCAGCCGGTGACATCCACAGCTTCGCCTATATAGTAAAGGCCGGGTACTTTGTTGACCATCATGGTTTGCTGCGACAGGACCCGGGTGTCGAGACCACCGCGGGTGACTTCAGCCTTGCGGTAGCCTTCCGAGCCATTCGGGGTGATTTTCCACTGGTTGATCGATTCGCCCAGGGCGCGCAGGGTTTTGTCGGGCATGTCGGCGATGCGTCCATCGGCGGCAAAATTGCCCAGCTGCAGCCAGCCTTCGGCCAGGCGGGCGGGCAAATACTGGCCGAGCACATTACCGAGGTTTTTGCGGCTGGTGGCTTTTTCATGAATGAGCTGATCGGCTAATTCGACTTCGGGCAGCAGATTGATGCGAATTTCACTGCCGGGTTGCCAATAACTGGAAATCTGCAAGACTGCCGGACCGGACAGGCCGCGGTGGGTAAATAATAAATCTTCGCGAAAATGGCCGCGCTGTTTTTTGACGCCGGTTTCGATGTCCACTTCCATGGCTATCCCGGCGAGCGGCACAAAGGTGGCCCAGCTATCCGCATCAAAAGTGAGCGGTACGAGTGCCGGAGTTGGCGCTATCAAGGGTAAATCGAATTGCTTGGCAATGCGGTAGGCAAAGTCAGTGGCGCCGATTTTGGGTATCGACAGGCCGCCGGTGGCGATCACCACACTGTCAGCAACAACAGCGCCGCCATCGGTGTCGATCAAAAATTGCTCGCCCTGTTTGCTGAGTTGCCGGACTTTGGTGGACAATTTAATTTCCACCCCGCCAGCGATGCATTCGGTTTTGAGCATCTGAATGATTTGCTCGGCCGAGTGGTCGCAAAACAGTTGTCCCTTGTGCTTTTCATGAAAGGCAATCCCATGGCGCCTGATGAGAGCAAGAAAATCCTGCGGGGTATATCTGGCCAGCGCGCTTTTGCAGAAGTGCGGGTTTTCAGACAGGTAGTTTTGCGGTCCGGCATACAGATTGGTGAAATTGCAGCGCCCACCTCCGGAGATGCGGATTTTTTCGGCCAGCACGCTGGCATGGTCGAGTAACAGCACACTTTTGCCGCGCTGTCCGGCTACGGCCGCACACATCAGGCCGGCGGCTCCGGCACCGATAACGACTACCTCGTATTTTGTATTCATGCGCTTGTTTCCCTGCTGTTGAGCTGTCTGGCGACAGCCAGTATCTGTGCGACCTGGCGGGCGATATTTTCCGGCACGGCTACGTGACCATCGAGTACCGACTGTATCCAGCCCGCAGTACCCTGAAGATCGGGCGGCACGATCAGGCTTGCTTCAATCGACTGTTCGGCCTGTTGCAGGGAAATCTGCTGACCGGCATGAAACAAGTTCACAGCCTGGACTTTGTTGATGTTGGCTACGGCTTCGCCTTCGGTACCGCGCATGAGCAAGACATCGCCCCGGGCAGGATCAGCCAAAGTGGTGAAATAGTCGGATAGCATGGTCAGATATTCCGGGTGGGTGTAGCAAGCCAGTCGCACAGCAGGCCGAACAAAGGGTTGCAGGATTTTCACCAACGTATGGGTGGAGTTTCTCACCCCCAGCTGTCGCCGCAGCGCCAGCAGTTGCCCGGCACGGGGAGCCAGTTGTTCGATGGCGATAAACACCGGCTGTTGGGTATGCGCAGCGAGTTGCTGCTCTGCCGCACCCGGATCAGCACAGTGCGCTAATCCCATGGCCTGAAAAATTTCGGCGCTGGTGACCCGTCCGGCATCCTGTACTACTCCATGCACCAACACCGGCGCGCCGGCACGAGCCAGCAGACAGGCTAACAACGGCGTTAAATTGGCCATGCGACGGGCGCCGTTATAACTGGGAATGACAATCGGTGCATACTCGGAGGGCGGGGCCTGCAACAGCGTCAGGGAGCTTTCCAGCGCCTGGCTAAATCCGGCAATTTCCTGCACCGATTCACCTTTGATGCGCATGGCCAGCAACAGTGCGCCGAGTTCCAGATCGCTGACCTGACCGGCCAGTATGGCGGCAAACAGTTCGCGCGCCTGAATTTGCGTGATGCTGCGCGCGCCTTTGCTGCCGCGGCCTATTTCTTTAATCAGGTGTGCTGTAGGAAACATGAAAATCCACTTCAAAAGGGCAGTTTATTCTGCCATCCATTCTTTTAAGCCGTTGACCCAGTAGGGTGCGGGTAATTTCATCAGGGAACGAATTTCCAGCGCCCTGACATACAGATCAGCAAAATCAATCGCCGGTGCATGTTTGAACGCCAGCGCCACCACATTGGCGTCATGCACTTCCGGCAACCAGACTACGGCATCGAAGGCTGACTGCATGGCCTGCAGATTGGCGGCATAGGCGCTGTTGTTTTGATCGCCGTCACAAAACAGGTTCACGGTCATCATGCCATTGTCACCGAGGCAGTTGGCGCAGGCCTGATAAAACTCCACACTACCCAGAGCTGGCTCAGCTGCCTGGGCATCGTATAAATCAACCTGCAAAATATCGAGCGTGCCGTGATTTGCAGGGTTAAGCACAAAGTCGAGGGCATTTTGCTGCACCACGTTCAGGCGGGCATCATTGGCTGGCAGGTGAAATTTCTCATGGCAGGCATCGATGACATAGGGATTGAGTTCCACCGCCGTAATGCGCGCGCCAGGAAAGCGTCGGTAACAGAATTTGGTCAGTGCGGCGCAACCCAGGCCAAGCTGGGCGATATGCCCGGGTGCCGTGGCAAACAGCAGCCAGATCATCATTTGCTGCACATATTCCAGCTCGATCTGATCCGGCATGGCCATGCGCATGGCGCCCTGCAAAGCCATATCGGCATCGGCTTCGCGCTCAAAGTAAAGAGAGCGCACGCCCTGATGCTCGGCCACGATGACGCGCGGGTGGTAGTGCACTGTATGGGCAGGGGAAGAAGGCATCAAGGCGGAGCGCACAATCTGGGGATGGATGCGCAGTATACCACGGCCTCGATCGGGTTCAGTTGAGTTGGGCGTGCTTCACCATTTGTTTTAATTCCGGCACACATGAACCGCAGCCGGTGCCGCACAAGAGCTGCTGTTGTAATTGCGCCAGACAGTGTTCCGGTTCGCTTTTATTTTGCTGCAGCCAGCTTACAATCGCACTTTCGGCCACATTCATGCAGGTGCAGACAATGCGTCCGCGTGGCTGCAAGCCTGCTGGTGGCTGCGCACCCGGAATCAGGAGGCGCTGTCCCAGACTGGTTACTGACTGCTGTTGCTGCCAGTATTCCCGCAACCAACTCTCAGCACGGATATCACCAGCCAGAGCCAGTGCCTGCAATAAGCCATCGCGCACCAGCAAATGGCGCCCATGGCCGGTGCTGGCATCTTCGTATTTGAGTACCGATGCCTGTTCCAGGCCTAGTAGCTGGCGCAATTCGGACTGAATCGCCAGCGGCACGGGTTCACGGCTGGCGGCGCGGAACACGATACCAACCTGATCATGTCCGGTCAGCGTGCAGGAAGCGTAATCGAAGGACGGCAGATAAGCGCGTAATGTTGTCTGTAGCTGCAACAGCTGATCTGCTGCCACCCAGGCGACCATAAAAAACCGCCAGGGCAAATTCAGCAACCGGATGTTAATGGCGGCATGTTTCAATTCGGGCTGTTTGGATACCGGATCAATGGCACCCAGCGTCAGGTTGTTGACGCCATAGGTGCGCTTCCCAGAAATGGTCCGGCCGGAAACATATTCCTCACCCCAGTGCATGGCAATAAAACTCTGGCCGGTGCGCAAGCTATCACTGCGCTGAGCCGGAAAAATCTGATTGCCGCGTGCACTTTCAACCCGCACTAAATCACCATCCTGAATGCCGCGCCGCTCCATATCGGCCGCACTCAGGTTAATTACGGGCTCTGACGCATGAGAAAACAATTGTGCCACGGTACCGCTGCGACTCATGCCGTGCCATTGATCCCGCAGGCGACCGGTAGTTAAATGCAGCGGAAATTTGGCCGTGACTGCTTCGGCTACCGGTTGATACAGGGTATTGATAAACTGCGCGCGGCCGGTTTTGGTTGGAAACAGTCCATCTTCATACAGGCGTTTTTTTCCGCTGGTGGCTCCCGCCGGAAACGGCCACTGCTGCGGCCCCTGCTGTTCCAGCAGCGCGTATGATAAGCCAGTGATGTCTATGTCGGTACCACGGGTACTTTCGCGATGCTCATTCCAGATAGCTTCGCTGGATGAATAAGCAAACAAGGATGTTGGCCGCTGCATTTTCGCTTCCAGACGACGGGCAAATTGAACCACAATATCCTGATCGTGGCGAGCCAGCCCGGGTGCTGCCACGGCAGCGCGCACGCGACTGATGCGGCGCTCGGAATTGGTCACAGTGCCTTCTTTTTCTCCCCAGGAAGACGCTGGTAAGAGCACATCGGCATACGGCACGGTGGCTGTCGATTGATAGGCTTCCTGCACAATCACCAGCTCTGCTGTCATGAGTGCCTGACGGATTAATTCCTGATCCGGCATCGACTGGGCTGGATTGGTACAGGCAATCCAGATGATTTTGATTTCACCACTGCGCAAAGCAGCAAACATGTCCACCGCTGTTTTACCTGGTTGGTCTGGCACATTGTCGACACCCCACAGGGCCGCGACTTCTGCACGCTGCGCCGGGTTGGCCATATCGCGATGCGCGGACATTAAATTGGCCATGCCGCCGACTTCGCGTCCGCCCATAGCATTCGGCTGTCCGGTAAGAGAAAACGGACCAGCGCCAGGCTTGCCGATCTGATGCGTGGCCAGATGCAAATTGATCAGCGCGGCATTTTTGGCCGTGCCGCTGCTCGATTGATTCAACCCCTGACAATACAGTGACATCGTGGCGCGTGAACTGCCAAACCAGCGCGCAGCCTGCCACAGATCAGCTTCATCTATTCCACAGGTAGTGGCGACCATGGCCGGAGTGTAACTGGCAACTGTTTGCTTTAAGGCTGCAAAACCCTCGGTGTGCGCATCGATATAGGCGGCATCGATCAAGCCTTCCCACAGACAAATATGCAGCATGCCGTTAAACAGCGCCACATCGGTGCCGGGCAAAATCGGCAAAAACAAATCCGCTTCTTTGGCGGTATCGGTACGACGCGGATCAGCTACAATCACTTTGAGATCCGGATTGGCACTGCGTGCGGCTTCAATCCGACGATATAGCACCGGATGCGCAAACGCCATATTGGAGCCAACAATAAAAATGGTTTCAGCCAGTTCCAGATCTTCATAACAATTGGGCGGCGCATCAGCACCCAGTGTTTGCTTGTAACCGGCAACCGCAGACGACATGCACAGGCGCGAATTGCTGTCGATGTTATTGGTGCCGATCAAGCCCTTGGCCAATTTATTAAAGACGTAATAATCTTCGGTGAGCAACTGACCGGAAATATAAAAGGCCACGCTGTCGCGACCATGGCGCTGTATGGTTTCATGGAACTGCTCGGCCAGATGATCGAGCGCAACATCCCAGCTCACGCGCTCACGCTCCTGATTGCGGTCACGGCGCATTTCCGGATACAGTGCACGCACCTGTTGCTGCAACAGGGGTTGAGCAGTCAGATGCAGGGTGCTGCCCTTGCTGCACAGACGACCAAAATTGGCTGGATGATCAGGATCACCGCGCACCCCGGTGACCTGCACGCCATCACTGGCGATCAGCACACCGCAACCTACGCCGCAATAGCAACAGGTAGAACGGGTTTCGGCGACCGCCATCAAGCCAGTTCCGCCGCGGCCAGTTCCGTCATACTTAAGGACACCAGATCACCATCAATCTGCACACTGAAACGATGGGCGCAACCCACATCCGGAGTCAATGCACATCCAGAGTGCAATTCAATATTCCAGTTATGCAGCGGACAGGCGACCTTATCACCGAACACGATGCCCTGCGACAGCGGACCACCCTTGTGGGGGCACTTATCCAATAGCGCAAAGACCGATTCTTCGCCATTGCGAAACAGGGCCACATCGGTTTTGCCCGGCCGCTGCACTACCCGGGAACCGAGGATGGGAATATCACTGACCCGGCAAATTACTTTCCATTCTTTAGACATACATCACCTATTTGATAACTTTAATTTTCTTAAACTGACAACATGGTGAACTGACGCGAATCGACCATGGCTTTTTCTGGCTCATGCCATGGATCTGGCTCATCGGCAATCGCAAACAGTAAACGCTCGTACAGGGCATGACGTTGTTCGGCATCTTCAATAATTTTTTGTTTGATGGTCTCGAGTCCGACGCGGGCAATATAATTCACTGTGCGTTCCAGATACCAACCCTCTTCGCGGTACAGCTGCAAAAACGCACCGCTGTATTCCAGCACTTCTTCATGGGTTTTGAGTTTCACAAAAAAATGCGCCACTTCGGTTTTGATGCCGCCATTGCCACCAACATAAATTTCCCAGCCTGAATCAACTCCGATCACCCCGACATCCTTAATCCCGGATTCGGCGCAATTGCGCGGGCAACCGGAAACGGCAATCTTGACCTTGTGCGGTGCGTACATACGCCACAGCGCCCGTTCCAGCTGTTGACCCATCAGGGTAGAATCCTGAGTTCCAAAACGACACCACTCACTGCCGACACAGGTTTTTACTGTGCGCAGCGCTTTGGCATAGGCATGACCGCAGGGCATATCCAGATCTTTCCACACCGCCTGCAAATCCTGTTTTTTAATTCCCAGCAAATCGATACGCTGACCACCCGTGACCTTGACTGCCGGGATGGCATATTTATCCACCACATCAGCAATGCGGCGTAATTCAGAGGCATTGGTCATCCCACCCCACATGCGCGGAATCACGGAATAAGTGCCATCTTTTTGAATATTGGCGTGCGCACGTTCATTGATGTAACGCGACTGCGGATCATCCACCACTTGCCGTGGCCAGGTGGACAGCAGATAGTAATTGAGCGCCGGGCGGCAACTGCTGCAGCCATTCGGCGTGCGCCAGTTGAGCAGTGTCATGGTGGCCGGCACGCTGAGCAATTTTTCCGAGCGGATAGCGTCGCGCACTTCCTGATGGGTGTGATCGGTGCAAGCACACAGTGGTTTGGCTTTGGTTGAGACCGAATAATCACCACCGGCGGTCGACATCAGCAACTGCTCCACCAGGCCGGTGCACGAACCGCAGGAAGCCGATGCCTTGGTTTGTTTGCGCACATCCTCGAGCGTAAACAAACCCTTTTCTTTAATCGCTTTCACGATCGTGCCTTTGCAGACACCATTGCAGCCACAGACTTCGGCGCTGTCGGGCATGGCGGCCGCGCGGCTGAAACCTTCGTGTCCGACATCACCAGGACGGGTGGTATTGGCTTCACCAAACATGAGTGAATCACGCATTTCGGCGATGTTTTTACCTTCACGCAGTAAAGAAAAATACCAGCTGCCATCCACCGTATCGCCATACAGACAGGCACCGATGAGCTTGTCATCTTTGATCACCAGCTTTTTATACACGCCACCGAGCGGATCGGAGAGAATAATTTCTTCCACGCCCTCGCCGCCCATAAATTCTCCGGCAGAAAACAAATCAATCCCGGTGACCTTGAGTTTGGTGGAAGTCACGGATCCCTGATAGCGACCGATACCAAAGTTGGCCAAATGATTGGCACACACTTTGGCCATTTCAAATAAGGGCGCCACCAATCCATAGACGGTGCCGCGATGATTGACGCATTCACCAACAGCGTAAATACGCGGATCAAAGGTTTGCATAGTGTCGTTGACGACGATGCCGCGATTACAAAACAATCCGGAGGCTTCTGCCAGCGCCACATTCGGACGTATCCCTACCGCCATGACCACCAGTTGTGCCGGTATCTGTTCACCATCTGTAAACTGCAAGGTACTGACATGGCCGTCGGCATCACCGAGCAAGGACTGGGTGTTTTTGCCGAGCTTGAAATGCAAACCACGCTGCTCCAGCGACGCCTGCAATAACTTGCCTGCCTGCTGATCAAGCTGGCGTTCCATCAACCACTGCGGCAAATGCACTACCGTGACATCCATGCCGCGCAGCTTTAAACCATTGGCCGCTTCCAGTCCCAGCAAACCACCACCGATGACCACCGCATGGGTATATTTTTCCGCTGCTGCGATCATGCTGTTGGTGTCGTAGATATCGCGGTAGGCAATCACGCCATCGAGTTCCCTGCCTGGTACGGGCAGCATAAAAGGCGTGGAACCAGTAGCGAGCAGCAAACGATCGTATTCAGCTGTGGTGCCATCGGCAGCAGTGACGATCCGTTTGACGCGATCAATTTGCGTTACCAGTTTATTCAGGTGCAGGGTAATGTGATTATCGGCATACCACTGTGCATCATTGAGCATGATGTCCTGCACAGTCTGTTCACCTGCCAACACCGGCGACAACAGAATCCGGTTGTAATTAGTATACGGTTCGGCACCAAAGACGGTAATGTCATACACATCCGGAGCAATTTTGAGCAGCTCTTCGAGCGTTCTGACACCCGCCATTCCATTTCCGACCATAACAAGTTTGAGCTTCTTCATCGCAACCCCAGGATAGTTAACACCCTTCCTTCAGCAAGTTTAATGCCAGCCAACATAATGACAGCAACGCGCTGAGGTCATCTGCGCCATACATAAACGCACCAATGGCTGGCGTTGCACCGGTTTATTTGGTGCACGCACTAAATTACCGCACCTCCCATCCCATAACACCGCCTTCCCACAGTTGGCACGTCCTTTGCTAATTAAAAAATATCTCCCACAGAAACCAAAGGCACTGCGATGCAAACCTCATTTTGGAAGGCCGGGCATACGCCCACACTGTTAGCTGCATTTCTGTATTTTGATCTGAGCTTTATGGTCTGGGTCATGCTCGGCCCATTGGGTATTCAGATTTCCAGCGACCTGGGTTTGACAGCCGCGCAAAAAGGCTTAATGGTGGCCACCCCCTTATTGGCGGGTGCAGTGTTGCGCATGGTCATGGGTGTACTGGTGGATCATTTAAAACCCAAAAAAGCCGGTCTGATCGGACAGGTACTGGTGCTGGGTGGATTATCCTGGGCATGGTTAGGCAATTTGCATACTTACCACCAGTTGCTGTTGTTAGGTATGGTGTTAGGCTTTGCCGGTGCCTCATTTGCGGTCGCATTGCCGCTGGCGTCACGCTGGTATCCGCCAGAATATCAGGGCACAGCCCTGGGCATTGCCGGGGCAGGCAATTCCGGCACCGCCTTTGCAGCACTGTTTGCGCCTGGTCTGGCGATCGCCTTTGGCTGGCATACCGTGTTCGGACTGGCCTTGATTCCGTTGTCGTTTGCGTTGCTGATCTATCTGATTTTTGCCAAAGATGCGCCCGACACACCGGCACCCAAATCGCTGGCTTCTTATCTGTCGGTACTTAAAGACAAAGACGCCTGGTGGTTTATGTTTTTTTATCTGGTCACGTTTGGTGGCTTCTCCGGACTGGCATCGACCCTGACGATTTATTTCAACAGCCAATATAATGTAGCACCCGTCACCGCTGGCTACATGACGGCCGCCTGTGTGCTAGCTGGCTCAATGGTACGCCCTGTCGGTGGACGACTGGCTGACCGCATCGGCGGCATCAAAACCCTGTCGATCATGTATCTGATTGCCTGCGGTGCCTTATTTATTGCCAGCGTCGGCTTTACCAATGTCGTGCCTGCGGTAGCGATTTTCGTGATTGCCATGCTGGCCTTAGGTACCGGTAACGGCGCGGTATTTCAGTTGGTGCCACAACGGTTTCGCAAGGAAATGGGTGTCATGACTGGTTTGGTTGGCATGGCTGGTGGCGTGGGTGGATTTTATCTGGCGGCCAGTCTGGGCTATTCCAAACAACTGACCGGCAACTATCAGCTGGGCCTGATGATTTTTGCCAGTCTGGCCCTGATCGCCTTAATCGGCTTATCGCTGGTCAAAAACCGCTGGCGCACCACCTGGGGTTCTGCGGCCATGACTGTAGCAAAAATTTAGAGGACGGCTATGTCACTCACCATTTCCGTCAGTCACGCCTCGATCACCGGGCAGCGTGCAGACAACGAAGACTTTGTCGGCATGGTCACGCCGGCCGAGCCGGAACTATCAAGCAAAGGTTTTCTGGCGGCAGTGGCTGACGGAGTTTCCGGCAACGCCGGTGGACGCGAAGCAGCAGAATATTCGGTACGTGGTTTGCTGGCCGATTATTACGCCACCCCCGACACATGGGAAATTACCACCGCCTTAGAAAAAGTGCTGGTCGCCATCAATAGCTGGGTACAACATCAGGGCAGCACCAGTCGTGACACTGCTGGCATGGCCACCACCCTGACCAGTCTGGTGTTGCGCGGCCGCATGTACTACAGTGCCCACGTGGGTGACAGCCGCGCCTATTTATTCCGCGATAAAAAACTGCAGCGACTCACTCAGGATCATGTCTGGGACCGTCCGGAAATGCAGCACGTGCTCACACGCGCCATCGGCCTCGATAACCGCCTGGCGGTTGATCATGGTATGGGTGAATTACACGAAGGCGATATTTTTTTACTGGTCAGCGATGGATTGTGGGGCACGCTCAGCGACGCCACCATCAGTTATTTTTTATCGAATCTGAACAGCAAGGAGTTGCCACCCGATACCGCCAGTCTGTTATGTGACTACGCGCTCTCGAGCGGCTCGCAAGACAATATCAGCGCCATCGTACTCAAAGTTACCTCGCTGCCCGAGGGCGATTTGCGCGATACCCTGACTGAACTGAGCAATCTGACCGTACCACCCATTCTGCAGGTCGGGCAAAAAATCGATGGCTTGCTGGTGGAAGCCATCCTGCATCATTCTGCTATTACGGTGCTGTACCGCGTCTTTGATCCGGATCTGAATCGTCAGCTGGTGTTAAAAACCCTGCATCCGGATCGTGGCCATGATCATCATGAACGCAGTGCCTTTGCGCACGAATCGTGGCTGGCCAAACGGGTCGTGGCGCGGTTTTTCCCGGAAGTGATTAACCGCACAGAACGCAATTATTTATATTTTCTGACCAGTTACCATCCCGGATTTTCGCTGCAACAAAAAATCGATGCGGGTGAATTTTTTACCGTCTCAGAAATCGTCGCCCACGGCTGGAAGCTGGTACGCGCTGTCGGCGCACTGCATCGCCGCAGCATCATTCATCGCGACATTAAACCGGCCAATGTACATTTGGGTGAAGATGGCGAAATCCGTTTACTGGATCTGGGTGTGGCACAGTCCGGCTGGCACAATCCGACCATCAATATTTTATCGGGCACGCCGTCGTATCTGGCTCCGGAACAATTCAACAACGCACCGGCCAGCACGTCGACCGATCTGTATGCGATCGGTATCACGCTGTATTATTTGCTGACGCGGCATTATCCGTACGGTGAAGTCGAGCCATTTCAGCATCCCAAATTTACCGAGCCGAACCGGCCGAGCCGCTATCGCCCGGAAATTCCGCTGTGGCTGGAAACGATTTTACTCAAGGCGGTAGCCAAAGATCCGCTGGAGCGGTTTGAAACGGCGGAAGAATTTTTACTGGCGCTCGAACGCGGTGCCAGCCGACCGCTGGAACAGGCACGCCCATCCCCGCTGATCAAACGCGACCCGGTGCTGCTGTGGCGCAGCGTGGCCATGGCGTCTTTTGTATTGAATCTGTTGCTGCTGTACTGGGTCGTGGTCAGTTAAGCCACGGCCAACGCGTTACCACGAATTAACCGGTGGTATTGACGTTATTACCCAGGTGCGGTGGCAAGTTGGGGACCGATGGCATCGGCGGAATTGCCTGAATCAGTGACATGGCCGTAGTCTTGTCGATATTCATCGCCTGTTTCATCACATCAATCGCCACGGTCTGACTGACCCCCGCGTCCGAAATATTATTTGGTGCCGCATTGGCAACAGTAGACAAGTCCATGATAACCTCCTATGAGTCATCAGCTGTTATCGGTCAGGACGCGAATAACTTTAACCGGCCATTATGTTTGCATAAATACATTATTAAATAATCCGTGAAAAATTGAATTTTTTTTGCTATAATCGCTGGCTTCGCAGGCAATACACCGTCGCGATAAGGAGAGATGGATGAGTGGTTTAAGTCGCACGCCTGGAAAGCGTGTGTAGGTTCATAGCCTACCCGGGGTTCGAATCCCCGTTTCTCCGCCAGAATTAGGTTTTTAAGTGTTCAAAGATGTTCCAAAACCCGCCTCAAGCCCAGTGCTGACGCGGGTTTTTTGTTTCCTGAGCGTTTTTAATGTTTATTGACATCCTAAGCTTTAGGAACCATGCTTAGGGCCATAAACTGTTGTCGCCAGTGCTTAAGCGGGTTTTTTGCTTTATGAGGCAGATCAAAACCTATTTATTGCGTTTGACGTTGTATATCAAAAAAGGTGGTTTGAACAACTAACGGTGCGCCGACAGTCTGGTTCATATAAAACGGCTTAATCACTTTGAAGCCAGGGCCGTTGCTGGTAAATGTGGCGCGTACGGTATGGTAATTGGGTGTTCCTGTTGTACTGCTAAAATCATTCTTCATATCGTCATACCAGTTTTGTGGCATACGCCATTGCGTTTTAAAACTACTCCCTGAAGTCGTGAAATAATATCCACCACCTTGCACGAATTGAGCGCCAGTTCCTCCACCAGGAATTTGTTCCGCATTACTATAATCCGGCACGCCTGTGGCTGGATTGACCGGACCAAAACCGCTATTAGCTACACCAACTGTATCAGTGAGAGTAATTGTCTGGTAGGAAATGGCATTGGATTGATTTAGGGTCGATAAGTCACCATCTGCCGCATGCACAAAATACTCGAGTTTCAACGTGATGACTTCGCCTTTAGCCGGCAAACTTGCCACACCACCTAAGATATCCACTGCCCATCCTTGATTGTTTCCGTGCAGCATAAAGAAGGGGAAATATCCGTGAGAAGGCCATGCTGAAGTGCCTGCCGGTACCGGACCAACTGGCCAATAGTTATAAAGTGTTTGCTGCTGTTCAGCGCCTAACAAATTACCGTTGTTATGTTGAGGACTGCCGCCATACGGTTCCCAGACATAATAGCCATTAACTGCGCCGATACCCACATCACGCTGTCCCGGATTCAGGAAGGCGGCACGATGGCCTAATTCCGCTATTCTTCCGCTCTCCGCCTCACTCCAGATGGAAGATAATTTTGCATTGGCAGGGAACGTAGTATAGGTACCGTAGTTCGCCTTTGTATTGACAGCGCCACCCATCAGACAACTCCCCGCACGCGCCCAACTAATTGCTTCAAACATTGCCCCACCCATTCCAGCGGCATTAGCGTCATTGACATTGGGGCGATGGCTACCGTTCAGATTAGACATGGCGGCAACCTGGGTAGCCACTTCCTTATAGCCAGACATATACACCCATTGATCACCGAACAAGGCCCGGGTGAAATTATAAAAATCAAGGGCATTTTGTTGCCAACCCAAGTTTAATATACCCATGTCATAACTACCTTCGACCCAACTTGGTATCTCAGCATACACAGGCACCGTACCTGTGTATTCTTTATATACTGTTGCATCACCGTTGCGGATATTATTGTAAAAATTAACTATATCAAGACGCTTGGTGCTCAATGCATCATTCCCCTTACTCGTGACGCCTTTAAAAGAATTGTAGGGAATTGCCGCAAAAGCAGCAGTAGCAGCTTTATAAGTAGCAATGATGCTTGCTGAATCCGTAGCAGAGGGTGTTGCAGGCAAATTAATTGGCCCCGACGAAGTAACAAACGAAGCCGGTAACAAAGGCGCATAACTTGCTGGCAGAGAAGCGGGTAGCTGTGCCGGTAAATTAGCCAGTAATGTTGACTGCGTATAAAAATTACTGTCATTGGCGGTGACTGCTGCCAGCAATGCCGCAGACATTGGCGTACTGGTTGATGTTGCGCTAACAGGCGAGCAGCCGATCACATTGCAGGCCTGGATCTGATAACTATAGCTTTTTCCAAAACTTAATCCTGTATCCACAAAGCTGGAACTTTGCGGAGGATTGGTATAAGTTGTAGTCGCAACTACAGGTGAGCTTATAACCGTTCCATTGCGAGTAATCACATAATGGGTCGTACTTGCATCAGCCTGCCAGGTAACAGAAATACTGGTTTCATTAACGGATGCTGTCGAAATTACGGGTGTACCCGGAATTGCTGACGGCGTTGTTCCTGTTGTGGCTCCTGTTGCTGGCGGCCCATCAACAACTACGCCAGTACTTGTATCGGTAGGCGGTTGAGTTATCGTTGGTGCTGTACCTGTACCCGTATTAGCTGGCGGAGGTGTTGCACTGCCACTTCCTCCACCGCCGCCGCAACCAGCAGCACTGATTAACATAAGCAAGCCTACTAATTTGCTTGCATGACTCACAGCCATTGTCGCTGTTATTTTTTTCATTTGTTTAAACTATTTCTTTAAAATTTGATTCAGCATCAGGATGCTGTAATGAGGAATTACTCAATGCCATGAAAAAATAGTTCAGCAATAGCTTGAGCAATAAGAAGGAGAGCGAAATTTTAATTTGGAAATAGCCAGGTGGCAATTTGTAGTAATACGCAGTATTTTGCGGCTACTACTGAGCATGCACCCGTCGTTGCAGGTGAATTAATCGGGATCATTTAAAATACCAGCACGATGGCTCTTCAAAAAAATCTGTTCCGGCATACTGTCATTACAAAAGTTGTAATTTTTCACTATTTAAGCGACTATCGGATAATTGCTAGTTTGTAAATTCCGCATATTGAACTGACAGGTGAACCGCATGGACGTATGATTCGTGGCAAGACATGACGGACAATTATGTGCTTGGACGTCAGTTTTGGGGCGGTGATCTGGAACATCAGACAGAATTTGCCACCACTCTTCAGAAAACCATGGTGACCCCGGGTAATCGCTGCGATGCTAACGAGTGGACGATGGAGTTATTGTGATGATTGAGAAAGTTAACTATGTTTAAAAATTGACTGACTATGAGTTATCAGTCAATTCATAACTGGTACTTCGCCCGCGAGCATCGGTTTTACGTAGCACTCCACGTGTCAGCAGATCGGTAATATCTCGTAATGCCGTGTCCGGGGAACATTTGGCAATGCTGGCCCACTTGCTGCTGGTGAGCTTACCGTCAAATCCATCGAGCAATCGGTTAATTAATTTTACCTGCCGTTGATTGAGTGGTGTTGTGATCCAGCGTTGCCAGAAACGCGACTTGGCCAAGACCATATCCAGTGTGCATTGTGCCTCGTCCACAGCCCGATGTAACACTCCCAGAAACCACACCAGCCATTCTGTCACATCGAGCGAGGCTTTTTGGGTGCGTTCAAGGATGTCATAATACGCTTTGCGTTCACGCTGAATCTGAGCCGACAGGCTGTAAAAACGCTGTGAACTTCCATCGGCGCGAGCGAGAAACAGGTCGCCCACAGCTCGTGCGATACGGCCATTGCCATCATCAAAGGGATGCAGCGTTACCAGCCAGAGGTGAGCCAGCCCGGCTTTGATCAAAGGTGATTCAATGGATGAGGCGTTGACCCAGTTAAAAAAAAGTTCTGTCTGTGCGTCCAGCTGATCAGCTGGCAGCGCTTCAAAGTGCACCCGCTGACGACCTATGGGACCGGAGACCACCTGCATGGGACCGCGCGCATCATCACGCCATTTACCCACATGGATTTTGGACAGGCCGGAATAACCTGTCGGAAACAGCGCCGCATGCCAATTCAATAATCGTTCACTGGTCACCGGTGCCTGACAGTTGACGGTGGCATCGAGCACCATATCTACCACGCCTTCAACGTGACGATCTACAGGTGCCAGAGCACCGATATCGACGCCGAGACGGCGGGCGATGGAAGACCGCACCGATTCCACATTCAAGTGTTCACCTTCGATAGCGCTGGTTTTGATGACGTCCTCGGTCAACGCAAGGAGGCTTGCCTGCTCGCGCAAGAGCATACCAACATCAGCCAATCGCCCCATAAGCAATCCTTGGGCACGGCTGACATCGGATAATGGCTGGGTCAACACCGTCAGATCGTATTGCCAGTTCGGCCACTCTGAGGATTGCCAGATATAGGTATAATCTTCGCTATTCATGCGAAAAGTATAGGGTCTTTCCACAGCAAGCGCAAGCTAATCGCCGCAATTTATGCGGTGATTAGCTTAATTATTCTCCGCAACGCCTCACCCCCAAAGATCTGCGCTCGCAGGGCTGACTACGCCGTCGCATTTAGCGGACTTCGTGGCCAGCGCAATCAACACGCAAACGACAGGACGGCACTGAATTTTTTTCATGACATATCCAACAAAATTATTGACCGACGAAGGTCAAAGTATGTACTGCCGGACCTGGCAGGAAGGGCACGGGCTCGCCTTTCACCCAGGCGTTATGCCCGGCAAGAAAGTACGGACTTAGCGGATGACCGCTTTGCCCACCCGGCATATTCATGATGCCCTGCTCTTCATGACCAGGACTGACACTCATGCGCTCGGACTGACCAAAGTCAGGTCCGGAAACATGCGGCATGTTGGAGTCGCCCGCAAACTGATCTTCGGGTGCAGACAGGAAAGGCTTCAGCGCTGGCAGCAGGCGGGTGAACGGATGGGTAATCCGTGCGGTATTACGTGCACCCCAGGTAGCGGCCGAGAGCGGCTTACCATCACGAGTGAGATCAGTGATCACTTCATCAATGGCGGCCAGTTGCACTGCATTCCAGTCGGCGCGATCTTGTGGTAACCAGCTGACAGGTTGCTCATCGAGCAAACGGGCAACCACCACGGGCCAGCGCGAACCGGCGCGATCAAAGTCTGTATTGCTATCCAATAGCTTCATGGTGGCATCAACGCCGCCAAATAATTGCGCATACAGTGCGTTCAGATAACCACGTGCCAAGCGATAGCCGACCGAATTGACACTGGCGTGGCCATCCCAACTGGTTTCAAGCAGACGACGGAATTCAGCCCGTTGTGGCTGATTGGCCATGGCCTGCGGTGTCAACACCTTGAGTGCGCGTTCGCGCCAGGTACTGATATACAAAGCACGATCATCGAAGAACACGCTGTAGACCCCGTTTTCATTGGTCTTGGGACCGAGCTGCGTCAGATCGTCGCGAATCTGTTGTGCGCGTGCGCCCAGATCGGGGCCACCATCACCCACACTGGCGTAATCATTTGCCAGCTGACGTGCATTGGCGGTCCACAATTGTCCCGCCTGTGGCCCATTGAAATGTGGGTAATCTGCTGGCGAACGCAGCTTGCTCCAGCCCTTCGGTTGTGCGCTGCGCTCAGGCATGGCACCGGCAATGGTCCAGCCGATCTGACCGCTGGCATCACCCACCAACATGTTTTGTGCCGGCATGCCGCCAGTATTTGCGATGGCCTGAGCTGTTGCAAGATCATCCGCCTGTTCCATTTTCATCATCTTCAGGTTGACTGCGCCTGGCATATGCGCGACCCAATGCACCGCATATTTTTTGTTACCTGCCTGCCATACCGGACCGAGCGAAGTTTCCAGCACCGGAAAGTCCTGTGCTGATGCACCTCTGACTGCCAGCGTTTCATGATGCACCACTGCCTCCTCCCAACCACCTGGCAGTTTGAAGCGCTGCGGATTGGCTTTATCGCTTTCGAGTTCGATCAGATCAAGATAATCGCCATAACTGTTGGTAAAGGCCCACGCCACATGACCATTGCTACCCACAACCACCAGCGGTGTACCTGGCAAGGTCACGCCAGCAATTCGGCGGATTTTTCCATCAGCAGCCTGAATTTGCAGCGCTGCCCGGTACCAAATATGCGGCAGGCGTATGCCCAGGTGCATATCATTGGCTACGATCGCAGCACCGGTGGCACTGCGACTGCCGGCAACCGCCCAATTATTACTTCCTACTTCGTAACGCTGACCAATATCGGCCACCCGTTTCGGCTTGCCCGCCAGACCGAACCAGGACGGAGGGTTAGCTGGTAACGGGGCAGCAGGTTCTTCGATGCTGGCGGCGTCTATCGGCGCATCCCAGTGACTCGAGGTTGGCAGCAGAAATTTCAGTTGTTCCGATGTGCTGTTAGCAGTCAGCCAGTCGAGCGCCAATTTATGTGATTGCTGATCCCCCTGCAGATCAAAATACATGGCCCAGACGACGAGGAAGCTATCTTCGGCGCGCCACGGCACCGGATGGGTTTGCAGCAGACCATATTCAAACGGCCGGGCAGTTAAGGCTGTCAGACCGGCGTTCACACCTTCAACGTAGCGATCAATAATATGATGTTCTTCCGGCGACAATGCCTGTACGACAGCAGCCGCACGCGACCGGAAACGGTGCAGACGATGCACGCGATCCTGATCCAGCGCCGCGGGGCCTACAAGTTCAGCCAACTCGCCTGCAGCTACACGACGCAGCAAGTCCATCTGAAAAAAACGTTCCTGTGCGTGCAGATAACCGGTGGTATATGCCACATCATCACGCTGTGCACCGGTAATAACAGGAATGCCCAAAGCATCCCGACTGACCTTGACCACACTGTGCAAACCCGGCACACGTACTTCGCCATCGAGCTGCGCCAGACTGCCGCGCAAGAACAGCCACAATCCCATTGCCAGCAACACGACTAATATCACCATCGCCAACAAGCCTTTTTTCCACCAGGCCCATCCCTTGCGCGTTGTTACAGCTCCCATTTGTCTCTCCTTTATTATTTTAATGAACTCAATCCTGCATCATGCCGGATGCGATTGTGATTTGCGATTATGTGTGAAAAGTGTGACGACGGCAACTCACAAGAACCCGGCGCAATTAACTTTGATGATGTAATATCAACCATCATGCAACAATTAATGAATGACCAACAATGAAAATCCCGCGCAACCTGTGGCACCCACTTTTGCTGTCGACTGAATTAAACACCAAGCCGGTTAAATTACGCCGCTTTGGATTGGATTTTGCCTTTTGGCGTGACGCCGATGGAAAGCCACACGCTTTTCCCGATCGCTGTCCGCATCTGGGCGCGTCATTAAGCCAGGGCTCGGTCAGCAACGGCAAACTGGTTTGCCCGTTTCATGGCTTTGAATTTCATCCCTCCGGCGAGTGCGCGCACATTCCTGCCAACGGAGCACAAGGAAAAATTCCTGCCGGTCTGGCCTGTACGCGCTATGTACTTCAGGAGCTGCACGGATTTATCTGGATGTGGACCGGCCCTCTGCCTGCAAGCGGCACACCGGCCTATTTCCCCGACATTGCACAGGGATTTCAAACCTGTGACATTGCGATCGATGCCAAGGTTAACTACTCCAGAGCCATTGAAAATCAGCTCGATGCCGCCCATCTGGCGTTCGTGCACAAGACCACGATAGGCTTCGGCGGGAAAAGCTTTGTCGATGGCCCCTATGTTGAAGCATCGGATGACGGCATCAAGTCCTGGGTCGCCAATCGTGTCGACAATGGTACAGCGCACATACCACTGTCTGAACTGAAACAACTTTCCACCGGACGCGCACCGAGTTTGCAGTTGCTGTATCCGGCACAATGGCTGCTGACGATTTCCCCAAAAATGAAAAACATTATCGCCTTCGTGCCGATTGACGAACATACCACCCGCTTCTATTTACGCGCCTGCCATCAAGTCAGGCTGCCTGTCATCGGATATCTCTACGGCGTGGTGCTGCAAACCATGAATAAAATCATCCTGCGCCAGGACTTGAACATTATTACCCATATCACGCCGGTTTTTTCGGTCGATGCCAGTAACGACCGTTTCATCGGTGCTGACCGCGCCATTGTTCTGTACCGGCGCTGGCTGACTGCCAATGCCACCGAGTTTACTGAGTGATGATTAAATACAGTTGGCCGGCAGATAAGAAGGAGGGATGCCGGCACTATCGCACGACCAGGTGACCGTTTCGTTAGCAACGTTAGGCCGCAAAATAATTTTTTTGCCTTCCAGCGGACTGAAGCCCAGAGTCAGCACAATCGCATCGGTGGACTGGTCAATGGCAATTTGATTGATAAACCGAGAGGAACCCGAAAATTCGGTTTGATTGATATCCTCTGGCACATGGCCAGTTTTTGCAACGTAGTCGGCAACACTGGCTTGCGCCTCGCTGCCTACCTGCATGACTTCGCCCATCTTGGCCTTGACCGTATACGTCTGATACGCAGGAATCGCAATCGCAGCCAGTATGCCGATCACCGGAACCAGCACCAAAGCCACCACCACAAACGTACCCATGCCAGACAGCTTGCCAGGTTCGTCGGCTTCAGGATCGACTGAGGCCTTACATAGAAAAATTAAATTGGCCACAGGCACAATGATCCACCAACCATTTCGACCGGCATCGTGCATTCTGCGCACTCCCACGGCCAGGGAGGGAATAAATAACGCCAGCGTATACAGGTTATAAATCAGTGAGGAATTGAGCAAGCCAACACTCAGGAAAAGCACCGCGATGGAAATGAGAAAATTATATAAAACAAACATCCAATACTCTTTACGAGTAGAACGGCCTGTAAACTCGGCATAATTTTTCAATGCGCTCGTGTATTCCTTGATCATGCCGGCGTCCCTTTAGTTGTCATTTATTAACAAATGACGAGACTATCGTGTAATTATCCATTTGTAAATACCTAATCACAGAACATCCCTGTCCGGATAAGCCAGTTGCAGCTTGACGCATTCCGCCAGCGAGCTGACTTCCAATTTCTCCATGGTATTGGCACGATGTGATTCAACAGTCCGAATACTGACTTCGAGTTGAGTGGCAATCGCTTTATTCGATAAACCTGCCACCATCAACGCCAATACCAATTTTTCCCGTTCAGTCAAACGGCTAAATTTTTGCATCACTTCACGTTGAAAAAAACGCACTTGCTGACGTACTGCAGCGAGCTTCATGGTTTTTTGCACGCAATCAATTAATGCCTGCTCGTCGACTGGCTTGACCAAAAAATCAACCGCACCAGCTTTAAATGCGCGGGTGCATTGCGCAAGATCGCCATGCCCGGTAATAAAGATAACCGGAACCGTATTTCCAGCCGCCTTCAACGCCTCCTGAAATGCCAGTCCATTTATCCCCGGCATGCGGATATCGAGAATCAGACAGCAAACCATGTCAGGGTCATAGCTATCCAGAAATTGCTGCACCTGCTCAAACGCCTGCACACGCAAACCAATAGAGCGCATGAGCAAACTCAGTGCATCTCTGACGGCACTGTCATCATCAATCAAAAAAACGGTAGCTTCAGACATGGGCATCTTTTATAAACGGGTTATGTTCCGCAACCAGCGGAAAATGAAAGACAAATTCTGCTCCGCCGGTGATAACAGAATGAGCACTTAACAGGCCGCCAAAAGATTCCACAATCGATGTGCTGATGGTTAATCCCAGACCCATACCATCGGCTTTGGTGGTAAAAAACGGATGAAATAATTGATCAATAATTTGCTCCGATAACCCGGCCCCATTATCCCTGACTGAGACCAGCAACCGGTTTGGCTCCAGCCACGACGTGATCGTCAAAAGTTTATCGGTCGTCTCCATTTCATTCATGGCATCCATGGCATTGCGAATTAAATTTAACACCACTTGTTCGACCTGAATACCATCGGCGGCAACCAGCGGCAGCGCTGGAGCGAGCTTAAGATGCACGCTAATCTGATGATCGCGCAACTCATGTTCACTCAACGTGAGCACATTATGGATATGCTGATTGACCTGAATTGGTTCGACCAGAGACTGTTTTTTGGTCACAAACGAACGCAGACGGGTAATAATTTCACCGGCTCGCTTGGATTGCAGTGCTGCCGCCTGCATGGCACGAATAATTTCATCCCTGTCCGGCTGTGCTTGCTGCAGCAGACGAATGCAAGCCTGATTGTAGCTAAGGATGGCCGCAAGCGGCTGGTTGATTTCATGTGCGATGCCAGAGGCCATTTCACCCATGGTGGTCAGCCGCGTCACATGCGCCAATTCGGTCTGATGTTGTCGCAAACGTTTATCACTGGCTTCCAGCGCCGCCAGGGCTTTGCTGCGTACCGGTCCCAAATCCCTGAAAACCACCACCGCACCAATACAATGCTTCTCAAGATCAAATAGCGGCGAAATACTGCCCTCGATAAATTTCTGTCCATGGCTTTCGTTCATTAACACCGTAGTCTCGGGAAAATCAATGACGCGCTGCTCTTGCAGGCAAAGCTTGATCGGATCAGGCGTGAGCCCGCTGGAAAAATCATATTGCAGCTGCACTACCTGATTAATATAACATCCTTTTATCGCACTCATGTCTTGCTGCAAAACGGCTACTGCGGCTGAATTGGCATAATCGATACGCCCATGCGCATTGACTGTGAGCACCGCATCATTAATCGAGTGCAAGGTCACCAAAGCGCGTTCTTTTTCACGGAACAGGATATCTCGGGTTTCGCGTGCCAACTGCTGTTGCTTATGTCGTTGACTGATTACCGCCGCCAATAACAGTGCCAGACCAAAACTACTGCACACACTCATGATGGTAGCTGTAGTGCGAAACAAGTCCCAGCCCAGCTGGCGACTGGTTTCAATAATATAGGGTTGCAGGTGATTGTCAGCGTGCTGCGAAAAATGTAATTGGGGAAAAAAAACGGATGCCCCTCCCGAGCCAGCATGAAATAGCGCCATGGTTCCCATCGGATCTGTTGCCGGATAATGGGCGTTATAAATATGCAGCGACATGGTTGAGGCTGGCCATTCATCCTCCTTAAGCAATTGCTGCGCATTGATCGTCATCGACAGCACATGTGCCGCCTGAGTATGTCGGATTTGCACATCGGAAGAAGGTGATGCCGTCGAAAAAACCGCCTTGAGCAAAACAAACACACGCTCATGATTCACGCTATAGGGTTTGGTCATTGCCCATGTTTGTCTATGCACCGACTCATCTATCGCACTGCGCCAGACAGGATCGGCGTATTGGTCCATCCCCAACAGAGCCACCTCACCAACTCCCATCGGTTCTTTGAACGTCAGCGGATAATAAAAAGAAGGTGCAGCACCGCTGTTCTCACCGGGAAGCTGTTTCCTTTGAATTTTATACTCCATACCCAGCATACTGCTGGCTCGGGCTTCAAATTGCAGCAATTCATCGCGCTCGACTCTGGGCTCGAGCGTCACGGAAGAAATATATGGATAGTGCACCATCATCTCTTTGATATAACCACGCAACTGATTGAACAGCACCGCATCCACAGGACCCGACTCCAGATTCACTGATGGCATCATTTTCGGATCAATTAACGCAAGTTCATCTTTTGATGATTTAAACAGGGAAGAAATTTCGCTGTCAGCTTTTGGATTACTGGCCGAATGCGGATGGAGGATGGAAGCTTGCCTGGAAGGCGGTGAAAATTCGGCACCATAAAACGGAATGACATCAAAAACATGGACTATCGTTTCAAGACTGTCCAATGCCCCAGCACTTTGCAACAGACGCTGATGCAGCAATTCAGCCACGGCTGCTGATCTGTCATTAAAAATGCGTTCCTGAGTACGCCACTCGGCAAGAACTTGAACCACGAGAGCCGACAACAATAATAGCAACCACAGCAGGCCCGTCAGAAAGATGAAGTTGGACTTAATCGCAGGCCATATTCTGCTATTTTGCCAAAGATCGAATCGCATTATTAAGGCGCTCCATCGTGACATCACTGACCTGCCGATTGCATACAATATAGCCATCGACCGTCCCCAGCGTAGTGACCAATCTGGGTTCAGGGAGACCTGCATCTTTAATGGCCGCCATGGCAGGAATTGCCGTCACGGCCCAAAGATCGATATGCCTGGCAAGCAATTTTTTAAAATTAATCGCTTCGTTATCAGCTTCTTCGATCACATAGCCGCTGTCACGCAATTTACCTGCAACCACCGATTTACGTGCGACGCCGATAATCAAGCCACGCCCATCTTCGAGACTATGTATCGGTCGCGTATCATTACTGTTGGCATACAACAGTATTTTTTGTCTGACTATCGGTCCGGCCCATTTAAATTTTGCTTCGTTTTCCTGGCTGCGACCTATCCCCATGGCGCACGTATCCGGGTTATGTTCAGTCAACTCGTAAGCTCTGGCCAGAGGCACGATTTCATAGTGATCGACGATGCCAGCGCGAGTGGCAAGGAGGTGGATGAAATCAATGGCAGCCTTATTGACCATTTTTCCATTATCGTGACTGGTGATCAAGCCAGGAATTTCAGGCGAATAAAACGTAATCGTCTCCGCCTGCGAAGACAACGGCATCAGGTACAACAGGGTCAACAGCACAAATACAACCATTTTCATCATTTTTACTTTTCAATCAGCAACATTGCAATTAAAACATCTAACCAAACAACCTCAATGAACCTGAAGCTACTTTTTATCGTAGTGAAACCAGAGTTAAATGGCTAGAAAAAACGAAGGAATGGAGAGATTGGGCGGCATCATAACGACAAAATTTCCATACGACAATTAGTAAATACACTTAACGTTATGCGGCTACTACGGATACGATGCAAAAGATGCATCATGGTCCTGGACTATGTTATTTTATTGCTTACGTTCACCAACCACGCATTCCAAGATATCCCGAAAATCCCATGCTCCTTCCCCCTTACCGCTATTGATTATTTGTGGCTTGACCCTGCACAATGCGCGATGATGGCTAAGAAAAATGCTGATCCAACTCCGCAATATCGCTCGCTACCCAGTCCGGTTCGACGCATTCTTTTAAATGCTCAGCCATAAAGCGGATCAACTGCATGGCAGCATAAGGCAGGCGTCTGTCCTTGCGACTCACCAGATACCAGTTACTTTCCAAAGGAAAGCCAGATACCGGCAAGATCGCCAGATTTTCGCGCCCTTCCTGCAGCGTATGGGCAGAAATCACCGACAAACCCAAACCGGAAGCGGTACTCAGACGGATGGCTTCATTACTTTCGATCTGCATGGTATTGCTGAGCTCAATGCCCTGACTGCTGAGCCAGGATTCAAACATCATTCGCGTGGCCGAACCCGGTTCACGGATTAAAAAGCGCTCATTGCGCAATTCCGCAAAGGTAAGCTCAGCTCGTTTAGCCGCCCAATGATCCAGAGGCGCGATGAGCTGCAAAGGATTTTTTAAGATGCGCGTGGACTGCGCCAACAGTCCGCCCGGCGGATGACTAAAGACGTACAAATCATCTTCCTGCTTGGAAAAGCGTTCCAGAATATGGGCCCGGTTACCGATATTGAGCGTGATGCTCACTTTGGGATACAAACGATAAAACGCCCCCAGAATCCGTGGCATCACGTATTTGGCGGTGGTGACGATGCCGATATTGATATGCCCGGCACTGCCACCGCGGGCATGCTCCAGAAACCCGTTAAAGTCATCAAAGCGCACCAGCACATCGCAGGCCGCCCGATACAATTCACTGCCGACATGGGTCAACTCCATGCGCCCTTCGCGGCTTTCCAACAGCGGCTCACCAACCGCCTCGCGCAGTTTTTTTAACTGCAACGACACGGTAGGCTGGGTCAGATGCAGCTCGCGTGCCGCAGTGGAAATGCTGCCTGACCTGGCAACCTGGACATACACCTGCAATAAGCGAAAGCTTAAGTGACGAATATTCATACTGGTTTTACTCCCTGAAGGCAGTCAATATAGATTATTATCTATGCATAGTCGCTATAGAATTTATTATTCAATATACGTAAAAACCAGCACAATCGCAACCTCAACTACAAAGAGGAACCTTGATGCCTGATATCGTTATTGCTTTTTTTGCACTTGGCCTGACGGCCGGTCTGTTGAAATCGGACTTAAAAGTGCCGCCCTCGTTTTATCAGGCGCTGACTATTTTATTAATGCTGGTGCTTGGACTTGAAGGTGGTCTGGCTCTGCATGGCAAGTTTGAACTCAGTATGCTGCGCACCCTGATCAGCATTGCGGCGGTAGGTTTTGTGATTCCGCTGCTGTGCTATCCGGTATTGCGACGTCTGGTCAAACTCGATACCGACAATGCCGCCAGTATCGCCGCCCATTATGGCTCGGTCAGCGCCGGCACCTTTGCTGTGGCGCTGGCATTGGTCAAAAAAACCGGCCTGGAACTCAATCCCGAAACCACCCTGTATCTGGTCATGCTGGAACTGCCGGCGATTATCAGCGCACTCTGGCTGCATCATAAACTCAGTGGCCAGACGCAAAGCAAAGGCATCCTGCGCGAAGCACTGACAAGTCGCGGAGTGCTGCTGCTCGGTGGCGGCGTATTGATCGGCTATGCCTATGGTCCGGTCGGTCTGGGACCGCTGGAGCCGGTATTATTGAATGGCTACAAAACCATGCTGGCGCTGTTTTTACTGGAAATGGGTATCTGCACGGCCAATGTCTGTTCGCCGCTACCATGGAAGCATGCGCGCCTGATGCTGTTTGCCGCCGTGGCACCGTTTGTACTGGCCGCCCTGGGTATCGCCGTCTCGGTTGCACTGGGACTGCCCGCAGGTAGCGCCTTTATTCTGACCTCGCTGGTTGCCAGCGCCTCGTATATTGCGGCACCAGCGGCGATACAAACCTCGATCCCGAATGCCAATATCGGACTGGCCATGCTGGCCGCGCTGGGAATTACCTTCCCGGTGAATGTGTTAATTGGCCTGCCCATCTACATGCAGTGGGTGCATTACTTTATTCAATAAACTCAATCTGGAAAATAAAATGAACACAAAAATTGCAATCGTCATGGGTTCCAAAAGTGATTGGGAAACCCTCAGACCAGCGAGTGAATTACTGACCGAATTTGGTGTCTCCTGGCAGGCTGAAGTCGTCTCGGCCCACCGCACGCCGGAGCGGATGTTCAACTTTGCCGCTCAGGCCAGAAGCGCAGGGATAGGCGTGATTATTGCCGGTGCTGGCGGAGCGGCCCATTTGCCCGGCATGCTGGCGGCACTCACTCCACTGCCGGTATTGGGAGTTCCGGTACAGAGCAAAGCACTCAATGGTCTCGACAGTCTGCTGTCGATAGTGCAAATGCCTAAGGGCGTGGCTGTCGGCACATTGGCTATAGGTGCCTCGGGCGCATTTAATGCAGCGTTACTGGCCATACAAATCCTGGCACTCAACAATCCGGCGCTGGCTAAGCAGCTCGATGAGTGGCGCGCCAGACAAACCGCGGCTGTCATGCAGGACAGTCAGATTGCGAGCCATGGATGAAAGTTGCCATACTAGGTAATGGCCAACTCGGCGCCATGTTACAACAGGCGGGACAGAGAATAGGCATCGAGGTCAGTCTGCTTGAGATTACCGGAGACCAGATACCGGATCAGCAAACCCTGATCAGCGCTGAACGCGAACACTGGCCGGTGAATGCTTTTACCAGCGCCCTCGAGCAGCATGGCAACTGGTTGAATGGGCCGGCATTTGCTGCACTGACGAATCGCCTGCGGCAAAAAAAATTCCTCGACACACTGGGATTGGCGTGTGCGCCATGGGTGGAACTAAGTGCCACCACAACACAGGCGCAACTCCATCTGCAATTGGGTCCCGAGGTGTTTTTAAAGCGCGCCAGTGGTGGTTATGATGGCTACGGACAAAAACGTTTGCATCAGGATAGTCCCCAGGATTTAGCGCAATGGAACAGCGATGTGGTGGCTGAGCAGGCAATTGCATTCGAGCGCGAAGTCTCCATCATCGGTGCACGTAACCGCCATGGACACATGGTGTTTTACCGACTCACCGAAAACCGCCACACCGATGGCATTTTGCGCGTCAGTCTGAGTCAACCCGACACCGACGCACAATTGCAGTCACAGGCTGAGCAAATGTTGAGCACCGTCATGCAGACGCTGGAGTACGTGGGTGTCATGGCGATGGAATGCTTTGTCGTCAACGGAAAATTGCTGATCAATGAAATTGCGCCGCGAGTGCATAACTCCGGCCACTGGACTCAGGCAGGCGCGTCCATCAGCCAGTTCGAGCTGCATTTACGTGCCATCTGCGGTTTGCATTTGCCGCAGCCAGAACAAACTGGCTTTAGTGTGATGATTAACCTGATCGGTTTGGAGTACGATCCCGACTGGCTCAGCCAGGGTGCTGCGCAACTGCATTGGTATGGCAAGCAATGGCGCGCTGGCCGGAAAATGGGGCATCTTAACTTCACCCACCCCAATCCACAGCAGTTGATTGACAGTTTGAGCGAATTGAAAATGCCGGGGCAATATCTGACGGATTGTCAATGGGCGATGGTTAAGTTGGCACGGTAAAAATAGGCCGCACGCAACAGATTAACCCAGAGCCAACAGGACGAAATCATCAACAACATCCCGGCCAGACGCGCGAACTGCGCCGGGAAGATGGCAGCAAGCATCATGGAACACAAGGCCAACAAATGCGCATAGAACTGCGCTGCAGCAAGCCGGTCAGAAATCATTTTTCGGATGCTGGGTGCTTTTATACCCAGATTGGTCAGTTTGGTTTGCAACTGATACCAGATCAAAAACGGCACAATTTTATACAGCATGCCGTTAATCACCGAATAGCCAAATCCGATCAGCACTAACATGCCCAGCATAAGTTCAACGCCGGGGGTGTCTGCCAGCAGGCCAAATACGCTGGTGACTACCCATAGAATGCAAGCGGCGAGCAGACTGATGGCGCTGACATACCAAAACCGCACCGTCGTGTCTGGCACGCGTCGTTTCCGCTGTCTGAGCAAACCCAGAGTTACTGCGGCAAACAGCGCCAGTCCCAAAGCAAGCAAAAACGACAAGACCCGTTCCAGCCAGGGCCAAACAGCGTACAGTAATCTGGACGATGTCCACAGCATTAACAAAACAAACAAAACTGTGGCCAGATAACGGCAAACACGTCGCGGATATACCTGCGTCACCAGAAACATGGGCACAACCTGATACGCCACACCGATAACCAACAGAGCAAGCCAGCCTATCATCCCCCAGCTCAGGTGCAGATTGGCCAAGCCGCTCAGCGGCAGAGCTACAAAACCGGTCAGTGCTCCCACGGTCAGCCCCCCCAATACGACGGTGAAGCACAGCGCCAGCAATGCCAACCGCATCGCCGTAAATGTGGCGTTGACGGAATTAATGCGCCACATACCAACCAGACAGGCAGCGAACAGCCAGCCAAAAGAAATAGCCAGGAAAACCAGTGCCATCTGAAACAACAGCGGAACGGCAAACAGAAAAGCACAGACTAGTGCGCAGGTTCCAGGCACGAGCGCAGCATGAACCACCGTCGCAGTCAGCCTGATCCGTGCCAGTTCAATGCCGACAACAACCTGCAACAGTTGCAGCAGTGCACCGATCATGGACATGGTTAAAACACCCAACGTCAATAAATGGGTGATTGCCAGAGTGACGGGTGACCAGCGCAAAGAAAGGGCAGCAGAACCGTACCAGGTCAGCAAACCTCCGGCCAGCAGGGCAAACACGGGAGCGGTTAAAAAAAATCGCAGTGGCACCGAAAGAGGTGGCGTGTTCTCAAAGGATAATTTACGCTGCATAGGCACAGAACCATTTTTTGTGCATGGCAAGTGAGCCTGTTATTTGTGCCAGATAAGAATTTCAACTAAATAGTCATCCCGGATTGTTGTCTCATGACGAAAATTATTCCGCTCCAGTATAGGATACAGGGGACGCGGTTCCCGATCGATCAACATGCAAATCCGGTTGCCGACGTCGAGTGTCGAAAGCGCATCGAGAACGCGCTCCAATGGTTCTGGTGGCTGCAAGCCGCACACATCCAGATGAATCACTGTGCTCATGGTGTTAGCTTCCAGTTTGAATTTGTTTCATGGCCACCATGATGTCAGGTTTAATTGCCATCAACACCTGATCCGTCATCGGATAAAGAATATTCTCTTCTTTCAGGTTATGTTGCTGCAGCATGATATTCAAGGTTTCAGAATGGCCGAGGTAATCATCTTGAGCGTGCAAAGAAAGCGAATCCAGCATTCTTTGCAGGATAGCGCGAATTTGATTGTGCTCGGAGCGCATCATCTGGGTGGGTCCCTTAGTGCTGCCAGTTTTTTGTTCAAACCCGGGGAACAGTACCTGCTCTTCCATCTCGAAATGCTGTTCGATAGCGGCTTTGAACTGGGTAAAACAGGGTTCAGCCGCGAGCCACATACTTTTAACGACATGGTTTTCTGCCTCGACAAAAAAATCATCACAGCGTTTGTGATCGATGGTTAAATAATCCGCAATCGAATTCATGATGAGTCAGGGCAGTGTCAAGAGTACCGATTGTGGCATCAAGTTCACCCAGGAGTCCTTGATATGTATTAAGAATTGAACAGCTCAACCAATTTGATGTCTTAGTTGTTATCGGACAGCAGATACTGGGCATAGAGATGTTCACCCAGTGGACGCTGTTCCGAATTTTTGACATAATTGACAATCTTCAAATCTTCATTCACCACATGATCTGAAATCCAGTGATTGAGGACATACAGTAAATCTTCCGGAAATTCCTGTTGAGAATGGATCTTCACCAGCATCGATTCGAGCCGCTTCAATAATTCGGTGTGGATCAGTGCATGCTGAGACACCTCCGGATATGCAATTTCGTGCATCAGATTTTCTTCGCTGATGAAGTGAAATTCGGCAAACTTTTTCACTTCCAGCATCACCCTGAGTATGCCTTTCTTGTCCACATTGGATTTGATGGCGATGTCGAGTTTGCGGCACAATAAAATCAGCATGCGATGTTGGGTGTCGATCAGATCATTGCCTAACTCAAGTTTCTTATCCCAATGAATGTACATGGTTTTCCTTCAATTAATACGTCACATTCCACGACGACCCCAGTCCGTGTTGACATCAACTGAATTCATCATAGCTGAGAATTCAGTGAAAACAACATCCACCACTAAGAGTATAGGCGCAGCGCTATAACTGCCCCCAATACAGCAGCGCGACTGCTGATAATCAAACACCTGACACCGTCGATGTTGATTTTTGTTCACCTCATACAATGCTGCATCTCTCTACCAATAAATAAAATATCCATAAAATCATATAGATATGCCATTTTAAGAAATTTATAACGCATTGCCTTCTATGTAGGAATGGTGCTGGGCAGTATTGATTCGCTGGAAAACGAATCCACCCATGATGCCGTGGCCAATGTCACCGTGACTGCGCGCAAATCGGTCATGATTTTTTCAGCGCTTCGGGTGATGGAAGTTCGCGTCCGCCAGGTTCAGTAGAACGATGATGGTATTAATTGGGTCGATGCGATCATAACTGGCTTTCCATGTACTGAGTAAAAACTGACACAGGTTGATCAGCTTCTCAATGTAACCAATTCCCAACCAACAGAAAAAGAATCAATTCACAGATGCCTATTTGTTTTGCGCATATCAACTTCTACACAGAGTTAACCGGATTCACTTTCCTCATCTGAAGTGTCGTAATCTGGCAATGCCATGTCCATACAGGAAATGATTTTATAACAAATTAATACTGCCTGTTTATTAGCGTCAAACTGGTTGCGACAATAAATTCTCTCGTCATTATGAACATCCCAACCACCATCTTCTCTTTTCGAATACAGATAACAGTGCCCTCTGGTAGAAAATTTACCCGAATTGATAACCAACTGTTGCGCTTCCAATTCAATGCGGTACTCTTTCCCATCGGTGACATCGACACAGTTAAAAAATACATTAGTATCAAATCGCATAATATAGACATTATCCAGTACGCCGCAGGCAGCAGCGGTATCGCTGTCTAGTGTCGTTAAGCAATTCATTTTTCAGATTAACTGACTACAAGTGACGTTAGCGGTTTTATTTATCAACTTAAATTACTCCTGACCGGCTTTAAATTCAATACACCGACAGCAACCGGTTTGGCAAACAAATAGCCCTGGAAGGCATCACAGCCGATTTCGTGCAAAAATTGCCGCTGCTGTTCGGTTTCAACCCCTTCGGCAATCACCGACAGGCCCAGATTTTTACCCAGGGTGACAATCGCATGCACAATGGCGCGATCATTGGCATCAAGAAAAATATCACGTACAAACGACTGGTCAATTTTCAACTGCTCCAGCGGCAGACGTTTCAGATAGGACAGCGAAGAATAGCCGGTACCAAAATCATCGAGTGAAAATGTAACTCCGGTATCCATGAGCAATTTCATTTTCTCAATCACCGCTTCGACATCGTTGAGCAACAGCGATTCAGTGAGCTCGAGTTTCAATCGACCTGAATTAATTTCATAACGCTGCAGAATAGCCAAAACAGTGCTGACAAATTTTTTATGATGGAACTGGCGCGCACTGATATTTACCGCCAGCGTCAGATGCGCCGTGGCAGGATCTTCTGCCCAACGCTTAAGCTGCTGGCAAGCCGCATTCAACACCCATTCCCCCATCGGCACAATCAAACCAGATTCTTCAGCCAGTGGAATAAATTCTGCTGGCGATATCATGCCTCGTTCCGGATGCTGCCAGCGTATCAGTGCTTCGGCACCAATGACCTTACCGTTCCGGTCCACCTGAGTCTGATAATACAGAACGAACTGATCACCGCTGATGGCAAGACGCAGATCGGTTTCCAGTGCGGCATGGACGTTGACAGCTTCCTGCATTTTCTGATCAAAAAACCGGATCGCATTCCGACCCGCGGCCTTGGCCTGATACATCGCCAGATCCGCCTGCTTGAGCAGATTATCGGCAGATTCTTCCTGACCTTTAAACAGACAGACGCCCATACTGGGTGAACTGTGATGCACTTTTCCCTGCAGCGCATAGGGTTGATTGAGCGCCAGCTGGATTTTTTGCGCCACCACTTCCGCCGATTCTGCTGCTTCGATCAAGTGGGCGCTGAGTCCTTCGAGCAGCACCACAAATTCATCCCCACCAAGACGCGCGGCTGTGTCACTCTGACGCAGACAGGATTCGAGTCGCTGCCCAACTTCAGCGAGCAACAAATCACCGACATCATGGCCACGGGTATCGTTAATGGTTTTAAAATTATCCAGATCGATAAAAATCAGTGAGCCGCAATTGGCATTACGCTCACTGGTCGTGAGTGCATGACGCAGCCGTTCCGTCAACAGCCGCCGATTGGGCAATTTGGTCAGATGGTCATAAAAAGCCAGATTACGGATTTCATCTTCTGCGAGCTTACGTTCGGTAATGTCGATTAACGAAAACACATAATGACTGACCACGTTTTCTGCTGAGCGTACCACCGTTATCGATAACCACAGGGGAAAGGAATTTCCGTTTTTGTGGCTGATCCAGATTTCGCCCTGCCAACTATCCAAAGTGCGCAAACCCGTCCGAATAATATTGTAAAAGTCTTCGTCATGCCGGTCCGATTTAAACATCATCGGCGGAGCACCAATCACTTCATCCCGATCATAACCGGTCATTTTACTGAAGGCGTTGTTGATACGTAAAATCTGCAAATTGGCATCCGCAATAAACATACCTTCGAGCGAATCAAACGCAATCGCTGCAATCCGCAACTCCTGCTCCTGCAGAAAATCGCGTCGTCTGGCCTCCTCAACCTCTTGATATGCTCTGGCATTATCGAGCGCAATCGCACCATATGCACACAGGGTTCTGAAAATGGCGCATTCGCGTTCACCATAGGCATTATCGTGCTGCGACTGTATCGACATCACTCCAAGCAGTCGCTTGCCGACTTCCAGTGGAGAAAATAGCAGACTTCGGGTGGCCAGAGTTCCGGGTATCACTTCAAAATTAGTATAAGGGTGCAGTTGATCAACCACGATTTCGCGGCGTTCACGCGCACATCGGGCCGATAATGAGGTTGGATGATCAAATTCAAATTCGATTTTTCCATAGGGTTGTCCGTTCTCCACCCCAAACGTCATGATAAGTAACTGCTGCTTTTCGTCCAGTAAAAAAATCATAAAGGATGCCGAATCCAGCAATCTGTCAACGTGGCGATAAAGCGCCTCACATACCGCACTCACATCCAGGCTGGCGGTGATGTCACGCCCGACCAAACCCAGTGTTTCAAGGGTATCGTTGGTTTCCTGCAGGGTTTCGGCCAACTTGCGATGGTGATCGATCTGATCGCGCGCCTTATCCATCTCCATGCGTATCTGCATGGTCAGAGCACGTTTTTGCGCCTCCTCAACACGCATTTTATTGCGCTCGGCGGTGGCTGCCACTTCGCTTTTATAGGCCGAACTAAAGTCATGTATCTTTTCATATTCCAGACCTATCTGTGAGAGCAGATCAGCCGGTATCACGTATCCAGAAATCGATTCTGCGATAGCACGTGCCCGGTTCAGATAATACAACGTTGCCGTACCCGCAGTCACAGGAGCAGGCAAACTAAAATCGCGGTGCAATTCGGCACATACCCGCAGGATTTTAATCTGTTCATCCACCTGCCCTTTGTCCGTGGCCAGTTCCAGCGCCTGATTGGCCTTTTCCAGAGCCTGTTCTGGTTTACCCAGTATTGCCAAAGCTGAAGCCTGACCACGCCAGGCATCAATGAGCAAATCCGGCGAACGTTGTCCATCCAGACTAAGTTCAAGCTGATTAAAAATGTCCAGTGCCGCCTCTGGATTGCCCACATCCTGTTCCAGCTGACCAATACGGCTGAGCATATTATTGTGCCCGCGTGACCCACGCATAGCGGCCATGACCTGCAACGCTTCCTGCATCAACACGCGTGATTCATCAAACCGGTTGAGCATACGCAGCACATCACCGGACTGCATCAGACACACACCAATGCTGCCAGGCCAGTCAAACTGGCGTGCCATTGACAGTGCCCGTTCACTCCATTCGAGAGCAGAATCCAGATCTCCCAAGATAGCAAAACCTTCGGAAGCATTGTTGGCACAAATTAAGGCCAGATTATTCTGTCCACACAGACTGGCGGCATAAAACGCCTGCAAATCAAATTTGATCGCCGCACCCGGATTAGCGGTCAGGGCAGCAATGGTGGCTTTGGCGCTCAGTATCCAGGCATGAACCGTTTCCGGATAAAACAGCTCATCGGGGAACTGCTCAGTCAACTTAGTGGCTGCCTGCGGTGCATCGCTAAATGCTTCCTGCAATAATATACGCGCCTGCACCGTGCCTATGCGAAGTTGATCGTCGCTGGAGTTATATTCATTCAGGGCAAGGTGCAACAGAATCTCGATTTGCTCGACGTTGCCGCGGTCATTCCACAACATGGCCAACAGCCAGTAGCCATCACCGCTGCCGACAGCATCATCGATGCTCTTGAACTGGGCGATGGCTTCATTAATGAGCTGCTCTGCGGCGGCAAATTCGACAAACAAAATCTGGATGGAAGCCTGAATCAAACACAGCCTGGCCTGAAAACGAACCGTCTGAGGATCATGTGGCACCAACCCCTCCAGCAACACCCTGGCCTGTCCAACTAAAGCCAGACTCCTGGCACAATCACGCTGACGCAGGTACCACGCCAACGACACCAGCGCCGGCAAACGCTGGGCGTCATCACACCGAGCCAGACTGGACTCAAAGATTGCGACATCGTCATTAAGAATAAACAGTTCCAAAGCTTGCCTATCACTCCACACACGCCTCAATACAATAATTTGTGAAATTAGCAATAAAATTGCCCTTAGCACAAATTGATCCGTAATTACAGATTAGGCGACAGTTATTTGACATACAAGTTATATAACTCTTTCGTCAGCAAAAGTAGAATTTACGTAACAAATCAACAACCGAATGCCACTATGAACGATATTAAAGGACAATAACCAACTACATATTCACAGGTGCCAACTTTTCCGCGCCCTTTTGGGCTACAATGTAGCTCAAATGTCTCAAGGAGATGATTATGGCTGCCAATGAAGTTGTCCGTGCCCGGATCGACGGGCACATTAAGGAAGAAGCAACCCTGGTGCTGGCCGCTATGGGGCTGACCGTTTCAGACGCTTTCCGTATCATGCTCACCCGTGTTGCTCATGACAAAGCACTTCCGTTCGAGCCGCTGGTGCCAAATGCAACAACCATCGCAGCCATGAAAGAAGCTCGCCGTGGCGGATTGAAATCATTTGCGACTATTAACGATTTGATGGCTGACCTGAATGCGGACGATTGAACACACCGGGCAATTCAAGCGCGACTATAAGCGCGAAGTCAAAGGTCTGCACCGGAAGACATTGATGGGCGTTTTTTTGGATATCATCACCACTCTGGCGAACGACCAGCCACTCGTCGCAAAATACCACGACCATGTACTGACAGGCGATTGGAATGATCACCGGGACTGTCATATCAAACCCGACCTGGTTTTAATTTATCGCAAACCGGATGAAGCAGTGTTGCAGCTTGTCCGGCTCGGCTCGCATAGCGAACTTGGCTTTTAACGATTTGAATTTGAGAACAAAACACAACGTTCTCAACTGTCGCAGTTTCTTCCCCCATTCAATTCCCCTGCCTGCTATTTCAGCGCTGACAGCTGCTGCATCCACCTCCAAAGCCCTGATTTATAGGTACATTTACTTAGTTGACCGGGTATATCTCTGTATTGCCGGGCTGATTTGAATCTATCAATATCGGCATACTCCTGCACCAATGCTGTCGTCTGTGTGTGCTTATTTACACAAAAATGGTGCCTGGGTGGTGGGATGTTATTCAGAACACGATGCCTGTGGCACACTCTCGTTGCCGGGTTTCCGTGATTTTTCATATTGGTTAAAAAATCGCTTCTCATTATGAGTGGCAAATAAAAGGGGATCATTGATGAAGTTACAACGGACACCTGTCGCTGTTGCCGTGGCTATGGCGTTAGCCAGCCTGGCGATGAGTGCACATGCTCAGCAAGCCAGCGACCAGACAACAACTGCCTCCGATAATGCACCCTCTGAGGTGGTGGTTACCGGCATCCGCGCTTCACGCGAACATTCGCTCAAGATGAAGCGTGATTCGGATTCAGTCATGGATGTGGTCAGCTCGGAAGATATCGGCAAACTGCCGGATAAAAACGTCGCTGATGCGGTGCAGCGAATTCCGGGTGTGAATATCAGTTCTGGCTCCGGTGGTCAGGGCGGGTTTTCTGAAAATGACCGCGTCAGCATTCGCGGCACCAACCCAAGTCTGACACAAACCACCATCAACGGTCACTCAGTCTCGACCGGTGACTGGTATATCGGCGACCAGCAGGGCACGGTCGGCCGTAGTGTCAGCTTTACTTTGCTGCCCTCCGAAATCGTCGGCTCAGTCGAAGTGCAAAAAAGTTCCCAGGCTGATTTTATTGAAGGCGGCACGGTCGGTAATGTGAATGTGGTGACGCGTTCACCGCTCGATTTTGTCAAACCGCTGACCGTGGAAGCGACTGCTCAGGGGATGTATGCCTCACTGCCAGCCAAGGTTTCACCTCAGTTCAACGGCTTAATTAACTGGAAAAATGACAGCAATACCATGGGTGTGCTGGTGCAGGGTTTTTCTGAAAAACGCAATGAACGGCGCGATGGTCAGGAACTGTTTTTACTCGGCTCCGGCACCATCGGCGATCCAGGTGACAAAAGTGCGGCCGTTGTCGCTGCCCACCCTGATCTGAATGGGGTGATGTATCCATCCCAGATCGGCTCTTCCGAATTTACCCAGCAAAGTACCCGTCGCGGTGCGCTGGTGGATCTGCAATTCAAGCCTTCTTCCGGTGTCACGCTGGACCTGAATGGTTTTTACTCGCACTTCAATACCCAGACTTTCGATACCAATTTTATGGCCAGCCCATTTAATCTGTTATCGCAGGGAATTTCACCAACGAGCTACACAGTCAAAAACAATACCCTGGTCGCGGCCACTTTCCCGGCCACGGTCTTTGATCCGACTGATCCCAATCCGGGCGCGAATATGGCTTTCCCTGGCGTGCGCGATTCGATCTATCGTCCCAATGCAGGTTCAACAGCGGCTTATCTGGACTTTGACAGCAAGATCCGCGTCAGCGACACCCTCACCATAACCACCAAAATGGGTTACACCAAAGGTGTGGGCGAAACTCCGCATGATTATGGTTATGAAGCTTATCTGATCAATTCACCGATGTCGTACCAGTTAAATGGCAACAGTTCCCCGGCGATTGTCTCATTCCCGGGTGTGAACACGGCCAACTTCAACAACCCAGCCAATGTCGCTGTCGGCGGCAGTTGGGCACAATCAGCCAAAGTGACTGATGCGGAAACCTATGCCCAGGGCGATGCCTTGCTGACGCTCGATAACGGTTACGTTGAAAGCGTTAAAGTGGGTTTGCGTTTTGCTGACCATAAACGTACTGCCTTCGATATGAATTATGGCTGCTCTACCGACTCGAATAACGTTTGCTATACCAATCCGGGTTCGGTGTTGCCACCACCAGCATGGAATGGCACAACCTCAGCAGGTAATTTTGGTGCTGGTTTAAAACCGGGTGCTGGGTTCCTGTCGAATTTCTGGACCCTCAATCCGAATGCGATTGCCGCCTGGCAGCAGCAATACAATAACGTCAATCTCGGACCGTCACTGCAAAACAATTTTGACATTCAGGAAAAAGACAGCGCCGCCTATGCCATGACCAATCTGGTCGGGGATCACTGGCGCGGTAATGTGGGTGTCCGTATTGTCGACACCAATCAAAAAGGGAATGCCTACAACTATGATGCTGACAACAGCATTTTTACTCCGGTCAGTTCGTCACACAATTATCTCGATGTACTGCCGAGCGCCAATCTGAAATTTGATTTATCCAAAGAACTGGTAGCACGTGCAGCAGCGTCAACGACCATGTCGCGGGCGGATTATTCTTCCATCTCACCTGCGGTGGTATTGAACAATCTGAATCAAACCGGTTCTGGCGGCAATGCGGATTTGAAAGCAGTGAAATCGCATAATCTCGATGGCACGCTGGAATGGTATTTTGCTCCGCAGTCGATTTTGTCTGCCGGTCTGTTTTACATGAAGATGCCTTCGTATGTGACTTATGGCAATAGCAATCGTCCATTCCTCAACACCACCACCAACCAGATCAATAGCTTCATGATCACGTCGCCATACAATATCGCCGCGACCAATAAAGGGATGGAACTGGCCTGGCAACAATCGTTTGCCAGTGGCTTTGGCGGGGTCGTGAACTACACTTACGCCAACGGTAGCGATGCGAATGGTCAGGCACTGGTGGGCTCATCCAAAAACACCGGCAATATCGAAGCATATTATGAAAAAAATGGCTTCAATGCGCGTCTGGCTTACAATTATCGCTCATCCTTTTTGGTGGGTCTGGCTAACGTCACTCAGCAATATGCCAGCCCTATCGGCACTCTGGCGGGTTCGATCAATTACAAAGTCAACGACAATCTGACGATTACCTTTGATGGTTTGAATTTGAATAATCCGATCATTAAATATTATTCCAATGCAGAACAGCCACAGGCGTTTTATTCTAATGGCCGCCAGTATTTCCTGGGTGTGCGGATGTCAATGTAAGTGGTTTTATGAAACAAAAAATGATTGTCTTTGATATCGGTGGCAGCAGCAGTCGCATCGCCTTATTTGAAGGTCAGGATATTGTCTGGCGTGATCAGGTGGTCACGCCCAGTCAGGCCGGACCAGAGGCGATGGTGACCTGTATGCTGGAGCTGTATGCGCCGGTAGCAAGCCAGACGGGGACGATTGGCGTAGCCATTACCGGACACATCGTCAACGGTACCGTCACGGCGCATAATTCGGCCATACTGCCGGGCTGGAAGCAGTTTCCGCTGCAGGCTGAATTAAGCCGGCGCATGCAACGGCCGGTGCGGATTTTTAATGACGCACGCGCCGCTGCCTGGGGCGAATATGTGTATGGCACTGGTCAGGGTTGCGATGATTTTCTGTTTTTAACCGTTTCTACCGGAGTGGGGGCTGGTCTGGTGTTGCAGCGTCGGCTGCATATCGCCAGCAATGGCTTTGATGCCGAAATCGGTGAAATGCGACTCGCTGACGGCAACACGCTGGAACAGCTGGCGTCAGGCACGGCACTGGGCGAATTCGCCCGTCTGCATGGCTATACCGATGCGCGCGATTTTTGTGCGGCCGCCGATCAGGGGGTCGCGATTCCAGCCGATATTTATCAGCAGGGCATCAGTGCGCTGGCCGCCAAACTGGCTGATCTGGCCGTGATGTTGGGTGTTCAGCGCGTGGCTGTCGGTGGCAGTGTCGGTCTGCGCCCGGGCTATCTGCAACACCTGCGCAATGAAATCCAGCGTTATCCTGCAATTTATCAATTAGAATTACTGCCAGCGGCCTTACGTCACGATGCCGGGCTCATCGGGGTAGCCGATCTGATCAGAAAAACATAACAGCGGTTACAGGGAGAAGCATTCTTGGCTAGCGGTACCCAGCAATTGATTCAGAGCCGCTGGCCATGGCTGGCGGCGTCACTGATCCTGACGGTGAGCCTGTTCGTTGCGACGACGCTGGGCTGGTTGTGGTATGCCGATCAGCGCGACAGTGCCGCGCGCGAACTGTCGCTCGATCTGTTATGGCTGGAACAGAATGTGACCCAAACGCTGAACGACAATCAGCGGCTGCTGGAAAACTGGTCGCACGATCTTCAGACGCCAGGCTCCACTGGCGATTTTCTGGCGCTTGCCGATGGCCTGATGAAAGAAAATCCAGCTCTGATCGCAATTGATTATCTTGATAAAAATGGCCGCCGTGTGGCTGGCCTGCCTGCCTATCACGACCGTCCGGTGCGACTGCCACCGGTAAGCGATCCGTTTGTCAGCGATGCGATACGGCGCGCCTACAGTCTGAAAAAACCGGCTTACAGCCGGGTGATTGAACAATATGCGCCTTTATGGGTGTTGGTCGTGCCGATTGCCGACGATCCCAGTGGCGTGGTGCTGGCGACCTATGATCTGGATCAGTTACTCTCCGAACGCGTACCCTGGTGGTTTGTACAGCGCTACGATTTAAGTCTGATCGACAGGGACAACAAACAGCTGTCGCCACGCGACGGTCTGACAACCGAACTCAGCAGCGAAGTCCACAAACTCAATTTTGGCCCGGATAACAGCGGTCTGTCACTGCGCGCCAGTCCGCATGCCCGATTGCATTCCGAAGGTCCGCTGCTGTGGCTGTCGCTGGCGGTGGTGGCGTTTGGTGTACTCATTATCTGGCTGCTGCGTTTGCTGCAACGCTGGCTGCGCGAGCGTCAGACCGCGCAACAGGCACTGGCACATGAATTGCATTTCCGTGAAGCGATGGAGCAGTCGTTGGTCACCGGCTTGCTGGCCTTTGACCGCGATGGCCGTATTATTTATGTCAATCCGGCGCTGTGTCAGATGCTGGGGCTGAGTTCGCAGCAGCTCATCGGTGCTTGCGCGCCGTTTGTTTTCTGGCCACCGGAACATGCCAACGAATGTCAGGCCGCGCATACTGCCATGCTGCATGGCGACAATCCGGAACTGGGACGCACGCTGAACTTACTCGATGCCGATCAGTGCCGGCTGTCGGTGCGCCTGTTTGCCTCACCACTGATCGGTGACAACAGCACGCCCAATGGCTGGATGGCTTCGTTGTACGACATCAGTGCCGAACGTCAGGCCGCCAATACCGCGCGCGAACGTGATGAATTGTTGCAGCATACCGCCAGGCTGGCCAATCTGGCCGAATTTGCTTCCGGCATTGCCCATGAACTCAACCAGCCACTGGCAGCGATTGCCAATTATTCGGCCGCAGCCGATGCATTTTTACATGCCAGCCCGATGCAGACGGCCAAAGTCGAGGAAGCGGTGCAGCGCATGGGGGATGAATCGCGCCGTGCCGGAAAAATCATCCACAGCCTGCGCAGTTTTATTCAAAAGCGCGCTATCCGCCATGAACTGCGCGATCTGACTACCCTGCTGACTGAACCACTGGCGTTGCTGGCACCACTGAGCGCGCGCTTGCAGGTAGCCATCGAGGTCAACTGCGCGGACAGCCCGGTGTGGGTGGAATGCGATGCCGTGATGATCGAACAGGTGATTTTCAATTTACTGCGCAATGCCATCGAAGCCGTGGCTGCCTGTCCGGGAGAACACGCGCCAGTCCAATTGACTATTACTCCGGATCAAGCTAACGTAATTCTGAGTGTGACTGATCACGGACCGGGAATCGCCGATCCGGACAAACTATTTCTACCGTTCTACACCACCAAAACCGAAGGCATGGGCCTGGGCCTGGCGATTTGCCGCACCGTGATTGAAAGTCATGGCGGCCGACTGTGGCACCAACCCAACCCTGTGGGTGGTGCCTGTTTTCAATTCCGTTTGCAACGGCTAACCAGCGAGATGCTATGAGCACTACCCTGCCACTGATGAGTCATATTGCCATTATCGATGATGACCCCGGTGTACGCCATTCTCTGGGCATGCTGCTCGACACCAGAAACTGGCAGTACCGCGAATTCGAACGCGCCGGTGATTTTCTGGCTCTGTCCGATCCCGGTGTGTTTCATTGCCTCATCATCGACATCCGTATTCCTGACATGAGCGGACTGGAATTGTTTGAAGAATTAAATCGCCGCGCCAAAAACAGCCAGCGCTATTTGCCACCGGTGCTGTTTCTCAGCGGTCATGGTGATATTCCGATGGTGGTTAAAGCGCTCAAGCAAGGTGCGAGCGACTTTCTGGAAAAACCGGTCGATCACCGCACCTTGATCGATGCCATCAGCCGCGCACTGGCCGCGGACCAGTCAGCCCGCAGCAATTATGCCGCTCAGGCCCAGCTGATTCAGGAAATTTCCGAACTGACGCTGCGCGAGCGCGAAGTGCTGTCCGAAATCGTGCGCGGCTATCTGAGCAAGCAAATTGCTGATCATTTAAACATCAGCAGCAAAACCGTAGAAGCGCATCGCCTGCGCATTTGCCAGAAATTCAACATCCGCACCAGCATGGAACTGGCGGCCAAATTACGCGATATCTCACCCAGTTTGTGGGAAAAATGACATGCTTATATTGGTAAAACTACTTACAGGCCAAGGTACATTTCTGGATTGTGGGTATAGACGGCGCTCCATACAATCAACAACATTCTCGTAGGGCGTATTAGCGTAAGCGTAATACGCCAAGCGGCAACAGAATAAATCGAAGCAAAATTTTGGGATGACCATGAAACCTGTACTGACTCCTCTGACCTGCGCACTGTTACTCTGGGCCGCCAGCACAGCCGCCGCCACTGAATTAAATATCTGGATCATGTCGACCACGACGCAACAGCAGCAAGACATGAAGGAGCTGATGCGTCCGTATTTAGCCAGCAATCCCAATCTGCGCGTCAATGTCACGGTACTCAACTGGGAATCGGCCTGGAGTAAAATCACCGCCGCAGCCGCTTCCGGTCAGGGTCCGGACTTGCTCGAACTCGGCACCACCTGGGTGGCGGCAATTTCATCCATGAATGCGCTCGAACCACTCACCATCCAGCAGCAAAATGAAGTCGGTGGCGCGAAAGCTTTTTTCCCGGCGGTCTGGGGAACCACGCACCGTTATGATGACAGTAAAATTTACGCCCTGCCTTGGTATGCCGATGCACGGGCAGCGTTTTATCGCAGCGACGTATTTAAAAAAGCCGGTGTCAATCCCAAGGAAGCGTTTACCAACTGGGGTAGCTTCAAACAGGCAATGCAAAAAATCAATGGTCAGGTGATCGACGGTAAAAAAATCGCGGCCCTCGGCTATCCCGGAAAAAACGACTGGAACGTGGTGCACAATCTGGCTCCGTGGATCTGGAATGCCGGTGGTGATTTACTGACTGCTGACAAACAGCATTCCGCCATCAATTCGCCTGAATCACTGCAGGCCGTGAGCTATTACACCAGTTTCGCCGCCGAAGGTCTGATGCCAACATCAGCACTGGAAAAAGATTCCAGTCAGATTGAAGCCGGATTTTTTAACGGTCAGTACGCGGTTATTTTCAGCGGCCCCTGGATACTGCGCCAGTTAAGCACTCCCAAAGCCAAAGGCGGTCAGATGGAATCGGTGGCTGCGCACAATTTTGGTGTCGAATCGTATCCGGCCGGGTTGAAAGGCAGTCAGACGTTTTTTTCCGGCTCCGATCTGGCCATCATGAAATCCTCCAAAAACAAGGCTGAAGCCTGGAAGCTGCTGGCATACCTGACTTCAAAAGAACCGGAAATCAGTTATTCCAAAATGTCGGGCATGCTGCCCACGCGTCTGGATGCGGCTTATGATCCGACGCTCATGGCGAATCCGCACTATGCCGAATTTATTGCTCAGGTCAAAAATGGCCGCCACTATCCATCGATTGCCGGCTGGGGTCCGCTAGAATCGGTGTACCTGAAAAACATCGGCAACATGTTCGATATTGTCGCCGGCGTCAAAGGAAAATACAGTCCTCAGGCAATCAAACAGGCACTCGATGCCACCGCCAGCGAAGCCAACGATGTGCTCGATGAGGCGCGCTGATCCCACCCCGCTGTCCACAGCTGCAATCAAAGAATACCACCTCGGTTAAGGAAGTATCGTGCGCTCGAAAAAATTGGATATTTTTCCGTATTTACTGTTGTTGCCTGCTGTATTGATGATGCTGGTGGTCAATCTGACGCCGATTCTCCAGGGCATGTATATGTCCATGCTCAAGCTGAATCAATATACTCTGAGCCAGTATTTGGATGCACCATTTATCGGCCTGGAAAACTATCGCCGGGTGATTTTTGAGTCGCACTCACCGATACGCGCCGGTCTCGGTTTTGCACTGCGCAATACCCTATTCTATACGCTGATGGTGTCGGTACTGGCGATCGTCATTGGTCTGGGTGTAGCTATTCTGTTGAACCGTGATTTCCGCGGTAAAAATATTGCCCGCACACTGTTGCTGTTGCCATGGATCGTGCCTTCGTATGTGGTCGGTACGCTGTGGGGTTTTATGTGGCAGCGCGATGTCGGGATAGTCAATGTGGTGCTGTGTGACTGGCTGCACCTGCTTGACGAACGGCCGTTTTGGCTGCTGGGATCGAACAGTTTCTGGGCCATCGTAATTCCGACGGTGTGGCGTGCCTGGCCGGTGATGATGCTGATTTTTCTCGCTGCCCTGCAGGCATTACCGGAAGACCAGTATGAAGCCGCCACGTTGGACGGCGTGAGCAAATGGCAGCAGTTTTTGCACATCACCCTGCCGCTGCTCAAACCGGTGATTGTGATTCAGTTCATGTTTCAGATTATCGACAATGTGTATTCCTACAATATCGTCTCCATGATGTTTGGCAATGGCGCCGGTCATCCGGGCGAATGGGCCGATTTGCTCATGCCTTTACTTACCCGTCAGTCCTTCAGTTACTGGCTCTTCGGTCAGGGTGCAGCAGTATCTTTTATCATGATGATCATCATGCTGGTGTTTGTCGCCATCTGGATGAAAACCTTCAAGCGGAGCATGACCAGTGAAGAATAAGACTCAAACCCAACTGCTCAATCTGCTCACCTGGGCGATCGTGGTTATTTCACTGCTGCCCATCCTCTGGATGGTGCTGTCCTCGCTGCGCAATTACAGCGACATTGCCGACGGCAGCCAGCTCGATGCCGGTTTGCCGCTGCAGTGGGAAAATTATCGCGACATGTGGATCAACGTCGACTTTTTCAATTTCTTTAAAAACAGTCTGATTATTTGCGGCATCACTACCGTGCTGGCCACTATCTCGGCCAGCTGCGCGGCCTACGCTCTGGCCCGGTTCCGTTTTCGTGGCTCCAACAGTGTCAGCATCGGCATTACCGTCACGCAGGTCATTCCGGGCATGCTGTTTTTTTTGCCACTGTATATGTTGTATCGCAATATCGATCAATCCTGGGGTATTCCTATGCTCGATACTTACCACGGTCTGATTTTTTTGTATGTCGCCTTATTTACTCCCGCCAGTATCTGGATCATGCGTGGCTTTTTCATTGCGATCCCACGTGAACTAGAAGATGCCGCCATCATCGATGGCTGCTCACGCTTTGGTGCCTTTGTACGCATCGTCCTGCCGATCAGCGCACCGGGCATTATCGCCACGGCGACGTTTATTTTCCTGCTCGCCTGGGATGAACTGTTCTTTGCCTGGACGCTCACCAGCTCTTCGTCCGTGCAGACGATTCCGGTCGGCATCCGTTTATTTATCGGTCAGTATCAGCACCGTTACGATTTGATGATGGCCGCCGCCACGGTGTCGACCCTGCCGGTGCTGATTGCATTTTTTGCCTGTCAACGCTTCTTTATCAAAGGCTTAGCGGCCGGTGCGGTTAAAGGTTAACCGCTTTACTTTCAGGAATACAGCTCATGGCTTCAGTCAGCTTTAACAATGTTGCGAAAAGTTATACCAAGGATGAAAGTGTCCTGCGCGACATTAATTTTACGGTTCAGGATGGTGAATTTGTGGTCTTCGTTGGTCCTTCCGGCTGCGGAAAATCGACCCTGCTGCGCATGGTGGCCGGGCTGGAAGACATTACCGCAGGTGACATCCATATCGGCGAAGTTCTGGCCAACGATCTGCATGCCTCTGAACGCGGCGTGGCCATGGTGTTTCAGTCGTATGCACTATATCCGCACATGACGGTGCGCGACAATATGGGCTTTGCGCTGAAGATGGCCAGCACCCCCAAAACCGAAATCACAGAACGGGTGAACAAGGCAGCAGAAATTCTGCAAATTACCCATCTGCTGGACCGCAAACCCAAAGCCCTGTCCGGTGGGCAGCGCCAGCGGGTTGCCATTGGCCGCGCCATTGTGCGACAGCCAAAAGTTTTTCTGTTTGATGAGCCGCTATCCAATCTGGATGCCTCGCTACGTCAAAATATGCGCATTGAACTCTCCCGGTTGCATCATGAACTCGGCACCACCATGATTTACGTCACCCACGATCAGGTTGAAGCCATGACTCTGGCCGACCGGATTGTGGTGTTCAACGCCGGTGTAGTCCAACAAATCGGCAAGCCGCTGGAACTGTATGACAACCCCTGCAATCTGTTTGTGGCCGGATTTCTCGGGGCGCCGCGCATCAATCTGCTCGAAGGCACCCTGATGAGCAACGCCAGCGGTGCCGCCATGATGATGCTTGCCAGTGGCGCACATCTGTACGCGGCTGTCGATGCACAGCAATCGGTGCCGGGTGAAAAAGTCACTCTGGGTATACGTCCGGAACATGTGCAACTCTGCAGTGCCGATACCAACAACGCGCTGCCAGCGACGATTTCGCTGGTTGAACATCTGGGCGACCAGATTCTGGTCTACATCAAACTCAGTGGCGTGGCCGACGATTTATGTTTGAAGCTGCCAGGACACAGCAGCGAGTTGCATTATGGTGACAGCGTTCATATTTCACTGCCTGCGGCGCAATGCCTGCTATTTGATCAACGCGGCAACACCTTTACACGAGTTAAGTCAGCATGAAAATTCTGCACAATCATCTGGGCTATCAAAACAAAGCCCGCAAAGTCGCCCTGATCCAATGCAGCGATGCACTCACAGCCAGCCGGTTCACACTCTACAACGTTGCTAACCGGCTGGCTGTGTTTGCCGGCACGCTGACGCCCTGTGGCGGCATCAATCAATGGCGCGACTGGCAATACTGGGAAGCCGACTTCAGCCAACTGACGGACACGGGCAGTTATTTTTTACAGCTCGACGGCAGCACTCCGACCCTGCAAACCCCGGCCTTCAGCATCGCACCGGTAGTGTATGGCCCACAGCTGATCTCGAATCTGCTGCATTATTTTAAATCACAGCGCTGCACTGGCATGTTTGATCAGGGCGACCGCAGCTGCCTGAAATTCGGCTCTCAGGACCGCGTCGATGTGCATGGCGGCTGGTTTGATGCCTCCGGCGATGCCTCCAAATACCTGTCGCATATGTCGTACACCAACTTCATGAATCCGCAGCAAATTCCTCAGGTGATCTGGAATCTGATTGATGGCCGTGAACGCATGCCCATGCAATCGACCTGGCTCGATGACCGCATCGTCGATGAAGCCACCCATGGTGCTGATTTTTTAATCCGCATGCTCGATGCTGACGGTTATTTTTACATGACGGTGTTTGACCGTTGGAGCAAAGATATCAGCCAGCGCGAAATCTGCAGCTACACCACCCAGAAAGGCCACAAGTTCGCCACCTATCAGGCAGGCTACCGTCAGGGTGCGGGCAGTGCGATTGCCGCTCTGGCACGTGCTTCCGCTTTACCGCGTGCCGGTGAATATGGCAGCCTCGTTTATCTGGCTGCTGCCGAACGTGCTTTTGCCCATCTGGAGCAGCACAATCTGTCTTATCTGGATGATGGCGAAGAAAACATCATCGATGATTATTGCGCCCTGCTGGCAGCGACCGAATTAGTTGCGGCCACCAACAAAGTCGAATATATCCAGGCGGCCGAGTTGCGTGCTGCACGCCTGATCAACCGGCAAACCGAAGCTGGCTGGTTCTGGGCCAACGATGCCAAAACCCGCAGTTATTTTCATGCCGCCGAAGCCGGTCTGCCACTCATCGCCCTGACCCGTTACCTGCATGTTTTGCCAGATTCGCCGCTGGTGCCGCTGGTGCGCGAATGTCTGCGTCGCGCCTTGCAGCATGAAATCAACCATACCCGTGGCGCCAATCCGTTTTCCTATCCGCGCCAGTATGTACAAATGCCGGGCCAGACTGGCCGCAGCCAGTTCTTCATCCCGCACGACAATGAAAGCGGTTACTGGTGGCAGGGGGAAAATGCCCGCCTGGCTTCACTCGCTTCGGCTGCACTGGGAATACGGGAGTATTTTTTGGATGAACCGGGATTCTGTGGGGCACTCAACAATTATGCCCAAAATGCGCTTAACTGGATTTTTGGTTTTAACCCGTTTGACGCCTGCATGATGCAAGGCCATGGCCACAATAATCCGCGCTATGAAACCGGCATGTGGAATGCCCCCGGCGGCGTCTGCAATGGCATTACTTCCGGCCTGGACAATGAACAGGATATCGACTTTAAAGCCCCGCAGGATTCAGAGTCATTTCATTCGTGGCGCTGGAGCGAGCAATGGCTACCACACGGTGCCTGGTTATTCCACGCACTTGCACAACAACCGCTGGAATAAAAAGGAATTACCGTGACTTCATTAATGCATCAGGAAGCCTGCTCGTCAGCCGCCGCCGTCAGCGCCCAACTCGCCGCTCAAGGGCTACGCTTTGCCGACCTGGGTGCCTGCCTGCGCGCGCAACCACCCGCGTCGGTACTGACCATCGCCCGTGGCAGCTCGGACCATGCCGCCGCCTATGCTGCGTATCTGATCATGTCGCGCACTGGTCGTCTGGTGACCTCGCTGCCGATGTCGCTGCTGACGCTGCAACATGCGCCGCTCAATGCCAGCAAAGCGCTGGCGATTGCGATTTCCCAATCCGGACAAAGTCCGGACGTGGTCGAACCAATGCGCTATTTCCGCTCCGGTGGTGCCACCACAGTTGCGCTGGTCAATGATGTCAATTCCACTCTGGCGCAACAGGCCGAATGGTGTATGCCGCTGCATGCCGGTGCCGAGCTGAGTGTGGCTGCAACCAAAAGTTTCATCACCAGCCTGGTGGCTTCCGCCCAGCTGGCTGGCCACTGGCAAAATGACGCTGATTTTATTGCTGCCCTCAACGATCTGCCCGCAGCCCTGCAGGCAGCGACCCAGATCGACTGGTCAGAAGCAATCGAGGTACTCACGCCGGCGATCAACATGATGGTCGTCGGTCGCGGTTCCGGCTATACCGTAGCACTCGAAGCTGCATTGAAATTCAAAGAAACCTGTGCTATTCAGGCCGAAGCTTTCAGCGGTGCGGAAATCAAACATGGTCCGATGGCGCTCATCGATGAAGGCTATCCGCTGCTCATTTTTGCACCGCGCGGTCCGGCACAGGCCGGTCTGCTTGCGCTGGCAGAGGAAATGCGCGATCGCGGCGCACGGGTATTGCTGGCCGCTCCTGCCGATGTTGCCCAACGCAATCTGACGCTGCCGACCGCACCGATTGCAGAGCTCGATCCGATCGTGGCGATTCAGGCGTTTTACTGCATGGCCGCAAAACTGTCACTGGCGCGCGGTATGAATCCGGATCAGCCACGCCATTTGAGCAAAGTCACCAAAACGCACTGAAAAAACCTGTAGGGTGTATTAGCGCAGCGTAATACACCACAACTGAAATTCACCCTACAAACATACAACCACCCCTTGATTTACATGCACGAACGGTAAACCTCAGTAATCGAAATCCGTTTTAACCGTGCCTGCTCGACGCCATGTACCGGCATGGTAATCATGCCACTGTTGACGGCCAGGGTACGAAATACATCACTGGCCACACCAGGTTGAATCCGAGCGCGGATGGTGTCGTTCATGACCAGCAATTCATAAATCGCCATCCGCCCCTTAAAGCCGGTATGACGACAGTGCTTGCAACCAGTGCCACGATAAAATTTTTCATCCGCAGGCAGGTGCAGATTTTGCCGGATCAAATGTGGAATTTCTTCTTCGGCCAGACAATCCGGACAATTGCAGCGCACCAGACGCTGCGCCAGAATACCAATAACGGCTGACTGAATCATATAGGGCGCAATGCCGATTTCCATCAGGCGCACAATCGCACTCGGCGCATCATTAGTATGCAGGGTACTCAATACCAAATGGCCGGTAAGCGCACTTTCAATCGCAATTTTACAGGTTTCTTCATCCCGGATTTCGCCGATCATAATGACATCCGGATCATGACGTAAAATGTGGCGCAGTGCCTGTGGAAAACCAAAATTAATTTGCTGGATCAACTGAATCTGGCGGGTATTGGCCAGTTCATATTCAATCGGATCCTCTACCGTGACGACATTCACGCCTTCATTGTTGACCGCCTGCAGCGCTGCATACAGCGTGGTGGATTTACCTGAACCAGTTGGTCCGGTGACAAGCACAATGCCATAGCTGCGCGCCAGTAAATCGCGCAACTGATCCTGATCACTGTTGCTGAAACCAATCTGAGCAATCGAACGCAAACCATCGTTCTTATTGAGCACCCGGATAACAACACTCTCACCAAACTGCATCGGAATAATCGAGATGCGCAAATCGATATTAAGGCTACCTTGCTTGATTTTAATCCGTCCATCCTGTGGTAAACGGTGTTCGGCAATATTGAGATTGGAAAGAATTTTAATCCGGCTGACCACCGCCGGCAGCAGTCCGTGTTTCAGTTTTCGGATACTGACCAGCGTGCCGTCGATCCGGTACAGCAATTCGACTTCATGTTCACTCGGACGAAAATGGATATCGGAAGCACGCTGATTAATGGCATCATGCAAAATCGAATCCACCAGCAACACCAGCGGTGCTTTTTTAGCCAGCTGATCGGCGTTATTCCAGATCCGCTGCGCATCGGCCAGCGCCACACTGGATTGCTCCAGCACTTCGATTTCGGTGACGTTATTCAAAATCTGATAATGCCGGTTGATAGCGTCACCAATTTCTTCCTGACTGGCCAGGACAAACAACAGCGGATGTTCGACCGCAAAGCGCAACAAATCCTGCGCTTCCCTGTCAGGGGTTTCAGACGCGGCCAGCACCAGAAAATTATCATGCAACATCAGCGGCATGACCTGCATATTCTGCACCATATCGAACGGCACCAGTCTGACGGCATCCAGATCGATATCAAAATCATCCAGTTTAACTCTCAGCATGGCCGCATTTTCAATCAATGCATTCTGGATTACCGGCGACTTTACTACCCCGTGTTCAATTAAAATTTCACCCAGCCGTTTTTGCGGAAAATTTTGCTGCTCCTGCAATGCCCAGCGTAATGATTCAGGCAAAATCAGATTTTTCTTTAACAGAATTTGTCCCAGCAAATCATGCCGGTTCCAATTATCGTGCAACAACACGCTCAACTCAGCGGCACTAGTCGCCACCTGATCGTGTGGCAAGGACATTTTGGGATGAATATTTTCCATGATGGTTTTCTCAACCGTTGATTGGTCAGTTTTCGCACCTCACGGTAACTGAATTACCTGTCCCAGGCATTGAGGAAAATCAAGCCCTATCAACCACACAGTACATCATGTAGGGTGTATTAGCCGCAGGTGTAATGCACCAGATGGTGGAGCAACTGACAGCGATGTATTACGCTGCGCTAATATACCCTACATACCTGTCCGAAGCTTGGAGGAAAATCAAGCACTACACCGGGGCAACTCATTCCAGTTGGTGGTGTATTCGGGTGACTTGTTTTTTTGCCGCATCTGCCATGGTGATGCGCACGTGACATCCTGACTCAGTTTCACCGTCCCCTTACCAAAACGGCTATTTAACACATCAATGGTTTTCATCAATGCGATATTTTCATCCGCGCGGGCAAAAAAATCCCCCTGACTGACCGACGCCGGACTGATGTCAGTCAAAATCACGCCGGCCTTTTTATAGTGAAATCCGGGCTGATAAATCGCCTGCAATCCCGCCAGTGCCGCCTGCTGCAAACGCATAGTATTGGCCGTTGGCGTGATCAGAGGCAACGCCATGCTAGGGAAATATTGTGGCCGGTCAGAACGAAAATGATCGGTATGCAAAAATACCTGCAACATACCGGCGACCGAATGCTGTTCACGCAACTTAAGCGCCACATTGCCAATGAAATGCGCCAGCGCCGCCTGCAAATCCGCGATCTCAGTCACCGGCTGACCAAAGGAGCGGCTATTGATCAACTGTTTTTTTGCTGTCTGCGGCTCCTCCGCTGCAATGCAGGATTGACCACGTAATTCACGTATGGTCTTTTCCATCACCACACCAAAACGGGCACGCATGCTGGCAATATCGGCGCCACGTAATTGCGCCACCGTCTGGATATCGAGCGCCTCAAGTGCCGCCGTCAACCTGCGACCTATGCCCCAGACTTGTTCCACTGGCAAATGACTCAGCACATTATCAGTTTGCGCTATTGATAAACGGTTGAAATTAAACACCCCCTGAGAACGCGGATGACGCTTGGCGACAAAATTGGCCAGCTTGGCCAGCGTTTTGCTGCTGCCTATACCCACACACACGGGAATGCCGGTATCACGCAACACATGCTCACGCATGCTGCGCGCACGCGCATCCAGATCGGTAAAACCGGTCATCTCAAGAAAGGTTTCATCAATACTGTAGACTTCCTGCTGCGGCGAATACTGCTGCAACAGCGACATAACACGATTGCTCAGATCGGCATACAGCACATAGTTGGAAGAAAACACCGCGATCCCGTGCTGCTGCACCAGATCGCGAATCTGAAACAGCGGCACGCCCATACGCACACCAAGCGCCTTGGCTTCATTGCTGCGCGACACCGCGCAACCGTCGTTATTGGACAACACAATGAGCGGTGTGGTTTGCAGATCCGGACGAAACACCCGTTCGCAGCTGACATAAAAATTATTACAGTCAACCAGAGCAATGCTGCGTGGTGCCGACATACCCTACACTCCCAGAAGACGGTGCAGATTAAACGTCACCACTCCCCAGATGCGCAACTCTTGACCATCCTTGAGTTCAATCGGCGCAAACCCGGGATTTTCGGCCAGCAGCCTGATCACCTGCGCGCGCCGATACAGACGCTTGACGGTAAATTCTTCATCAATAATGGCCAGCACAATATGATTGTGCTGCGGCGAAATTGAACGATCGACAATCAAGGTATCACCATCATAAATGCCGATGCCCGTCATCGACGCACCGCGCACGCGAAATAAAAACGACGCCTGCTCATTGGTGATCAGATGTTCGTTCAGATTAATCGTACCCTGAGCATAATCGGCCGCCGGCGACGGAAAACCGGCATACACCGGCGCATGAAACAGCACGCAGGGAGTGGCGTTAAAAGTAAGGAGTGTGGGCGTGTTCATGGGAAATATACTGTGTTTTTATACAGTATATACGGTTTATATCTAAAGTAAACCGCAATTCGTATTCCGTCATACACCACTAAACGCGATTCCACCGCTTGGCGTATTACGCCACGCGTGACACCCTACTATTTTGCAATCCACTCTAAAACAACAAAACGACTGAAATAGTGCTCCCAAGAATGTTGCAGATAACGTATTCTTTGATTCTCTTCAGCACACTTACC
>CAIOYD010000030.1 GCA_903862415.1 uncultured Oxalobacteraceae bacterium | reverse complement strand
ATGGTACAGCGTATGCATTTAGCAATCGCTCTAAGACACGGTTGAAGTTATTGATCTGGGATGGCACCGGCGTGTGGTGTTGTCAGCGCCGATTGCATCGTGGTTCGTTTGTCTGGCCCGGCAGTGATGATCGGTGCTGGATAAATTTGTTAAAACTTCCTATTTGTCAAAATATCAGGTTAGTTAGGAATTTTTCATTCGCCATTTAGTGAAATGTTTTATTTAGCACTTGTAAATAGTTATATTCCGCGTATTATTAAATTAAATTAACTTAATTAGTTGCAAATAACTATTTATGAATCTTTTCGAATTGGGACAATCTCTTAAAGACGCCCGTATCCGGCAACAGCTTACCCAAAGTGAGTTGGCAGCGCGTACGGGTATTAGTTTGTCGAGTATATCTGGCTTGGAAAGGGGAATACTCTCTGAGATTGGGGTTGTAAAACTTCTGCAGCTTTTTGCTGCGGCTGGTTTGGAATTACATACTCGGCCAACAGGGCAACGACGTACATTGGATGATGCACGACAAGAACAGCAAGTTGGTTTGGGTTTGCCGATTAGGATTCAGCAAGCGCCAAGTCAGTTCGTCGTTGTTGACCCAAGTGACGTAGGTGCGCTTGGTTTGAACGAGAAGATCAACCAGGGAAAAAGCAGCACGCAAAAAGATCAGGTAGCAAGACAACGCGTGCGCCATTCAATAAAACGTAAACATCATGAATAATCTATTAGATGTGTACGTCCTCAATCGTCAGGTTGGCGTGCTTGGTGATCAAGGACATCAATATGTGTTTACCTATTTGCCTGACACACCACCAAATTATTTGGTTTCTCTAACTATGCCCGTACGGCTTGAGAGCTATGTTTGGCAACGTTCCTTATTTCCTTTTTTTCAGCAAAACCTACCTGAAGGCTATAAAAAGGAAGTGATTCGTCAGCGATTAGGGCCACATGCCGACGTAACGGATTGGGGCTTACTAGCACTAACAGGTAAGAACGTGATCGGTCGTGTCCGGGTCGTGCCGCATGGCATGCCTATCGACACCCCACTTTCCAATATTGACGTGGCGAGTATCTTATCTAGTACAGATTCGCAAACCAGCTTGTTACGTTATTTAAATGAAGGCGTGTTGGAGGGTATATCAGGCGTGATGCCAAAAGCCTTGAATGCTAAGGCGACAATCTGGACAGAAAATGCGATATTGAAAACAAGCACGCAAGAATTTCCCGGACTCGCTATTAATGAATTCTTGTGCCTGGAAGTCGCGCGAGCAGCGGGACTCAACGTGCCAAAAGCAGTATTGTCTGATGACGGCCAGGTACTGGGGATTGAACGATTTGACCGAAAGCACGAGCAACCCATTGCGCTTGAAGATTTTTGTTCGATTGCCGCTTTTGATCCAGTAAATAAATACAAAGGTTCCCTTGAGCGCCTAGTTGAATTGCACAATGAATATGTGATATCAACCAATCGGCAAGAGAGTGCCAGGCAGCTGTATAAGTTATTGTTAATCAACTATGCATTGCATAATGGTGATGCGCATCTAAAGAATTTTGCGTTGGTCTACTCTGATTATAACGATGCGGTTCTTGCGCCAGTTTATGATGTGGTGACGACCTCTGCATACCCTCATCTTGAAGATAAACCAGCGCTCACATTGCAAGGCAAAAAAGCGTGGTGGATGGGGAAACAACTTCGACAACTTGCCACGACGCGCTTGTCCTTGATCTCTCGCGATCTGGATGAGGCTGAGAGCAGTATTCACCATGCAATAGATCAAACCTTGCCATTAGTCTCAAAGATGATTGAGCGTTTCCCTTATTTCAGAGAAACGGGGAAACGTATGTTGATCGAATGGGACATTGGTAAACAAAATATTACCCTCGGAGCTAAGAAGAGAGTGAGATTGGAGACTACGGTTTTGGACGAAATGAAATTATCTGATGCTAAGGTGCAAAAAAAGAAAAATGCATCTCACATAGACTCACCATTTAAAATGAAAAAATAAAAAATATTGAGCTTCCCCTGAAATTTAGTCTTCCATAGGTGACGTAAAATAACACACCTTTAGAAAGACCTGAAATAAAAAAAATATCAAAACAAGCATACAGAAGGCAGGCAGCTTTGAATATATTGAAGTGTTCTATAATCGAACCCGCCAGCCTTCAACCCTTGGTTACCAATCGCCGATTCAATATCTTAACTGTTGGGAAGAGAAGCGGAATCAGGAAAAGCTGGCAGCATAAAATCCACTTGATGGCAGACGAAAAATCGAGGGAACCTCAGCGGCCGGTAACACCCTGACCCATTTTCTTGCGCCATTTGAATAAAAGGACTAGACTAGACTAAGTCAATATTAATCAGGTCGGATAATATGCAAACAATTAACATACACGATGCCAAAACCAATTTTTCAAAGTTGATTGAAGCTGTTACGCAAGGTGAAGAGATTATTATTGCCAAGGCTGGTAAGCCGGCTGCAAGATTAATCCCGATTCAAGCTGTTGCTTCAATTCGAACACCAGGCTCCCTCAAGGGTAAGATCAGAATTTCTGCTGATTTTGATGCGGCATTGCCAGATGATATTCAATTTGCATTCGAGGGCAAATAATGCGCATACTGCTTGATACTCACATTTATCTCTGGTGGCTGCAGGATAGTAAAGAGTTGTCAAAGACAGGTAGGGCGATGATTGCTTCGGCAGATGAGGTCTATATTAGTAGCGCCTCAATATGGGAGGCTACTATCAAAATAGGTATTGGCAAGCTAAACGCGAATGTTAATGAATTGGTTGAAGAAATATCAAAAAACAACTTTCTCGAATTACCAATTTCTGCAAAGCATGCTGCTAAGGTTCTGCAATTACCAGATATTCACCGCGATCCTTTCGATCGAATTTTGGTAGCCCAAGCGATGTGTGAACCACTCAGACTGTTAACTTCAGACAAAATATTGTCTGGTTATTCTGAACTTGTAGATGCTATATAAGAAAATGACTGGAATTGACCAGAGCGGGTTGCGGATATCAACGTGGACTACTGATCTTTCACCTCAACCCCAGCCTGATGTGCCTGTACATCCGCATGATAAGAACTGCGCACCATGGCACCGACAGCAGCATGGGCAAAGCCCATGGCGTAGGCCTGCTCTTCAAACATCTTGAAGGTATCCGGGTGAACATAACGACGTACCGGCAAATGGTCGCCGCTCGGGGTTAAATACTGGCCCAGGGTGAGCATGTCGACATCATGGGCACGCAGGTCGCGCATAACCTGAAGAATTTCTTCATCGGTTTCGCCCAGTCCGACCATGATGCCGGATTTGGTCGGCGTGTCCGGATGCAGCTGCTTGAAACGCTTGAGCAGCGTGAGTGAAAATTCATAATCCGATCCCGGGCGCACTTCTTTGTATAAACGCGGCACGGTTTCCAGATTGTGATTCATCACATCCGGTGGTGTGGCCACCAGAATGTTGAGCGCCCGGTCCATGCGGCCACGGAAATCGGGCGTCAGAATTTCAATTTTGGTGTGTGGTGAAAGTTCACGCACCTTGTTGATGCAGGCGGCAAAATGCCCGGCACCGCCGTCGCGTAAATCATCCCGGTCTACCGAGGTAATGACCACATAACTGAGCTTAAGTTTGGCGATGGTGGTGGCCAGATTGAGCGGTTCATTTTCATCCAGCGGATCAGGACGACCGTGACCGACATCGCAGAACGGGCAGCGACGGGTACATTTGTCACCCATGATCATGAAGGTGGCGGTACCCTTGCCAAAGCATTCGCCGATATTCGGACAGGTAGCTTCTTCGCAGACGGTCACCAGACCGCTGGCACGCAGAATATCCTTGATTTCATTAAAGCGGCTGTTCGGTGAGGCGGCCTTAACGCGAATCCAGCTTGGTTTGGGCAGTTTTTCAAACGGTACGATCTTGATCGGAATGCGCGCGGTTTTGCCTGCCCCTTTTTGTTTTTCGTTCGGGTTGTAGGTTGGGATGGCGGCGTTGTCAGTCGAGTCTGTCATGATAATAAATTCTGTAATTGATGAGCCAGGGTGGTTTGAACCTCCGGCAAGGTGGCCTTAATTCCCAGGCTATGCATGTCGATACATTTTAAATCCGCGTAGCCACAGGGGTTGATGTACTCAAAGGGCGTCAAATCCATGGCAACATTGAGCGACAGTCCATGGTAAGTGCAACCACTAGCGCGCACTTTTAAACCCAGTGCGGCAATTTTTGCGCCCTGCCACTCACCGTGGCTGATATAAATACCGGGTGCCCCGGGCTTACGAACGCCGGACAGATTATACGCCGCCAGCGTGTTGATGACGGCCTGTTCTATGGTCTGAACAAATTCGCGTACCAAACCATGCTGCCGCCGACGCTTTAAATCCAGCAGTAAATACAGCACTGCCTGACCGGGGCCGTGAAAAGTGACTTCACCGCCGCGATCGGTCTGGATGACGGGAATATCATGGGCTTGCAGCACATGGCTCTGGTCAGCGGCCAGACCGAGCGTAAACACCGGATCGTGTTCCACCAGCCACAGCTGGTCGGCCGTTGCCGGTGTGCGGGCATCGGTGTATGCGCGCATGGCGGCAAAGGTGACGCTGAACGGTTCGCGGCCACGGGCAATGAGTTCTATCGGGAAGTGTTTGCTGGACATAAGTCCGAGAGTGTACCAAATTTGCCAGATTGTGCCTTGCTCACACCAGTTTATTTAGTTTTTAATAATAAATCAGCGCTTGCTGATGTTTGACGTGCCAGACAGAGTTGTTTATCCTTACAACTTGCGCCGATTTGAGATCAGCTTGCGGGCGCGTGATAAATCCGGCTAAAGCGGGGTGTGCCTGCGTGCACAATTCTCTGCCCTTTGTTTCCCGACTTTATTCCTGTTTTTTGGCAAGCTGGCATGCTCTGGATTAAAAAATTAGGGAAAATCATGTCTTCCGTAGGAATAGTTACCCCCCAAACCCACTGCTTCAGTGAACCGCTGATGTTGCAAAGCGGCGCTGCCATAGCGGATTACACCCTGATGTTTGAAACCTATGGTCAGCTCAATGCCAGCCGTTCGAATGCGGTGCTGGTGTGCCATGCCCTCAATGCGTCGCATCATGTGGCTGGTGTGCATGCCGATGACCCGGATAACCTCGGTTGGTGGGATAACATGATCGGACCGGGCAAGCCGCTCGATACCAATGTGTTTTTTGTGATTGGCGTGAATAATCTGGGTTCGTGTTTTGGTTCCACCGGGCCGATGCACAACAATCCCGCCACAGGCAAACCGTATGGTGCGAATTTTCCGGTGGTGACGGTGGAAGACTGGGTCAACGCCCAGGCACGTCTGGCCGATGTGGTCGGCATAGATCAGTTTGCTGCCGTCATGGGTGGTTCGCTCGGCGGCATGCAGGCGCTGTCCTGGAGCATGATGTATCCGCAGCGTTTGCGTCATTGCGTCGTAATTGCTTCAACTGCCAAATTGTCCGCACAGAATATTGCCTTCAATGATGTTGCCCGTCAGGCGATTGTGTCCGATCCGGATTTTCATGGCGGTGATTTTTATGCCCACGGCGTGGTGCCGAAAAGCGGCCTGCGGGTGGCGCGCATGGTCGGGCATATCACCTATCTGTCAAATGACGACATGGCAGAAAAATTTGGCCGCGATCTGAAAAGCGATGACTATCAGTTTGGTTATGGTGTTGATTTTGAAATCGAATCCTACCTGCGCTATCAGGGTGATAAATTTTCAGCCTACTTCGATGCCAACACCTATTTGCTCATTACCAAGGCACTGGATTATTTTGATCCGGCGCGCCATTTTGCCGGTGATCTGACGCAAGCACTGGCCACCACACAAGCGCAGTTTCTGGTGATTTCGTTTACCACCGACTGGCGCTTTTCACCGGAACGCAGTCATGAAATTGTTCATTCCCTGATCAGCAATCAGCGCCGCGTGACCTATGCCGAAATTGATGCACCGCACGGCCACGATGCCTTTCTGCTCGAAGACGCACGCTATATGAATCTGGTACGCAGTTATTTTGAACGTATCGCGGCTGAACCCGTCGCGATTCAACCGGGTGAAGCCGCATGAATTTTACCGAATTAAATCAGTTGCGCCCCGATCTGGCGTTTATCGCTCACTGGGTGGCACCGGACACGCAAGTCCTGGACGTGGGTTGTGGTGACGGCGTGATGCTCGATTATCTGCAAACCGATAAAGCCTGCGCCGGTTACGGCATTGAAATTGACGATGACAAAGTACTTGCCTGTACCCGTCGCGGAGTTCAGGTGATACAGCAGGATATGGAAAATGGTCTGGCCCTGTTTGATGATCAGGCCTTCGCCACAGTGTTGTGCCTGTCCTCGCTGCAGATGATGAAAAACGTCGAAGGACTGTTGACCGATATCGCCCGTGTGGGGCGCGAAGCGATTGTATCCTTCCCCAATTTTGCCTACTGGCCGCACCGGGTGGCGCTGCTGCGTGGCCATATGCCGGTATCCAAATTGCTGCCCTATGAATGGTACGATACCCCCAATCTGCGCTGTGCCACCATTGGCGACTTTACTGATCTGGCCAATTCGGTTGGTCTGGAAGTGATGGAATGCGTGGCCCTGCATGAAGGGCGCAAGGTGAACTGGTTGCCCAATCTGCGTGGCAGCCTGGCGGTGTTCCGCTTGCGTTGCAAATAGTTCGCATGCAGCAATCTACCTCCACCTCTACTTCCACTTCCGGCTGGCGTCAGTATGCCAGCCGCTCGATGCTGATCTGCGTGGCACTGGGCTTTACCTCCGGTTTGCCGCTGTACATTCTGATCAACCTGCTGACCGCCTGGTTAAAAACCGAAGGCGTGGATTTAAAAACCATCGGTCTTTTTTCACTGGTGGGATTTTCTTACACCTGGAAATTTCTCTGGTCGCCCTTTATGGACCGGTATACCCTGCCGTTTTTGGGGCGCCGACGTGGCTGGATGCTGGTCACGCAAGTCAGTTTGCTGCTGGTGATTATGGCGCTCGGGCAGTTATCGCCACAACACGATATTCAATGGATAGTCTGGCTGTGTGCAGCCATGGCGTTTATTTCTGCCAGCCAGGATATTGTGATTGATGCCTATCGGCGCGAAATGCTTACCGACGAGCAGCAGGCGCCCGGTGTGGCGCTGTATGTGAATGCCTATAAATTTGCCACATTGGTACCTGGTTCGCTGTCGCTGATTCTGTCTGACCATTTCAGCTGGGGTACGGTGTTTTTTTGTACCTCGCTGTTTATGCTGCCCGGTATTATCACCACCTTATTGATCGCCGAGCCGCGTCTGTATGGCGCACCACCGGCCAATATACGTGCTGCGGTGGTGTTGCCATTTAAAGAATTTATGCAACGTCAGGGTGTGCGCCATGCGCTGCTGATTCTGAGTTTTATTTTTTTATACAAGCTCGGTGACTCCATGGCCAGTGCGCTGCAGACGCCGTTTTTTATGGAGCTCGGTTTTACCCGCAGTCAGATAGGTTTAGTGGCCAAAAGTGCCGGTTTGTGGGCCAGTCTGGCCGGTGGTATTCTGGGCGCACTGTGGCTGATTAAAACCGGCATTAATCGTGGCCTGTGGATATTTGGTGCGATTCAGGCGCTGGCAATTTTAGGCTTTGCTGTGCTGGCCAAAATCGGTTTAAGTGTCTGGATGCTGGGCGTGGTCATGGCACTAGACACCTTTGCTATCGGTCTGGGCACCGCCGCCTTTACGGCCTACATAGCCACCACTACTGACCCCCGCTATACCGCCACCCAATACGCGCTGTTCAGCAGTCTGGCTGCGGTGCCACGCACTTTTTTCAATGCCATGACAGGATATATTGTGTTGCAGACCGGCTGGTTTGGATTTTTTCTGGTGTGCTTTGTGCTGGCTATTCCGGGAATGTTATTGCTACCTAAAATTGCGCCCTGGAGTACGCCATCGTTTAATCGGTGACTTGCGGAACCGTGATGTGCACACAGCAGCCTTTCCTTGGTTGGCTCTGGACGTCAATTTCGCCGCCGAGAATATTGTTCACCAGATTAAAAATAATACACAGCCCCAGACCACTTCCGCCCTTACCCAACTTGGTAGTGTAAAACGGTTCAAAAATGTGCGGCAATACTTCCTCGCGGATCCCGACACCATTATCGCAAATTTGCAGCACGACCTGACTGCCCTGCAGGCGCGCCTGTATGTGCAGCCTGTCCTGTGGCTGACCTTCAAAGGCATGCAACCCGGCATTTTCAATCAGGATGGCAAACACCTGCACGATGGCGCGCGGATAGCTGACCATAGTGAGATCGTCTGGAATATCCCAGACGATGGGAAACGCATGGCCGTTATCGAGCGTGATTTCGGTTTCGGTGATTTCCTTGCTCAGCTGGCACAAGAAAAAACTGCGCCGGTCTTCACTCTCGCGTGTCAGCGCAATCTGTTTAAAATTATTTACCAGCCGCACCGCGTTGTTCAAGCTCTTCATCAGCATCCCGGTAGATTGGGCTGACTGATTCAAATATTGGAGTAAATCCGAGCGCCGCATCTGGTTATCCTGCATCCGTTCAACTAACTGTCTGGTTTGATCTGCGATGGTGGATGCCACCATGATGCCGTTGCCCAAAGGCGTGCTCAGTTCATGGGCAATGCCGACTGCCATCGATCCCATGGCATTCATGCGTTCAGCTTGCGCAAGTTCGATCCGGGTTTGCTGGATGTTATACAAGGCCGTCTTCAGCTGCAAATTGGACGCTTCCAATTCGGCATTACGCAAACTGACTTCACTTTCGAGCTGATCGGAATAGTGCTGCAGCTGTTTGTGTCTGACTTCGTGCCTGAGGCTATAATTTTTTTGCTTCACCAGTTCATGATCGCGCTTGATCTGGTCGATATCGTGCATGATTTCGAGATTGCGTACACGCCACGTATTTTTTTGCTCGTGGAACTGATTCAGTGCTTCGTGGTGCATTTCGGTATACCGCAGAGCTTGTTCAAACAGACCGTGTTGCTTGTAGTGAAGAGCCAGATCATGCAGGACAGCGGCGATGTGATATTTGTGATCGATTTTTTTGACCAGTGCCAGAGTGCGGTGTAAATAATTCACACTGGCTTCATGCTCTGCCTGCTGTTTTTCCAGATCGGCAAGCAAGTGCAGTGTCTGGGCTTGGATTTTCAAAAACTGGTTATCCGCGGAAATACTCAGAGCTGTTTGCCCATATTGACGTGCTAGCTCGATCTGATTGTTTTGCAAATAAATTTTGGCTACATGCACAGCGGCTAAAGCAGTTACGGAGAGATAGTTGTTGTCACTGGCGACCCGATAGGATTCCAGCGCATAAGGCAGGGCGTTGATGGTATCGCCTAACAGGAGATAGGCATCACCCAGGCTGTCGAGCGTGTTCGCAAGCATTTCCTGATTGGATAAGGTTCGCAAAATTTTCAGACTGTTCTGCAAGTATGGTAAGCCTTGTTCAGGATTTTGCATCAAACCGTAAGAAAATCCCAGATTATTGAGGATTTTGGCTTGCCATTCCAGATCGATTGGATCGCTGGAGTGATTATCATGCAGGGCAATGGCTTTATGCAGGCAGCTCAGCGTTTCTTCATAAAATCCCTGATGACAATAAGTAGTGGCCATAACGACCAGAATCGATTTGATTGCCTGGGTATTTTGGTGTGCCTCGGCAAGAGCCATTGCTTCGGTAGCGGCACTGAGTGCTTCGGTATAATCGCATAATTCCGCCAGAATTTTTCCTCGAATCAATAGTGCCTGTATTAACTCACCGGAAAATTTTGCGCTATTCAGACGCGCCAGTCTGATCGCCTGAGTAGTCAACTCCAGTGTTGTTGATGGATTATGGGCGCGTTTAGTTTCGGCTTTCAATAAGATGTTATTAATTTTCAATAACATTTCATCGTTATCCGGAAATTCTTGTCTGTCGGAAGGTAAAAATTCAGTCACGCTGGCGATAATTCTGGTCGTTATTTCAATTGGACATGGATATTTTGTCGGACTTTCACCTATATCACTTTACTGGCTTTACAGTTAAATCCAAGTGATATTCGTGTTCAAAAGCAAGAAAATCAGTAAATTGTGCCAATTAAGGGTGAAAGTGCGGGCATCACCTTGAAAAATGTTGCTGCGCCTGCTATTTTTTCAGGGTGGGCTGTATGTTTGAGCGGTTTTTACCTGGCCCCTTGGTCGGTAAAAACCGCCGTTTTTTCACCTTTCTGGAATTGTTATGTCTGTGCGTACCGAATGCATGCTGGTGTTGCTGGCAGGGAGTTGTCTGTTGTCGGCCTGCGACAAGGGTGATCCCGGGTTAAGCGACGAGGCCAAGGCAGTACTGGTGAAAGAGGCCGACGCCAAGGCCACCGGCGGCGCCTGTCGTCATGCCGGGCGCGCTCTCGAAGACTGCTATACGCTCAATCCTGCGGCACCCCGCGCATCCGTGTTTGCCGGCTGGAAGGACATGAACGACTATATGCGCGAAAATAAAATGGACGTGGTCAAACCCGAAATCGCTGCTGAGGCCAAGCCAGCCGAGGAAAGCAAAGACGCTAAAGATTCCAAAGAGTCCAAAGACTCAAAAGAGTCGGAATCGGGCTCTAAAGGTAAATCGGGCAGTAAAAAAGAGCGCTAGAAATCTGCTGCAAAAGAGATTGGTTGGATTTATGACGGATTGAAAACTTCCGGTAAGTTCCGGCCACCATAGATAACGCGCTCGATTCGCACGACGTTTTCCAAGGTACGGAATAGAATGGCGTAATTTCCAACCGTCGCCATACGAGCGTCTTCGCCAATGTCCGGTCTTAGTTGATAGATCAACGGTTTATTTTGGATGTTATAAAATTTTCGACGAATATCCTGAATAAATATTACTGCACGCTGAGGGCTATCCTGCGCAATAAAGTCAGCGATCACATCCAGATCTTCCTCGATATAACGTGAAAGTTCGAGTTGGATTTACTTCTTCACACCTGCCGCGTTGGCAATTGTTTGGTATTTGTGTTCAAGACGATTCAATACATCATCAGCCGAAATGCCTGGTGTCTTGTCGTTCAATGCTT
>CAIOYD010000029.1 GCA_903862415.1 uncultured Oxalobacteraceae bacterium | reverse complement strand
CTGCCATACCCCACGCAGTTCCGCCATACCTTGCATGCGCAGGCTGCGCTTGTATGTCCAGTCACGCAAAGCGTCACGAATCACTTCACTGCTTGACGCATATTCACCGGTCGCCACGGCTTCACGAACCAGATGCACCATTTCTGGAGGAAGGGCAATACTGATTTTCTCTGAGGTAATCATTGAAGTCTCTTTCATGCAGGCAGTATGAATAATTCCTACTGCGATAATAGCAAATCTGCAGAAATTGGCAAATTTAAGGATATAGACTCAACTGCTGCGGGAAAGTTTAGCCGTAGTGGCAAACGCTTTGTGGGTTTGTGCCTGCTCTTCAAACTGGCGCACAAGGCTGCCACACACCAGATCGCACAAGGCATAGACCGATTCATCGGCGATGCGATAATACACGCTGGTGCCGCGACTTTGACGACTCACCAGACCATGTTTGCTCAAAATGGCCAGATGGCGCGAAATATTGGCCGAAGTGTAACCGCACAATTGCGCCAGTTCACCGACATTCTTTTCCCCGGCACGCAAAAAACTCAGAATGTGCAGCCGCGTCGGCTCCGATAAGGCCAGAAAATAGGACGCTACCTGATCAAGCGCCTCTTTGTTTAAACCTTCCATAGCAAGCATGTCCAGACTGAAGAAAATAGGGAAGGGCAGATTATGCCCAAAAATCAGGCAGCAGTCTATTTTTATGGTTAATTACGCACGTACATGCTTGCGTATTTACTTGAATTGAATGTGAAACGTTTTTTTCAGTGTTGCAATCGCTTCCGGGCTGTCCCACTCGTTGGCACCATAAAATTTATCCAAAACACGTCCTTGCGCATCGACCAGAATGGTCAGGGGAATATGGTCCGCTCCGAGCATGTTTTCCAGGATGACATCGTGATCGATAAAATTGGGGAAGGTGGTTTTGGAGAGTTTCAAAAACGCCGCAGCGGCATCGCGGTAATCATCGGTCGATATGCCAATGACGTTGAACTGTCCGCCACGGGCGCGGTGTGACAGCCGTTCCAGCGAACCCATTTCCTGCCGACACGGACCGCACCAGCTGGCCCAGACGTTGATCACCAGAGGTTTGCCATAGAAGGACGACAATTTTTTTGAGCCCCCGGAGAGTCCCTGCATTTGCGCATCGTGCAAAATGCTGCCGATTGCCACTTCGCCAGTGGTATGTGCGCAGGCCATCGAAGTGACGCCTGCCAGGCACAGCAGCATCAAACAGAAGATTTTTTTCATGGGGTACATTTTAGCATGGGGGTGCATGGATCATCGTTTGCAGCAGTTGCATAAAAACATCCCAAAAACGATGAATTGCTATTTTTAACTAGTCAGTAACGCAATTTGCCATGGGCTGATGGGCATTTTTCTGTTCAGCCGAAAGACCGCAATCTACGCCAGATAAAAATAACAGCCCTGAATTTTTTGAAAATGACTTCCAACCTGATTATCCACCGTGGCATCACCATTTCCACCCTGACTGCGACCCAGAAAGTGGAAGCGCATTGTGCGCCGGGACACATGGCCATCCGTGAACAAGCGGACGGCTGGTGGCT
>CAIOYD010000028.1 GCA_903862415.1 uncultured Oxalobacteraceae bacterium | reverse complement strand
GTGTTACGCACCATTGCGACATCTTGGAAACTGGGAACGATTCTTACCGATTTAAGCATAGTAAAAATCGTTCTGAACAAGCCGATAAAGTGGAAAAATTTGGGCGCTGACAGGTGGTAAATATTGGACGCTGTTTGACAACCGTCATCAATGGACGTCAAGGTTGCCAATCCGCTTTGCTTCATAGTTCAAAAATTTTTAATCCAAAAATATCGCCCGGCAGCAAAGCAAGCTCAAGACGTTCTCTATATCTACGACACTATCGAACTTTTCGGTGCGTTACTGGAAGAATTCCATGAAGCATGGAAGATGAGCATTAGCCCGGCCTTGGGTGTGAAGCTGAGTAGTACCGTGCTGACAGTAAGCCAGAGCACATTCTCAGGTGTCAACGACGTAATTCGAGCCGCAGCACTCATTCCTCAGAATCGCAAACTCTCGCCGGAACAGATTCAACAGACCTGTCTATTTGCGTTTGAGATAATTCTTAATGGCTAGCCATACTAAGGGTAGCAGCAATAAAGTTGCTATTATTTATATTTTAATTTACTGTCCTTATTCATGAACGGCGGCAATCTGTGGTTAGGAGCCGTCTGGAGTTTGGGGCGACTGGCTCTTCCCGGCACATAGCGGTCTTTGCGACCTCAAAAAAATCGCTTTTTGTATGACTGCTGGACTCAGAAACCAGCCGTTCGAATTTAAACAAATAATTTTCCCTACGACCGCTTTCCACATAGCCGCCATTGAGATCACATTGTTAGCTGCAAGAAAGATTTAACAATTGAGTGGCAGCTGTCTAAAAATGACTGCTCACAGTGTGCCCATACTTGACGGTCGAGTTTCCACAAAGCGGGCATTCAAAACCCGCAAAATTGTCAATCTCATTCGTGAAAATTGCCACCAATCAACGTTTCATCACATTCAAATCAACAGTAATATATTGCGGTGCAATATTCAACGAACTGATAGTCGCTCTGCTGGGTGACTATAAGAAGCCGGAAGACCACATCTGTGAGAACGGTTTTTTTAAAATGCGTAACCTGAGATATTCTTTGAAATCATGCCGAAAATCACATTCTTACTTTGAGACAGAAGTCGTAGTCCGTGCAATTCGCGAAATTTCTCCACGTGAACAGTCTCCAGGCCAAAACTCAACCTCATCATTAACATTTGCCGGCATCGTCGCTGGCAACTCGGCTATCGTGTAGTACATTTGGCGTACATGGTGATATTGCACTGTTACAAAGCGTCTCGAATAGAGTTCCTGTTTCGTTAGCGTGGCGAGGCAATCTGGCAATTTAATGTCAGGTGTTTCCGGAATATAGAAGTTGACGATCCATCCAAGTTTTGCACCATTTTTCCAATCAACCACCAGGTCGGGCGAAGTCGTCGCGCACGATGTCAGCAACAGGGCAGCACAAATCATGAAAATCGATCGTTTTTTACACAGCATATTCACCTCAAATAAGTCTAAATTGATTCAGTTTTCAGCAAGCTGCAGCATGTCCAAGGAGTCGGAACGGACAGGTCTCAACCAATGAGCCGCACCCCATTTATTGATGCAGTTTTCCGACATCATTCTGGCAGCCACTCTCCACGCGTCTGGTCCAGAACTCGTTTTGCCTGCTCTTCAATAATTGGTACGCGCCTGGAATACATTGTGATCAACACGGGCAGCACAATCAAAATTAACATCGGCGCCAGCAAAATACCGCCAACGACCACTAGCGCCAGCGGTCGTTGCACCTGCGAACCGATTCCGGTTGAAAATGCCGCCGGCAACAGCCCAACGCATGCCACGATGCACGTCATCATCACTGGGCGCATCTGAACCCGGCAGGTGCGCACAATGGCGCTGGCGCGGTCGAGGCCATTCTCGATATGCTGGTTGTAATATGACAGCACAATAATTCCATCCATTGCCGCAATACCGAAGAGCGCGACAAATCCAATCGCCGCGGAAACACTGAAAGGTGTGCCGGTAAGGTAGAGCGCATAGATGCCACCGATCAGAGCCATGGGAATCACGCTGGCTGCCAGCAGCATGTCGGTGACGGAACCAAAATTCATGTACAGCAAAATACAGATCAGCAGGATACTGAACGGTACTGCAATCGCCAGTCGCCCCAGCGCCTCCTGTAAATTTCCAAATTCGCCGACCCATTCGAGCCGATAGCCTCCCGGCAGCTTCACTTGTTCCTCCACTTTGCGTTGCGCCTCCAACACCGCTGAACCAAGGTCTCGGCCGCGCACGCTGAATTTGAGCGGAATATAACGCTGCTGTTGTTCGCGATAGATGAAGGAAGCTCCCGACACCAAGCTTACCTTTGCCACGTCTTCCAACGGGATCTGGACCATACCATTGCCGTTCGGATTAGGTGCACCGATCGTAATGCGCCGCACTGCATCGATGCTCTTGCGGTACTCAGGCGCCAGGCGCACCATCATCGGAAAGTTGCGGTCGCTGCCAGGTTCATACAGATTGCCGGCGGTCTGGCCGCCAATGGCGGTCTGAATCGTGGTGTTAATATCACCGGAGGTCAGCCCGTAGCGCGAGGCCCGATCGCGGTCGATGTCGATCCTGACGGTCGGTTGACCGAGTGAAGTAAATACCGACAGATCGGTAACACCCGGCACGGTTTCCATGACACGCCTGATGGTATCCGCCGTCTTTTGCAGCGTTTCCAGATCGTTGCCGAAAATCTTGATTGAGTTTTCGCCCTTGACACCCGACGCGGCTTCTTCCACGTTGTCTTCGATATATTGCGAAAAATTGAAATCCACGCCGGGGAATCGTTCAGTCAGTCGTTGTGTCATCTGCTCAGTCAACGTGTCCTTGTCTACGTTTTTTGGCCAGATATCAAACGGTTTCAACGGTACAAAAAATTCGGCATTGAAAAACCCGGATGTATCGGTTCCGTCATCTGGTCGGCCGTGTTGGGAAACTGTGGTTTCCACTTCCGGATAACTGTTGATGATTTTCCGCATTTCATTGACGTAGCGGTTGCTCTCTTCCAGAGAAATCGAGGCCGGCATGGTAGCGCGTATCCATAGATTTCCTTCTTCGAGTTTTGGCAGGAATTCCAGACCAAGCGGATGCACTGCCAGTGCGGCCAGCAACAGCAGTAACCCCATTATCCCCAATGTCAGTTTTTTATGAGCCAATGCATAGTCGACCGCCGGATCGTACAGACGGTGCATAAAGCGTACGAAAAATGTCTCAACTTCGGTCATTTTGGAAGGCAGCAAAATTGCGCTGAGCGCCGGCGAAATGGTGAAAGTGGCGATGAGTCCACCGGCTATCGCGTACGCGTAGGTTTTAGCCATCGGGCCGAAGATATGGCCTTCGATGCCGCTCATGGTAAACAGCGGCACGAAGCCGGCGATGATAATCGCCGCCGAAAAGAAAATCGCCCGATTTACTTCAGTCGCGGAATTGGCAATCACGGCGAACTTGCCGCGCAGGCCGATTGTGCTGCGCACCGTATGCAATAACGCAATGCCTGATTTGCGCGACTCAGAACTCTCAGACAGATGGCGAAAGATGTTCTCGACCATAATGACCGAAGCGTCGACCACCAGGCCAAAATCGATTGCCCCGACCGAGAGCAAATTGGCCGATTCGCCGCGCAGCACCAGCAATCCAATGGCAAAGGCGAGAGCGAAAGGAATTGTCAGCGCAACGATGGTGGCGGTGCGCAGATTGCCGAGGAATGCCCATTGCAGCAAAAAAATGAGAACGACTCCAACCAGCATGTTGTGCAAAACGGTATGAGTGGTGACGTTGATCAGGTCAATACGATCGTAGATTTTTTCAAGATACACACCCGGCGGTAAAATGCCCGAGCTGTTGATTTTTTCCACTTCCGCTTCAACCTTCTTGATGGTTGGCATACTTTCACCGCCGCGTCGCATCAACACAATACCTTCGACCACGTCGTCATCGTCATTATGGCCGGCGATGCCGAGCCTGGGCAGGTGACCGACACTGATCTTGGCGACATCGCCCAGCAGCACTGGCGCCCCATGGTTAGAAACCAGCACCATCTTGCGCATATCGTCCATCGATTGCACCAGACCAATTCCGCGCACCACCGCAGATTGGGATCCAATATTGATGGTTTGACCGCCGACGTTGGTATTGCTGCTGTTTACAACCTGCAATAACTGCGGCAACGTCAATCCATACGCGGCAAGACGATTCTGATCTACCTCGATGTCGTAAGTCTTGGATTTGCCACCCCAACCGGTAACGTCGACGACACCCGGCACTGCCTTGAAGCGCCGTTCCAGCACCCAGTCTTCCAGCGTTTTGAGATCGGTGACAGAATAGCCGGGCGGCCCGATCACCCTGTAGCGGTATATTTCACCGGTAGGGCTGGTTGGAGAGATCTGCGGTTGCGCACCGTTCGGCAGAGGTGGCAGTTGCGACAACCTGTTGATTACCCATTGTTGCGCTTGGTCATAGGTAAAGTCGTAGCTGAACTGAACCTTGACGTCGGACAGGCCGAACATCGAAATGGTCCGCACAACCGTGACGTGCGGAATGCCGGCCATACCGACCTCGATCGGAATGGTGATATAGCGTTCGATATCCTCTGCGGACTGGCCGGAGCTCTGGGTGACAATATCGATCAGCGGCGGTACCGGATCAGGATACGCTTCGATATTGAGTTTCATGTACCCTGCTACCCCCACACCAAGCATGGCGATTAGCAGGATTACCATGAGAAACCGCTGTCTCAGTGCAAAATTGACGACTCCGTTCATCTTTACTTTCCTGAAAATTCTTGCTGTGCGCTGCGGTTGCGCGGTTCTTTATTCTCGGCGCGATTCCACCATCCTCCGCCCAACGCCTGGAACAGCGCGGCAGTATCTGTAAAGCGATTCGCCTGCGCCTGTACCAGTGCGAGTACCGCCTGCTGGTACGCCTGTTCGGTAACAAGCAGCGACACATAGCCAATATCGCCCAGTTCGACCTGACGCCGAGCAATCGCCAGACTATCTGCGGCTGCACGTTCGGCTACTGAGGCGGCCTGCAAAGCATCCGCGTCAAATTGCAGGGCCTGCAGCGTATCGGCGACATTCTGGAATGCGCCGATCACGGTACTGCGATATTGCGCAGCAGCCTCGTCAAAGGCAGCCTCCGCCGCCCGCTTCCTGTGTAACAGTGCACCGCCTTCGAATAACGGTTGGGTGATACCACCAGCCAGGCTCCAGAAACCGGTGCCAGATTTAAACAACTGATCGATCTGAGTGGCCATGCTGCCACCGGTTGCCGTTAAGGTCAGTTGCGGCAGCATGTTGGCCTTGGCAACACCGATTTGCGCGCTGGCCGAATGCAATTGCTCTTCGGCAGCACGCACGTCTGGACGCTGTTGAACAAGATTGGACGGAAGGCTGAGTGGCAAATCCTGCGGCAGTTGCAGCATTGAGAGTTCGAATTTTTCGCCCGATACCTCGCTTGGGAAACGCCCACTCAAGGCGGCTAACAAATCGCGTTGCTGCGCAAGCTGCTTTTGCAACGGGCTCAGTTGAGCTTTGGTCTGCGCCATCGTTGCGGTCTGCGCGATGATATTGGCTTCCGGTACAGCGCCTAACGCGAACTGCCGGCGAACTAGGTCGAGCTGCTCTTGCTCGATGCGGATCATCGTTTCGGTGGCAGTGATCTGCGCACGTAATGACGCTTCCTGAACCGCTGCGGCAACCACATTGGCGGCAAGGCTGAGCGAGGCTGCTTCAACGAGGAAGCGTTGTGCATCTTCCTGCGCCTGCAGACTTTCGACAGCGCGCCGGTTGCCGCCGAACAGGTCAATGGTATAGCCGATGTTGAGTTGCGCAGTGTGAAGATTGAACAGCGCGGCACCCGAGGCAGCTGATGACGAAACGCTGCCAAGGGCTTCTTTTTGGCGGCTCGGCGTGAAACCGGCCGTTACGGCTGGGTAATAAGAGCCGATTTGTGCATAGGTAGTTTCTTGCGCTACCTGCAGCGCAGCCAACGATTGCTGCAGTGTCGGATTATTTTTGAGCGCCTGTTCAATCAAACTGTTGAGCGCGCTGGAATGGAACAGCGTCCACCATTGTTCCGGGATATCCGCGGTGTCGAGAAGCCGCTGTTCTGCGCCAGCCTCAACCGGGGCCGATACAGTTTGCGTTACCGACAGGTCTGGTGTATAGCGATTAACCGCCGGTGCTGCCGGGCGTGTGAAATCCGGGCCAATCGCGCATCCGGCCAGCAGGCATAAAACCGTCACTGCCAATGCATGCGTTCTCTGAGAGAAGAGCTTCATACTTAAGTTCCCGTCGCCGCACGATCAATAAACAGTGCGCCGCTGGTGACGATTTTTTCACCGGCAGTCAGGCCGCTGGTTACCTCGACCAGGTCGTCATTGATGCGTCCAGTTTTAATTGGACGCAACAACAGGCTTCCATCGGAACACGCCACAAAGACGTGAGCGTCGGCGCCCTCAAAGACGATTGCACTCTGTGGTACTCCGGGTGCGCTCACACTCTCGCCGGAAAGGATGCGGAAACTGGCAAACATCATCGGCTTTAGTGCGCCATCGCGGTTGTCGATTTCAGCACGCACCATGAGCCGATGCGTATTGGGATCAACCACAGGAGCAATCCAGGCAATTCTGGCTTTGAATACACGCCCCGGCCACGCCGGCACCTTGACTTCGATCGGGAGGCCAACCTTCATGAGCGGAGTATCCGTTTCGCGCACATTGGCCACCAGCCATACACTCGACAGGTTGGCAATCGCGTACACTGGATTGGCAGCGCCGGCAGCCGCACTTTGAATGTTTTGTCCGACGCCGACCTGACGCAAGATGATGGTTCCGGCGATCGGGGCCCGCACGATGGCTTCAGGGCGGGACTTTTGCAATGCTGATTCGACTTCGAGCGCCTGAATTTCTTCGTCGGTCTTGCCTAGGATATGCAATTTGCTGCGCGCGGCCCCGACGGCTATTTCCGCACTGCGCTGCATGCTTTGAGCTCCGGCCAGGTCTGCCTGGCTTTGTAACCAGTCCTTCTGCGCACCAGCCCTGCCCAGATACAGTTCGTGCTGACGCTGTTCCGATGCTTCGGTCAGCTTAACCTGGGCACGCGCCGTATTCAACGCGCCGACCGCACTGATCAGATCGTTTTGTCCCTGCACGAATTCCGATGCCTCAACCGCCATCAAAGGAGCGCCTTTGGCTACGACGTCGCCCAGTTTGGCGAACAGTTTGGTAACGTGCCCGGAATAGGGCGAAAAAACCGGGGTGGCAGTGTCGTCGTTGGTGGCGATCATGCCATCCGTGATCTGTTGGCCGCGAAAATTCATTGCACTCACTGACATAATTTTCAGTGCTTCCAGTTGTCCTTTGGTGGGAAGAAACGAACCGGGCGCGACCGCTGCAGGTTTAACCTTGGCAACCGACTGGTTGCCCATATATTGTATGACCAGTGCTCCGAACGTGATCAATAACACGATGCCGGCGATCAGGACCGTCCTGGTTTTGGGTGACGTATTTCGTATGTTTGGCATGGATTTGGTTGGTATGGTATGGGCAATTTTTTCATGGTATTAACGCTATCGCGTCTTTGGCCGCAACCAAAATGTACAACGTTGCGGCGCCGGACCGAATGATAATTGAACCGGTCTTTCCACAACATTACGAGTTGGAAAGGATTAAAAAAATTGCCAGACCATTACACGTAGTGAAACGACAACAACATCTGTTGTGTTCAGGGGAGTTGAAACATTTTTGATTAATTTTTTTGCGCGTGTCGAGCAAACGTCGCCATAACGGTAATCGATTTATGATTTGTCAGACTACCGACCGTGAGCATCAACTTCAACACAGGGAAGGTCAATACGGGCTGTCAGTCCATGCTCATTCACAAGAACGAGTGCTCCGCCATGCATGGTCGCGATTGCGGATACAATGGCAAGCCCGAGCCCATTACCCGGTTGGCTGCGGCTGCTGTCGAGTCTGTAAAACCGCTCCGTGACTTTTGGCAGTTCCTGCACTGGAATACCAGACCCGTTGTCACGAACGAGGATGGAGGCAACACCGGAATTGAAGCAAGTACCGACTTCGACTGTGGCGCCTTCGCCCGCATATTTAATTGCATTGTCAATCAGACTCGCTACCGCATTTTTTAAAAGATGCCGGTCACCGACGGCAAATACAGCGCTCTGGAATGCGGTTTTCAGCACGATCCTGCGGTCTTCGGCTGTTGCGTCAAATAGATCCACCATATCGAGCACGATATCATTCAGGTTGACAGTTTCAAACGACTGCGTGCGCATTCCCGATTCCGCTTCGGCAATCTGCAACAGCTTTTCGAATACGAAAATCAGGTCGTCGATATCGCCAATCGCCGAGTGTGCAGCATCGGAAAGAATTTCGACCGTCATCTTGTGGCGTAAAGCGTCATCCAGTTTGCTGCGAATACGACCCAGCGGGGTTCTCAGGTCATGAGCAATTGCGTTTGAAACATGTCGTACACCATCCATCAAATGTTCGATTCTATCAAGCATGCGATTGATATCTCGACTAAGCAATCCAAACTCATCGTCGCTGGAAATTGGAATGCGATGTGTGAGATCACCAAGTTCAATTTTATGAGCAGTTCGGCGGATGTCGTTGATTCGCCCTTCAATCTGCCGTCGAAAGAAAAGTGCTCCAAATGTGGCCAGCAGCAGTGAAAGCGCAGCACCTGCCGCTATTGAGCGCAAGACGAGGCTGCGGATTGAATCATGCTCGCTCAAATCGTGACCGACGTACAAACGGCCGCCATCGGGTAATGCACGTATAAGCAAGCGGGTCGAAGTAGTCTTCCCAACCCGAACTACATCTCGCTTGATGAGTTCTCCCAAAGGTGCATTTGGTTCGGGCCAGGTGGTCAGATTGCCTGCAATGTGCTGTCCGGTCGCCGATACCACAAGGAGAATTTCCGTATCGCTATCGATTCCATCATTAAGTTCACGGGTGATTTCTTCCGACAATTCTGTTATCGGCCGACCCTCGAATGTGTCGACCAGTCGATTTGAAATCGCAATAATCTTGTTGTTGATATTGCTGTCGAGTACACCAAAGGTAGCGAAATAGAAAATCCCGGACAATAACGCAATTGAAGCGGCAACTATTAAACCGTAACCCAATACTAGCCGAGCAGCAATGGAGGTATGAAGCTTAAACATCTGCGGCCGTTCCACAGGGGCCCAGGCGGTAGCCGGCACCACGTACGGTATGTATGAGTGCGCTCGCGAAGTCCTTGTCGATTTTGGTACGCAGCCGACTGATCTGGACGTCGATGACGTTGGTTTGCGTGTCGAAATGATAATCCCAGACTGCTTCGAGAAGCATTGTTCTGGTAACCGTCTGCCCCTGGTGACGCATTAGGTATTCAAGCAGCCTGTATTCGCGAGGTTGTAACAGGATGGCAGACGAGCCTCGCGTAACCCGCATTGTGCGCAAGTCGAGGATCAGATCGGCTACCACAAGCTGGGTCGCGTTTTGATTCGAATCGGACCGACGCAGTAGCGCTTCAATTCGCGCCAGCAATTCAGAAAATGCAAACGGTTTTGAGAGGTAATCGTCGCCGCCGCCGCGCAGCCCTGCAACGCGTTCGTCAATGTTCGTCAGGGCACTCACAATAATTATCGGCGTTTTTTTTCCCAACTCGCGTAGCCTGGATATAACAACAAGCCCATCAAGTTTTCCTTGCAACATACGGTCAAGAACGATGATGTCCCACTGCTCACTGGTCGCATAATGCAAACCATCAAATCCATTATCGCAAGACGTAACTACGTAGCCGGCCTCTCGCAGACCGTTACAAATATAACGTGAAGTTTCGATCTCATCTTCAATAACCAGACAGCGCAAAGCATTTCCCTTTCTTTGCAGGCGTTGGGGGTAGTACCAATTTTTCTAATTCAATACCGTCATTTGTCAGCCGACCCGTCGCCTGACCTCAAGCTGCTTGCTATAATTGTTCCGATTGAATCCGTTCTGGATTGAACCAGACTTCATCCTTCATATTCCAGTTTCTCGTCTGCTTTTCCCAACGTCGCAGGTTCCTGCTTCTGACCTCTGTGTAGACTTGATCCCGTTGATTCAGTATAGCTGCGCGGCATAGTCTCGGTTGTTAGGTTGCTGTTGATGTTGGAGGCAAGCCCCCCAAGACCAATACCCCCGCATGGTAGGCGACAAATCCTAATGCGACAATAATTTCCACTTAAAAATTCTTCTAATATCAAATTCCACTTAAGTGAACTTTCAATTTGATTGAGCACACCAATAAAATTCGATCCATGCCACATTTCGGCTTTGTGCCAACTTCAGACTGAGCTTCCCCTGAAATTTAGTCTTCCATAGGTGACGTAAAATAACACACCTTTAGAAAGACCAGAAATGAAAAAGATATCAAAACAAGCATACACGACAGAATTCAAGGAACTTGCCGTTCAACGGGTCAAGCGTGGAGAGCCTGTGTCGACGGTAGTGAAGGAATTGGGTCTTAGCGACCAAACTCTACGCAATTGGATGAAAGCAGCGACAGAAGGCAAACTTAAAGGCGCAGGCAAAAGAGTTGTCACCGTCGAGGAAATGGAATTGTCCAGGTTGCGCGCCGAGAATGCCCGACTGAAGCGGGAGAATGAAATAATAAAAAAGGCAGCGGCGTACTTCGCGAAAGATGTTCTGTGAAGTACGCATGGATGGAAAATCACCGCGCCAGCTACGCGTTGACTGAAATGTGCGATGTTCTTGATGTCAGTATCAGCGGCTATCGGGCCTGGAAGCGTGGAGGCACGCCAGATCGGAAATGGCTGACCGATGCGCAAATGCTGGCACTCATCCGGGCCATTCATGCCGAACTTAAGGGTGCCTATGGCAGCCCACGTATGGTGCGGGAATTGCGGCTACGGGGCTTCACTGCTAGCAAGGATCGTGTTGAAACACTCATGCGAGCGAACGGCATCAGAGCCCGTCACAAACGGCGCTTCAAGGTAACCACGGATTCAAAGCACGCATTTCCCGTGGCGGAAAACCTGCTGGACAGGGATTTCACACCGACTGCGCCCAATCAAGTCTGGACTGCTGATATGACCTATCTGTGGACCGATGAAGGCTGGCTAT
>CAIOYD010000027.1 GCA_903862415.1 uncultured Oxalobacteraceae bacterium | reverse complement strand
GTGTTACGCACCATTGCGACATCTTGGAAACTGGGAACGATTCTTACCGATTTAAGCATAGTAAAAATCGTTCTGAACAAGCCGATAAAGTGGAAAAATTTGGGCGCTGACAGGTGGTAAATATTGGACGCTGTTTGACACAAACACGCTCCTCGTAGTAAAAAAGGACGAAAAACGTTCAGGGCCAAGAAAACACCATTAAGAGCCTGTGCGGCAACCTCCCTGAGCGCTTTAGTTCAGGCACTCAGAAATGGAGTCAATATCTTCTTTTATCCGGACTATAACCGTCGGCCTTGGCTTTTCACCAGATCTGCTGACCTCGCCATCAAGCGAGCGCTCGCGGGCTCATTCATGGAAGAACTTACCGCCGGTGAGGAATTACACCTCGCCCCGAAGACGTTATTGTTTACCTTGCATGAAAACTGGAACTTAAGCATGGCATTCAAAAAGCTGACATGCCTCTATCTTTTAATCATGAAGTTTGAAATTAACCTACGATTGATGAGCTTGATGGAAGTTCAACATAATTACATTTTTTGTTTTAAAAAATATTGAACTATTTTTCCCTTACTTAAGCTTCTTTCATATTTGAACTCGCGGCTTTTAAAAATGAAATCGAAGACAAGAAACCAATAATTCTGTGAATTTGAGAAATGGCCCGTATTACGTCTTGATGTTGGGTGGATACTGGAGATTGGATTTCTTCACAGTGGCAACTTTGAATCTTCATTGTCCTGGAAAAAATCAATAACGCCGCTGACTATCAAAGGACTTAGCCTGAGCGCGGAAATACTGAAAGATCGGGAAGGCATGAAATGAAGGTATTTAGTTATCGCTTCAAATCAGAGTTTTAATCCCTCTTCAACAACCCCGCCAACACCCCCAACGAATCATGCGCCGCGCGTCGTAATCGGTCGCGCACTCCCTGCCATTCGGTGCTTTCCGGCAGCGCTTGCACCACAATCACGTCAGCACCGGCAGCATCGAGTTGCCGCAGACTGGCATACAGCGCGTGGGCATAAGAGGCAGCATCGGCGGATAACTGTATCTGTGTCGCTGCCACAGGGCCACTGAGGTAATGCAGCAGCGCCACCCGGCGACCGGCGGCCTGCAGTTGTTGCAGCGTGGGCGCCAGCAGTGCATGCTCAACGATGACGACTGGGGTGCTGGGTGCATAATGCGCTTCCAGTGTGCCGGAAGCACGCGGTGCCGAGGCATCCGCCTGAGCCACAGGTTTGCCGAGTACAGCAGCGAGTTGGTCGGTGCTGATCTGGCCGGGGCGCAGCAGCACCGGGCCATGCGTGGCCAGTCGGGTCAGATCGACGATGGTGGATTCGATCCCGACTTCACTTTGTTCACCTTCGAGTACGGCTACTTCAGCGCGTTCAATTTCGGTACGGAATTCCTCGCGCACGTGTTGTGCCGTGGTCGGACTGACGCGGCCAAACTTGTTGGCCGAAGGCGCAGCAATGCCACCCTGACCACCTTTAAAGGCGCGCAGCAGCGCCTGTGCCACCGGATGGGAAGGGCAGCGCACACCGATGCTGTCCTGACCGCCGGAAACAGCAGCGGGAATGCGTGCATGGCGTGGCAAAATCAGCGTCAGTGGTCCGGGCCAGAAAGCATCGATCAGACGCTGCGCTTCCGGTGGAACTTCGCTGACCCAGTAATGCAAGTCAGCTTCAGGTGCCAGATGCACGATCACCGGATGATTCGGTGGTCGCCCCTTGGCCGCATAAATGGCGGCCACAGCCAGCGGGTTCTCGGCATCCGCACCCAGTCCATATACTGTTTCGGTCGGAAAAGCCACCAGACCACCGCGCTCCAGCAGTGCAGCAGCCTGGTTGATCGACAGCGACATTACTGAGTTAATAAACGCAGTGCTTCAGCGTATTTATCCGCGGTTTGCTGGGCAACTTCAGCAGGCAGACGTGGTGCCGGTGCTTTTTTATTCCATGGCTGGGTTTCCAGCCAGTCGCGCACAAACTGCTTGTCAAACGAAGGTGGCGACATGCCCACCTGATAGCTGGCAGCTGGCCAGAAACGTGAAGAATCCGGTGTCAGGATTTCATCGATCAGATAAATATTGTTGGCGGCATCCAGACCAAATTCAAATTTGGTGTCGGCAATGATGATGCCTTTGGTGGCCGCAAATTCAGCCGCTTTGGAATACAGTTCAATCGCCAGATCGCGTACCTTGGCAGCGATATCGGCGCCGACAATTTTTTCGGCTTCGGCAAACGAAATGTTTTCATCATGCTGACCCATAGGTGCTTTGGTCGATGGGGTGAACAACACTTCGGGCAGCTTTTGACCTTCCTGCAGACCAACCGGCAACACATGACCGCAAACCATGCCGGTTTTCTGGTAATCTTTCCAACCGGAGCCGATGATGTAACCGCGCACAATCGCTTCGATAGCCAGCGGACGGAATTTTTTCACCACGATGGCACGACCGGCCACCTGATCGCGTTCCTCTTCCGACACCAGTGACAGCGGGTCGATATCGGTCATGTGATTCGGCATTAAATCGCCGAATTTTTTGAACCAGAAATTCGACATCGTGGTCAGCACTTTGCCTTTTTCCGGAATCGCATCATCCAGAATTACGTCAAACGCGGACAGACGGTCGGTTTGAATCACTAACAAATGATCTTCGCCTACGGCATAAATATCACGCACTTTACCGCGATGCAGAAAGGGCAGTGACTTCAAATTGGTTTCTAAAATACCTGACATAACAATTCCTAAAAAAATAATGACTTAAGCCAGTTCGGGTAACACCGAATTACGCACTTTTTCTGCCTGAGTGGCGCGATACTGAATCAATTTGGCTTTCATGGCCGGGTCGTGCAACGCCAGAATGGCGACCACCGACAAACCGGCATTGGCGGCACCCGCTTCACCGATAGCCAGCGTGGAGACGGGAATCCCTTTAGGCATTTGCACCATCGCCAGCAGTGAATCCAGACCTTTTAAATACTTGGATGGAATCGGCACGCCAAAAGTCGGCAAAATCGATTTGGCCGCGACCACACCAGCCAGATGCGCAGCTGCACCGGCGCCGGCGATGAACGCCTGGCAGCCGGATGCTTCCATTTCTGCCATCCACTCTTCGAGTTCAATCGGAGTGCGGTGGGCAGAAAGGGCGCGTGCCTGATAACTGATGCCAAAATCTTTACAAATCTGTGCTGCTTCTTTCATGACATCCCAATCGGATGTTGAGCCCATTACAATACCTACTGTTGCCATTGTCTTTCTCCTGACGCACTACACTAGTGTAGTGCGCTTAATAAATTAATTAACGATTTGCGACAGCAAACCCTGCTGATATTTGTCGGCGATTTTTTCCAGCGCAATCGGTTTGATTTTGTCAGCCTGACCTTCGCAGCCAAAGGCCAGAAAGCGTGCCTTACACACCAGCATGGCCGCCTGTTTAGCTGGCTTGAGGAAATCGCGCGGATCAAATTTGGTCGGATTTTCCATCAGATAGCGACGCACGGCAGCGGTCATGGCCAGACGGATATCGGTATCGATATTGATCTTGCGCACGCCGTGACGGATACCTTCCTGAATTTCTTCTACCGGTACACCGTAGGTTTCTTTCATGTCGCCACCGAACTGGCGGATTTCAGCCAGTAATTCCTGCGGTACCGAAGACGAACCGTGCATCACCAGATGGGTATTCGGAATGCGTGCATGAATTTCACGGATGCGGTCGATAGCCAAAATATCGCCCGTCGGCTTGCGCGAAAACTTGTATGCGCCGTGCGAAGTTCCGATGGCAATCGCCAGCGCATCGCATTGGGTTTGTTTGACAAAATCAGCCGCCTGAATCACATCGGTGAGCAACTGTTCGCGCGTCATCTGACCATCGGCACCGTGGCCATCTTCCTTGTCACCCATGAGCGTTTCCAGCGAGCCCAGTACACCCAGCTCGGCTTCTACCGTCACACCGATGGCGTGAGAAAATTCCACCACTTTGCGGGAAACTTCCACATTGTAGTCATAGCTGGCGACGGTTTTTCCATCGGGCATGAGCGAGCCATCCATCATCACCGAAGTGAAACCCGATTTGATCGCTGCCATGCACACTGCCGGTGACTGACCATGATCCTGATGCATGACCACCGGAATATGCGGATAAGCTTCAACTGCAGCCGAAATCAAATGCCGCAAAAACGCTTCACCGGCGTATTTGCGGGCACCGGCCGAAGCCTGCATGATGACTGGCGCGCCAACTTCATCGGCGGCCTGCATAATCGCGCTGATCTGCTCCAGATTGTTGACATTAAATGCCGGAATACCGTAACTGTATTCGGCCGCGTGATCGAGTAACTGACGCATTGAAACGAGTGCCATGCTTTTCCCCTAATATAAAAATAAATTCTGTCCTTAAAACGTTTCACCCACACGCACAATTTTGAGTGCATTCGTGCCGCCGACCTGACCCATCGGTTCACCCCAGGTCACCACGATGGTGTCGCCTTTTTTTACTACATTGTTGCTCAGTAAAATTTCTTCGGCATTGCGCAACATGGTTTCGCGGTCGCCATGGTATGGCAACTCGTACGTGCGTACATTGCGGTACAAGGCGATTTTGCGCTGTGTGGCCCGGCTAGGCGTGAGAGCAATCAGTGGAATATCGATATTGTGACGGCTCATCCACAACGTGGTCGAACCGGATTCGGTCAGGGCAACAATCGCCTTGACGCGCAGATGGTAAGCCGTGAACAGTGCGCCATAGGCTATCGACTGATCAATGCGGGTAAACTGCACATTCAGGAAATCGGCATCGAGTTCACACTTGTGGGATTTTTCTGCTTCCAGGCAGACAGCCGCCATCATTTCCACGGTTTCCACCGGATATTTACCCGAGGCAGTTTCTGCCGACGTCATCACCGCATCAGTGCCATCGAGTACCGCATTGGCCACGTCCGAGACTTCGGCGCGGGTAGGCACGGCATTAACGATCATCGACTCCATCATCTGGGTAGCGGTGATGGCAAGCTTGTTGGAGGCGCGCGCCATTTTGATCATGCGTTTTTGCAGCGCAGGCACAGCAGCATTGCCAACTTCAACCGCCAGATCGCCACGTGCGACCATGATGCCGTCGGAGGCGTCGAGAATTTCCTGCAACAGTGGAATCGCTTCAGCCCGTTCGATCTTGGCGATCATCATCGGTTTGTGGTTATACGGTTCACCGGCGATATTGGCTAACTGACGCGCCATTTCCATGTCGGTGGCATTTTTAGGGAACGACACCGCCAGATAATCGGCCTGAAACGACATCGCGGTTTTGATGTCTTCCATATCTTTGGAAGTCAGCGCCGGTGCAGTCAGGCCGCCACCCTGACGATTGATACCTTTGTTGTTGGAGAGTTCACCACCGATTTTAACGGTGGTATAAATTTCCGCACCAACAATCCGGTCGACCACCAGCACGATTAAACCATCGTTGAGTAACAGAAAATCATTCGGACGCACATCGCGCGGCAATGCTTTGTAATCCAGACCGACACGCTCCTGGGTACCCATGGTGCATTCAGCATCGAGAATAAAATGATCGCCGTTTTGCAGTTCAATTTTACCGTTTTCAAATTTTCCGATACGGATTTTAGGGCCCTGCAAATCCGCCATGATGGCGACTTCGCGACCGCAGCTCAATGCCGCTTCACGGACCATGGCAGCGCGGTCGATATGATCCTGCGCCTTGCCATGAGAAAAATTGAGTCGCACAACATTCACGCCGGCCTGAAACATGCGCGTTAAAATTTCAATCGTATTTGAAGCTGGTCCAATGGTGGCAACTATTTTTGTTCCGCGTGACATCAGTGACTCCGGGTAAGGATAAGATTAAGGATGCAGCGAATTCAGCATGAACCCGCTACCGTGACTTAGTGCTGTGCTGCCCGCTGCAGTAAAATCTCGACTGCTGGCAGGGTTTTCCCTTCCAAAAATTCCAAAAACGCACCACCACCGGTAGAGATATAACCGATTTTGTCGGCGATCCCATACTTGGCAATCGCAGCGAGCGTATCGCCGCCACCTGCCACTGAAAAACCCTTGCCATTGGCGATGGCCAGCGCCAGGGTTTTGGTGCCATGACCAAACTGGTCAAATTCAAATACGCCGACCGGACCGTTCCAGACGACTGTACCAGCATGGCTGATCTGTTCGGCCAGTATGGCGGCTGTTTGTGGACCGATATCGAGAATCATGTCGTCCACTGCCACATCGGCTACCAGTTTGACAGTAGCTTCGGCAGTCGGCGCAAATTGTTTGGCGCACACCACATCGACCGGAATCGGCACCGTGGCACCACGCTTGCTCATGAGTTCCATGATGTCGCGTGCTTCCGCCAGCAAATCAGCTTCGGCCAGGGATTTGCCGATGTTTAAACCGGCCGCCAGCATAAAGGTGTTGGCAATGCCACCGCCGACGATCAAATGATCGACCTTGTCGGCCAGTGCTTTGAGGATAGTTAATTTGGAGGATACCTTGGAGCCGGCCACAATAGCCACCAGTGGACGCGCCGGTTGTCCGAGAGCGCGGCCCAGAGCATCGAGTTCCGCGGTCAGCAGCGGACCGGCACAGGCGATGGGGGCAAATCGGGCAATCCCGTGGGTCGTGGCTTCGGCGCGATGCGCGGTACCGAAAGCATCATTGACATACACATCACACAGTGCCGCCATTTTTTTGGCCAGCTCGGGATCATTTTTCTTTTCGCCGGCATTAACACGGCAATTTTCCAGCATCACCACCTGGCCGGGTGCAACCACCACGCCATCAAGCCAGTTTTGCTGCAGCGGCACGGCCTGCCCCAGCAACTCAGCTAAACGTTGCGCCACCGGTGCCAGACTGTCTTCGGCACGCAGCGTACCTTCGGTCGGGCGACCCAGATGGGATGTCACCATCACCGCCGCACCTGCCTGCAAAGCCTGGCGGATGGCCGGCACCGAAGCGCGGATGCGGGTATCTTCGGTGATCTTGCCTTCCTCATCCTGCGGCACATTTAAATCGGCACGGATAAAAACCCGTTTGCCAGCCAGACTGCCTTGGGCGACCAGATCGCTAAATCGAATAAATTGCATGTCAGTGTGAATTCAGTTGGGGTTAAGAGGGGATGAATCAGGAAATGCCGAAAAACCCCGTATTTTACCTTACTGTGCAGTAAGTGGGTGCGGTTACAAATAACTATCTGCGGATGCGACAGGGAAGAAATGTATTGATTTTAAATTAATTCAAATGTTTTGGCGGCAACAGGAAACTTGATTAAGGGAATGTTGATTACATCAGGACGATAAATTATACAAAATTATCGTGTAATTGTATAATTATACAAATTCAGTATAATTTTGGATAATTCAGATGAATCTCATTCAAATCTGGCACTACCACCGACCCGCACTCGCTAAAATTTACCTCGACACGCTCAATGCCGGTCTGGTGACTTCCACCACCATTTTTGCTCCGCGTCGTGCTGGTAAAACTTCATTTCTGCGCAAAGATTTAACCCCGGCGGCGCAGGCGGCTGGGTATATCGTCGTTTATGCTGATCTCTGGCAGACTAAATTATCCCCTGGTGTTTCTCTGATCCGAGCTCTCGAGCAGGCGTTGGAGCATAAATCACGATTGCAAAGCATCACAGCCAAACTCAAAGTGCCAGTCAAAAAAGTAAAGGCCAGTGCTGAAATGGCGGGTTCCAGGCTCGAAGGTGAATTGGAATTTTCTTCTGACGACAAAAAAATTCAAACAGAAATGGCCTTGCAAATTGATAGCTTGATGGAAGCACTGTGTCAAAAAAAGCCCGTATTATTGCTCATTGACGAAGCTCAGGAACTGGCAAAAACCAGGGAAAATGAAGCCGTGGCGACCGCGTTGCGCACAACCATCACTAAACACCAGGCACGTTTGCGCGTGGTGTTTACCGGCTCATCACGGATGCAGCTCGCGCATGTATTTTCCAACTCAGATGCGCCACTCTATTCGACCGGTGCGGCTATCGTGGATTTTCCGCTCTTGGATCGTTATTTTGTCGAGTACATCGCCGAAAAATTTAAAGCATCAACCAAACGCACATTAGCGATTGAATCGGCATGGCAATTTTTTGTTAAATTAAAACAGCAGCCAGAACCATTCTTAATGGGGATAGTGGATATGGTGCTCAATCCTTTGCATTCGATCAATGACGCCATGGCCGCTGTCGAAGAAAAACTCGCTCATACCGAAAACCACGCAGGCGTGTGGGCGGCACTCGATGCCACCCAGAAGACGCTGGTTCGAATGCTGGCAAAAGATCCGGCACTCAAACCATTCAGTCAGGCAACTCTGGCGCAGCTGCGTAAAATTATTGGTGTGGATGCGCTGAAAATCACCCATATTCAACGTGCAATGTCGAATCTGGAAAGTATTGTCATCAAATCACCGCGCGACACCTATGAGTTTGAAAATACCGCCTTCGCCCATTGGGTGGCAACACTTTCTGAGTAAGGTTTTTATTTCTTGCGCACAGGTGCTATGCAGAACCACATTTTTCGGACATACCCACTTTATAAAATCATCCAAAAAAAATTTTCACGCAATGGAAACTATTTTGACTAAGCAGTTACCAATCCAGCACAGCGACCCTGATTCAAATGGCGGTGGAACTTGGCTATGCCTCTGCAATCGCTTATCTGTAAAAACAGCGTAACAACTGCGTCGTTTAATAAGCAGTCTGCGTTATTAATGGGGAAGGCTGTCTCCCCATTCCATTCAACCCCACAACCTGACTGCCGTAAACACCGCCATACCAAAAAAAATCGTTGCCAGCATGCTGCGGCGGAGTAAAAAGAAGATGGCGGCACACACACCGGCCACCAGCTGCGGATTGTTCAGACTGATGTCGATCTGATGCTGGTTGGTTAAAAAATCCGGTACCAAAATCGCCGCCAGGGCGCAGGCGGGCGCAAAGCGCAGTGCTTCTGACACCCGTTTGGGCAATTTAACGTGCTGCCCCACCAGCCAGAAAGTGCTGCGGCAAATCAGCGTGGCCAGGGTCAGCAGGCCGATCACCAGCCAGAGTTCGTGTGCGTTCATTTTTGCTCCCTGTTTTTAGTGCTTAACCAGCCGGATTCTTCCCAGATCATCGAGCTGACCATGCCTACCAGCACCGCTGTCAGCATGCCCAGTTTATACGGCCAGTGCAGGGTCAGCATGGCAATGATGCCCGTCACCAGCACGCCAACCAGCACGGCGCGGTTGAGGACCATGGGCAATAAAATACACAGAATCGCCAGCGTACCGGCAAAGCCCACGCCCCAGTTTTCCGGAATCGTGCTACCTAAAAAAATCCCGCTGATCGAGCCGATTTGCCAGGCAACCCAGTTGGGGATAAACAAGCCCTGCATATAGGCCACCTTGCCCGCCTGCGGTGCTTCGGTCGGATAGCGCTGGACAAAATACACCATCGAAACATCGCCGGTCATATAACCCCAGAAAATCCGCTGCGCCAGCCGCAGATGCGAAAAATGCGGTGCGAGCATGATGGAAAAAATCACAAAGCGCAGATTCACCACCAGTCCGGTAATAAAAATCACCCAGACCGGTGCGCCAGCAGCAATCAACGGCAGCGCAGCCAATTGTGCCGAACCGGCAAACACTAACAGCGTCATACCCAGTGCCTGCAAAATGGTAAAGTTGGTTTTGATCATTGCCACACCCACCACCATGCCCCAGGCAGCGATGCCGATCAGGGTAGGCGAGCAGGCACGCACACCCTCCTGAAAAGCGCGCTGTTTGTGCTCTTTGAGTTGTTCCGGAGGTAAGTTGTCGGGGTTGTCAGGGGAAATCTGTTCTGAATGCGTCATGATTTTGCAATAGGAATGCCGAGCCGGAAGGCTAAATGCGGTATTTTACCGACTAATTATTTTATTCACAGTGCGAATCCGTTAAAATCGAGATAATTATTTCGCATTTCCCTAACCCTCCTGCCAAGTAAGGACAATTTATGAAAACCAAAAGCATCGTTGAACTGGATTTGTCGGATCTGCCTGCCCATTGCCCCAACCCTGCCATGCCGCTGTGGTCTTCGCACCCCAAGGTTTTTTTGGATCTATCGCATGGCGGCCACGCTACCTGCCCGTACTGCAGTACCGAATACCAGTTAAAAGCTGGTGTTCAACTGAAAGCGCACTAATCAGCAGGTTTATCACACAGGAGCACTATGCGGGTAACACTACTCAGTTCTGCCGAGGAAACCGAAGCGGCGTTTTATGACGCTTTGTCGCGCGCAGATATTGAAGCATTAATGGGGTTGTGGGCGGAGGAAGAAGAAATCGTCTGCATTCATCCCGGGGCACAACGGCTGGTGGGTCACGCCACCATCCGTGCTTCTTTTGAAGCGATTTTCGAGCGTGGTGCGGTCAATATCCAGCCGGTGCTGCTGCATGCCAGCCGCAACATGATGACTGAAATTCACAGCATTGTTGAGCAAGTTGAGCGAACTTCAGAGATGATTCAGGATATTCACATCCTCTGCACCAATGTTTTTCTTAAAACCCCGCTGGGCTGGCGTATCAGCCTGCATCATGCTTCGATCGCACCTGGTCGCGCACCGCATGAAACCTTCCGCGCCAGCATGTTGCACTGATCCCTATGCCTGTCAGCTATTTCTCCCCCATCTGGATGCCTAACGGCCATTTTCAGACCATTATCCCCGCCAAGCTGCTCGGCTCGCCCCGGGTCAGTTACCGGCGGGAACGCTGGACCACACCGGATGATGATTTTATCGATCTCGATTTTGTCGATGGTGATGCTTCCACCCCGTTCGTGGTGCTGTTCCATGGACTCGAAGGTAATTCCGACAGCCATTATGCACGTGCCCTGATGGCTGAAGTCCGCAGCCGTGGCTGGGGTGGAGTGGTGGTGCATTTTCGTGGTTGCTCTGGTGAGCTCAATCTGGCACCGCGCTTTTATCATTCGGGTGATTCGGCAGAAATCGACTGGATACTGCGACGCCTGCATCAGCAGCAGGGCAATCGTATCCTGTTTGCCTGTGGGGTTTCGCTCGGCGGCAATGCCTTGTTGCGCTGGCTGGGAGAAAGCCAGCAGCAAGCTAATTTTATTCGTGCCGCCTGCGCGGTGTCGGCGCCACTCGATCTGGCCCAGGGAGGTGCTGCTTTGGGCAGCGGCTTTAACCGGATATATACCTCAGTATTTTTGCGCACCTTAAAACCCAAATGCCTGGCCAAACTCACCCAGCATCCGGGTCTGTTTGATCGCAATAAAATGCTGGCCGCCAACAATCTGTACGAATTCGATAATGTCGTCACCGCACCGCTGCACGGCTATCAAAGCACCGAAGATTACTGGCACCGCGCCAGCGCCAAACATATTCTGGCCGACATTACTTTGCCTACGCTGGTCCTCAATGCACGCAATGACCCGTTTTTGCCGGGACGTTATTTGCCACAGTCGGCTTCCGCTCAAGTCACGCTCGACTATCCGCCACAGGGTGGACATGTAGGGTTTGCCGGAACAGGTTTTCCGGCCAATAACACCTGGCTGCCCAAACGTCTGCTGCATTTTTTGAGTCAGACACTCCCTCATGGATAAACAGGTACAACTGGCGCTGGCGAAATGGCCGAACGTGCCGCACTGCTACGGCTGGCTGGGTCTGGATGCCCGTGGTGTCTGGCGCATGCGCGATCAGCATGCTCAGGAGCTCAACTTATTGGGCGATAAAATCACCAACGCGGCTCTGTGCGGCTTCATCAACCGCAACTATCAGGCCGATCTGGAGGGGCGCTATTTTTTTCAAAATGGGCCGCAGCGGGTGTACGTGGAATTACAGGCCACTCCGTATATCGCGCGCGCCGATGGCCAGGATGGCTGGGTGCTGCATACCGGTGTTACGCTCGACAGTTGCGATGTTGTCTGGATGATGGAGTCCGGTAATCTGGTGCTGCAAAGTGGTAGTCTGTTGGCGCAAATCGATGATCGTGATCTGGCGCAGGCGTATGAATCTATGCAGTTGCATGCGCAGCGGGCCAGTGATGAGCAGTTACTGGCTTGGCTGGAACAGCCGCAGGAGGGTTTGAGTTTTACTTTCCACAACCGCCAGATTACCGTGCGGCCGACTACGCTGGCGGCGTTGACTAGTATGGTGTATTAGTAGTAGGGTGTATTAGCGTAGCGTAATACACCTGTGCCAGTAGTAATACACCTGTGCCAGAATCACAGGCATTGGTGGATTCACGGTTAGTGGTGTATTACGTCTGCGGCGTGACACCCTACCGGTTTTTATTTTTTTCCTGTTCTTTCTCTTTTTCTTTCTCTTTTTCTTTTCTCAGCTGTTCTTCCAGCTCTTCCTTGAAGCGTTCTTTCAGGTCGCGTTCGAGCGCGTCTATCATGGCGTGGTCATAAAAACTACCATCGGGTGAGCGACGCGCAATGCTTAACTGGTCCAGAGCCGGAGAAATTGCCCCCGTCAGTGCCAGTGCTTCGGCCAGTGCCAAATGCTGCAGAGCTTCGTTGCCGGCGGCAGCATAAGCTTTGGCTAACTCCAGCTGCAAACCAAAATCCTTGCGATACATTAACGTCTGGTCGCGCAAATACGTGATGGCCTGTTGCGTTTGATGGTTGGCGATCAGCGCATCAGCATATTGATTGCCGATACCGTGCGAAGTGGGATATTCCCCGATGGCCGCCCGGGCAGCATCAAGAGCCACCTGTGGTTGATTCCCGCTGAGTACAATTGACAGTTGCAGATTGGTGAAAAACACACTGGCGAAGCCCGCCTGTTTGCGCGCCTGATCTAGCAGGGATTGTGCTGATGCCAGCTGTTTGTTCTGATAAGCGACAAACGCCAGACCATAGCTTGCCGCCACATCGTGGGTTTTTAAAGAGGCAGCCCGCGTGAGCTGATCGTTGAAATAGGCTTGGGTATCGAGCAGTCCCTGAGTGGAGGTATCTTGCAGTACGCGGATGCGGGCGCGAAATAACTGGTATTCCGGACTGTCATCATGTTTTTTAAACGTCTCTGATTGTATCCGTGACTGAATGTCGGCAATCCGTTCCGAGGTCAGCGGATGGGTGCGCAAAAAAGCCGGCATATTGTCAGAATAGCCGCGCGAACTGGTTTGCATGCGGGCAAAAAAAGCCACCATCCCGGAAGGATCAAAACCGCCATCGCGTAAAATCTGCAAGCCGACCCGATCTGCTTCGCGTTCGGCATTCTGGCTGAAATCGAGTTGTCGCTGCACCATAAAACCTTCACCGCCGATAGCCATGGCCATGGCGGCATCTGGGTTGGAGCGCATCAGCAGCGCGGCTAAAATCATGGCGGCAATCGGAATCAGTGCATCCTGTTTTTGACTGCCGATCATACGGGCGATGTGACGCTGGGCCACGTGACCGATTTCATGCGCCAGGACCGAAGCCAATTCCGATTCGGTCTGTGCGGCCAAAATCAGGGCAGAATGCACGCCGATAAAACCGCCGGGCAGGGCAAAGGCATTCAGGTTGGTGTCGCGCACCGCAAAAAAATAGAAATCGTAATTCGCATCGCCGCGCGCTTCCTGATGATGTTCCAGCAACCGGGCACCAAAATCGTTGAGATATTCGGCACACACCGCGTCATCAATATAATCGCGGTCATTGCGGATGCCGATCATGATTTCTTCACCCAGCTTGCGCTCCATGGCCGGTGACAGATCTTCCCGTCCGGTGTCGCCCAGAGCAGGCAGGTTCTGGGCATAGGCGCACCCCGGGAGCAGACAGCTGGAAGTGAATAGAATAAAGGCCAGGGCGAGAGCGGTAATTTTCATCCGGCTATGATACCCTGCAAGTTATTTTCTATGTGAGTTATCCGATTATGCCGAGCAAAAAAAACACTGCGCCTGAGGCGGCACAACTGAGCCATTTTGATGCCCATGGTCAGGCGCATATGGTCGATGTCGGCCACAAGGCTGTCACCCATCGCATCGCCCGTGCCAGCGGCCGGATAGTGATGCAGCCAGCCACGTATGCACTCATTGCCAGCGGCAACGCCAAAAAAGGTGACGTGCTGGGCGTGGCCAAAATCGCCGCCATCATGGCTGCCAAACGCACCAGTGAGCTCATTCCGCTATGCCATCCGCTGGCCATTACCCGTGTGACGGTCGATTTTGAGCTCGCCGCCGACAGCGTACTATGCATTGCCCAGGTCGAAACCATCGGCCCCACCGGAGTTGAAATGGAAGCCTTAACCGCCGTACAAATCGGTCTGCTGACCATCTACGACATGTGCAAAGCCGTGGATCGTGGTATGGTGATGTCGGAGATTAAGGTGCTGGAAAAGCAGGGTGGCAAGTCCGGCGACTGGCTTGCGGGCGGGTAATGTAAACTTAAGCAGACAGGATTTATATGACAATCGCAACCATAGGTGGTGGCTGCTTCTGGTGCACCGAAGCCGTGTTTCAGGAGTTAAACGGCATCAGCCGGTGCATTTCTGGTTATGCCGGTGGCGCAGCGCCCAATCCGACGTATGAACAGGTGTGTTCCGGCGCCAGCGGGCATGCAGAAGTGGTGCAGCTGACGTTTGATCCGGCGGTGGTCAGTTATCGTAAAATTCTGGAAATTTTTTTCACGCTGCACGACCCGACCACGCTCAATCGTCAGGGTAACGACGTGGGCACGCAATACCGTTCGGTGGTGTTTTATCATGACGCGCAACAGCAAGAGATTGCCCGTCAGGTGATTGCCGAAATGGCCAGCGTCTGGGATGCGCCGCTGGTGACGGAATTATCACCTGCGCCGGTGTTTTATCCAGCCGAAGCCTACCATCAAAATTATTATCGCCAACATCCGGAACAGGGCTATTGCGCCTTTGTGGTGGCTCCCAAAGTCGCTAAATTCCGCAAGCTGTTTATTTCGGGGCAGTGATTTCGGCTGGTGGCAGATGACTGCCCGGATTGATCTCTTTAAATTCGCTGCAATAACCGTTGCTGCAGGTGGAGATAAACAGTTTGCGGTCTTTCTCGATGCTGCGGGTGGTAATGTTTTGATTAGTGTCGATAATAGTGCAGATTTTACTGTTATCGGCCTTGTTTTCCACGCACGAATTGGACAACCCGGAAATCATCGAACAGCCGCAGGTGGCCAGAGTCAGTGCGGCGAGTAGTACGGTTTTCATGAAAGAACTCCTTTTAAGGTGCAGGTAAGCACATCTGAATGTGGGGAATGCCGTCTTCCAGATACTGCTGATCCACACTGACAAAACCAAACGAACGGTAAAATTCCAGCAGATATAGCTGCGCGCTGATGGTGACAGCGTGGCCGGGATAGTGGGCATAAATTTGCCGCACTCCTTCAGCCACCAGTTGACGGCCGATACCGCCCCGCCGAAAAGCGCGTGTCGTCAGCACCCGTCCGATTGAGGCTTCCGGATAGTTGCTGCCGGGCGCATGAATGCGCAGATAGGCGGCCAGCTGCCCATCTGCTGTCCAGGCGGACAGGTGCAGGGTACTCAGATCGGCACCATCGACATCGGGATAGATACATTGTTGTTCCATGATAAACACATCACAGCGCGCCTGCAGAATGGCATACAGCTGCGCGCCGGAGAGTTGTTCAAAGGAGTTGCATTGCCAGTGGAGTGGGGTGGTCATGGTTATTTTTTCTTTAAATTGTCTTTAACTTTACTGGCTGGGATGCCGATTTGCAAATCTAAGTTTGCGCTACATCGCTTTACGGTCATAAAAATTGTCAAAAAGCCTTGCCAAGGCAGGTGAATTGATGCATTATCGTTTCACCCATTTTTACTGAGTGCCGCGCAAATGAATCATTCCTTCATTTATTTTACTTTTTTCCCTACCGGCCCAAAGGCGGTGGAACAGAGGTAAGCGCACGCAGTGCCACACCAAATTCCTTAAAACCGCCAGCACTGGCGGTTTTTTTATACCTGATTTTAGAATACTTGTATGTCTGGAGAAATTATGTTGCGCACCGATGATTTACGCATCCGCGAAATGAAAGAACTGGTTCCACCGTCCCACCTGATCCGTGAATTTGCCTGTTCTGAAGTCGCTTCCGATACCGCCGCCCACGCGCGCACCGCGCTGCACCAGATTCTGCACGGTGCAGATGACCGGGTGATGGTGGTGATCGGCCCGTGTTCTATTCACGATACCCGTGCCGCACTGGAATATGCTGCCCGTCTGGCTAAAGAACGGGTACGTTTTGCCGGTGAGCTGGAAATTGTCATGCGGGTGTATTTTGAAAAACCACGCACCACCGTCGGCTGGAAGGGCTTGATCAACGATCCTTACATGGATAACAGTTTTCGTATCAATGATGGCTTGCGGATTGCGCGCGAGCTGCTGCTCAATATTAATGAGCTGGGTTTGCCGGCCGGAACCGAATATCTGGACGTCATCAGCCCGCAGTATATTGCCGACCTGATCAGCTGGGGTGCCATCGGCGCACGCACCACCGAATCGCAAGTGCATCGTGAACTGGCGTCTGGCCTGTCGTGTCCGGTCGGTTTTAAAAATGGCACTGACGGCAACATCAAGATCGCCATCGATGCCATCAAGGCCGCATCTCAACCGCATCACTTTTTATCGGTCACCAAGGGCGGCCATTCCGCCATTGTGTCCACCAATGGCAATGACGACTGCCACGTGATTTTACGCGGTGGTAAAACCCCGAATTACGATGCCGTCAGCGTCGAGGCGGCCTGCAAGGAAATGGCTGCCGGTGGTATTCCCGCCAAACTGATGATCGATGCTTCGCATGCCAACAGTTCCAAGAATCCGCAAAACCAGATTCCGGTCTGCGCAGACATCGCGCGACAAATTGCCGCCGGTGATGCACGGATTGTTGGCGTGATGATTGAATCCAACCTGGTCGCCGGTCGTCAGGATCTGGTCGCCGGTCGCGAACTGGTGTACGGCCAGTCCGTCACCGATGGCTGCATCGACTGGGATGACAGCGTCCGAGCGCTGGAAGGATTGGCTGAAGCCGTCAGACAGCGGCGGGCTGCACGCGCTTGATGGGTGGTGGTTGGATTGTTTGAAAAAAAGAGCGGCTGGCCGCTCTTTTTTTGTTAATTGCACTTCAGTTAAAAAGATTTTTTATACAATCGTTTATGCCCATATTTTCCGCCCCGAAGACTGTTGTAGGTGTGGGTTTCTTTGACGTCACGTCAGATGCCATTATTATTTACGGGTAATTACAGGCCCAGATCATCAATTTCTCTTTGCAATTTACCCAAATCTTGTTGGTGTTGTCTTTGTTGTTCTTCGAGGTCTGTTCTCCTTTGTTTTGTTTTTTGCAGCTCTCCTTGTAAATTTTCCATCAAAGGGACTCCTAAGTGATCAGGTACGGGCTCCTCGGCTTTGAGCTTAACTGGAGGTGCTCTATTGCCTTTATCATTCGTTGATGGATGTTGGATTGGGTTTTCTTTTGTAGCTTTGCTCTTCTCTTGGGCCGGCATATGTAGTGACAGCGCTGGTGAGAATGGTTTTTTTATGCGATCTACAATACCCATAGCTTTGTCTAATAAAGTTGGCTGAGACAATGATTGATTGAATTGGTCCAGGTCCTGTTTGTAATTTTCTTTATCCTCACCGGCAGTGCTTGTTATCGTTGGAGATACCGACGGTGGACGAGCTTGGGAAATTGGTTGGACGGAATTCCTACTAATTACATTTATTTTCGGTGAGGTGGATACGAATCGCTCAGGGACGGGTTGAGCGTTAAATAATTCGCCAAGGGTTGATTTTCCAGAGACGGGTTGATCAGAATCATTCGGCACATTTGTTGGGATGGTCTTTGCAGGACGAATTGAGTCGCCAGTCAAAGGTGTTGTTCTCGTTGCATCTGGTCGGCGTGGTTGTTCATCGGCAGTTGGAACAGGTCTTTGAGTGTTGTCTGGGGGCGCTGAAAGCCCGGATGGATGCTGCGCAGCGGCTGTGTCAGCCCGGGTGACGCAAAACCAGTGTGATCCGGAAAGTGTTGTCGAATTAATTTCAGCCATACTGGCATTATTGGCGATGTAGGCAGTGGACTCATTGGTCAGGTGACGGAACTCGAGCACTACTTTCGCATCGGATTGTGCTGTTCCCAAACTGGTATTTTGAAGAATATAGCCTTTATTGAGCATCAATAGCAGGATGTCGCCGTAATGCAGCCAAGTGCCATCCTTGCCGGAATCAGTTGAGAACTCAAAGTCCATATTACTACTGACATATTCCCGCAGATCACTGTCATCGCATAAATCTGCAATTGAAACACCGTCAAAATTATTAAGGCGTGCGAGAAGTGATTCAAGAAAATCGCGACTTTTTACGTCAGGGTTTTGCAATTTAGCTTTAATGCTCTGGATGAAATAGTTTTTACAACGGTCAGTTCCGTTAAAAATTTTCATTAAGCTGTTGGCAATTAATTGTTCGTTTTTTATGCCGCGATACGCCTGCTGGCATCTGACCAGGGTCTCTCTTTCCTTAGCCGCATCAAACTGAGTTCCCTGCGGGTTTGTTGCCTGATAAACCGCGTTCAAACCGCAATTTCCATTGCTCACATTATCATTTTTTCTATTAAACCTGACTCCTGCGGCATTAATGATTTGATTATTTTTTATCGGAGCTCGGCAATTTGCTTTAATATTTTGATAATAAGCTATTTTCAGGCCCTTCATTTGTTGCAACTCCTGACCATCTAATCGCCGGTCTGCCTGTTCTTGATTAGATATGCCTTTAAAAATTACTTCGTTATCTTGCATCCATTCCGGGTTGAGTTCTATGAGTTTTTTTTTGATTTCCTCGCAAGCGTCTGTAAGGTTTTTTTTCATTTCAGGGACTGTACTGTGCTTTGCATATTCGATAGTGAGAAAATCTACTTTGCTCAACGCGTTTTCTAAAAATTCCAGCTGTTTATCCGGGATTTTTTCGGATTGTTTATAAATCTTGTCCAGCGTTGCCTTTGCCTGACTCACTCCAGAAAAGTCATTATTTTTCAATGAATCAATGAACTTGTCATTTTGATCTGAAACTACAACTGGTTGGCTTGCTGGGGTTGCTGGGGTTGCTGGTTTTGATGTGGATGGGGTGAACATAAATTCCTCGCTAAAAAATGGTTCAGATCAACAGCTCATTGCTTTCTGGCTGCCAATGCGGTTTGTATTGACGATAACCAAAAATCCGTCAGATGGTAATTAGGGTTTTCCGATGGCTTGGGAGCCTGCGTGGTTAGATGCAGATAATCCGTATTTGTTCCCTTGATTGCATGCAAAGAATGTTAATTTGGTAATTCCTCTCTTTTTTTGAAAATTTGCGCAGAATCAACACTTCAGCAGCCAGACAGGGGCGGCGGTCTGGTAAAATAGGCGGTTTAGCTCTCAGCCCTCTTTTTGCCTACCTGACCATGACAACTATGCTCCCACCACTTCCCGTGACTACTAAAATGGCCAGCGCGATCCGCGTTCTGGCGATGGATGCTGTGCAACAGGCCAATTCCGGCCATCCGGGCATGCCTATGGGTATGGCCGACATTGCTGTGGCGTTGTGGTCGCAGCATTACAGCCATAATCCGGCTAATCCGCACTGGATTAACCGCGACCGGTTTGTGATATCCAATGGTCATGGCTCGATGCTGCATTACGCGTTGCTGCACCTGACGGGTTACGCTTTGCCGATGACGGAGCTGAAAAACTTCCGTCAGATGCATTCCAAAACTCCCGGTCATCCGGAAGTGCATATCACCCCGGGCGTGGAAACCACCACCGGTCCGCTGGGGCAGGGGATTACCAATGCAGTCGGTATGGCGCTGGCAGAACGGTTGCTGGCGGCCGAATTCAATCATGACGGTTTGCCGGTGGTGGATCATTACACCTATGTGTTGCTGGGTGACGGCTGCCTGATGGAAGGCATTTCGCATGAAGCCTGCTCACTCGCTGGCACGTTGGGTCTGAATAAACTGATTGCCCTGTATGACGACAATGGCATTTCCATCGACGGGCATGTGGAAGGCTGGTTTGCTGACGATACGCCGAAACGGTTTGAAGCCTATGGCTGGAATGTGATTCCGGCGGTGAATGGTCACGATGCAGCTGCGGTGGCGGCGGCGATTGCAGCGGCCAAACTGTCAACCCGTCCGACCATGATTTGCTGCAAAACCGTCATCGGTCAGGGCTCACCCAATATGGCGGGCACGCACAATGTGCATGGCGCTGCTCTGGGCGAGAAAGAAATCGCGGCCGTGCGGCTGGCGCTGGACTGGCCGTATGCACCGTTTGAGATTCCTGCGGATGTGTACGCTGCCTGGGACGCCAAAGCGGCCGGTGCTCAGCGTGAAGCCAGCTGGAATACTCTGTTTGCCAGCTATAGCGCAGCACATCCGCAACAGGCTGCAGAATTGTTGCGCCGTATGCAGGGTGAGCTGCCGGGTAATTTTGTTGCCGCTGCCGATGCGTATATCAAGCTGTGTACTGAAAAGCAGGAAACCATCGCGACCCGCAAAGCCAGCCAGAATGCAATTCAGGCGTTTGCGCCGGTGTTGCCAGAGTTTCTTGGTGGTTCGGCCGATCTGACCGGTTCTAATCTGACCAACTGGAAAGAATGCGTGGCAGTGCGTCACAATCAGGCGGGTAACCATATTAATTATGGTGTGCGTGAATTCGGTATGAGCGCCATCATGAATGGCATTACCCTGCATGGCGGTTATCTGCCGTTTGGCGCCACCTTTTTAACGTTCTCGGATTACAGCCGTAATGCCATCCGCATGGCGGCGCTGATGCAAATCCGCACGCTGTTTGTGTTTACCCATGATTCGATTGGTCTGGGTGAAGATGGTCCGACGCATCAGTCAGTCGAACATATTTCCAGCATGCGCCTGATTCCGAATCTGGATAACTGGCGTCCATGCGATACGGTCGAATCGGCCGTGGCCTGGAAGCAGGCAGTGCTGCGTAAAAATGGCCCGTCAACGTTGATTTTTTCGCGTCAGAATTTACCGTTTCAGGCACGTACCGACGCCCAGGTGGCCGATATTGCCCGTGGCGGTTATGTGTTGCAGCAGGCCGCGAATGCGCGCGTGGTGCTGATTGCCACCGGTTCGGAAATTGAACTGGCGGTGAAAGCCGCCGCCGCACTGGCTGAACAGGGCGTGGCCGCGAATGTGGTGTCGATGCCGTCGACCGATGTGTTTGACCGTCAGGATGCCGCCTATAAAGCCAGTGTCTTGCCTAAGGGCTTGCCACGGGTGGCGATTGAAGCCGGTGTGACTGACTTCTGGTACAAGTATGTCGGTCTCGAAGGTGCCGTGGTCGGTATCGATACGTTTGGTGAATCGGCCCCAGCCGGTGTGCTGTTTAAACATTTTGGCTTTACCGTGGACAATGTGGTGGCCAAAGTGACTGCGGTGCTGGCATAAGGATTGTAGGTTTTTTCTTGGTTGGTTTTTTAATTTCCTCTGGAGTGTAAGTATGACTATTCGCGTTGCAATTAACGGCTATGGCCGTATCGGCCGTAACATCCTGCGTGCTCATTATGAAGGCGGCAAAAAACACGATATTCAAATCGTGGCGATCAATGATCTGGGCGCGCCAGCGTCGAATGCGCATCTGACTCAGTACGATACCGCGCACGGTAAGTTTCCCGGCACAGTTACGTCCGAAGGCGATTTCATGATTGTCAATGGCGACAAGATCCGTGTGTTTGCCGAGCGCAATCCGGCCAATCTGCCATGGGGCGAGATCGGTGTGGATGTGGTGCTGGAATGTACCGGTTTTTTCACCACCAAAGAAAAAGCAGCAGCCCATCTGGCTGGCGGCGCGAAAAAAGTCATTATCTCGGCACCGGGCGGTAAAGATGTCGATGCGACCGTGGTGTTTGGTGTGAATCATGGCGTGCTCAAAGCCACCGACACTGTGATTTCGAATGCTTCCTGCACCACTAACTGTCTGGCACCACTGGCTAAATCGCTCAATGATGCAGTTGGCATTGAAACCGGTCTGATGACCACGATCCATGCATACACTAATGATCAGGTATTGACTGACGTGATGCATGAAGACTTGCGTCGTGCACGTTCGGCTACGCAGTCGATGATTCCGGCCAAAACCGGTGCAGCGGCGGCGGTGGGCCTGGTATTGCCAGAGTTGAATGGCAAGCTCGACGGTTATGCGATTCGTGTACCGACCATCAATGTGTCGATTGTGGATCTGACCTTTGTGGCCAAGCGTGCGACGACGGTGGAAGAAATCAATGCCATCATGTTGGCGGCGTCTGAAAGCGCGGCCTTAAAAGGTATTTTGAATTACAACGTGGCACCGCTGGTGTCGGTCGATTTCAACCATAATCCGGCTTCTTCCACGTTTGACGCGACCCTGACTAAAGTGTCCGGCAATCTGGTCAAGGTATCATCGTGGTATGACAATGAATGGGGTTTCTCTAACCGCATGTTGGATACGACAGTGGCGTTGATGAACGCTAAGTAATTGTCGGATGGACGGTTGGGCCGGTGGCCCAACCTGTCCGGTCGTTATATTTCGAGTAATGCAGGGTTGAAGGCGGTCAGACTGATCGTGGTTCTGACCGGTAGATGGTCTGAGACGTGGTTAAGCGTTTTATCTGGTTCCACTTTATATTCAAACACCACTTCAGCTGGCTTACACTGATAGTCGCGATGAGTTGATTTAATAAATAAGTAGTCAAGATTCCTTTGAGGAAATGATTCCTGACCTTCTCTATAATAAACGTCAGTGGTTTGATTGGTGCTTAATCTCTCATAACCAGCTGCTGATAAGTCTGTAAATCGGCGCATCAAGGGTGATAATTCCGCAGGGGAATTCATGTCGGCACCGATCAGGTTTATGTCGATTTTCACATTGTCAGGGTTCGAGTTATTGATCGCATCACTTATTCGCCCATCTCCTGAGAAAAAATCCTCTCTGGTTAACTCTTCTTTTGCCAAGTCAAAACCCGGGACCGATATGCTGCTGAAACTGATGACTTGATTTGTCATTGAATCCTCTGCAATAACTACGGTTAAATCCTGGGCAGAATTCCTCGTTCCAACCATTATATGGTTCCCAAATCGCTCTTTCCGCATGAGTACAGCCGCATTACTAGTTTTTTTGCCATACGAGTAATAAGCAAACCCTTCCTTGATGAGTGCTTCTATAAAAGTTCCCTGGCTCTTATCCGGCATACGCCCTTCCTGGATCAGGATGACATCGACTTCATTGCGCTGGGCGAGATCAACAAAAAATGCGGTGGTTCTGGCCTGTGCCAGAAGATATTGTTGTGCGAAAGGATTGCTCACATCGGCAAGTATTTCGTTACTCAAATCAACCGGATGTTCCTGGTCGCCGAGGTCGTTGAATTTGTCGAGGTGAAAATGCCGACATGCATGCGCATAATCCATGGGACCACTTCCCATATTATAGGTGATTACGATCAGATCATTTCGATGCCCTGATACTCTGGGGAGCGTAAGGGGACTGGTATCATCAGTTTCGTTTGTATGCAGAGAAATTTCGCCGACATTTTCGTTAGCTGCTTCGTCACAGTCTTCTGAGGCATCAATTTTGATTAAGGATATTGGGGCGTTCCTGCCGGGATGGTCAGTTTGAGAATTTGCTATTTTTCGGAGCAGAATTTTTCTTTCATCATCGTTGATAAACATTCGTTGGGTGGCGATACTGAGTGCGTCTATCGTTGGTGCCCGGCAGTTTTCGTCAATTCCTGTAACCCGGAGGCCGCAAAGTTGGTGCAATGGGACATCAAGTCGCACACCATTGTTAAAATCCTGCAGCGAAATTTCCAGTGGTTTTCCCTCAATTGATTGATCACCCCTGAGACAATCCGTGATTATGCTCAGGCCATTTTCCTTTGCCCAATTTTCCTGTTCCCAACTTAATGGTGAACTGGTGATGCAGATATCCCGCACCTCATCATCAGTGAGGAATCGTCTTTGTGCGGCGATGTTGAATTCTTCCAGTGTCAGTGATTTTTTTTCAATGTATCCAGGAAATTGTAGTGAAAGGCCGCTCAGTTCATTAAAAGGTATGCCGATTGCAATGCCATTACTGAATCTTTGCAGCGAAATTGTTTTTGGATTTATCCCGACTGACTGGTCGGAATAAAGATGACCATTGAGTATGTTCCACCCCTCAAGTACTGCCCACTCTTTTTGCAGCGGTGATAATGTAGATAGCGTTGTTTTTACAAAAGTTATCCCGGGTGTTGCTGGAAATAGGAAAGGTTTTATTCCGCGCGATGAGGTGTCGGGGCAGGTAACGGTGCACTCTTTAAAATCCGCGTTGTTATTGTCTTTGTTTTGGCGATAAAAATCCGCCGTACATATTGCACCGGTAAACTTGTATTTTAATCCGTCAATTAATTTTAATTGATTCGTTATCTCATTACCCTCCGCAATCATTTTCTTCAGTGACTCAGGGTGCAAAAATGTTTTTTCTCGCTCCCTAGTGAGTACATTCAGGTAGTCGCTGTTTTGAAATCTCGCTAAGTAGTACTTCACGTCACGTAGATCCAGATATTTTTTGAGTTTTTCAGTAAGTAAAGAAAAATCATGGGTGGGACTGTAGATGCTATTAATGTCACTGATCATTTGCCGCGCATAGTTGTCGGTATCTTGATCTGTCTCGTAGTTTTGTATGTGCGCCTTAAGTCGCTCATCGGCGCTAATCGTTAATGCGATACTGTCATGCAAGCTGTCGGTTAGCGCATAGCATTCTTGCTGAATATGATTATTAATTTCAAGCGAGCCGCGTTCATGCCAGACACCAAAAAACGTTGCAGCCAGGCCCACCAGAAAGCCGCCACCACCGAAAGTCAGTGCGGTGGCGCCGCTGGCGCCGGCTACAGTGCCTAACCCGATGATCAGGGTAGGAATGCCAAAGAATGGTAATGCAATCGCTAACGTAATGCCAACAGCCAGGCCGAGTATGGCGGCAGTACACGTGAGGATTTTTACCGCGATGTGAGGTTCGCATTGTTCGCGCAGTTGTAAGGCCTGAGCCTGTATTTCGTTGACGCTGTTGAGTAATTCTGTGAGTGTGGCAAGCACCGGGTTGATTTTAGGGAGGTCAGCTAACTCATGCGGATTCAATATCGCGTTCAGTTCATCGCATTTAGTTTTGCATGCTTCCAGTTTTGTCTGGAAGGCTTGATCATTGATTTTCTGCGCATCCAACTCCAACGTCTTAAGCTTAGTTTGTAATTCTTGCATTTGTGGCTGCAAATTTGGTCGGGAGATCGTTATTTTGTGGGGAGCAGATTCCAATATCGGAAATGATGTCTGCAAAGATTGGCGGGAGATGGGGAACATTTTATTCTTTCTGAAAATGGTGCCGAGAAAATATGCTGTGACAGCGTAATGGGAGAATTTATGGGACAGTCAGTTTGCTCGCAGGAAAATCTGAAAAAAAGGTCAGAACACAGCACCTGCCTTTTCTTAGTTTAGCGGAGGGATAATTTGACTCAATTGTGGATACCCACAGCGTAAGTCCGACAGCCTTCCAGAAGGGTGGAAGGCTGCAAGTTTTTTTAGTTGCTGGGGTGCTTCACACTATCTGGGGTGAAATTACGGTTGGTGGTGTTTTGCGCAGGTTACAAAGGTGAGGAAAATAAAAAATTCCACAATGTCATCACCTGAGCGGCTTCGGCTTCGGCCAGCGGGGCGTCGATTTTGGCCTGATCGATGCCCTGCAGGCGGATGGTGTGCTGCTGGCGGCGCCAGCGGCGGTAGATGTCGGCTACCGTGTGGGCCGTATCGGCCGGGATCAGTCCGAGTTCACCGCAGGTGAGCAGCAGCGCGATGTTGCCGTAATTGGCGCACAGTTGCGGATAGTCGTGGGCGTGGCGCAACACCAGATATTGCACCATGAATTCGATGTCGATCATGCCGCCGTGGCTGTGCTTTAAATCAAATTTTCCTTCACGCTCCGGATGGGCGTCATGCATTTTTTGGCGCATGGTTTGCACTTCTTGCTTTAACTTTTCTGGTTCACGTGACTGGCATAAAATCTGCTGCCGCAAAGCGTCAAATTTTTGCGTCAACTCAAGCGGACCGGTGCAGCAGCGCGCCCGCGTGAGTGCCTGATGCTCCCAGGCCCAGGCGGACTGGGTCTGGTAGCGTTCAAAGGCTTGAATCGATGACACCATCAGGCCGCTGGCACCGTCGGGGCGCAGGGCGATGTCGATGTCAAACAGAATGCCGGCCGAGGTCGGTGTGGTCATCCAGGTGATGAAACGCTGTGCCAGACGGGCGTAATGTGCCGGGGCTTCCTGATCATCGTCGTCATAGATAAACACCACATCCAGATCAGAGGCGTAGCCGAGTTCTTTGCCGCCGAGTTTGCCATAGGCGACGACGGAAAACAGCGGGTTTGGACGATGTCGTCCGTGTATGGTTTGCCAGACAGCGTTGACGGTGGCTGCAACTATGATGTCGGCCAGTCTGGAGAGTTGGTCGGCCAGGGTTTCGACGGTGAGCATGTCTTCCAGATCTTGCGCCAGCAAACGAAATAATTGCGCATGGTGCATTTCGCGCAGGGTGTCGAGTTGCCGTTCGGTGTCGTCGGTGTGCAGGGCCAGCTGCTGTTCCAGTTCAGCGCTGAAGGCATCCCAGTCGGGCGCCTGATGCAGCGTATTGGTGTCGAGCAGTTCATCGAGCAGAATCGGGTGGCGGATCAGATAGCGCGCGGCCCAGTCGCTTGAATGCATCATGCGGATCAGGCGTTGCAATGCGTGCGGATATTCGATCAGCAGGGACAGGTAGGCGGTGCGTCGGGCGATGGCTTCGAACAAATCCAGCAGGCGCTGCAGGGTGTCGTTTTGCTGGTCCGGGAGCGCGGCGATCATGACGCTGGCGCGGTTGAGCAGGGTCATGCATTTCAGTTTGCCGGTTTCGGACAGCGATTTGAGTCGCGGTGCCTGCAGGCTGCGCACCAGAATGTCGGCGGCAGCGGCGGGGTGCTGAAAGGCCAGCTGATTGAGTCTGGTCAGCCAGATTTCGTGGTTCTCGGCATCGTTGAGGTGGATGCTGGTTTCCGGTGTGTCTGCACCTTTGGCACCAAAAATGGTGTCGAACTGGTGAGCAACAAACTGGCGCTGGCGGCTTAATTCTGCGCTCAGGGCGGCGTAGTCGGTATAGCCCATCATATGGGCGATCAGTTCACAATCCAGCTCATTGGCCGGCAGGCTGTGGGTCTGGGTGTCATCGAGGTATTGCAGACGGTGTTCCAGATTGCGCAAAAAGGTATACGCGGCCAGTAACTGGCTCACAACATCGGCTTCGAGGATGGCCATCTCAGCGAGCACGGCCAGGGTTTGTCGGGTCGACTTATTGCGCAACAGTGGTTCACGGCCACCGCGGATGAGCTGGAATACCTGGGTTAAAAATTCGATTTCGCGAATGCCGCCCCGACCGAGTTTGACGTTGTTGGCACGATCCGGGTGGCGGGTTTCATGACGGATGACTTCGGCCCGGATCTGGCTGTGCATGGCGCGCAGCGCGTCGATGACGGCATAGTCGAGATAGCGGCGATAGACAAACGGCTGGACGATTTTTTCCAGCTGGGCGATCTGGGCGGGAATCCCAGTGATGGCACGGGCCTTGACCCAGGCATAACGTTCCCATTCACGTCCCTGTACCTGTAGGTATTCTTCGAGCATACCAAAGCTGGCCACCAGCGGGCCGGAAGCGCCGTTGGGACGCAGCGCCATGTCGACGCGGAAGGTAAAGCCATCTTCACCGATTTCGGACAGCGCGGCGATGAGTTTTTTACCCAGCCGGCTGAAGTATTCATGGTTGGATAAATTGCGTTGCGTGCCGGCAGCGCGGGTTTCACCGTCTTCGGCATAAGTGAAAATCAGGTCGATATCGGAGGAAATGTTGAGTTCATGACCTCCGAGTTTGCCCATGCCAAGCACGATCAGTTCCTGAACCTCGCCACTGTCTTCGGCCACTGGTGTGCCGTGCAGGGTTTGCATTTCTGCCGACAGGGCAGCGAGTGCGGTCTGGACGGCAAAGTCGGCAAAGTTGCTCATGACGCTGACGACTTCATGCAGATCAGCCTTGCCGGTGAGATCTTTTTCTATCAGGGTGCAGACGATCAGATTGCGCAGGCGCCGCAGTGCATGTGCCAGACTTAGTTTATTGTTATTATTTTGACTATTCGAAGTCGTTTCTTTTTGTAAAAAATGCGCAAAAGTGGCTGGGGTCAAGGATAATCCGGCTAGTTCACGGATTTGTTCACCTCGTCCGGGCAGTGCATCACCACCGGCCTGTAACCAGCGGGAAAAAAAACGCGAAGTATTGTTGTTTTGTAATGAGTTGGGTGGATTAGTCAAATTCATTCCGAATAAGGTGATGGAGGGTACTTATTTCAACCCAAAACAATTAGAATGACGGGTTGTTCAGATTGTGTTGCCTGTACCAGACTGACACTTACTATTTTTACACGCTTACCTGGAATTTAAGCTATGCCACTTAAGCCCCATTGTTCAATTATCGCTACCCTGCTGATTGTACGCCGAGTTGGATTTTTTAGACAATGACTTCAATTCAACCGGATGTCACTCAAGCATCGCATGTCAGTCGCTGGCATGTGTTGTTGCGCGCCTATGCCAGACTGAATAAGATCAGTCATCATTTGTTGAGTGCAACGCTGAAGTTGCTGGTGGTGTTGTACCTGTTGTTTTGTCTGCTGTTCCTGAGTCTGCGCTATGTGTTGCTGCCCAATATCGGCGATTACAAGGGGGATATTGAACACATGCTGGGTGTCTCACTGGGACGCTCAGTCAGTATTGCGCAAATTTCAGCGACATGGCAGGGGTTGCGTCCGAGTCTGTTGCTTAAAAAAGTGACCATTAATGATGAGCAGGGGCAAAATGCCTTGACGTTGCCGAGTGTGAATGTCACGGTATCGTGGCTGTCGCTGCTGGTGGCCGATTTGCGACTCTACAATTTGGAAATTGATCAACCCGATCTGGAGCTCAGGCGCAGTGCGGATGGCAAAATCTATGTGGCTGGTTGGTGGTTTGATCCGGCGAAAAAGAGCGACGCGCGTGGCCTGAACTGGATTTTGTCGCAGCGCGAAATTGTGATTAAAAACGGCGTGTTTCACTGGACTGATATGCAGCGTGGAGCCCCTTTGCTGACGCTCTCGCAGGTGAATTTTGTGATGCAGAATCGCTGGCGCCATCATCAGTTTTCACTGACAGCGACGCCGCCGGACAATCTCTCCGGACCGCTCGATATCCGCGCCGATTTTACCCACCACCCGTTTACCGACAATATTTCTGATTTCCTGCAATGGAAAGGTCAGCTGTATGCGGATGTAAATCGGACTGATCTGGCTGGCTGGAAGAGTTATCTGGATTATCCGTTTGAATTGCAGCAGGGTATGGGTGGAGTGCGTGCCTGGTTTACTTTTGATCACGGCCGGTTGGCTGATTTTACCGCTGACCTGAAGCTCACCGATGTCAAAACCTGGCTGCGCAAGGATTTGCAGGTGCTTGATCTGGCCAGTGTGTCGGGACGGATTTCGGCTCAGGAAATCGTGGTCAAGCCCGCTTCGCCACAGACCAGTGCGTTGATTTCAGATCGCCTGCTCGAACATGGACATCAAATTTCGATCAGCAATTTTACCTTTGCCACCCGTTCTGGCTTGCGTTTGCCACCGACGACGCTGACCGAGAAATATATTCCCGCCAGTGCCAACAGTGAAGAGCAGTTGCAGTTTTCGGCCGAGTTTCTGGATTTGAATGTACTGGCCAATCTGATCGAGCATTTTCCCATGCCGCCGGAATATACCGGCATGATGCAAAATTTTGAACCGGCTGGTCAGCTGGCACATTTTTCGATCAAGGTGCAGGGCAAGCTGCCACAATTAAATCATTATCAGATTAAAGGCGATTTTACCAATCTGGCACTCAAGCCACAGTCAGCACGGCTGGCGCAAAAAGATGTGCTGGCCCTGCCAGCCATTCCCGGATTTGCTCATTTGAGTGGCAAGATCGATGCGGATGAAAAGCAGGGTTCGCTGACGTTGGCTTCGACTGGTTTGCAGTTGCACCTGCAGGATTATGTGGCCCAACCCGAGATGATGTTTGACCGGGTTGATATGCAGGCCAATTGGACTATCAAAGACCGTAAGCAGTTGCAGGTGAATCTGGCACGACTCGATATTGTTGAGCAGGATTTGATTGCCCATTTTTCTGGTACACATTTGTTGGCGCTGAATCAGGATTCGTCGAAGTCACCAGGTATTCTGGATTTAAAAGGGACGATTTCGCATTTCGATGTCAAAAATCTCGATCATTATCTGCCTTTGAATACCCAGCCAGATTTGTATAAGTGGCTTACTCAGGGAATCGAGCAGGGCGCCATTGATGATGTGAATGTGCGCATACGTGGTGATCTGGCACATTTTCCGTTTGTGAAAAAAGGTTTGCTGGATCAAAATATTTTTTCCATCACAGGCAAAGTGGTTGATGGTCGAATCAATTATCTGCCGGGCGTGACTGGCAAAGATGGCGTTAATCCTTACTGGCCGGTGTTGAGTAAAATCCAGGGAAAAATTGTTTTTGAACGCGAAAGTATGGAAGTGTTTGCCGACAGTGGCGAAACTCAGGGTATGCAGGTGGCTAAAGTGCGTGCCCATATTCCTGATTTGCTCACTCCGGATGCGATGCTCATTATCGATGGTACCGCAGGTGGTGCAGCGCAAAACATGTTGCGCTATGTCAGCATGAGCCCGGTGATGGAATGGAGTGGTAATTTTACCCAGGATAGCAAAATCAGTGGTAATGCCAAACTGAAGCTGCGACTCGATTTGCCGCTGGCGCATCTGATCGACAGCAAGGTCAACGGGGAGGTGCAGTTTGCCGGCAATGATGTGTTGCTGTTGCGCGATTTGCCTGTCATTTCTCAGGTCAGTGGCCGCTTGAATTTTAATGAGCGCGGTCTGAGTCTGAATGGTTTGAAGGGCGGCTTTTTGGGCAACAATGTGAATGTGTTGGGTGGGACGCAAAAAGACGGTGTGATCCGGATTCGTGCCGAAGGCCAGATGACGGCCGATGGTGTGCGCAAGGCGTACCCGCAGGCCGATCTTAAGCATATTCTGGCGCGCATTGATGGTGCGGCAACCTATAACGCAATTATTCAGGTAAAAAATCATCAGACCGAAATTTGGGTCGATTCTACCCTGCAAGGTCTGGGTTTGCGTTTGCCGGTGCCGGTCAATAAAACCGCCCAGGACAGTATGCCGTTGCATTTTGAATTGCTCACGCAACCCGGCGCTGGCACTAATGAAATCAAAATCACTCTCGGTGGTGTGGTGAATGCACGTTATGTTCATCAGACGCCCAACAATGCGCCCTGGACCTTGTTGAGTGGTGGTATCGGTGTGAATGTGCCGGCACCGCGACCCGAGAGCGGGTTGTCTGCCCATCTGGAGTTGGCCAGTCTGAATGTCGATGATTTGCAGCTGTTGTTGCCGGACCGGCAGGCGGGCAGCAGGGCAGGCGACAATCCGGTCGCAGCGTTTGATTTGTCGCCCTATCTGGAACCGAATCTGTTGGCGGTGAATGCGACTGAAGTAACCATGCTGGGAAAGAAATTGAATCAGGTCGTGCTGGGTGCTACTCGCACGAAAAGTGCCTGGCAGGCGAATGTCGATTCGCGCCAGATCTCCGGTTATGTGACCTGGGAAAATGCTGATCACGGACTCGGTCATGTGACGGCAAGGCTGGATTCGCTCATTATTCCGGAATCGTCTACGCATGATGTGGTGGATCTGCTGCAAAATAAAAACGTCCAGACCAATATTCCCGGTCTTGATGTGATTGCCGAGAATGTGGAGTTGTCCGGTAAAAAGCTCGGACGATTGGATTTGCAGGCGCAAAATGTCACGGAGGGCAGCAATGGCAATGAATGGAAAATCGAGAAACTGAGTCTGATCAATCCGGATGCGGAGTTGTCGGCACAGGGTCGCTGGGTCAATCAGCGCAATGGTACCCAGACTCAGCTGAAATACCAGCTGGAATTGAATAATGCCGGCAAGCTCATGGACAGGCTGGGTTATCCGCATGTCATGATGGGTGGTAAGGGCAAGATGACCGGGGAACTTAATTGGGCCGGTTCACCCTATGCACTGGATATACCGAGTTTGTCAGGTAAGATCATGCTGGATTTGCAGTCCGGACAGTTTTTGAAGGTGGAGCCAGGCGCGGCCAAATTGCTGGCGGTGTTAAATCTGCAGGCGTTGCCACGGCGGCTGTTGCTGGATTTTCGCGATGTTTTTTCTGACGGTTTTGCTTTTGATGGCATCACCGGTAATGCTCAGATTGAAAAAGGTGTGGCCAATACCGATAATCTGAAAATGCGCAGTGTTTCGGCCACCGTGGTCTTGAGTGGTAATGCCGATATTGTGCATGAGACCGAGGATCTGCATGTGGTGGTGGTGCCGGAAGTCAATGCTGGTGCGGCTTCGGTAGTGTATGGCCTGGCAGTCAATCCGGTCATCGGCCTGGGTACGTTTTTGGCGCAACTGTTTTTGCGCGAACCGCTAATGCGCGCTTTCACGTTTGAATATCAGGTGACTGGATCGTGGAAAGAGCCTAATGTGGTGAAGTTGCCGAAGTAAGCCTGGGAAAAATTCAACTTGAGGATGCCATGCTAACCATTGCTGCAGTACAAATGACCTCGGGTCCGGTGTTAGACGCCAACCTGAAAACAGCACAGCGGCTCATTGAAGAGGCTGTTGAGACGGGTGCACAGTTAGTGTTGTTGCCGGAATACTGGCCGCTCATGGGTATGCATGAACAGGATAAAACCCGGCTGGCACAGGGACCGGATGCGGCCGTGATGCAGGAATTTATGGCGCAGCAGGCGCGGTCTCATGGGATTTATCTTATCGGCGGGACGGTGCCTTTGATTACTCCCCAGAATAATAAAGTGTTTAACAGTACGCTGGTGTTTGATCCACAGGGTCAGCAAATAGCACGTTACGATAAAATCCATTTATTCGGTTTTACCAAAGGAAGCGAAACTTATCAGGAATCGTTGAGCATTTTGGCCGGAGCCGAGCCGGTCAGTTTTACATTGCCAACGACCGATGGCGTTTGCCGGGTAGCGCTGTCGATCTGTTACGATTTGCGTTTTCCCGAATTGTACCGTTCTTTTGGGGCAACTGACCTGATTGTGGTGCCAGCAGCATTTACTTACACCACCGGGGCAGTACACTGGGAAGTGTTGTTGCGAGCCCGGGCGATTGAAAATCAGTGTTATGTCCTGGCTGCGGGTCAGGTTGGCAAACACCCGAACGGCCGCCATACCTGGGGGCACAGCATGTTAATCGATCCCTGGGGTAAGATAGTCGCCATTCTGCCGGAATCTGAAGGTATCGTCACCGGTATGCTGGACCATGCATTTATTGAGGAAGTACGGCGTAATTTGCCTGCCCTGCAGCATCGCGTGCTTTAAGTGCCTCAACCACCATTTAACTAAAATTAATTTATGACTTCTTCTAATTTGAACCAGGCCCGCAGCATTCTTCTGACTCCTTTTGGTCTGGATGATGTCGCCCTGACGAGTACGCTGGCGAGTATGTTCACCCACAAGGTTGATTATGCCGATCTGTATTTTCAGTTCACCAAAAGTGAAAGCTGGAGTCTGGAAGAAGGGATCGTCAAGTCGGGCAGTTTTAATATCGATCAGGGTGTGGGCGTGCGCGCCATTTCCGGGGATAAAACCGCGTTTTCCTATTCGGATGAAATTTCGCTTGAAGCCTTAAATCAGGCCGCTGCCGCGACCCGCACGATTGCCCGTTACGGCCAGGGTAAGGTCAAGGTGGCCAGTAATATGGTCAGTTATGCGGCCCGCGCGCTGTATTTCCCCCATGATCCGTTAAGTTCGCTGGATTCGACTGCCAAAGTGCAGTTGCTGGAAAAAATTGAAAAAATGGCGCGTGCCAAAGACCCGCGTGTCAAACAAGTCATGGCCAGTCTGGCCGGAGAATATGATGTGGTGCTCGTGGCACGCAGTGATGGCATTATTGCCGGCGATGTGCGTCCATTGGTACGTCTTTCGCTTACCGTGATCGCTGAGCAGGATGGCCGGCGTGAAATGGGTTCTTCTGGTGGGGGCGGGCGCTACAGTTATGCTTACTTTACTCCTGAAATCCTGGAAAAATATGTTCAGGAAGCGGTCTCTGGCGCGTTGATTAATCTTGAAGCCCGACCGGCTCCGGCGGGTCCGATGACGGTAGTGTTGGGTTCTGGCTGGCCGGGTGTGTTGCTGCACGAAGCCATCGGTCACGGTCTGGAAGGTGATTTCAATCGAAAAGGCTCAAGTGCCTTTTCCGGACGCATCGGACAGCGAGTGGCGGCCGCCGGAGTTACCGTGGTGGATGACGGCACTTTGCCGGACCGGCGTGGTTCGTTAAACATGGATGACGAAGGTAATCCGACTCAATGCACCACACTGATTGAAAACGGTATTTTAAAAGGCTATATTCAGGACACCATGAATGCGCGTCTGATGAAGTTGCCGGTGACTGGCAATGCCCGACGTGAATCGTTTGCCCATTTGCCGATGCCGCGCATGACCAATACCTATATGCTCGCAGGTGACAAAGACCCTGCTGAAATTCTGGCTTCGGTCAAACATGGTTTATATGCGGTCAATTTTGGTGGTGGTCAGGTCGATATTACCAACGGCAAGTTTGTCTTTTCTGCTTCCGAAGCCTACATGATTGAAAATGGCAAGATCAGTTATCCGGTCCGGGGTGCGACCCTGATCGGCAATGGTCCGGATGTATTGCAGCGGGTGAGTATGATAGGTAATGATTTGCGACTGGATTCGGGTGTTGGTGTCTGTGGTAAAGAAGGTCAGAGTGTGCCGGTGGGTGTAGGGCAGCCGACGCTGCGACTCGAAGGCATCACGGTTGGCGGTACCGCCTGAGTTGTCAATGAGCGATTTCGCCGCACTTAGCCTGTCGACTGAACGACTGTTGCTCAGGCCGCTGCGTCCGGGCGATGCGGCCGGCTTGTTTGCCATCCGCTCTCATGCCGAAGTCATGCGTTACGGTGTTTCCCTGCCGTGGGATAATATCGCTTTGGCAGAAGCCAAAATCGCTACCGATATGGCCGCCATGGACAGCGGCGACTATCTGCAGTTGGGGGTTGAACGTTGTGACGATCAGGCGCTCATTGGCACCTGTACGTTATTTCATCTGGACGCACAATGCCGTCGGGCCGAAATCGGTTACGCATTGCGTCACGATACCTGGGGTCAGGGTTATATGCAGGAAGCACTGCTGGCGGTACTGGGTTACGGTTTTGAAGTGTTGCAGTTGAACCGCATCGAAGCCGATATCGATCCGCGCAATCTGGCCTCGGCTAAAATCCTGCTGCGACTGGGTTTTGTCTGCGAAGGTGTGTTGCGCGAACGCTGGATCGTCAACGGTGAAAAATCAGCCAGTGCGTTTTATGGATTGCTGGCCGCGGACTGGAATGCTCAGCAACGGTGCATTATTGGTTGATGGTTAATGATGAGACACAATAACATTAAAGGTGATTATTGATGATGTTTGCTTTTCTTAAAGGCATGGGTATCGGTGCCAGTCTGATCGTGGCTATCGGCGCACAAAATGCCTTCGTTCTGCGTCAGGGTTTGTTGCGCCATCACGTGTTTACCTGCGCTCTGATTTGCACGCTGTGTGATATCTGTCTGATCTACGCCGGTGTGGCCGGTATGGGTGCGCTGATTTCTTCGGCGCCGAACTTATTGCTGGTGGCGAAATGGGGTGGTGCGCTGTTTTTGCTGGTCTATGGCGCGCGTTCAGCCTGGGCTGCGTTTCACTCCGGCGGCATGGCAGCGGTCGATGAAGTGCCGCGCAGTCATCTGGCTATCGTGGCGGCGGCCTTCAGTTTCAGCCTGCTCAATCCGCATGTTTATCTCGATACGGTGGTGTTGCTCGGTACGGTGGGCGGCCAGCAGGTGGGCGACGCCCGCAATGCGTTTACGGCGGGAGCGATGCTGGCGTCGACGATCTGGTTTTTCGGGCTGGCCTATGGTGCCCGGTTGCTGGCGCCGTTATTCGCCAAACCACTGGCCTGGCGTATTCTTGATGGCGTGATTGCGCTTGTCATGTGGCTGATCGCGGCGTCGCTGCTCCTGGGGTAGTTGATTTGCCTGCGGTTCGGCGCAGGTTTAATTGTCGCTTTGATGAACGGTAGCGGGTTGGGGTGCTGCCCAGTACATTTTTGTAAGCGTTGCTTCAAAGTGTTGTGCTGTTTGATTTTGCCAGCGTAAGTAATATTCTGTATCACCTTCAACCACCGAAAATACTACTTCTCGCAAAGCAGTAATATCCTTGGGCATAGGATGATTTTTAAAATGATTTTTCATATGTGCCCAATAGTTTTGTTTCGTTTCATTTTTTAATGCATCAGTGGCTTCAAGTTGTCTGAAAATATTTTCGGACCAGGTAGCATCCAATAATTTGTCATTCAGGTTTTTTACGATCACAGAAACATCGGGGTTTTGACGGACATAATTATTAATTGCATTTACATCTGCAAATAATGAATTTTGAAAATCAAGCAGATCTCCATTTTCAGGGTATAGGTATTCTTTCGATTCGCCGCTAACTATATCGGTTATGCTTAGTGAATCAGCCAGCTGTTCAATTCGAAATCTTCCTGCGTTGACAGAAAGCGTGTCGTTGTTCAGCGATAGTATGGCTTTATGCAAGGTGATCACGTCATTTTCTTTGAACGAGTCGTTAATCAGACCATGGATGGCCTTGATCAGGAACGATACGCCTCCAAGAGGAGAAAAAATCAGGGCGAGTTCCTTGGACGTGGCGGTATCATAATCCAGCACGGCGGCAAAGGCATTTTTGTGTTCAGCACCGCTGTGACCCTTTTTTGTCAGGGCCCGGTCTAAGGTTTGCAGGCTGGAAAAACTGGAAATGGTGAAATTGTTCATGTGGGCTCCGCGTTGTCATTTGATATAGTGAATTTGAATTGCGTCATTGTCTGGTAAACCAGGTGGGTGATACATTGTGGCTTTCCACAAAAAAAAGCATCTTGGCCAAAATTGGCTGTGTTCCTGAGCCCGTTGATGGCCAAATTGCTGCGGCAGCGGGATTCGTTTTACAATAGCGCTCTTTCTATCGGTTTACAATTATCGTGACGACAACTTATATTTCCAAACTGCAGCAGGCGTGGCAAACCAATAATTCCTTGTTATGTGTCGGTCTGGATCCGGATTTATCGCGGCTGCCGGCGCAATTTCAAACTTCGCCAGACGGAATTTTTGACTTTTGTCGCGCCATCATTGATGCCACGGCCGATATGGCCTGCTCATTCAAACCACAGATTGCCTATTTTTCCGCGTTGCGGGCCGAAGCGCAGTTGGAACAGATTTGTAGTTATTTGCGCAGCACCTACCCGCATCTGCCGCTGATTCTCGATGCCAAACGCGGTGATATTGGTGCCACGGCCGAACAATATGCGCGCGAAGCGTTTGAACGTTATGGTGCCGATGCCGTAACGGTTAATCCGTATATGGGAAGCGATTCGGTGGCGCCGTATCTGGAATGGAAAGACCGCGGCTGCATCGTGTTGTGCCGCACTTCCAATCCGGGTGGTTCGGATTTACAGTTTTTGCAGGTCAATGGCCGCCCGCTGTATCAGCATGTGGCCGATCTGGTGGCCAATCAATGGAATACCAATGGCCAGTGCAGCCTGGTGGTTGGCGCCACTTTTCCGGAAGAAATCCGTCAGGTGCGTGCTATTGTGGGTGAGATGCCGCTGTTGGTTCCCGGTATTGGTGCTCAGGGCGGCGATGTGGCCGCGACTGTGGCAGCCGGTAAAACTGCGGCCGGTGGCATGATGATCAATTCTTCGCGCGCGATTCTGTTTGCCAAACCGCAGGGCGAAGAATCCTTTGCCGAGGCCGCACGCCGGGTCGCACAACAAACCCGGGATGAAATCAACCGGTATCGTTAATCAGTCCAGAACATCGCCAGCACGACTATCGCCATGATGGTGGTGGCCAGCCAGCCCATTATCTGCAGGCGCCTGGAAATGGTGAACTGTCCCATGATGGCGGGTCGCACTGCCATCATCATCATGACGACCATGATGGGAACGGAAATCACTCCGTTGATCACGGCACTCCAGTAAAGCGCCTTGATCGGGTCGATCGGGGTAAATCCCAGGCCTATGCCGATCAGAGTGGAAACGGCAATGATTCCATAAAAACGTTTAGCCTGCATCGGAGTGCGCTCGAGGCTGTTACGCCACTTGAATGCGCCAGCCATGGCGTAAGCCGAAGAACCTGCCAGTACCGGAATGGCCAGCAAACCGGTGCCGATGATCCCGGCACTGAACAGCAGAAAGGCAAATTCACCGGCGATCGGTCGTAAGGCGGTGGCGGCCTGGGCCGAACTCTGAATATCGGTGATGCCATGGGCGTGCAGTGTGACGGCCGTGGTCAGGATGATGAAAAAAGCCACCAGATTGGAAAAGCCCATACCGACATAGGTGTCGATTTTAATCCGTAAAAAATTGGCCGGTGCCTGTTGTGGCGCTCTGATCAGCGGTTGTGCATACGGATCGGCCAGTTGGTCTTCGACTTCCTGCGAAGCTTGCCAGAAAAACAGATACGGACTGATGGTGGTGCCAAAGACGGCGACGATGGTGGTAATGTAGTCGGATTTCCAGCGAATTGCAGGCCAGAAGGATCGCATGAACACCTCGGTCCACGGAATTTGGACTACAAACAAGGTGGCCACATAACCGAGCAAACTGAGTGTGAGCCATTTCAGCAGCCGCACATAACGGCGGTAGGGAATAAATAATTGCAGCAGCAGAGAAATCAATCCGAACATGACTGTGTACAGTTGTGCCGGTCCCTGGATGATCAGGCTCAGGGCTTCGCCCATAGCTGAAACGTCGGCAGCGATATTGATGGTGTTGGCAGTGAGTAGCAAGCTGACGATGCTGTAGAGCAGCCAGGCAGGAAAGTGGCGACGGATATTGGTCGATAAGCCGTGGCCGGTGATGCGGCCAATTCTGGCGCTGACGATCTGGATGCCGACCATGAGCGGATAGGTGAATAACACCGTCCACAACATGTTATAACCAAACTGCGCACCCGCCTGTGAATAGGTAGCAATGCCACTGGGATCGTCATCGGCAGCGCCGGTAATGAGGCCAGGTCCAAGTTTTTTCAGCCACAGCAGCAGGTTTTGTTTGGTTGGTAAGGGCATTTGGGTAGCGGACTTTAAAGTTCCGCTACCTTAACATAACAATCCGCACTCCTCAGGTATATTCATTCAGGCAGCAGCGGTTTATCTTTGCACCACAAGCACCTCAGGAAAGGACTTTTCTGAACCAGTTACCGATGTCGGTAATTTCTTCCAGACTCACCGTGTGCGGCATGGCGTAGTCGTGCCATTCGACGGAGTAGCCGAGCTGTTTTAATAAGTCGCGTGACTGTTCGGCGCGCTGCAGCGGTATCACCGGATCGGAGCGCCCATGGGCCATGAAAATCGGCGCATTCTGGTTAGCCAGATGGCGCTCGCCTGCCACCAGTGCCGCCAGTGGCACATAACCGGACAGACACAATAGTCCGGCCAGTGTTGATGATTGTCGCAAACCGGTTTGCAACGTCATGGCGCATCCCTGAGAAAAACCGGCCAGGATAATCTTTTGTGCGCCACGGTTTTGTTCTTTACTGATCAATGCTTCGATGGCCACCTGAGAAGCGCGCAAGCCGGTTTCATCCTCGCGGTTGGCGATGTCGGCATTGCGGATATCGTACCAGGCGGGCATGACATAACCGCCGTTGACGGTCACAGGAATCTGCGGCGCATTCGGGAACACAAACCGAATGCCGGGACAGCCACGTAAATCCAGTTCTTTGACAATCGGAACAAAGTCATTGCCATCAGCACCAAGTCCATGCAGCCAGATGACCGAGACGGTGGGGTGGGGAGCGGTTTCAAGTTCGATGGTACTCAGTGTCATGTTCAATTTCCTGTTCAGTTTGCTGCTCAGTTTCCAATTATGGCATTGTTGACGTCGGTTTGAGTGCAGATTTGGGCCGGAAGGCCTTGCAGACAACCGGATTGGTTTCGATATACGGTCCACCGATTAAATCGATACAGTAAGGAACGGCGGCAAAAATCCCGGGGACGATGATGTTGCCGCTGTCGTCGCGCAAGCCTTCAAGGGTTTCGCGGATCGCTTTTGGTTGACCTGGCAGATTGAAAATCAGTGCCGCATGATCGGTGGTTTCGCGGATCACACCCACCTGACGCGACAGAATGGCGGTCGGTACAAAATGCAGGCTGATCTGACGCATCTGTTCACCAAAGCCCGGCATGGGCTTGCTACCCACGGCCAGAGTGGCTTCCGGAGTGACATCGCGGCGCGCCGGACCGGTGCCACCGGTAGTGAGCACCAGATGGCAGCGTTGATTATCCACCAGCGTCATCAGGGTGTGTTCGATGATGGCGCGTTCATCGGGAATTAAGCGGGTGACGAATTCAAACGGTGTTTGCAGGCAGCTGACTAGCCAGTCCTGCAGTGCTGGCAGTCCCAGATCGTCATAGTTGCCAGCAGATGCCCGGTCGGATACGGAAACCAGGCCGATGCGCAACAGCGGCGCTGGTGAATTAAAACCCGTCATCCTCATCCTCAAGTTGTTCGGCTTCGTCATCCTCCGAAGCCTTCTTGCTTTCTGCATGCAACTGTTTGAGGATCTGGAAAATTTCGCGGTACGCTTTTGGCGGTTTGTTTTCGGCCTGTTCCTTGCGGGCATTGCGGATCAGCGTGCGCAGATGCTGGGCATCGAGATGCGGATGCTGTTCGAGCAATTCTGTCAGGGCCTTGTCATCGGTGAGCAATTTGTCGCGCTTTTTTTCAAACGAGTGCATAGTCGCGGTTTCGGCCTTGGAAGCACCGCGCCAGCTGTCGATGGTTTGCTGAATCACGGCCAGCTCTGTGGCATCGAGAGTGCGCATTTTTTTGCCGACATACTGTAACTGACGGCGACGGCCTTCATGATCCTTGATCAGCTGGCATTCGAGGATGGCATCGCGCACATCTTCCGGCATGGGGACGCGTTTGACGCGGTCACGTGGCTGGTCGATGAGTTCCTGCCCCAATTTTTGCAGCGCAGTCATTTCGCGCTTCAGCTGGGATTTGGAAGGACGTTCATATTCTTGCTCGAATTCAGTGGATTGAAATCCACAGGAGCTTCGGTTTGGATTGGGCATAGGTGTAATTATCTTTAAAACAGGATGTAACGCTGAAATAGCAACTGAAGACTGCTATCATACTCTTTTTAACCCCGCCCCCAAAGTCCAATGAGCGCATTTACCTATAGTCAAGACCAATTAAAGCAATTAGCCCAGGATGTTTTGCGTTTTGCCAGTAACAAAGGAGCAACGTCCGCAGCGGTCGAGATCAGTGAGGGGACAGGTCTGTCGGTGGGAGTGCGTCGTAGTAAAATAGAAACTATTGAGCAAAACAAGGATAAAGGCGTTGGCGTTACGGTATACATCGGACAACAGCGCGGCAATGCCAGTTCCTCGGATTTTTCGGTGGAAGCCTTAAAAGCCACAGTCGACGCTGCCTACAACATCGCGCGCTTTACCGCCGCCGACGACTGTGCCGGCTTGCCCGACGCCGATATGCTGGAAATGCAGCCCCGGGATTTGAAACTGTTTCATGCCTGGAAAATCAGCACGGAAGAAGCACTGACGATAGCCCAGCGTTGCGAAGCCGCCAGCTTTGCCGTTGATGCGCGCATCAAAAACAGTGAAGGTGCGGGTGTGTATGTTAACCAGTCGCAGTTTGTGGCGGCCAATTCGGCCGGTTTTATCGGTGGCTATCCATTTTCACGCCATACCATTTCCGTGGCGCCGATTGCCGGTCGCGGCGCGCATATGCAGCGCGACTACTGGTATTCTTCCCAGCGCAATCCCAAAAAATTGGCCGCACCTGAAGCGATTGGTCAGTATGCTGCCGAGCGAGCCCTGTCGCGCCTGCATGCACGCAAACTGAGTACCCGCAAATGTCCGGTATTGTTTGAAGCGCCGCTGGCCGTGGGCCTCATCGGCGCGCTGGTGCATTCCGTCTCGGGCGGGGCTCTGTATCGTCGTTCGACCTTCATGCTTGACAGTCTGGGTAAGCAGATATTCCCGAAACATATACAGCTAACCGAAGACCCGCACATCATCGGCGCCGCCGGTTCGTCCGCGTTTGATGGTGAGGGCGTGAAAACCCAGAAGCGCGATGTGGTGCATAACGGTGTCTTGCAGGGCTATTTTCTCTCTACCTATTCGGCCCGCAAACTGGGCATGAAAACCACTGGCAATTCTGGTGGCTCGCACAATCTGGCTTTCACCTCCAGCCTGACCAAATCGCGCGACAATTTTGCCGCCATGCTAAAAAAAATGGGCACAGGTTTGCTGGTCACGGAATTGATGGGTGACGGTGTCAATTACATGACCGGCGACTATTCGCGCGGCGCTTCCGGCTTTTGGGTGGAAAACGGCGTGATTCAGTATCCGGTAGAAGAAATCACCATTGCCGGCAATCTGTCCGACATGTTCAGTCAAATCGTCGCCATCGGTGCCGATACCCTGACACGCGGCACCAAACAGACCGGCTCCATCCTGATTGAAAATATGACGTTGGCCGGGAATTGACCCTGGCGATTGCGTAGGGGTGCGTGGTGGTCACCAACAATGTGCGTGAATTTAGCCGCGTTTCCGGTCTGTCCTATGATGATTGGGTACGCTGATGTCAGTTTGGTGCGATGCACAGGTGAACGTTGAATGACGACAGACGGCACATTGCGGCCATCTGACCGAGAGATTGATTTCGAAGGGTCTTGTTCAAACGAAAAAATGCATTAGCCGCTACAAATTTAACTGTGAGGATTGTTCAATGTATTTGAATTTTATTTTGGCGTTTTATCTCATATTGGCTTTACCAACTATGCAGATCCTATTAAATAGGAATAGTGAAAATAATAAAAATCTGTCCAGGGCGCAACGCTATAAGCAATCCATTTTAAGAATTGTACTTCCCCTTGCTGCTCTGTTTACATATATGAATGTTGCAGATGTTGGTTTTGCAGAACTTGGATTTGATGTGCCGGTTTCTATTGTTGGAACGTGGGGCCTGATTGCAGCTTTTTCAGTGCTTTTAATAATGGCAGTAAGCGGATTGAAGCCCAAATCTGCCAATGATAAAACTCAAAAAAAATTTCTTGATCAAGTAAATCAAAGCGAAATAATGCCGCGCAGCGTCATGGACTTAAACCTATGCATACTAATGAATATTATATTGGGTATCGGTTGGGAAATTTTGTACCGCGGTTTTTTAATGTTCATGCTGACTCCAATCATTGGAATATATGGTGCAATTGTTTTGGCTTCCTTTGCGTACGCTCTTGCACATGGATACCAAAATCGCAAACAAATAATTGGAAGTATCATTTCAGCCTTTTTATTTGCCATAGGATATGCCTTAACAAAAAGTCTTTGGTGGCTAATTGTCTTGCACATTGGACTTCCGGTAATAAGCGCGGTAATTTGCTTTAAAGCGTTCAATTCAGCTGCAAACGCGTTCAGACAATCGGATATAAGTGATGGGCATCCGGCAGCTTAGAATTACAGGCGGATCTCAAATGGCGGTTCGCGGCACCAACCTGCCGTTCAAGGCATCCATCTATTTGATATTCATTTTGCAATTTCAGTGTGTCGTAGCGCACGCGACCTGCACCTTTCCTAAATTTGAGAAGATTTTTTAATCAGGCGTATCATTTTATACGTCTTTGACGTATAATTCATTAATGCTTACGATTATCGAAACTCCGACCTTTCAACGAATTTGGCCAGCATACTGGACCGAAGAAGAGCGTGCCGAATTTGCTGCCTATTTGTCGCACTACCCCGAAGCGGGCGACGTGGTAAAGGGTTCAGGTGGTGTACGCAAAGTTAGATGGGCGAGGCAAGGTGGTGGTAAATCAGGCGGGGTTCGCGTGATTTATTACAACCGTTTGGCAAGCGGAGAAGTTGTTTTGATCTTCCTCTATGCGAAAAACGAATTTGAATCTATTGCTGGAGAAAAGCTAAAGGAGTTGAAAAATGCAATCGAAAAAACCTATGGGCGATAAGGCGCTACGAGCTTGGGAAGATTCTCGCGACATGGCTGCAGAATTGGAACAGTCGATTAACGAAATGCTTGCCGGGCAAGGAAAGTCCGTGCCAGTATCTCCTGTTGTTGCTGTACGTATGCAATCGGGCTTGTCGCAGAGCCTATTTGCAAAGCTATTGGGCGTATCGGTTCGCACCTTACAGGAATGGGAACAAGGGCGGCGGCAGCCTTCTGGAGCAGCCCAAACATTGTTGACGATTGCAATGCGGCATCCTGAAGTTTTGCAAGAGTTAGCAGCGTAATCAATGCGCAATTGGTATTCAAAGACGGCAGTTTAAATCTTTGGTAAATTCAAACTAACTTTAAAGCGATGTCATTTAATTTCGTCAGTCAGCGATCCAACGGTTAAGAGCACGTCAGCGTGTACGATTGAATGAGTACTGTCGGCACTTTGCAGACAGTCTACGCTAATTCTAAATTTTTAATCTGAGGACTGCCCACTAACGCTGGAGTGTTTCAAATATATCCGACTGCTTTAATTGCAATGAAAACTTCAGATGCAACCATAAGAAATAGCATCCCCGCCACAAATATCTTCTTGTCCGCAGATGTCGAATTTATCGGTCTCCGTAGAGGAGAATAATTTTGCGGCAATACGGATATCAGTGCAAACAAAAATGTTGCAAGGACTGGGAGAAGCAAAAGTCCAGTCCACTTATTCATCCAACCGTTTGGATCACCATTGCCTCCCCAATGGGTAACGATTTGAGCATCAGAAGGAAGTGTGTAAATCGCTAAAAATGCAATTAGAAACATAACCACAATAAACATGAAACTTAGGAAGATAGCTAAACGGTTTTTCATCGTTACCCTTAATAAATTGGCCGTCTTTGCACTACAACATCAGAATGTGTGACTATGCTCAAAACGGCAAGCACCCCAAGATAAATTTCTTGATAGCGAAAGTATTTCCTCATCACGTTCAAAATTTATACCTGTTCAATTGCAGCGTTAATTTCGACAACTAGCTCTCTGGCATTTTTAACTCCAACGATTAGTCTCTTATACTTGTTGTGATTCAACTCAATGACCACTCGGTGGGTGCCTCGGGTAACAAACACAAACTGCCAATCGCCGCTTTTCAAATAAGTTCCAGCAGAAATTATTCCCGGAATACCAGTTCCTGGTGAACGTATGCCAAGTTTCCACCCACTGAAACCGTCGTCGTCGGTAGCGCCCCGAACATTTTTCAATGGAATGTGTATGCTTTTTTGAAAGGATAGGATTGATTCCCATAATTTCAATCGCACTATCAATTCGTTAGTGGTCAATTCAATTTTAGGCATGGCAGTTTCCCTTTGTTAGCTCAGATTTTGAAGTAAGCGGTTTCCTAGTATCTCAGCAGTATCACCGTCGCATAGCACCAATGCAGCTCGACATATTTCTGAGATTGGGCGGTCGATGGAAACCAACTCCTTTAGCGCAATAATCAATAGGTCGAGAGATTCCTCTCTCTCACGCCATCCATGTGACAAGGTGCCCATCAATACTTTTTCAAACAAATTACGTTTCGATCCAAATGCTTTATAAAGGCTTCCCCTTTGCAAACTGGTTGCATCGAGAAGATCGTCAATTGATGTCGCGTTATATCCTAGCCGAGCAAATACTTGCCCAGCTATGGCTACCACAACATCTTCGTCAAAATTTCGAGGTCGAGCCATATGATTTTGAAAAGAAATAAGACAACACAGCAACGAATCAAGCTTATTTATTATTGACTGATTAGTCAATAACTATTTTTATAACTATTTTTATCTTTTCAGATGGTCACTGAAAGTGAGGCGGAGGTATTGCCGACTAATCGTGCCGACTCAGAAATTTTGCTGTAACACTAACGTAATGACTGGCAGGTTTGGAGTAAGGCGATTGTCTGTTCAGGGCACAGATTACCCGATCAGATTAAGATTTTGAATGTACGTTGCAAAATCTATAGCGGCATTAGAGTCAAAAGTTGCTATTTATTAAATTTTAAATTATTGTCTTTTACTTGTGAATGACTGCAATGAAAAAGGACAGGAGTCGGTTTGAGAGCTTTAGTCACAGGCGCTATCGGCACATTCCCGTCATTCCCGCGAAGGCGGGAATCCAGTGGCGCGCGAGCGCCTTCAACTTCGGATGAACACGAACCTTGAATTCCAGACCGAAAGCGCTGTCGCGCACTGGATTCCCGCCTGCGCGGGAATGACGGTATCCAGAGGAGTCGGTTTTGAATGACTGCAATGTAGCGCCTCGACCGTCTCTTCAGGGCACGTGCGACACGAAGTCGCTTATAGAAGTTGTTCCCGCTTCAGGAGAGGGAACCGCCTGTGTCACCGGGCGAATCTAGGGGTCTGAATAAAGAGCGACCCTGACAACGTAACGAAACGCCGCAAGGTGTGGGGT
>CAIOYD010000026.1 GCA_903862415.1 uncultured Oxalobacteraceae bacterium | reverse complement strand
GTGTTACGCACCATTGCGACATCTTGGAAACTGGGAACGATTCTTACCGATTTAAGCATAGTAAAAATCGTTCTGAACAAGCCGATAAAGTGGAAAAATTTGGGCGCTGACAGGTGGTAAATATTGGACGCTGTTTGACACGCTTGATGCAATCCGGTACGCGCCCGGATGCACAAAGCGCGACAGATGTGCCAACGCATAATATTCGGGATTGCGCGTTACCGCGCCGCTGACCGAATTGATGGTCACCACACCGCTGCAGTCGGTGCAGCCACCGGTATGCGGGCCGCGGTTTTCATCCAGCGCCAGATTCCACAACAGCACACCTTTGGCCCAACCGCGTACCGATCCGATGATCACGTCGCGCGTGGCCGACAGCAGGGCATGCGGCGACCAGTCGCCGCCGGAACATTCAGTAAAATAGGTTTCCTTGTCCGGATAGGCGTCATGCACGACTGACTGGGCCGGAGCCGCTCCCCCATAACAGTGCCAGGCAACACCGGCCACATACTGACGCGCCACCGGATCGGCAAGAACCGCCAGCGGTTGTTCGGGCAGATCCCAGTTGTGATCCCAGTCGAGGATGCGGGTGGCCGAACCGCGTTTTGCCAGTTTGGGCCCCAGATATTTTCCGATCAGCGCAGCGCGCGCAGCCGGATCAAGACGCATGCCGGGATAATCTCCAGGTTCGAAATGCGGTTCGTTCTGAAGCGTCAGCGCAAAAATCGGTACGCCTTCAGCGGAATAGGCGTCCAGGTAACGCAACAGATAGTCCGCAAACACACCGTAGGCATCAGGACGTAGCGTTCCGGCAATCAGGCTGTCGGTGGTTTTCATCCATCCAGGTGCGCTCCACGGCGACGCCATGACGCGCAGGGATGGGTTTATTGTCAGCGCTCTTTTTATGACCGGCATAACGTCGGCTCGATTGGGGGCGATTGAAAAGTGCGCCAGCGCCAGATCGGACTGACCGGCCGGCATATCGTCAAAACTGTAATGGGAGCGGGAAAAATCCGACGCGCCGATAGTCAGTCTGGTAAAGCTCAGGCCCACTCCGCCAGACCGACCAAACAAATCCTGCAACAGCGCCTCACGCTGCTCTGGGTTCATTCTGGTCTGGATCAGCCATGCCGATGCGTCCGTCAGAGCTGCGCCAAAACCGACCATCTGCTGATAGCGGATATGCGCGTCGACGACTATGCTGTGCGACGCTTCGGTGCCGGACTGAAAAGATACATCCGGCTCACGCAGCAGCAACCTGCTCTGATCGGCGCTGGTCACCCAGGCCTGAACGACTGGTCGATGCTGATCTGCTGACATTGCCGGATTGATTACACAGGGTCCAAGCAGCACGGCTGCGCAGAGTTTCAGAAAGCCGCCGCGCAGCGCTGCCCCATAAGAATAGTGCATAGTCGATTGTCCTTGACTGGGTTGTTTATTCTGCCAGCATCGCGCCGTCAGGAAGCGCCTGATTCTGATACAGATCGGCGTACTTTAACCCGAAATACAGGATGAAGATGTAACACGCCGCCGGTATAAAAAACGACAGTTGCAGACCAACCAGATCGGCCAGAAAACCTTGAATAAAAGGCACGATTGCGCCACCGACGATCGCCATGCACAGGATACCGGAACCCTGCCCGGTAAATTTGCCCAGCCTGTGAAGCGCCATACTGAAAATGGTCGGAAACATAATCGAATTGCACAGACCGACTGCAATAATCGACCACATCGCCAGCTGACCGTGGCTGAAGATCGCCGTCAGAATCAGCGCGATTGAACAGCCTGCGTTAAATGCCAGCGTTTTACCGGGACTGACCAGACGCATCACGGCAAAACCGACAAAGCGACCGATCATGGCACCGCCCCAGTAATAACTGACGTAATGCGCAGCCGCTGCAGCCGGTAGGCCAGCGATGTTTTTCTCACCCAGAAAATTGATCAAAAAACTGCCGATGCTGACTTCGCCGCCGACATACACAAAAATACCGATTGCGCCCAGGACCAGATGACGATGCGAAAATACCGACGTTCCGGATCCGGCGTTGTGACCGGCATCGTCCGTATGTATGATTTTAGGCAGGCGCGCAAAGGCAAAAAACAGTGCCAGCAATGCCAGGGCCCCGGCCAGCACCAGATAAGGTCCCTGAACGGTTGCCGCTTCTCTGATTCGATACGCTGCCTGTTCGGCAACCGGCAGGCCGGCAAACTCGGCAGTACTCAACACGCCGCCGGAAAGTATCAACATACCACCCAGAGTCGGCGCCACTGTGGTGCCCAGCGAATTAAATGCCTGAGTCAGCGTCAGGCGGCTCGATGCCGTCGCTGCAGCACCGAGTGCTGCCACGTACGGATTGGCCGCCACCTGCAATATCGTGATGCCGGCAGCCAGCACAAAGAAACCCATCAGAAACACAGCATAACTGCTGGTTGAGGCCGGATAAAACAACGCACAGCCGAGAGCGGCAATCAGCAGACCGGCTACGGCGCCGTTCTGATAGCCGATGCGTTTAATCAGGTGACCTGCCGGAATCGACACGATGAAATACGCGCCGAAGAAACAAAACTGCACCAGCATGGCCTGGACATAACTCAGGGTGTAGATCGCTTTCAGATGCGGAATCAACACGTCGTTGAGCGAAGTCAGCAAGCCCCACATGAAAAAAAGAATAGTGACAATGATCAGTGGCATTCTGTTGGTAGTGCCGGCAGTCTGGTTACCGGCCTGCGTTGCCGGTTGTGAAAAATTTCCCATGCTTGTCTCCTCGTATTGCTCTTGTATTTCTATAGGTAGTACCGGTGCTCGCACCGGCAACGTTTTGTTTATTTTATTTCAGCACAATGTAACGCATCGGCATCGTTGGCAGCGCCGCCTACAATTTGAATATTGGCAAATGCCGCTGCCAGCCGGGCGTTTGCCGACACTTTAAACGGCGTGTCGATCTGAGACAGATTCACACCCCTGGCAGCGAAACAGGCCAGCGGAATTTTGACTGTCTGCCGTTCTTTATTGGCCAGCTTCGTGAATGTCGCCGTGACATCAATCGCACCGGTACATCCGGACCCGCATTCCATCGCAACGGTGACCGCTCCTTCGGGCGCAACCGATATGACGGTATCAAACTGCAATGCGCCGTCGTTCAGTGCATAGGCCGGAATGGCTGTCGTTTTGACACCGTGTGCCTCAATGCTGCCCTCACCGTTCCAGATGACCAGCTTGCCGTCCTGCTGTGTGTTCACCTGGGCGGTTTCTACTTTCAGGGTTGGCAGACTGAATACGGCGTTCAGGTCAGCGCCGAGCGCGACGCGTTGGGTTCCGGACGTAACAAATAATGGATAAGTGGCGCGATCGGCCTGATTAAATACCGGCAGCGCTGTTGTCACACCGCAGAGCCCGGCCGGAAGATCTTCATCGAGATGAGGGACAACCGATAAACTGGTATAGCGCATTCCGTAACCTAGACCAAACAGCGCCTGATCGTGTGCCTTGTCGTTACCGAGCTGGCTCGGGCAAGCCGATTTCGGCCATTCGAACGTCAGCGTTCCCGAAAAGTCATGATTCACCTTGCCTGCCGCGTTCCTGAACAGCACATCCGCAACACCGCGACCTTCGGTGCCGGGCAACCATGCCGCTACAAAACTGTCAGACAGATTCAGCAGATCATTGACATATAACGGACGTCCTGAGAGCAGCACAGAAACGACCGGCACGTGAGCGCCTGCCACGGCCTGCAATGCCGCCAGATCTTCCGGATAACGTGTACTGTGGCGCAGCGTGCTGCCCGCTCCGATATCGCCGGCACCTTCTGCATACGGTGTTTCCCCGAGTATGGCGATGACCGCGTCAAATCTGGATACATCCACGTCATGCGCGTCGGCGCTGTAGGTCACGTTGGCCGCGCCGATGGTTGCCTGTATACCGGCCAGAATAGTCTGACCGTTAGGGAAATCGGAATTCTTGTTATCCGTACCCTGCCAGGTCAGGCTCCATCCGCCGGTCTGATTGGACATGCTGTCGGCGCTCTTGCCTATCACCAGAATTTTGGCGTTGTGCGCCAATGGCAGTACGTGATTGTTATTTTTCAGAAGCACCAGTGATTTTCTCACCGCGCGCTGCGCCAGCTCATTGGCCTGCAATGCGGTCTGCTTGCCGGCGTACCGGTTGGCGGACGGCTTTTTACCGAACAGGCCGGCACGCATTTTTACGCGCAGAATCCGGGTTACCGCATCATCGATGCGTGCCATCGGAATTTGACCGTTCTGCACCTGCGCAATGGTGTTGGCGATAAAGGCCTTCCAGTCGTCCGGCACCATAATCAGGTCGATACCGGCATTGATCGCCTGAGGACAACTGGCGTTGTTACAACCCGGGATCTGGCCGATGCCATTCCAATCCGAAACAACCAGTCCGTCAAAACCCATTTTTGTTTTCAACACGCCCGTCAGCAATGCCTGACTGCCGTGCATCTTGCCGTAATCGACCCCACCTGTCACGTCGTCCCAACTGTTATAGGAAGCCATCACGGTTTGCACGCCGGCGCTGAACGCACCGATATAGCCCTGGGCGTGGATATTGATCATCTGTGCAGTGTTGGACTTGGTGATGCCCTGGTCTTTACCTTGATCCGTGCCGCCGTCACCGATGAAGTGTTTGGCGGTGCCGACGACGTTGGCATCATTGTCGAAATTGCCCTGCAAACCCTTTACGTAGGCAAATCCGTAAGATCTGACCAGACCGCCTTCCTGCGAAAAGCTTTCATAGGTGCGACCCCAACGGCTGTCCTGCACCACCGCCAGCGTCGGCGCGAATACCCAATTGATCCCCGTTGCACGAACCGCTTTGCCAACTGCAGTGCCGATTTGCCGAATCAGTTTGGGATCATGTGCTGCGCCCAGGCCGATGTTTTGCGGGAACAGTGTCGCACCATAGACATTGCTGTTGCCATGAATCGCATCGATACCCCAGATAACCGGTATCTTGACCGCCATATCTGTGGCCATCGACGCGTCGTAATAATTATCAGCCAGCGTGAGCCATTCCTGCGCGGTGGCATATTTATTCCCATTCGGCCAGCTTCCACCACCGTTGAGCACCGACCCGATGTAGTACTCGCTCACCTGTGCCGGCGTGATCGTTTTGATTTCAGGCTGAGTCATCTGGCCGATTTTCTGTGCCAGACTCATGTTGGCGACGATCTGGGCGATACGCGCTTCAAGTTCAGGATTTTTACTGATGGCACTGGTCACATGTGGCCAGTCATTTAACTGTGCCGGCGCAGCCAGACCGTAATTGGTGGCCAGCAGCATGGCCGCAGCGAAAGGGGAAATTTTCTTGATCATGGCATTCTTCGTTGAGGTTATGGGCTACCGGTTTGATGTAGTTAAATTTGACACAAGCAGCGTCAAACTGGAAACGTTTCCATTTATTCGCGAAACTTTACTTGAGGGCATTACGGCTGTCAACAAAATTATTGAACGGCTCAACGAAAACAAACCACCGCGTTGCTGCGGCTGTGCGCAACGCAGTGTCGAACGAAGGGAATATCAGCGATGATTGAGAAAATCCCGGTACCACCTGCCACTGAGTTTGACAGTGCGCTTCTGAGTCTGGAAATTGACATAGGTCAGTCCGAAGCGACGCAGATACCCTTCGGCCCATTCAAAATTATCCAGCAGACTCCAGGCAAAATAGCCTTTGACATTGACGCCATGGCCGATTGCATCGCGCATGGCGTGCAGATGCCGTATCAGGTAATTTTTACGCTGAACGTCGTCAATGGCGCCATCTTCATTGACCACATCATCATAGGTGGAACCGTTTTCGGTGATATAGATGATGCCGGGATGGTAATCACGCTGGATTCGTTGCAACAGGGCTGTCATACCCTCTGGCGAAACTTCCCAACCAAACGCGGTGCGCTCACAGTCCGGAAAGGCGATGACCCGGGAACGCAGAGGCAGGTTGTCCGGATCATTTTTTACGACTTCAGGAAAGTAGTAATTGACGCCCAAAAAATCGAGTGGAACGGCAATCGCATCCATGTCGGCCGGGTGAATAACCGGCGCAGCGTCACCGCACAGCTGCAACACATCGGCCGGATATCCACGTCCATACAACGGATCGAGAAACCAGCGATTACGCAGACCGTCATGTCGAAACATGGCGTCGATATCGTCCTGACTTTCAGTGGCTGGCCTGAGGTGATGCAGGCTCAACGCGATGCCGACTTTCGCATCCGGTACATTGGCCCGGATTACCGGCACTGACAGGCCATGAGAAAGCAGGACATGGTGGCATACCTGGAGGGCAGTACCGAAATCCTTAAGACCAGGTGCGTGCACACCATCCAGATTGCCGTGCATGGCGGTGCACCACGGCTCATTATGGGTAATCCAGTTTTTTACGCGGTCGCCCAAACGCCGGCTGACTGCATCGGTGAATGCAACAAACGCATCCACCGTGGCGCGATTGGCCCAGCCACCCTGCTCCTGTAGATATTGCGGAAGGTCCCAGTGATACAGGGTCACCCACGGATCAAGCCCGCGTTCCAGCATGCCGTCGACCATGCGCGAATAAAAATCCAGACCGGCTTCATTCTGCGAAGTACCGACGCCGGAAAAGATGCGCGGCCAGGAGATCGAGAAACGGTATGCATTCAGGCCCAGTTCTTTGCCAATGTCGAGATCTTCCGGCCAGCGCCGGTAATGGTCACAGGCCTGCGCACCACTGGATCCATCGCGGATATTGCCTGGCTGCGCTGCAAATTTGTCCCATATCGATTCGACACGCCCGCCTTCGGCAATCGCGCCTTCAATCTGATACGCCGAAGTTGAACAGCCCCAAACAAAATCATTCGCGAAGTCGCGGCGCTTCAGGTTGAATGGCGTGTCCGTTTGTATCGTCATAATTCTTCACTGAATTGAGGGTTGTTCTAACAAGACTATTGGAAAGCTTTCCAAGTCTAACAAATAAAATAGTAACGTCCTAGACTTTTATTGGAGGACTGGACCAAAACCGGTGCCGCCGGTCGTTTAAACATGTCGTTCTGATTATTTGCCGCGCCGGCCTGCCACCTTGCCGACCGACGCCCGCCAGCTCACACTGGCCGGAAATTCTCTCAATACCGGCTTATTAGCTTCATAACAAATATTAATCAGGCAGTTGACACCATTGACTGTCATCTCGCGCCACGGAATATGCACCGTTGTCAGGCGCGGAGCAGAAAACTCGGCGCTGTGCGTGTCGTCGTAGCCGATAACAGAAATTGCTTCCGGAACAGCTATGCCGATTTCCTGAAAATACGACAGTGCTCCGACAGCCATTTCGTCGTTGGCGCAAAACAATGCCGTGAACTGGTAGCCCGATGCAACCAGATCCCGGGTCATACTCCATCCGCCTTCCGGAGAAAAGTCGCTTTCGGCCACCCATAACTTGGCGGTATCAACGCCGGCAAGTGACAGTTCGTCGATAAAGCCGGTTATCCGGTCGACGTTATCCGGAGAGGTCGACGGACCGGCTATCACCGCGATCTTGCGGTGTCCATTTTGCAGCAATGCCTGCGCGGCCAATCGTCCACCCTGCACATGGTCGGCGGTGAAGCATTGATCAGGGATAGCATCAAACGAGTGATTCAAAACAACTACTTTGGCCAGTTTAGGTCCGAGCGCAAGCAGGTCATCGTTGGACAATGCATTACTCATCACGATCAGACCGTCGCAGCCTCGTTCCAGCAGAAAATTGATCCCGTTGACGGCCTGACTCCTGGCGTCCCCAAGCCCGACACCAAAAGCCACCACCATGTGCAATCCGGAGGCGCGCAATTCATTGTCGATGGATTGCAAAATTGGCGTATAGAACGTGCCTTTGAGGATCGGAATATACACACCGACCATCTGCGAGCTGCCCGACAGCAGTGTGCGCGCCGCATGGGAAGGACGAAAATCAAGTTCTTCGACGGCCTGTTGTACACGTTTGAGCGTTTTTGCAGACACCGCTCCTTTACCGCTCACCACCCGCGATGCGGTTCCCAGCCCCACACCAGCCAGCCGCGCTACGTCTTTAATAGTTGCCAAGTTACTCTCACTAAATTCCAAAATTCATATGCGCTGTCCGGTGCCATGATCGAACAGCGAAACCCGGTCAGTGTCAATTGCGTACCGGAGTTCGTCACCGATGACAAAAGAGACTGCCGTGTCGTGCACCATAGCGCCCAATAATTGCGATCCAGTGTCAATCCAGACTACCTGATGGTTGCCCATCGGTTCAACCAGCGAAACTTTCCCGCTAAATGGTCCGGCAGGCCCGATCTGAACGTGCTCTGGTCGTACGCCGAGAACGGTGACACTGGATTCGGAGCGAATCTGGCTCAACACATAATCCGCCAGATTCAGACTGAACGACGCACTGTTGAATACGCCATTGCCACCCAGCTCGCCGGAAATAAAATTCATCGCAGGCGCACCGAGAAATCCGGCAACAAACAGATTCGCAGGCTTTGCATAGACTTCACCAGGCGTACCGATCTGTTGTATCTCCCCGCCGTTCATCACCACGATACGATGTGCCAGGGTCATTGCCTCAACCTGATCATGCGTGACGTAAATCATCGTCACACCCAGATTTCGATGCAGCAGTTTCAGTTCACGACGTAACTCGGCGCGCAAGGCGGCATCCAGATTGGACAACGGTTCATCGAACAAAAACAGGCCGGCATCCCGGACCAGCGCACGTCCGATCGCAACCCGCTGTCGCTGCCCACCAGACAATTGCGCCGGCTTCCTGTGCAGTAGCGGTTCCAGGTGCAGCATTTCTGCAACACGTCTGACCCGGCTTGCGATGTCGGCTTTCGGTGTGCCATTAACACGCAGGGCAAACGACATGTTTTTTTCAACTGACATGGTTGGATAGAGAGCGTAGGATTGAAACACCATTCCGATGCCGCGGTTGCTCGGTTCGACCCGGGTCATATCACGACCATCAATGTCGATGGTCCCCGAGCTGACTTCTACCAGGCCCGCAATACTGTGCAGCAAAGTTGACTTGCCGCAGCCGGACGGACCAAGCAGCACCAAAAATTCTCCGGCGAACACCTGCAGGTCAAGATGACTGATGACGCAGGCGCCGTCAAGATTGATGCACAAGTCTTTTACATGTAAAGACGACATAGTTATCCTTTAACAGCGCCGGCGGTGATGCCGCGCACGAACCAGCGACCAGCCAGAAAATAAATCAACAGCGGCAGCAACGAAGTCAGTATCGTGGCTGCCATATTCACGTTATAGAGCCGGGTGCCGGTGGTGGTATTGATCAGATTATTGAGCTGCACCGTCATCGGCAGATTGTCACGGCCGGCAAACACCAGACCGAGCAGATAATCATTCCATACACCGGTCACCTGCATGATGGCTGCAACCACGACAGCCGGTGTGGACATGGGTAACATCAGATGCACGAAAATCCGCCAGAAACCACCACCATCGATACGTGCAGCCTGAAAAAGTTCACGCGGCAGGGTTGCATAGTAATTGCGAAACAGCAGTGTCATCATAGGCATGCTGAAAATAATATGCACCGTCACGATGCCGGGCAGCGAACCGAACATATGCATTGCTGCCATCACCCGTACCAGCGGATACATCATGATCTGTACCGGGATGAACGCACCGGTCATGAGCGCAGCAAACAGCAGGTTGGCACCCCGTACACGCCAGAACGACAGGATATAACCGTTCAGCGATCCAAGCAGTATCGGCAGCACGGTTGCGGGAACCACGATCCATACCGAATGCCAGAATCCGACACTTATACCTTCACACGCAGTACCGGTACAAACCGTACTCCATGCCGCATGCCATGGCTCGAAACTGATCTGCTTCGGCATTGCAAATAGATTGCCATTCCAGATTTCCTCCATCGGCTTGACCGAGGTCACCAGCATGATATACAGCGGCAGCAAAAAAAATAGGGCTGCCACCAGCAAAAATACATAGATGCCAAGGCGAGCCGGCGACTTCAGAATTGCGCCTGCGCTCATGGCCGGCTCCTGTTCCTGCGTACATAAAAATACAATGCAAGCACCACAACTACCGGAATAAGCTGCATGATCGCGCCGGCCGAAGCAATAGCAATATTGGCCCTGCCAAACAGATGATCCATAATAAATTTGGCCGGCACTTCGCTGGCCGTACCAGGACCACCCTGGGTCATGGCCACCACTGAATCGAACAGTTTCACCACGGCGGTGACCAGCAGCAGTAAAACTGTCACTGCCGTAGTCCACAACATAGGCAACACAATCGACACATATACACGCCAGACCGGAATACCGTCCAGACGCGCGGCCTTCCAGATCTGTTCATCGATACTGCGCAATCCGGCCAGCATCAGCGCCATCACCAGACCCGAAGCCTGCCAGACCGTCGCAATTACGATCGTCACCATGACCATATCCTGATCGACGATCCAGTCAAACCGGAATTCGCTCCAGCCCAGTTGGCGCACCGCATTCTGTATGCCGTCTACCGGATTAAGCATCCATTGCCATATCAGTCCGGTGGCGACAAATGACATCGCGTAGGGATAAAGAAAGACCGTGCGCAACACACCTTCGCCACGCACTTTCTGATCAATGAACACAGCCAGCAGAAAGCCGATCAACATGCTGCCAACAATAAACAGTGCGCCATACAGGGCCAGATTATGGAGCGAAAGCAGCCAGCGTTCGTTTTCAAACAATCGGGTGTACTGCGCCAGACCGACAAAGTGCTGCGAAGGAAAGGTGCGCGAACTGGTCAGAGATATCAGGAATGTCCACACCATGCTGCCCAGATAGGCGACGATGACCGTCACTGCCATCGGCAGCAGCGCAACATGGGGAATAAAACGAGCGTAGTGTCTGGATCTCATGGGTCAGTATTTCAGGGCCGAGGCAATGCTTTTTTGCGCCTGCTCAGCCGACATGCCGGTATTCCAGAACGCCGTCAGTACGTCGACCATTGCACCGTTTTGATCGGGGCTCAGGTAAACTTCGCCGATTCCGACCTGACGTGATTTGTCCTTCATGATTGCCATACCGGTCCGCGCACAAACGTCCATTGATGACGCATCGATATCCGGGCGAATCGGGATGGAACCTTTCAACTTGCTGAACGCCAGCTGATTTTCCGGAGCGACCAGTACTTTCTCAAGCAGTTTTTGAGCGACGAGTGTTTTCGGATCATCGGTCTTCGGGAAGACGAAAGCGTCGCCCTGTATCAGATACAGCGAATTCGCACCGAAACCAGGAATACAGCCGAAGTCCGTTCCGGCATTCTGTCTGGCGGCGGTAAATTCGCCTTTGACCCAGTCGCCCATGATTTGAATCCCGCCTTTTCCGCTGATCAGCAGAGCTGTCGCATCGTTCCAGTTACGGCCAGGGGCACCTGCATCGACATAGTTGTGCAGGCGTTTGAAAGTCAAGAGCACATTCCGAAAGGCCTCTGAACGGATTGCCTCTGGTTTGCGGTCACGGAAAACATCGAGATAAAGTTGTTTTCCACCGACATTCGACAGCATCGCCATAAAAACAATGTTCTCCTGCCAGGACTGTCCGCCATGGGCAAGCGCAATCAGGCCGGCAGCCTTGAGTTTATCGAGCGCGGCAAACAGTTCCTCCATGTTTGTCGGTTCTTTGGTAATTCCTGCTTTTTTAAATGCCGACTTGGAATACCAGATCCATCCAGGCATATGTATACTGACCGGCACCGCATAATAATGACCGTGCTCACTGATTACATTTTTGATCGGATCCGGCAAAATCGCATCCCAGCCTTCGCGCCTCGCGACTTCATCAACGTCGTTAAGTATGCCTTCGTCGATCATATCGAGAAACTGTTTGGAAGTATTAAACTGCGCTGCCGTCGGCGGTGAGCCGCCAATAATGCGGTTAATCGTCACTTCGCGCGCCTGCTCACTGCCTGCGATGGCGTTATCGATCCAGACCCCTCCCGCTTTACGGTAAGCATCGGCAAATTTACTGACAGCAGCGGATTCTCCACCGGATGTCCACCAATGAATCACTTCAGCCTGCGGCGCGGCTGCATGCGAATTAATGCAGATACCGAGAGCAATCAGCGAGATCAACCGATGTACTTTAACCATGACACTCCCTGCGGTGCGGACAGGAAGAAAAAGTCAGGCGAGCGCATTGTTGGCAATTGAACTGTCGGTACGACACACTCATTCACTAATTCCTAGTTGAGTTGATATGGAAACGTTCCCATGCAGGAAATGCAATATAGCATTCATCAATTTTCAAAGCAAACCCAAGTTCAACGCACGAACATGCTCCGTCCATAACTGAAATTCCGCGCAGCCAACGCGTCGCCACAGAAATCGGACACGCAAATAGATTCCGATTTAACATAAAGTTCAGAACCAAAAGAAAAAAGGGGAAGTGTATAAAACCCTAACTCGTTGTCTTTAAAGCGGAATATTAGTGCGGCTTACAGGAATCGAATCCATCTCGCTTTGATTCATAGAGTACCAGAGACAATTCAAAATAATTAACAAATATTTTCCTAGCGTGTACCTAATTTATATTATCGGACATCGCTCTGTTACAGCCAAATAGTAATGTCCGGTTCTAACCAAATTGAAATGTCCGATTCTCGCTGTCGAACATATTGTGTGCGCCTCGCGTTGAGGCCTTTATCCCTGCCAAGGTATTGTCGCGAATCGTTCTATTAAAAAGTCCAGGAAGGCGCGCACTGCAGGTGACAGGTGCTTGCGAGATGGATAGAGTCCATAGATATGCATTTCAGGCACGTTCCAGTCCGGCAGCAATGCACGCAAATTTCCGTCTGCCAGATGCGGATTGGCCAAATAGGCCGGTTGCAGGGCAATTCCTCCGCCAGCCAAAGCGGCACGTAACAGTACGGTGGCTTCGTTTGCACTGAGACTGCGATTTACCCTCACTTCGACTTGTTCGTCCCCCCGACTGAATTTCCAGGTATTTTTACCAAAGTTGGCATAGCTCAAGCAATGGTGATTCACCAAATCAGCGGGCACCTTCGGGACTCCGTGAACGGACAGATAATCTGGTGACGCCACCAACACTGACAGGCACGGCGCCAAAATGCGACCAATCAGCGCGGGGTCGGGTTCGGAACTGATACGGATCGCCAAATCGATGCGTGCGTCGACAAGGTTGAGCGATGCCTCACTGGCATTGAGATCGATTTTCAGCTGCGGGTGCAATTTCAAAAAATCGACCACAGCTGCCGCCATTTGGGCATAAGCAAACGACACACTGCAAGTAATACGCAACTGGCCGCGCATCGTGCCGTCATGAATACCGGTTTCGTCCTGCACGTTTTCCATCAGCTCCAGCATCTGCTGACTGCGGCGCATGCAGCTTTCCCCTGCGTCGGTGAGTGTGACACTGCGTGTCGTGCGCTGTAACAGCCGGGTACCCAGCCACTCCTCCAGTTCGACGACATAGCGTGTAACAGTAGCGCGCGACATATCCAGATTGTCCGCAGCGGCACTGAAACTGCCCGTTTTGGTGACCTCGACAAACACTTGCATAGCCGTGAGACGATCCATGACTTGTCCTTTTATTGAAACAATAATGGGCGAATTATAGGGTTTATCTGCGCAATTTTAGAAATTATCATGGGTGTACGTTAAAAACCTTGCCTTTACCCCCCTTTTTTAAGGAGTTCAATATGATCCGTACCACCGTTTTCGCCGCCTCACTGGCTGTTACTTTCACAGCAGCCCAAGCTGCCCAACCGCTCACCGTCAAAGTCTACAATGCCGATGGTCACAGTTTCAACGTTAATTCCACACTGATCTATGGGGAAAAAGAAGCAATGGTGATCGATGCTGGCTTCACCAGAGCAGATGCCCTGCGCATTGCTGCCAACGTACTCGACAGCGGAAAGCAACTCACGACTATTTATGTAAGCCAGGCAGATCCTGACTATTATTTTGGCGTTGAAACCCTGAAACAAGTCTTCCCTCAGGCCGATGTGGTTACAACGCCTGCCGTATTGGATAAATTGACAGCCAAGATGGCTGGAAAAGTTGCCTACTGGGGGCCTTTGATGGGCGCAAATGCGCCGCGCAAACCTATAGCACCACGCGCATTGGTGGGTAACACACTGAAGCTGGACGGCCAGACGATCGAAATTCGCGGCACACAAGGTTTGCTGGCTCACCGTCCCTACGTCTGGATTCCATCGATTAAAGCGATCGCCGGCAACATCGGCGTATTCGGCGACATGCATGTTTGGACCGCAGATACGCAGACCCCCGCTGAGCGTGCCGCGTGGATAGCACAGTTGGACGAGATGGCGGCGCTCAAACCTGAGTTAGTGGTACCAGGTCACATGAATGCCAACGCCAAACTGGATGCCAGTGCAATCACTTTTACTAAGGACTATCTGCAGGCCTTTGAAAAAAATCTGGCCGCCAGTAAAAACAGCAGTGAGCTAATCAACGCGATGAAACAAGCCTACCCACAAGTGACCGATGGAGCGATGTCGCTAGAAATTGGTGCCAAGGTTAATAAAGGTGAAATGAAGTGGTAAGGAGATAGCATCATGAGCACACAGGTAAGGAGTATCTTGCTTGATCATTGAGCATGCCCACGGAAGCCGCCTGTTAAGCGATAACGTTCTTTTTGGGCAGTCTAGCGATCTGTTTAGCCAGATCTATATAGATTGAAAAATTGATCCTTGCGCGAAGTCAGCATCAGATAATTTAAACCCGAACCAAACTGAATTGTTTTTTATGACTGTACTTCTGACTGTTATTGCTGAGATGCGGTCGGGCCGCTGGATTGAGGCTCACAATCTCGTGCAAAAGGATGGTTCTCCCGAAGGAGCTTGGCTGCATGGCATTTTACATCTTCAAAAGGGTGATCTTGAAGACGCTGAGTACTGGTATGACAAAGCTCAGCGGAGTTTCCGTGATAGAGGAACTTTGCTGGAAGAGACTGCAGGTTTCGAAACGCATTTTTTAAAAGGATGCAATCACATGCGCACCAACTTAAATATCATCGCCGACCACTATGCCGCATCGGCACGGCAGGACATTACCTCTATGATGGCCGAAGTTTCACCAGATGTGCAGTGGACCGAAATGGCAGGCTTCCCATGCGCAGGAACGTGGACAGGCCCAGAACAAATCACGGAAAATGTATTCAAGATACTCGATTCTGAATGGCGCGGTTATCGGTTTGATCTGGAGGAACTAATAGATGCTGGGGCGCGCATTATAGGTGTGGGGCATTATTGCGGCACCTACCGGAAGACCGGTAAATTCATGCAAGTGCGGGCGACTCATATCTGGACACTCAATGACGGTAAAATTGTGCGGTTCGAGCAATTCACGGATACTTTACTGGTGGACAAGGCGATGAATTGAAAGTGGGCTAAATTCCTTTTTTTATTCCGTGTCATTTGCTCACTATTGCCAGTCAACCAATGACTGCTCTCCGGAATCCAATTGGGATAATTAAGGCACAATCCAGCCCGTAGGCATAAATCCGACCGTTTTTAGAACAAACAAATTTCTTATTGTTTCGAGTTTTTTTGCAGTTCAAAATTTGGTTTTCCACGGAAAATTCAGCTAAGTTCGACACGATTTAGACACGCACCCAGTGGAAAACCGCATGAAATAAGGATGTACTGTGGGTTCGATTCCCGCCGCCTCCACCAAAATTACAAAGGTCACTCGCAAGAGTGGCCTTTTTAATTTTGTTCGAAGTTAGACGGGAATTGAATCCGCGTCCGGCACGGACGCGGGGTGAGCGGGGAATTCGAGCCGCATGCGGCGAGCCCGCGAACGCCATTGCGCCTGCAGGCGCATTGGCTGGGGAGGATGCCCGATTCCCGCCGCCTCCACCATTAATTCTTTAAAATCAAAAATTTACGATTTACAAAAATGCAACAAATCCTGTGAAATACCGCTTGATTCCGTACAGTTAGACACGAAATGCCTAACTTTTTCTGTTGTCATCCGAGAAATACATACTTAACGAAAAAATGCAGATGGTCACTCATCTGCATTTTCTTTTTGTGGGTCGCTGGCACTTAACTCCACTGCCAGTATCTTGCGAACTCCCTGTATGAATCCCCTATGAAAAACGATATTTCCGCTCTCATTGACTACCTGGAAATTGGCGTCCAATTTCCACCCTTGTGACTTCAAGAACTCCGGTTCAATCGCCCTTTCCAAGCCATCCAAATCATCATTGCTTAGATTCCATTTTGATAATGGCTTTCGCCCACGTGGTCGAGCGATTGGTCTATTCCTTAGTTCGATCTCTTTGGTCAACTTCTCCGCCATGATCGCCTTTTCAGCTTTCAGCAACGTGACCTGAAGCTCCAAGTTAGACACGATGCCCTCATTTTTAGACACGATTTTCGCGCCTGAAAAGACTTCTACATAATTACGGGCAATTCTGTGTCTTGGTTTGGGCCCTGACGGTGGCGCCGCATCCGTGTTGTTTTTATGAGAATGGGTTACAGGCTGGGATACGGAAAACAGTGCCCAGGCTTCAATCAAGGTCTTGTAGTCAGCTGATTTCGCGTTATACAGCGCCCTACCCTTCATGATTCCAGCTGTCTCTGCAAGTCGACCTATGTAAGCGTCCAACGCTACCACCTATGAACGTCAATTAATTTCATGCACTCTCCAGACCTGATCAAATTGGAGAGCAAAGCATGTCGAGATTCAAATCTTTAATAAGCAAAGCAGATTGGCTGCAACACGTCAGCACCTGGCAGGCGTCTGGAATGACGCAAGCGGCGTATTGTCGTGAACACGAATTGAATGCCACCACATTCAACGGCTG